>JBBSGR010000012.1:0-90011 GCA_038253945.1 Gaiellales bacterium
CAACGCTTCACCGCCGCCCTCACGAACGCCGGCGCATGACTCGGGGCCACCGTGGATCGCTACTCCTTCGATGTAGAGCTCCCTCCTCTCCTTCTCCATGCCGGTTTATCCCGGCGCACACAACGAGCAGAGGCCGCACCGCGCGCTCCACCTCCTACCACCGAACGGCCGCGACCCAACGCCGCTGAATGCGACTGCTCACCCACGTCGTCGTGACCTCCTCGGCGGACTCATCCACGAATACGAGGCCGCCTGAGTTTGCGAACCCTACGGACTCAGTACGTGGTTTGGTTGGGTCCTCGGATAGCTGCGAGCTTAACCACACCTGATTACTGCGCGTAGGCCGCAAACATGAAGGGGCCGCCCGCTCCATAGAGCTCCTGGCCGATTGCCCCGCTGGCCACCTCTCCCTCCCGCAGATCCTCAAGAGGGATGTGCCAGCTCAGGTTGTTGTGCGGCACAAACGGATACTCCCCGGCAGCGGATGACGCTGCGCCGGACGGCAGCAATGGCGGCAGCGAGTACTGCAGGGTCCGCGGCGAGTACTGGATGAACGCCTTGACCAGGTTCGCTATGTAGGCCGGCTCGTTCTGGGCGTATCGCATGTAGCTCTGAAGGCCGAGCCACGCCTCGTACTGCTCCAGCATGGCGACATAGTCCGACCAGGGCAGTGGGTTCAGGCCCATGTATGTGTGATAGCCCGATCCCTTCTTACACATTCCGTAGGTACAGTCCCAGAGGCGGACCGCGTGGAAGAGGTTGGCCAGCGCGAGTACGGCGTACCCGCGATAGGTGGTGTCCCCCGTCATCGTGTAGAGCCTCTGCGCGGCTGCGGCTGTGAACGCCGACATGTGTGTCTCGTACGACAGGTCGAAGCCCGTGCCGGCCACATGAGCAATGGATGCTTTGGACTCATCCAGATACTGCGCCTTGCCCGTTAGCTCATACATTCCCAGCATCAACCAGGCATACCCTCCCGCAACATCATGTTCAACTTGCGAGCCTGATCCGTTGAGGTCACTGTAAGCAAAGTTCTGTGGAAACTCGTATCCGTTGACATGCGCCAGCTTGATTACTGCGTCCACCGATTGCAGCAGCAATGTTTTGGCTGCACCGTCGCCAGTCTGCGCCAGTTGCAACAGTGAGATCAGGTTATTGACGAAATACCAGCTCTCTCCCCGTGCCGACGGATCGTGGGGAAGGCTGTTCATGACGGTGCCGTACACCGGGTCGTAGTACGTGGATAGATCGGCATCGAGCGTGGCGTCGAAGGGTTCTGACGTGCGGTATCGGGTTTCGTAAGCCCTGATTCCTGCCAGCACGCCCGCCTGGGTCAGCAGCTCGGGGGCGGAGCGAGTGTCCGAGACGTATGAGCGCAGGTACTGATGCCCGTTGACGGTCACCCAATTCGATGGATCGGCGATGTCGGGCGCAGATCTTGCCGCGAGGGTCTGCCAGTCGGCGGCGGGAACGGACGGCTGAGCGACTGCCGAGTCGACGGTATCCAGCGCCCGCAGGTACGCCGTGGCGATGTCTGATTCAGCGGACGGGATCGCGGGCTCGAGGTAGAGATAGCTGGAAACGACTACAGTCGTCTTCTTGTGGGGTAGCGAGCCGAGACTGCTGGGCGGCGGAACGTAACCGAAGGAGCCCCGGGACACGCCGACCAACGATCCCTTGGTGCCGGCACGCAAATAGGGGAAGTTTGGCTGGGTTACCCCCGACCGCGTGCGGTCGAAGTACGGACCGAGTGCGGTGTAGTTCGAGAAGTACAGGATCGTGCTGCCTAATTGGGTGTTGGAGAGGAAGAGATTGTTTCCGGCGACCGGGGGTGCCGCCGCGTACTCTTTCAACGCGGCGGCAGGCGCGTGGACGAGTGTGACATCCGGACCGGGGTCTGTCGGCGCGTCCTTGCTCGGCGTGACCTTCAGCGTCAGGCCGATGAGAGCGTTACCGGATGGTTGCCCATCACTTGTTGGACTTGAAGCCGTGAGCGTGAGCTGAAATGACGCCCACCGCGCGTTGCCGGAGAGCGTCCAGTTCGTGCCGGAATGGGTAATCCTCTTGGTCGACTTGAGGAGATTTACTTTGGCGTCCCCGCCCAGCTCCCTGATCTGGAGAACTGCGCTCCCACCATGAGACACCGCGATGGTCCCGGATTTGGGGGTAAACGCCAGCATGTACGCACCCACCCGCACTTTGATCTTCTGATTCGCGGTAGACGCATGTCGCGATGAGGCGGCTGCTGCGGTACCAACAAGAAGAAGGACCGCAACAGCAGCAATTCGAGCTGCCGCGCGAATGATGGTGCTCCTCATGATTCCCCATCAAGTCTAGTGCCCCGCTCCCCGGTCCGGCGTTGACAGGGTAGCTGACGCTCGGAGCGCGCTCGACCCAGACGACTTCCGCGCCGGCTACGACGACCGACGCACACCGAAGGCGAGTGCTGGAACACCACGACGAAGCCGCCGCCGATGCGACCGACGCGCACGAGGGGCCCACCAACGACAGCGCCTTCAGCAAACCTCGACGGCTAGCCCGTATGGAGTGCCCGGCGCCTCGCTCGTACGTTGGCGCGGGTTGCCGTCGGGCTAACGCAGAGGAAGCGGCTTCGGACGTCCTTGAAGTACACCTGATCAGGGACGACGCGCAGGAGCATCTCGAAGAGGAAGCGGTTCGTCGAGGGACCAGGCGACGTCGTCTGCTTCGCGCTTCCGATTGCCGAAGATCTTCACTTCGCCAATCCGGGGTGTGCTGCCATTGCCAGGTGAGTGCACCGAGGACGCCGGCGCGGTCGCTGAGGGCCGGCGGGACGATGAAGTGGTCGATGTTGCCGACCTCGCGAGCGAGCTCGATGTAGCCGCTCATGAGCTCCTTCACCCGAGTCCGGAACGATCGGCAGAAGGCCGGGCTTCTTGACCACACCGCCGCCAAGTACAACGCGCTCGGGCGAAACCGTGAGGACGGCATTCATGATCCTGATCGCAAGGTAGCGCGCCTCGAGCGCCCAGGCGCCCTGATCATCGAGCTGTTCGGCCGGCTTGCCGTAGCGAGCGCGCAGCGCTTCCCCGGAAGCCACGCCCTCAAGGCAGTGACGATGGAACGGGCAGGAACCCGGGGACGGATCGACGGTGTGGTCATACGGGATGAGTATGTGGCCGAACTCGGGATGCGCAAGCCCGTGGACGGTCGGCCATTGAGGACGATGCTGGCACCAAGGCCCGTGCCCACCGTCATGTCAATGAAGTTCGACAGCCCCCGAGCGGCGCCCCAGCGCTGCTCGGCAAGCGCTGCCGCGTTCACATCGGTGTCGAAGGCAACGGGGACGTCGAGCTCCTCGATAAGCGCGCCGACGACGTTGGTGTTGCTCCAACCCGGTTTCGCGGTCTTTGTGATCCAGCCGAACGTCTCCGATCCGACGCGCACGTCGACGGGCCCGAAGGAGCCGACGCCGAGCGCGGCAACGCGGACACTGTCGCGCTTGAAGAACTCGACGACACGACCCAGCGTCTCGGGTGGGGTCGTCGTCGGGATGACCTCGACCTCGGTGAGATCGCCTGGGCCCGTGCCCTTAGCGCACACCCACTTCGTTCCGCCGGCCTCGACGCCGCCGCACACGGCTCTGGGTCTGATGCGGAGGGCGCGCAGTCCGGGTCGAGAGGATCGGTGAGTGTGCTCATTGCGTTGGCTAGCCCGGCGTTGGCAGGAGGTTGGGAAGCACCAGCCTGAGTGCGTTCTGCTGGATGGACGCGGCCAGAGCCAGCCCGATGATGGTCGCCAGCGCCGTGGCCGATGTGAAGACCAGCGCACCCAGCCAGACGAGGGAAACCATCGCGCTGGCAACCGGCCTCGACAGCATGATCACGGCGGCGTTTCGGTAGGCGAGGAGCACGCGTGCCTCCGCTTGGGCGAGCAGCAGCGGAGCGACATACAGGTTGATTCCGAGCCAGAGGAACAGGATGAGAGTCCAGACGGCGAACAGCGGCGCGGCGACCGCGTGCAAGCGAGTCGCAGGGTTCGCGGCCTGTGTTCCGTAGAACGCCATGTTCAGCACGCAGATGACGCTGACTGCAGCGGCGATCAACCACGCTCTGAGGCTCACCCTCCAGTACATGCGAAGCCCCTGCCATTGCTCGCGGAGATCCGCGGTGTGACCGCGGGCGAGCTCTCGCGCGAGTGTCTGGAGTCCCATGCATGCCGGATTGGGCAACGCGCCGACCAGAAGGGCGACGCCCAGCGGTACCAGACTCAGCGAGTGAACAGCGAACGCCGCGACGATCGACACCAGGACGATCGGCAGCGACAACAGCATGGCGAGGACGTTGCCGCCGAACGACAGAGCCAGGTGCGAGAAGACCTGAGAGCAGGATGACCCAACCGCTCGGAGTCCGAAGCCCATCCTAGGGGTGGTAGAGCTCGCAGCTACTCAGGACGGTGCCGTACCAGGAGCCGCCGCAGACGAGCACACGACCGTTCCGCAGCAATTGGGCCGACGCCGCGGATCGCGCCTGACGCATCGGGGCGGCGTGAGCCCAGCGGTTGCTCCGCCAGTCGTAGATCTCGGCCGATCGCAGCACCTGTCGCTTGGCCGCTCCGCCGGCGACCAGGACGCGGCCGTCGCGCAGTTCCGCACCGATGGGGGAGTCCCGCCCGGTGGCCATCGCTGCGGCCGAGCTCCAGCGGTCAGTCTTCGGATCGAAGAGGCTGGCGGAGCTGAATGCCCGTCCCGCGTTGTCGACACCCGTGGCCAGCAGGACATGCCCATTGCGCACGGCGGCAAGAATCGGATGGGCGCGTACGTCAGGGCCTCCCACCTCCGTCCACGTGCCGGATCTCGGGTCGTAGACTTCTGCCCTGCCGCCATACCCACCGGCGATCAGAACTCGCCCGTCGGGAAGCGCCAGCGCACTCTGCTGCGCATGCGGAGCGAGCGTCGGCGGCCCGGCTCGCCAGGCCGGCTTGCGCGGATCGAAGATGAGAACACTGCGGGAGATCGCGCGGTGGACGATCCCGCCCACCACCAGTACGCGGCCGTCGGGAAGACGCGTGGCGGTGTGCGAAAACCGAACGGCCGGTAGCGGCACCGTTGAAGCCCAGCGGTCGCGAACCGGGTCGTAGACCTCGACCGAGCTGAGCGGCTGCAGCTTCTTCCCCAGCCCGCCCACGGCAAGAACACGGCCGTCTTCGAGCCGGGTCACCGTGTGGCCGATGCGCTCGTGCCGCATCGCGGCCACGGTCGACCATTTTCCAGCAGCAGTGTGATATCGCTGCACGACGGGGGTTGGACGGCCATCCTTCACGTCCTCCCCACCCGTCATCAGCACATCGCCGTTGGCGAGGAGGAGGGTGGCTTGCGACACCTCGGGAACCGGAAGAGGCGCCGCCGCCGTCCAGGAGCCGGCCGGCTCTCGTGATGTCCGCACGGCCTGGCCGCCTTGCTGCGGTCGCGCGACACGCGCCCCGATCAGGCCGACGAGAACCGCTGCAATGAGGAGCAAGATGGCTCGAGACTTGGCAACGCGGGGTAGCACTCGTGCCTGCTCAGCCCTTGACGCCGCTCAGAGTGACGCCCTGGATGATCTGTCGCGAGGCGATGAAGTAGATGAACACGATGGGCGCAATGGCGATCACGGAAGCCGCCATCTGCAGATTGAGATACGAGGTGCCGTAACGGCCCACGAAGCCGTTGAGCGCCAACTCCACGGTCCAGTTGTGCGGATCCTGGAGGTAGATCAACGGTCCGAGAAAGTCGTTCCACTTACCGATGAAGGTCAGAACCATCACGGCGGCGAGCGCAGGCCGAAGCTCAGGAAGGATGATCGTCCAGAAGATTCGTAGCGGCCCGGCGCCATCGACCATGGCCGCCTCGTCCAGAGAGTATGGAATCCCTCTGATGAACTGACGTAGGAGGAAGATGAAGATCGGCGAGCCGAAGAATGCAGGCACGATCTGAGGCAGGAACTGGCGGAGGTTGTGGTAGCCGAAGAGCGAGCCGCCGCTGCCCCAGTGGAAGAAGTTGATGAAGAGGGCGTACTGCGGGATCATCATGACCGCGTACGGGATCATCATGGTGCTGATGATCACGGCGAAAAAGGCTTCGCGTCCGAAGAAGCGGAAGCGGGCGAAGCCATACGCGATCAGCGCGCTGGAGATCACCGTCCCGAGCGTGACCAGCCCCGCGACGATGAAGCTATTGATCAAGAAGGTGCTCATGGGGTACGGCAGGTAGTGCCACATGGTCGAGTAGTTCGACCACTGCCACGGGCTCTTGGGCACCAGGGTGACGGTGGCCCCTGCATCCACGGCGGTGCGGAGCGAGTTCTCAAGCATCCAGTACAGCGGGAACAACGAGGTGATCGAGATGAGCACGACGACGACGTAGGCCGCCAGCTTGGAGCCGAAGCCACGCGCCGGCAGGCGGGGCGTTTTTGGCACGCCCACAGGAAGCGCTGTCACCGGGACTCGTGCGGTGTACTCGAGCTCGGTGCTCATCAGCGACGCTCCTCCTGATAGAACACCCACCGTTTTTGGCCGAGAAAGTTCAGTCCCGTGAAGATGAGGATGAGGACGAAGAGACCGAAGGCCATAGCGGTTGCCAGTCCCATGTGGGAATAGTCGAAGCCTTCGACGTAGACGTACCAGAAGGTCGTCAGAAGCGATTGCCGAGGACCCCCGGTGGCGGCCGCGCCACCGGCGAAGATCACCAGCTTGGTGAACTCCTGGAATGCCCCGATGAGTCCGGTGACGACGTTGAAGAAGATGGCAGGGGTCAGGAGGGGCAGTGTGATGTACCGGAATTTGGACCAGCTCGTCGTACCATCGACGTCGCCGGCTTCATAGAGTCCCTTGTCGATACCCTGAAGGCCGGCCAGGTAGATCAGGAGCGTCTGCCCGACCCCCCAGGCCGAAATCAAGATGACGGCCGGCATGGTCAGCCTCGGATTGTTGAGCCAGTCGACTGGGTTGCACGTGACCTGGGTGGTGTCGCACTGAGCGCCGACCTTGGTGAGTATCCAGCTGACGAGTCCGGTTCCCGGGAAGAGGATCAGCCTGAAGACGAGAACGACCGCGACCGCCGGCAGGATTGCCGGCAGGTAGAAGATCGTCCGGAAGATGTTCAACCCAATCAGCTTCTGATTGAGCAGCATGGCCATGGGCAGCGCGACCAAATTGACCACAGCGACACTGCCGACCGCGTAGTAGATCGTGTTGAACACCGAGTGCCAGTACACGTGGTCGGTGAGAAAGGTCACGTAGTTCTGCAGCCCGATGGTGTGGGCGTGCCAGAACGGTCCGGAGATCGGCGCCCAGTTGGTGAAGCTGATATAGACCGACATCCCAAGCGGGACCGCCGCAAATACGAGAAACCCGACCAGCCAAATAGAGGTCAGACCGACTCCCCAGCGCGCCTCGCGAGACCGCGACCACCGGCGCGCCCTGCCGCTTTTCCGCGGCGCCGTCTCTACTGCCGACATGCGCTATCTCCTCCAATCGGCTGTGTGTTCACGCGCCGCTCGAACTGCCGAGGGGCGGGCCCCGGCCCCCACCGGATCAGCCGGTGGGGGGCAGGGGCCGGCCCGACGGAAGGATACTGCGCCTAGCCCCCCAGTAGCCCCTGGCTGGTGACGTCGGCGCAGGCTTTTGATGTCACCGCCTGAACCGTCGCCTTGTTTTGCCAGAAGGGCTGCAGGTCGGTGCTGATGACGTTCCAGAACTTGTCGTACTGTGGCACTAGCTTCGGGTAACGGCCGGTCAGGTTGCTCTTCCTGATCGTGGCCAGGAGCGGCTTCCCGTACTCGCGTACAACGGCCGGGTGGCGCCAGAGCGCCTTCGCCCCCGGCATGTCGACGCCGTAGGCGCCGGTCAGCACCGCGCCGTTGCCTTCGCTATCGAAGCGAGCCAGCCAGAATGCCGCACTCTTGTGACTGGAGTGCTTGGAGATCACCAGTCCGGTCGAGGCCATCACGGCCTGGCGAGACTTCGGCCCACGCGGCGTCAGAACCGCGCCCCAATCGAAGTTGATTAGCGGTTGGCCGCCCGGCTTCTTGCCGAAGGCATAGTTGAGCGCCCACGGACCCATGAACGCCATGGCATAGCGTTCCTTCTGGAACCCGCCGAAGTAGTCCGGAAGGCCGCTGGCCTGCGCCGCGGTAGGCATACCGTGGTCTTTGTATGCGATGTCGTGCAGGAACTGCAAACCCGCCCGAGCCGCCGGGCTAGTCATCGTGCACCGGTCGAGCTTGCTGTTTAGCCAGTCACCGCCCCAGCCCCACATGAACTGCTCGGTGCGGAAGTCGTCGGTGTTGAAGGCCATGCCGAACCGCAGCTGAGACGTCTGGTCATGCGGCAAGGAGTAGCTTCCGGACAGCTGTTGGGCTGCCTTTGCCATGTTGCTGTACGTCCAGTTGTTCGTCGGGAATGCCACCTTTTTGGCTCGGAACATCTCCTTGTTGTAGAAGAGCAGGCTCTGGTTGCTGCAAGTGCGCGGCAGGCCGTACACATGCCCCTTGTACGTCAGTTCGTTCACGCACTGCGGCCAGTAGGTTTTGGTCAGGTGGATCTTCTGCTGCTTCACGAACGTGTCCAGGGGTGCGAGGGCGCCTTGGCTCACATACTGCGGAATGCGCTTCGAGGCGTCGAGCTGGAAGAGATCCGGAGCGTTACCGGAGCCAATCTTGGTGGCCAGATCGGTATCGTAGTTCCCCGAATCCCAAATCGGGTTCACGTGCAGGCCTTTGCATTGCTTCTCGGCAACCGCGATGCTCTTCTTATGGGCAGCGTTGTCCCCGCTGTCACCCCAGTACATGTACGTGACGGTGCCCTTGGCGGTACAGCGTGTAATCTTCGGCGCGGCTGATCCCGATGGACTTACCGAATGGCCGCGTGCCAAAACGCTCTGGGCACTAACCATGCATGAAACTACGAAAGTCGCCCCCAGCAACACAATCCATCGCTTCTTCACTTGAGCTCATCCTCCCTTTGTTGGCTTTTCGCCTGTCAGCAATGAATGAGACGGCCGTGGGCAATGAGACGGCCGTGGGCCCTGCGGGTTAGCCGGAGGGTCTGCTGCCCCAGTCGCTTGCTGCTCCTCATGTCTTGTCTCTGATCCTGAAACCACTGTCAGCGGGATAATCGCTCGTGCCCTCCTGTTTCGACAGCGCGCCGAGCCCGTAGTGCCAGAGATAAACTGTCGCGGGCGTCGTGCGCGGAGACGACCATGCGATGGCTCGGGCCACGGTGTTTAGCAATGAGGTCGCGCATCCCCTCGACGATGGCGGACCGGTAGGCGGCTTGGCGATCTGGAAACCGAACGTCGAAAGAGATGGCACCAGAATCCTCGAACACCTCAAGTGAAGGGCACAGGGGCCGGACGACGGCCTCGAGCGCCGCTACTGGTGCGTCCACTCTACCGTGCACCCGCTCAGGAATCCAGCCGTCGATCTCGACGTAGCCATGCTCGAAAAACATGATTCCGTGGGTGCGCTCCACCTTCTGCGGCCATGCGAACTCATGATAGTAGCGGCCGATCGCACCGCTCACATATCGGACAGTCACCTGAACCGCTTCTTTCCGTGGCGCGCTGCCCCAGACTTCCTCCGGAGCGCCGGCAATCTGCCCATATGCATCGAAGAAATGGACGCCGTGCTCTACCAGGATGCCTCCGCTCTTCTCTGTATCCCACATCCAGTGATCGTCGGGCAGGACCTGTGCGAAGTTCTGGAGCGAGAAGGTCCGCAACGGTCCAAAGAGCACAGAAGCAGATAGCCGAGCAACGAACTCGAACGCGGGATGATGGCGGAGAACGTAGTCCACGCCCACGCTGCGGCCGGCGAGGCGCGCAGCGTCGAGTACCTCGTCTGCTTCGCGGAGAGAGAGGGCCAGCGGTTTCTCGCAAAACACGCTCTTCCCGGCTTTCAGAGCCGGAACGGCGATTTCCGCGCGGAGGAGGGGTGGCGTGGCGAGGTGGATCACCTCGATCGTCGGAACGTCGAGGAGATTCCGCCAATCCGCCGTGATGGACAGCTCCGGGTGCGTCCGAGGCGCGCTCCCGGCCAGATTAGGATCCGCCACTGCCGCGACTGAAATGTCACCGGTCTGCCGGTACGCCTCCAGGCAAAACTGACCGAAGCCCCCGGCGCCCGCTACCGCCACGCACGCCGGGGGGCTGACCGGCGAAGGGTGAAGAGCGGTCGAAGGGGCACTGTGCCCAGCTCCAGGCTGCATAGAAACCTCATCCGTTGGCCTGCTGAAAGGCTCGGTCATGCTCCCTCGGAGCCGAGACGTGGGGACTCCCCCTCGAAGCCGGGGAGCCCGTCAATGCTCGCCAAGTTAGCATAATGGGGCTCAGCGTCGTCCGCCCGCGGGGTAGCCGCGTATAGCGTGCTGGGCAGCGAGGACGAGGCTCGCGGCAGCGCTGATCCGTTGCCTGAGTGTGCCGGGGGCGCCGTTAGCTGACAGGTTCAGCGAGTTCGGGGTGACGCGGCGCGTGGTCGAAGACTGCCGCGATGCAGCCCAGCGCCGCCAGCAGCGCACGCAGCGCTTTGAGGTCGCCCACCAGAGGCAGGCCCTCGACGAGCAACGGACCCCGGGACGCTCACCCTCGGAACGGATAACAGCTCCGCCTTCACAGCCAGAGCAACGAGGCTCGCGATCAGCGCGCTCGGGGTTCACGCACCGGCGGGGCGGCTACCGACCCCGAATCACAGGCGTTCATCGAATGCCATGAAGGGCGGCCTCCTTGCCGGGCACACTCGCCCGTCGACGCAACCGACCTCAAGGAGGCCAAGAATGAATCGTCCTCGGAATCGATCTGAGCCGCAAGCGTCTCGAATGGCACGCAAGCGAGCGTGACGCGAGCACGGTGCGACCGGCGCGGTGGGGCCGCCGGACAGCGGCGGGGCTGGCGCGGCTGGTAGATCGATTCGCCCCGCTCGAAGTGATCGGCGTGATCGAGTCGACGACCGGCGCTCGCTTTGTCCACGACCAGCTCGAGCTCGCCGGCTGGGATGTCCGGGCTCGCTGACGCTCAGAAGGTGAAGAGAGCTGCGCCGCTCGTGTGCAATGGCGCACAAGATCGGCGCGCGGCTGCTAGCCGAGCTCGGTCGGCTCGAGCCGGTGATGGAGGTCTGGCTGCCCGGTCCGGAGGTGCATGGCGAGCGCGAGCTCGCGCGTTTCCGGTTGCGTCGGGTCAAGCACCGCACCGCGCTCAAGACCCGCATCCACGCCTGCTCACCCAGGACGGCCTGCCCTGCACGCCAAGCGATCTCTTCGGTAAGCGCGGCAAAGATGTGGACCTTCTCGTCACGGGCGGCGCGGTGAACGGCGGCGTGGTCGCCTAGGGCAATGCGCCACATCAGACGCCTCCTATCTCCGCGTTGCCGCGCACGGCATCTGTCCGGATGCCACCGCGCGGCCACTCGTTTTCAGATCTCTATGCGTACGCGTCTTCGGCGCAGGGCTCGCCCTCGCCTGAGTGGTACGACCCTTAGGTCGGGCGCACTGTAGCGCACGGGACGTCGCGAGTCGTTAGCCCGTCGCTTCTGTGGCTCCGCGCAGGACTATGTTCGCTCAAGACGAGCGACACCGATCTTCGCGTCAGCCATGCCGTAGAAGACATAGTGCTTACCCTCGATCGACTCGATTGCCGTCGGGAAGACCACGTTTCCCACTGTGCCAACAAGCTCATCCGGTGTCTCGGGCACGAGGAGCGGCTCTGGCGTGCGCGCGATGACCTGCGACGGATCGGCTGCGCTAAGGATCAGCGCTCCTGCCGAGTAGAACACGTCGGTTTGCGGCACGAACGGGTCGTCGGCAATCTTGCCCGCAACGCCGTGGTGGATCAGGAGCCAGCCCTCGTCCACTCTGATCGGCGGTGGTCCTCCCCCTACTTTGAGGCTCTCCCACTCGAACTGGGAGCCGGCCACGAAGCGGTGTCCTCTCGGGCGAGTGAGCGCCGAGATGTCCGCCCGCACATCCTCCTCCGGAATGTATGAGATCCAAATGCTTGCACGAGAATCGGTCGTGCCAGCCGGAAGGGGCGCAACCTCGTCTGCGTGTGTGAACCCAAACTCCCACATCGGACGATGGATCACCGCGTAACTCGGTCGACCGTCTGGATCCGGTACAGCTTCCGGGAAGAACACGACGTCCTTGTTCGGATAGAGATTCAGGTCGATCTCAAGGGCGTCGTCGTACTCGAACTGGAACGGTCCCAGCCTCGCCCAATTCTCCAGATCGTGCGAGATCGCGACCGCGGGTCGGGGTCCGAACGGTCCGAATGCGACGTAGGTCATGACGTGGACGTTGAGGGAAGGCATCCAGGTGATGCGGGGGTCTTCGACGCCCCCGTGCTGAAGGCCGTGCTCCCAAGGGCGAACAGGTTCCAGAACTATGCCCTGCCGCTCCACCCGGGTTGGTACCCCATCAACCAAGACCACGCGCGCCTTTCCCACGCGTGAGACGTTCCCCTCGGCGACCATCCGCGGGTATAGATAGAGTTCACCGTCGGTTCCCCACGCCGTTGCTGGATTCAGCACGCCTTCCACTTCGTACGGGACACTCGGGTCGCCCGACATGATGATTCTGAGGCGCGTGAGCCTGTATGGGACGTTTGGCAGGTGCATAGGACGCGACTGGGCGCTAGAAGAAGTTCGTTGACGTTCTGTTGAGCGGTCGAAAGTACCAGGGTTTGTCGGCGTTCTGATGCGCTGTCGTCGTCATCGCCTGGCGGCCGCGATCACCAGGATCGTCGATCCAGGCGGGATCGTCACCGTCTCCGTTCCGGAGACGTTCTGCAACAGCACCCGGTCCGTGACTTCGTCATAGAGATCCGATGCGCCGGTCAGCGTCACCTCTACTCCGACGGGGCCGGACGTCGGGTTGTAGTAGAGGTAGGTCGGATACGACGATGTCGCGTAAAAGTCGAGTGCGTTCAGGTCTGTCCGCAGGACGTTGGGGACGTTCGTGGAACTGACCGAGCCGCCGAGGAACCCAACCCAGCTCCCACCATAGAGACCGAGGTCGGTGGTGACTTCGGAGTTCAGCCCCCACTGCTGCCCGTAGGCGGAGGGGTCGCCCGTCGCGTTCGGCGTGTGGCCGTTCTCCGTCGCGCGGAGCCCCTCATACGGAATGACGTGCGCCGGGTCGTTGATGTAGCTGGCTCCGTACCACTGATTCCCGGCCGGCATCTGGTCCGGGTAGTAGAAGCGGGCTGCATTGTGGATGTTCGACATCCACCGGCCAACAGTGTCCGCGAACCTCGGGTCGTACTTCGCAGCAGCCGCAAAGAGCGGGGCGGAAAAGGTGTTCATCGCAAAGGCGTAGCCACCGCCGTCAGTTTGACTGCCGATGAGGCCGTAGGCGTCGTAGCTCCCCCAGCGCTGAAGCATCGTGCCCCACCCGGGGCGTACGGCCGATCCACCGAGGATCCAGTCGAAGTACTTGCGTACGTCGTAGTCGGTGCCGAATTGCGCATTCATTCTCGCCGCGAGGTATGGCGCCATCTGAGGGAGGATCTCGTAGAAGAGACTCGAGTTTGAGCGCTCGAGGTAGTCCATCGACCACTTCGCCGCCTGGAGGTACTTCGTGTCACCGAACTTGGCATAGGCCCACAGCTCGATCGCGGCCGTGCCGGCTGCCCCGTCGCCACCCTCGTTTCGGTTGCCGGCGTTCTTCGCCCTCGTCGAGAAGTTGAATCCCTGCCCGTCAAAGTTCGCACTCGCGCCGCCGAGAGCGACAACCTGATCGCAGAACCTGTCGGCGATGCTCCGCAGCATTTCTGTCATGTTCGTCGCATTCGGGTACTGAGCGCCGAGCATGTAGTAGAGGACGTTCGCTGCGGTCGTATACCAATAGCTGTGACCGCCATGGAGGTCGGCCTGGCCTGCCAGGGAGGTTTGGACGGTGGGTTGGTGATGTGCGATCCCGAGGCTGGGCCAGTAGAACGTGCGCAGCATGTCGACGTAGTTGATGCCGTCCTGGTTCGACTTGTCGATGCCTACCAGGGTCGCTCCAACGACGGATGCGATCTGTCCAACCGCTTCCTGCGTGCCGTCCGCGTCGAGCCGGCTATCGCCGTAATAGGACGGCATCTTGTAGGTGTCATCACGCATGTTGTAGTGCGTGTGATCCCACGCGATCGTTGGAAACCGGCCTGGCCGCGACCAGTTGTAGACGAACGAGTCGTAATCGATCGCTCGCTGGCGCCAGTCGAACGATGCGCTTGGACTCGGCGCGCCCGGGAACGATGCAACCGCAGGCACAGTGGTCTGAGCCAGCGGGTGCGCTGCCGTGAGGCGCGTGAGGATCTTGCGGGACATCGAACCATCTCCTTGGGTATCGGCGAACGTCGACGTGTCAGCGAAACGGTCCGAGACCTCTGCACCACGGCAGCAACTTCCCGTGGCCGAAGACGTGTCTGACCTCGGACGACGAACTCGGAATCGGCGAGCCGCTCGTGCGGCGACTCCCTACTTCACCCGAGAACCGGTGGCCGGATCAAAGATGAGCTCGGTGCCCTGGGCGACGTCGAGGCCAAGAACATCTCCGACGGCCGGCGAAATGTGGCTGCTGTTACGCACGACGAACGGCTTGCTGTTCGGGTCGTCTCCAGGGAGCTGTCCGTAGACATACGCGTCGGCGCCGAGCTCCTCCACGAGGGTCACTTGCAGCCGGAGGGGACCATCGAGGCTACTCGTGAAGGCTTCAGGCCGGAGACCGAGTGTCACGGTCTCGAGACCGGCTCGGTGTGCCGCATCAAGCGTTTCTTGGTGCAGCGGTATCACGACATCGCCGAGGAGGGCGCCACCTGGAACGAGACGTGCCGCGCGGAGGTTCATCGCCGGCGAGCCGATGAAACCGGCAACGAACTCGTTCACCGGAGAGTCATAGAGGTTGCGCGGCGTGTCCACCTGTTGCAAGAGCCCGTCCCGGAGCACCGCGACACGATCTCCCATCGTCAGCGCCTCGACCTGGTCGTGTGTGACGTAGATCGTGGTTGTGCCGAGTCGCGCTTGCAGGGCGGCGATGTTCGCACGCGTCTCGACACGCAGCTTGGCGTCAAGGTTCGACAGCGGCTCATCCATGAGGAAGACACTCGGCTCTCGCACGACGGCCCTGCCCATTGCTACGCGCTGCCTCTGGCCCCCCGAGAGCGCGCCGGGTCTGCGGCCGAGGTACTCCTCGAGGTCGAGCATCGCTGCGGCCTCGTGCACCCTCGCCTGCCGCTCCTTCTTCTCTACGCCCCTCAGCTTCAGGGCAAAGCCCATGTTTTCTGCAACTGACATGTGGGGGTACAGCGCGTAGTTCTGGAAAACCATGGCGATGTCCCGGTCCCTCGGAGCCTTGTCTGAGACGTCCTCGCCGCCGATTTGCACCGTTCCACCGCTGACCGGCTCGAGCCCGGCGAGCATGCGCAGGGCCGTTGACTTGCCAGAGCCCGAAGGGCCGACGAGCACCATGAACTCGCCGTCAGCGATCTCGAGGTTGAGTTCGTTGACGGCCGGGACAGGGTTGTTCGCATAGATGCAGGTTGCGTTGACGTAGCTCACCTGGGCCATCGCGCATCCTTTCGATTCGGCGAAGAACTCATCGTTTCTCTCAGCGACTGGCCGCGATTCCCCCGTCATCGACTTCAAGCCGCGATCGTCAACTCAAGCGAGTCGCCGTCGGTGCGGTCTGGCAGCTCGGGCGGCGAACCGAACCGGGCCGCGAGCAGCTCTCGGAGCGCGTCAATCACGTTTTCGCGCGCCTCCTCGTCGGGTTGCGCCCTGGCTGATCGCACCCCGGACCCGGGGGATGCGTGCGACCACCCAGCCGCCGCCGTCGCCTGCGTCTTCGTAGACGATCGTCCGTCGCAGCAGCTCGCTCATCGCATCCGCCACCGTACCTTCGGCGGGGCCGGTTTGGTAGCCGGCAAACGTCTGTCTCGGCGCGACCTTGCTTCCCGCGCAGTCGTCGTCCGTCAAATCGGCCTGATCCCACCTCACGCGGACACGGCTCGCGACGACCCCCTGCGCAAGTCGCGGCGGGGGCGCAGAGTCGCTGTTGCCGACCGGATTATGAGAAGGAGCCCGCGCCTTTGGGCTCCATTGGGACTCTTGGACGAAAGCAGTCTCGTTGCTCGATTTATCACTCTCAAATCGTCTCTGTCTTGGGCCAGATCGCGGCCGACGGGTAACACAGCTGGTCACACGCCATCCGCGCGATCTTGTCGGGTAACGTTTCGTTTGTCGCTCCATGCCGTGGCGATGGCTATCCACGTCGCGGCTCCGGCTAGTTACACGCGCGCAAGAGCATCGAGATCTGCGGCGGTCACGACCTCGAGGTCGCGGTCTCGCCACTCCTGGACGAGGTCAGCCGGGCAACGAGCTGCTCGAATGCGCACTGAAGGCCTGCGACCACGCCCTGCTCCTCGGCGAGCTGCGCCTCGTCCTCGGAGTCCGTCACTTCCCACTCCTCCACGCGGAGACAGCGGATGCCTGAGCGGGGATCCAGCGCCTTTTCGACGTCCGGAATTATGACATCCCCAGGGCGCGGAGGTCCTAGGTCCCCCGTTCGAGAGAATGGGCCGAGCAGGCAGGACAGGCCGCCGAGCCTGCCTGCCTCCCTAGTACCCGATTCAGCAACCGACGCAGTCGTTCGGGACGTTGGCGCTCAGGATGCTTTCATCGAGCGTTACCGCCCCGCCGGCGTTGTAGATGCCCCCTCCGTTGGTGCCTGCGACGTTGGCGAGTACGGCGCTCTCCTTGAGTGCGAGCGCGCCACCGGCCGCGTTGTAGACACCGCCGCCAAAGGCGGTCGCGGTGTTCCCGCTCACAGTGCTCTCCTTGAGCGTCACTGTGCTCGGACCGCGCAACGATCCGGGGCCGCCGTTGGAGATTCCACCGCCGCTGCTCCCGGAGCCGGTGAGTTGGTTTCCGGTGACCGAGCTTTCGTTGAGGGTCAGCGTTCCGCCGGTGGTTGCGATGCCGCCGCCGCCGATGTCTGTAGCGGTGGCGGTGTTGCCGGTGACGCTGCTCTCGTTCAGCGTCAGCGTGCCGCCGTCGTTGTGAATGCCGCCGCCGTGCATCAGTTTCCAAGAGGAACGAAGGAGCGCGCCCGCGCGCAAGACGCAGGCATGGGTTAAGGCAGCCCCGCTTCCGTTGCGGCGCGGGTGCCCGTCGCCGGCGCAGGCGGATGCGTTACGCAGCAGGAAGGCGCAAGGCTGCCGAGGGTCACCGAGGATTCATCCGCTGTACGCCGGCCGGCGTCGCCGAGCTCCTCGAGGTCGAGCTCCTCGAGGCGCTGGAGGCCGAGCTCGCCGGCGTCCTCGAGGCGCGAGGGACGCCCGCCTCGAGCTCACCATTCGCTCACCTCGCAGCTCGCAATCCCTTTGTTCATGTGGGATTGCGCAGCGGCCTCCTTCTAGGCCCGGAAGGCGGTCGCAGGGCCCGTCGATGAGCACCTCCGCCTGGGCTCCATCGCGATGAACCCTTCTCAAGAGCGAGGGACACGTGAGCTCCTAGGGTTTGGGTTGGCGCGTGTGTTGTCTCGATTGCCTACAAACGATGGAGCCTTACCTGTAGTGAGGCCCCGCGCACGCGGGCGTGGGTTGACAGGGACGTGTGCGCGGCTCAGCGCATCGGCCTCTCCTCCGGGAAACCACGAGGGGCGGTCTTGATGCGCGCCGGGCGCCCAGCCTTACCGAGGTGCACGGACAGACGTCCGGCGACAAGATGATCGATGGGGGGTGATCCCCGCAAGAGGGTGCTTGCGGCCGCTCGGTCTTTAGAGGCCGTCCAGGCCGTCGTGGCCCTGGCGGCAGGCTCCGTGCGGGAGCGGGCCGCAAAGGATCTGCGTGATGACGGGCAGGCGCGCGTGGGTGTTGGCGTGATGGTTAGGCGGCAGCAGCGATCGCCTCCTCGGCCTGCGGCGAGTGCCTCGTCGCCAAGCTCGCGCAGGATGTGGTAGGCGCGGCGGCAGAGCTTGCGCGCGACCGAGAGGCAGGCGCGGTTGTGGTCGATCCGTTCTGCGACCTGCAGGTAGTAGCCGTGGTCGGGTGAGCCGGCGCGGGTGGCCGACAGCGCCGCCTCGAACAGCGCCCAGCGCAAGAGCTCCGGCCCCTCGTGCGAGAGGTGGCCGGGCGCACGCTTGTCGTTGGACTGGTAGACGGTGACGTCGAGGCCGGAGTGGCGGACGGCGTCGTCGGAGCGTCCGAAGCGGCGGGCGTCGCCGAGCTCGGCCAGGATCGCGGTCGCGCTCACCGGCCCGACCCCGTACAGGCGCGCCATCAGCGCGCGGCAGCCGGGCTGGCGGCGGGCGAACGAGCGCAGTTCCCGGTCGAGCGGCGCCAGCTCGCGGTCGATCGTCTCGATCATCCGCAGCGCCAGCGCGACCAGCTCGCGGCCGGCCGGGGAAAGCTCCGCGGTGGCGAGCGCCTCCCGGCCGGCGCGGGTGCGCAGCCTCAATCCGGCCGGCACCCCCTGGTGGAACAGTTGCGCCTGCAGCCGCTGCTGCCAGGCAGTGCGCTGATCGATCGCCGAAAGCGCCGGGGTCTTCACCGAGGGATCTGACCGCCGCCTCCGGCATGAGCAGCTCCGCCGCAAAAACATTCGCCTCGCGCTCAAGCGCCTTCGCCGCCGGGTCGACGCCAACGTCCTCAGCGCGACAATAGATCGGCGCGGTATGCCCCTCGAGACACTGGCAAACCCAGTGGCCGAGCTCGTGTGCACTGCCGCCGCGTTTCCGGCTCGTTCGGGTTCACCAGGATCAGACGCTCCGCCGGTAGCACGCCTGGGAACGACCGGCGCAGCTAAGCGGCGTCGGGCTCGGCTTCTGACATCGCGATGTGCGCGGGCTTGCCGGACATCGTGCCGACGCGGGTCGCCCTGAACTCCCTCAGAGAGATAGGGAACATCAGCGGCGAAGGATGGAGCGTGACGGAGTAGCGCCGGGACGAGGGCATGAGCGCGACGATCATCGCTGGCAGCGCGAGCAGCGTCTGATCGGGCTGCGGCGAGATGACCCGGGATTCGGCTGCGGGCCTCCAATGGCCTTCGCGTCTTTCTTGCCGGTTATCCGCAGCGGCTACCAGCTCTTGACGGAGCTCGCGGGCTGAGCGGATTTGCAGCCGGACGCGCGCGTCGACGGCGACGCAGCCGGCGGCGAGACCAAGGACGGGGTTCAGGTCCAGCTCTGCGACTTCCGGGTTCTCCTCGGCGAGGCGCGCCAGACGATGGACGAGGTCGGTCAAGGCCGCGGCGTCGGCGGGCGGGCCGCCGCGGAAGCCCTCGACGAGCCGGCCGGCCTTGCCGCCGCGGACCAGCTCGTCGGCGTCGACGTCGGTCAGGGGCGCGACGGCGAAGCGGGCATCGCCGATCAGCTCGGCGAGGACGCCGCCGGGCCCGAAGGCGACCAGCGGGCCGAAGACCGGGTCCTGGAGACCCCGGCCAGGAGCGGCGCTCCGATGCGCCTTGCGGCGATGCGCACTTCCTCCGCTGTTGTGAGGCGAAGCGCAACGCCCCCGCTCTCGGTTTTGTGGGCGCCAGGCGCGGCGGTTTTGACGACCGCAGGGAAGCCGAGCTCGCGGGCGGCTGCGACGGCCGCCTCGGCGGAGAACGCGTGCGTGGTGCGCCGTGGACTGGTCGCTCACGTGAGGCGGGCGGCCTGCGTTTTTGACGAGAGCAGCGCTCACCCCGCGCCGGCTACGCCCGAGTTTTTGTCATTCGTGACAATGACAATATCTCCCCCCAGGAGCACGAAGCCGCTGAGCCGATAGGCGGCAAGATGGGAAATGGTCACTTCTCCCGCGGCTTCTCCTCGGATGCGAACCTGCGCTACTTGACCCGCGGCGGCGGCCACTGGATCGCCGGCGAGCGCAAGGCGAAGACGGCTAAGGCTCGCGCCGCGCACACGCGCGCCGAGTGCGCGCTGCGCGACCACCCGACGCTGTCGCGCTACCTCCGCCAGACGGCAACCGGTCGGCTGCTGGTCGACCGCCGCAAGCTCGCGGCCGAGGAGCGCCTCGACGGCAAGTACCTGCTCTCCTCCTCCGACCCCGACCTCTCCGCCGAGGAGATCGCGCTCGGCTACAAGAACCTGCGCGAGGCCGAACGCTCCTTCCGCGACCTGAAGACGACGCTCGAGCTGCGGCCCGTCTTCCACCGGCTCGAGCAGCGCATCCGCGCCCACGTCGTCGTCTGCTGGCTCGCCCTGCTCCTGATCCGGATCGCCGAGCGGCAGAGCGGCCAGAGCTGGCGGCGGATCGCCACCGAGCTGCAGCGGCTGCACCTCGGCACGCTCGAAGGCGCCGCCGGCGCCGTCCAGCAGACCACACAGCCAACCGACGCTCAGCGCGCGATCCTCGCCGCGCTCGACGTCGAGCTGCCGCCCCGCATCACCGCGCTCGAACCCGCCTGAGCGGCCTCCACAGCGGTCGCCGGCGTAGGCACACGGCACTCGACCCTCCCAACGGCAAAAAACCGACCCTCCCTCGCGATTGCGGCTCGGAACACAGTTTTGGCACCCCACACGCTGCCCCCTTCTCGCGTTGTTTGATGCTTCCCGCGGCTTTGTCTTTTCTCAACAGCCTGCTCGTCACTAGGCGGCGAGGGCCTCGTTCAGCCGCTGCAGGGCGAGGGACGTACGTGACTTGATCGTGCCGAGGGGAGTCTGCAGGTGCTCGGCGATTTCGATCTGGGTCAACCCGGCGAAGTACGCGAGTTCGAGCACCTCTCGATCCCGCGCCGAGAGACGGTCGAGACCAGCGCGGATCCACGCCCGGGTCGGCATGCCGTTGATGCCTTCATCCTCGGCCACCGGCCCGGCGAGCGTCTCGAGCTCGAGCGAGGCGGCGGAGTGTCGCTGCTGAAGGCGAACGTGATCGACCGCCCGCCGGTGAACGAAGGTGAGCAGCCAGGAAGCAGGCTTGGCCCACGCGGCGCGGTAGCTGCCGGCTTGCCGCCAGGCAGCCAGGAACGCCTCCTGGACTGCATCCTCGGCGAGGGCTCGGTCGCGGAGGACTCGGATGGCGAGCCCCAGGGCCGTCTTGGCGTGGCGCCCGTAGAACTCCCGGAAGGCGCCCTCGTCGCCACCCGCCATCAGCGCGAGCAGGTGTTGGTCGCGAGCGACGGAGGGTGAGACGTCGAAGAGAGCCATACCTTGGTAGAGACACGGGCGAGGGCAGGCGTTACACGCGCGGACAACCGGGAAAGATTCGTTTGCCACGTCTTCCTCCGAACCCTCAGACGACCGAAGCGCCACCGCGATCGATCAGCGCGAGCTCCTGGCGCAGCTGCGGGCCGGCGATGAGGCCGCTTTCCGTCAGCTGCTCGAAGCCCTCGGGCCGGGGATGCTCCGCCTCGCCGGGCTCTACGCGCCGGACAGGCAAGTGGCCGCTGAGATCGTGCAGGAGACCTGGATCGCGGTGCTGGGCGGGCTCGAGGGCTTTGCGGGTCGCTCCTCGCTCCGCACCTGGGTCTTCACGATCCTGGGAAACTGCGCGCGCCGCCGGGCAAAGATGGAGGCGCGCAGTGCCCCGCTGTCGTCGCTCGGCGCCCCTCCCGGAGATGAGAACGAACTGAATTGCTTCTTCGCCACGAATCACCCGCGATGGGCCTCTTGCTGGAGCACGATCAATACCCGCTGGGAGGCGCTTCCGGAGGAGGCGCTGACGACCCAAGAAGCCGAGAGTGCGATCATGGAGAAGCTGAAGTCGCTCCCTCCAAACCAAGCTGTAGTAATCACGCTACGAGACCTCGAAGGCTTGAGCTCGGACGAGGTCTGCTTGCTGCTCGGGCTGTCTCCCGCCAACCAGCGCGTCCTGCTGCATCGCGCGCGCCTGGCGCTTCGACGCACGCTTCAAGCGGTGCTCGACTGATAAGCAAAGCCGATCCTGATGTTCACCTGTAGACAGATCTACGACCTAGTCACCGAGTACGACGAGGGATCGCTGGATACCAGCCAGCGACGGCAGTTCGAGGCGCACGTCGTGATCTGCCCTCCCTGTCGGGGCTTCCTCAGCCAGCTGCGAGCTACTCGAGACCGCCTGGGACAGGACTCGCCGCCGGAGTTTCCCGCCGAGCTCGCAGATTCGATTGTCAGCGCCTTCCAGGTATGGAGAGAGCAGCGGGGATGATCGCCTACAAGTTCCTTTCCTCGGGCGCAATCGGACTGTTCAGCCGGCACGCGTGGCCGACACCGACCGCCGAGGCCCCCGGCGAGTGGGTGCGGGTCGATGGCGAGATCCAGCAGTGCCGGAACGGCGTCCATGCGTGCGCTGAGGCGCGGCTCGTTGAGTGGCTCGACGACGAACTTTGGCAGATCGAGCTCGATGGTGCCGTAGTCGAAGCCGACGGAGAACTGATCGCGCCGGCGGGCCGGCTGATCCGCCGGCTCGACCGTTGGAACGACGAGTGCGCCCGAGCGTTTGTCGGCGACTGCGTCGACACCACGGTCGCGCTTGCTGTCAAATCGCTCGCCCGGTCAGGCCGCGAGATCGAGGCTGAGGCGCTTACCGCGCCCCGTTCCCGAGCGAACACGGAGCGGACGGTGCTCCAGCTCGTGCGGACGCTCGAGGACGAGCAGACGAGCCCCATCCTCTTCTTGGCCGACGTGGCTCGGCTCGAGCGTGGCGGGCGGCCCGAGCTCGTCGAAGAGGCGCCGGGCGCAGACGTTGGTGGCCCAACGCCCGCCGCACTGGCGGCGAATCTCGGCTTCGTCTGCGCGCACATCGCCGCCCAGCTTGCCGAGCAGGAGAGCGCCGGAGCCTATGACGAGTCGTTCGTGCGCGAGAGGCTCCGGCAGTCGACCTGGCTCGCCGAGAAGCTACAGCTCGAGCGCTGATCGGCGACGTCTTCGCGGCGACCACCTGGAGGCGGGCGCGGCGGCTGTTGTGAATGTTCTCGGCTGGGTCTCATAACACCTCGGCAGAGCCGGTCACGATCCCTCGCTCACAGATGACATCTACGGCAATCTGAACGAGAAGGGCATCTGCTTGGTTGGCGCCACACTGGCGGCCAGCGGCGGCACCTACAGCTGTAGCTTCTTGGGCAACTCCACCGGCGTCGCCGGAAGCACCCAGACCGACACGGTCACGGCCGTCGCGGTGAACAGCACGGGCTCGACTGCGACCGACAAAGTCCGAGAACTGCAACGAGCGCTCTACCGGGCGGCCAAGGCCGACCCGAAGCGACGCTTCCACGCGCTCTACGACAAGGTCTCCCGCAGGGACGTCCTGGAGCGGGGCGTGGGGCAGGTATGTGCCAATCGCGGAGCGAGGCTATCGCCTCCAGGAGGACGGCGACGATGCCCTGCAGGTAGTCCTCGATGAGTCCTTCCGGGGCAGACGCTCGAAGCAGCCTCGATCGCCACGTGAAGATCGGCGCAGCGGACGGTGTCGAAGCCTGCGATCTGCCGAGCGTCACGCGGAGATCAGACGCCAGCCGGGAGACTAGGTGTGAGACGTGCGAAGCGCCGGGCTGAGCGGCTGTCTCAACTTCGACGTGCCGGCAGCGGCCGAGATGACGTTGACGCTGGCGACGACCATGCCGAAGCGTACGAGGAAGACCGAGATTGAGCGCTTCACGTCCGCGAGACTCCTTTTGAGTTGTATTGCCGTCCATTCGGCGACGATTCGGGGATCGATTCGGGGCGTCTTTCGGTTGATTGGCGACCCTAGATCGCTCCGACGGCTCGCCGTGTCTGAGCCCCGCTCGCCCGCGAGGAAGTCTCTTCCTCGGCTGCGCGTCGGTCGTTCTCATAGCGTCCGTCCAAGATCGCCCCCCAAATGAGGAGCGCCATCGAAGCCGCGACGAGGAGGGTGACGACGCATCCGATGGCGAATAGGCCGATGTTGCTCATGACCGCTCGCGCCGTGGCAGGACGATGGCGCCGAGCGCCAGGATCGAAGGGACCCATAGCCCCACGAAGATTCCCTGGAGCTCGCTTCCTCCGAACCAAAGCGAGACCGACAGCAGAAACGAGACCGCGGCCGCGAGCAAGAGGAGCAGCCGAGACCAGCCTTGCCGCGATCCCGCGACCGCGCCCAGGCTCACTGACCGGTGATGTGACGTTTCCATCGCTACGCGGTAGCCGTGGACCAGCGGCGGCGGATGGCCGCCTGCTGGGCGATCTGGTAGGCCGCGCCGAGGCCGACAAGCCCGTAGACGATCCGCGTGACGGCGTTCGTCTCGCCGAACTCGAGCCCGTAGAGAGCGGCAACCAGGTCGAACTTCGCGACGGCGACAAGTCCCCAGTTCAGGCCCCCCACCATGACGAGCACGGCTGCAAGCACATCGAGCTTCTTCATGCTGTGATCCTCCTTGTTCAGTGTTTGTTCAGTTAACGTACAGGGAAGCCCGGTCACTGTCAAGTCTTTGTCAAACCTCTGTACACTGATCTACCGATGCCCGCTACAGATATCCGCATCGGCGAGCTCGCGCGGCGGACAGGCGTCAGCCCCGAGCTCCTCCGCGCCTGGGAGCGCCGTTACGGCCTGCCCCGGCCCGAGCGGTCAGCGGGTGGCTACCGGCTATATTCGGCCGAGGACGAACGGCGCGTCGGCACGATGACCGGCGCGCTGGGGCGGGGCATCTCTGCCGCGGAGGCGGCGAAGCTCGCGCTTGGCGACGCGGGGGACCTACCCTCCGCCGGGACGCTCGTTGAGGCGCTCGTCGCCTTCGACGACGTCGGAGCGCACGCGGCACTCGACCGACTGCTGTCGTCGCTCACGCTCGAGAGCGTCCTGCGCGACTCGGTCCTCCCGGCGCTCCGCGATCTGGGCGAGCGCTGGCAGCGTGGCGAGATCACAATCGCGCAGGAACACTTTGCGAGCAACCTGCTGCGCGGCCGCGTGCTCGGCCTGGCGCGCGGCTGGGATCGAGGCTCAGGCGCGCGCGCGCTCCTCGCCTGCCCAGCGGGCGAACAGCATGACCTCTCCCTGATCGTGTTCGGGCTCGCCCTGCGCGAGCACGGCTGGCGCGTCACCTACCTCGGTGCGGACACGCCGGTTGCCACGATCGCGGAGACGGCGAGGGCGCTTCGCCCCGACCTCGTCGTCATGGCGGCTGTCGATCCATTGCGTTTCAGCGCGTGTGTCGAGGAGCTACGCGATGTGTCCGCACAGTTTCCCCTTGCGGTCGCCGGCGCAGGCGCGGGCAAGGAACTTGCGGCGCAGATCGGCGCCACCTACCTTCACGACGGCCCAGTCGAGGCCGCAGCGGCCATCGCGGCACCAGAGCGGCCTTGATGATGCGGGTCGCCGACTACCGGCCGACGCACTCGAGGCACCCACCGCTTGGTCAGTTCTCGATCCCACGACGGGCTGCTTCGTCGAACGGGGTGAGCTGGAACGGAAGCAGCTTCCGCAGCCGCTCCTCGCGCGCGACAGTCGGGCTGCGGAGACCGTCGACCAGCGGGCGAGCGACGGAGGCGTTGACGGGCGTGACGAGTTCGAGCCATAGCGCCGACAGCGCCGGCGTGAGGACGGGCACCTCGATGATGCGGGGCCGCCGACCCAGCAGAGCCGCGATCCGCTCGATCATTTGTCTATAGGTCATCACCTCGGGCCCACCGGCGTCGAAGGCCTCGCCGCTGGCGGCCTCGCTGCCGGCCACTCCGGCGAGATAGCGCGCAATGTCGTGGAGTGCGATCGGTTGCGTCGGTGTCGAGACCCAGCTCGGCGTGATCATCACGGGTAGCCTCTTCACCAGACCGAGGATCGTCTCGAATGCGGCGCTACCCTTCCCGATCACCATCGCTGCGCGCAGTGTCGTCACGGGGACCCCATCAGAGGCGAGGCACTGACCCGTCTCGCGGCGGCTGCGCAGGTGTGAGGATGCATCGTGTTCCTCTCCGCCGAGCCCGCCCAGGTAGACGATCTGCGCGACGCCTGCGCGAGCAGCCTCTCGGGAAACGTTACGTGCCGCCTCACGGTCCTGCCGCTCGAAGTCGCGCGCACCGAGCGAGTGGACGAGGTAGTAGACGACGTCCGCTCCCTCGAGTGCGTCCGCCACGCCTACGCCCGAGATGACGTCGGCCGCGACCGACCGCAGTCCTTCCCCGGTGACGTGCGGGCCGCGCGAGGCTGCGACGACCTCGTGCTCTTCCGCGAGGAGCGGAAGCAGTGCCCGGCCGACGACCCCCGTCGCTCCGAAGACCGTCACCCTCACGCGCTATCCCGGACAAGTAGCTCGAAGTAGCGGCGGCTCACGGCGGTGTGGAAAGGACTCTGGCCCTTCGCGTAAAGAGCGCCCGTCCACCACGGTGCACCGACACGCGCGGCCAGCCGCGGCAGGTATTCCTCAACGGTGACACTGAGTTCGTACCGGGTGTCGTCGGGGCGCTGTGCGAGCGTGACCGAGCCGCCTGCTCGCAGCGCCAGCAGACCGCCCTCGATTGCGTAGCGGCAGGAGACGATGCCGTCCGTGTGCTCGAGCTCCGGCCAGCCGAACCGAAGCAGGGTCGCGCCGCCCAGTAGGCGGAGCCGACCACCCCTGCCGGCCCAGCTGGCGCGGACACCACCGCGGGTGGAGGCGTCGACGGCCCGCCAGTAGGTGATGCCGAGCCAGCGCGCGCCCGTCTCGGACGGCTCGACAGCCCGCGCCGCAAGAAGCACACGCTGACGTGACTCAAAGCCGCCCGATTCGAGCACCCGCTCGGTCGACTCCCAACTAGGGAAATCGGTCACAAGGCGCCCGCCCCACGGAAGCGGGCAACTGCGTCCTCCTGCGCGATGAGCGGCTTCGGATACTCCGCCGTGCCGAGTTCCGGCAAGTAACGCCCCGCGTAAACGCCCTCGGGGTCGAGTCTGTGCTGCTGCCGGATCGGATTCAGCATCCGGTTCGGCCGAGTGTCCGTCCCGGTTCCGGCGACCCACTGCCAGTTGCCGGCATTGTTGGCGACATCACCGTCCACGAGGTGGGCGTAGAAGTGCGCAGCCCCCTGGCGCCAGTCGATGGAGAGGTGTTTTGTGAGGAACGATCCGGCGACGAGCCGCGCGCGGTTGTGCATGAAGCCCTCCAGCAGGAGTTGCCGCATCCCCGCGTCGACGAGCGGATAGCCGGTTCGGCCCTGCTTCCAGGCCTCGAGGCCCTCGGGGTCGCTGCGCCAGCCTGCGCTGCGCGGCCGAAAATCGTCCCGGGAGATCGCCGGAGCCGCGGCGAGCAACTGGTGATGGAAATCGCGCCAACAGAGCTGCCGGACGAATCCCTCGCCGCCCTCTCGGGCGAGCGCCAGCTCAGCCACCTCGCCCGGCGAAACGCAACCGAAGTGGAGGTAGGGTGAGAGCCGTGAGGTTGCATCCGCGGCGAGGTTGTCTCGCAGTGCGTCGTAGCATTTGAGCCCGTGCTCGAGCCAGCGCTCGAGGCGCGCCCGGCCCGCGGCCTCGCCGCCCAGCGGCAAATCGGGGGCGGGCAAGCCGGGCACGAGCTCGCGCAGCTCCGGGAGCCTCCCAGCGGCGACGCCGCCCGGGAGCACGATCCGTTCCGGCGCCGGCAGGACAGGCCGCCGCGGCTCCACCCGCCAGCGGCGCCAGTAAGGCGTGAAGACGCGAAAAGCTTCGAGGCCGGCCGGGGAGAGCTCGCCCGGCGGGACGACGGTCACGCCGGGGAATGTCTCGAGCTCGACCCGCTCGCCCGCGAGACCGCGCCGAAGCCGCCGCTCCCGCTCCTGCGCGTAACCGCTCACGTCCTCACTCAGGAACACGCGCTCGGCCTGCACATCCCGCACGGCCCGCACCGTCTCCTCGACGACGTCCCCACGCCGAAGGGCAAGCTCGCCTCCTCGGGCGCGGAGCGAGCCGCGGATGGATCGCAACGAGTCGAGCAGAAACGCGACACGATTGGGCGTGCCGAACGACCTCAGCAGCGCGTCGTCGAGCACGAAGAGCGGAAGCACGCGCTCGAACCGCTCGACCGCGGCGGCCAGAGCCGGATTGTCGTGAACGCGCAAATCGCGCGTGAACAAGACGACCGCGGAACCCTGCAGGCGTTCCTCCATAATCGGACGAAGAGCAGGCCAGAGTACAGCCAACACGACGCACGACCCGACAGCCACCTCACCCGCGACCGAGCGCTGATAGGCGAATTGAGGATCGGAACGGTCAGCCGCCTGGCGCTGCCTGGGCAAATCGCGCCGCCACGCTCCTGCTCGAAGCGCCAGTAGCCACGGTTCTTGATCTTGATCCAGTCGCGCCGACCAGGCCGGTAGGGCTGCCCAGCCGCTTCGCCACGATTCCCTCGAGGTCTCGCTCGCAGACCGCCGCTCGTGACACAAGAGCTTGGCACTCGCGTAATGCGGTCTATCGGCTCAGCGGAGCCGGGCTCGGGGCGGCGGGGGATTTTGTCAGTGTCGCGCTGACAGAAACTCACGGGGTGCCGGCGGGGGGTGGGCCCTCAAGCACACCCAAAAACTCCCTCCCCCGGATCGCGTCGCCTGCGGTAACAGCAACCGTGTGGGGTGCGTAAACCCATCAGTCATGCTGCCGCCGCGTATTCGTGGATGAGGCCGCCGAGACGATCCCGTCGGTGGATGTGATCCGCTTCGGTGGGGCTGACGAGGCGTAGACGCCGTTCTGGAGTCGCTGGTGACAGGCCGAGCGCTCGATGCGGCCTGTGGCTGTAATGGTCGACGTAGACATGGAGCACCTGTTCAAGCTGTCGTCGGCTTGTGATCAGGATCCAGTCGAGGCAGTCGCGCCGGACTGCCTTGACTGGCTCTCCATAGTGTCAGCGACGGCCTGCCCAACCTGCGTCTCCCTGGAAGCCCCTGTCCCGGAACAACCGGCGACGCTAGCTCTTCCTTCGGACGCGAGACCTCCATCCGGCGATCTTCATGCCCCTACAACACGCACAGGCCGCAGCGCGCATTCGGGCTGACAGCACCGATACCAGGGGCCCGCCTACGCCTCGTCGGTTCGAACCCGCCAGTCCAGCTCCACCGACGCGACCGACTCGGCGGACTGCTCCACGAATACGTGCGAGCAGCATGACGGATGGATTTGCGTACCCGACAGGCTGACCGGGCCGTCGGTACGTAGCGATCTCGGCGCCACCGATCTCGGGCTGACGCTCGGTCGCCGGTGGCGCCACGAGTGGCCGGACTTCAGGCAGCGCCTCTCCCCGCTCGGCCGCCTGCCCGCAGCGGAAGACCGCGCAGCGCAGCAGGTCGCCGAGACGGAGTCACGATCCGCGGAGTCATCCGCCCTGGATGTGCCAGAGCTGGCCGGTCCAACGTCGGCTATCGGCCCGTCCAACTCGCACACGTTCCAACCGATGAAGGGCTCCCTACTCGCCGGCTGCGGCTTCACGCCGAGCTCGTCGAAGGGGCGCGCCGCGACCTCGCCGCGGCTCGCCCGCGGCCAGCCCCGCGGCTCCAGGGCGACTTGCGTCTGTCCGGCCTCGATGGTCTTATCTACGCCCCCGAAGACGACCTCGATCAGGAGGAGCCACGCAGCCGGGGCTTGGGGCGTCATCCCTGCCGGGGACACCCGACGCGGTCACGATTGTGAAGTACGCGACGGCGGGCGTCGCGCCGTAGTTCTTGACCTCCATGGGCTCGCCGACTGGCTCGACGAACGCCTGGCCGGCCGAGAGCTTCGTCTCGACGCAGTTGGCGTTGAAGACCGAGAGGTCCCCGGACTTCAGGGTGAAGAGCACTAGGCCCGAGTGTGTGTGCCAGCCCGAGTGGCCACCCGGCTGCCATGTTTGCGTGACCATGAGGATGTCGGTCGGTCCATCTGTCTTGAACTTGATCTCGCCGGTGCTGACCTTCGCGTCGGCAGGGTTCGACCCGCGGTTGAGGATTGTCCCGACTGTACCCTCGCCTGGCGTCGCAAGCGCGACGCCAACGGCAACGGCGGCGGACACCGCCACCACAGCCACGACCAGTGCCCAGTGCCGTGCGTGAGTCCTTTCCCTGTTCATTTCCGTGTCTCCGTTCATGTTGCGTTGTCGGCAGTCGGCGCTCGCGGTCAAGGAGAACGACGCGGTGGCCGCGGTTACGAGTGCGGATCCTGCTTCGAACTGCCTTTGCCACCGTCGATCGCCACCACTTCGATCCTCCTTTCGTGCGGTCGGGAACCACTGGTGCGCCTCACGGCCGGCTCCCCTCTGCTCCGGTCGTGCGCGAGGGTCTCGTCGACGTCGCCGCCTCGATCGCGATGTCTCCTGCAGAAGAAGCGTTGCCCGCGATGGATCGCTCGGCGGAGTCGTTGCGCTGCTGCGACAAGGAGGCGGGCGCCGTGGTTGTCGGCAACGGCGACAGAAACGAGCCCGGCGACATCGGCCTGCGGTCGGTGGGGATCACGACGGTCGCCACGAGGAAGCCGCAAGTCGCAAGCGAGGCTAGGAGCGCCCACCTGAGGCCGCGTGCCGCGGTCGCCCGGCGATGCTGGTGAGCCGCCAGCCGGCTACCGGCTCTCGGGTCGATGCGAATGCTTACTTCCATGGCGACGACGCTAGCCGCCTCCCGAAACCCGCGCATCGATGAAAACCCCAAATTGCACCTCAACGGGCGCAGGACCGGGGATTTCCCTTATGGCGGTCGCGGGCCTAGCATGTGAGGATCCGCGTAGTGGCAACGACCGTGCTGATCGTCGACGATCACGCCGTCTTCCGCCGCTTCGCCCACCGGCTGCTGGAAGCAGACGGCTTCGATGTGATTGGCGAGGCGGCAGACGGGTCGTCGGCGGTCGAACTCGCACGCGCTCTACGCCCGCAGGTCGTCCTCTTGGACATTGTGCTTCCGGACGTGGATGGGTTCGCCGTCGCCGACTCACTCGCGGCCGCCGCGCCCTCCTCCTCCGTGGTCTTGACGTCGAGCCGCGACGCGGATGATTTCGGAGAGCGGCTGCACCATACGTCCGCGCGAGGGTTCATCCACAAGCACGACCTGTCGGCCGCCCGGCTTTGGGCACTCATCGAGGCGGCGTGACAGCGACAGCCCTACGCGCCGCCTTGGCCGCAGGAGGTTTGGCCCTCGGAGCGGTGACGGTCATCCTCTCCCGCTCGGTGCCGGAAGAACCGGTGGATTACGCGCACATCGTCGTGTATATCGGGATCAGTTGGTCGTTCATCTCCGCGGGACTCGTGGCGTGGCGGGGGCGGCCGAAGAATCCGGTGGGCGTGCTGCTGGTGGCGGCGGGTCTGGTTCGCTTCAGTAGCCAGATCGGCTGGTGGGGCAACGGGTTCGCCGAGCTGGTGGTTGGACTCGGCCGCAACTTCTTCCTCGCCCTCGTGGCGCACGTGATCGTCGTCTTTCCGGCCGGCCGGCTCCGGTCGGGGCTCGAGCGGATGATCGTCGCGGCCGCGTACGCGCTCGCGATCCTTGGTTACGTCGTCCCTAACGCCTTTGATGATGGCTGGACGCCGAACGTCCTCTTCGTCTATGCGAGCCCGACCGCCGTCACCGTGCTCGGTGATCTTTTCGACATCGCGGCGATCGTGATCGCGCTCCTGCTGGTGGCGCTCGTCGTCGCCCGCTGGCGGAACGGAAGCCGGCCCGCACGGCGCGCGCTCGCCCCGCTGATCTTGACCGCGCCTCTGGCATGCGTGGTCGCGGCTGCCGCCTTGGCACACGACGAGCTCGGCGTCTCGTTCACCCGACCTGTCGACGCGGCGCTCGGCTGGGGTGGCATTACAACAGCCATGATTCCGTTGGCGCTGCTCGTCGGTCTGCTTCGCACGCGCCTGCATCGCAGCGTCGTGGCGGACTTGCTCGTTCGGCTCGAGAGGTCCGCCGACCCGAGCGATGTGCGGCAAGCGCTCGCGGAAACCCTGGGCGATCCCTCGCTCGAGCTCGCGTTCCCGCTCGCCTCCGGTGCAGCCTGCGTCGACGAGCACGGCAACACCGTCGAGCTCCCGGCGCCGGGTGGCGGCCGCGCGCTGACGAACCTTTCCGACAACGGGCGGACTGTCGCAGTGCTCATCTACGACCCGTTTCTGCTCGAGGAGCCGGAGCTGGTCGCCGCCGCGGCGAGCGCGGCGCGACTGACGCTCGAAAACACGCGCCTACAAGCGGAGCTGCGGGCACAACTCGTTGAGGTTCGCGCGTCCCGGGCGCGGATCGTCGTGGCCGGCGACTCCGAGCGTCGCCGACTCGAACGAAACCTGCACGACGGCGCGCAGCAACGGCTGCTCGGGATCCGGCTCGCGCTCAGCCTCGCCCGCAGCCACGCCGGCGACGCCGCGGAGGTCGAGGGGTTGCTCGCGGAGGCCGAGCAGGAATTGCAAGACGCGCTCGAGGAGCTTCGCGCGCTCGCACGCGGGATTCATCCCGCTCGGCTCACCGACGAAGGACTCCGCGCCGCCCTGGCCGCGCTCGCGCGGCGTGCCACCATTCCCGTCAAGGTCGCCGCGCCACCCGGACGCCTGCCCACCGCAGTCGAGCAGGCCGCGTATTACGTCGCCTCCGAGGCGCTCGCGAATGTCGCAAAGCATGCCGCTGCCTCGCACGCAGCTGTGACGGTCACGCAGTCCAACGGCGCGCTCGTGGTCGAGGTTGTCGACGACGGCTCGGGCGGAGCCGACGCGGCGAACGGCACCGGGCTCCGCGGGCTGCGCGACCGCGTCGAGGCGCTCGACGGCAGACTTGATCTCGCAAGCCCCGTCGGCGGCGGCACACGTCTGCGGGCTGAGCTTCCATGCGCCTGATCCTCGCCGACGACGCGACCCTGATCCGTACCGGGATCGCACGGCTGCTGGCCGACCGTGGCTTCGAAATTACCGCCGAGGTCGCCGACGCGGAGGCTCTCCTGCACGAAGTCGCGCGCAACCCGCCGGACGCTGTCGTAGTCGACATCCGGATGCCCCCGACGTTCACCGACGAAGGCCTTCGTGCTGCCGATCAGATCCGCCGGAACTACCCTGAGGTTGCCGTCCTCGTGCTCTCGCAACACGTCGAAGTCGAGTACGCGATGCGGCTGCTCAAGGACGCCTCGACCCGCGTCGGCTACCTGCTCAAAGACCGCGTCGCCGACATCGACGCTTTTGTCGCCACACTCGACCACGTGACAAGCGGCGGATCAGTCCTCGATCCCGCGCTCGTTGCCGAACTGGTCGCTGCCCCTCGCGACGAGGACCCGCTTGCTGTGCTCACGCCGCGCGAGCGAGAGGTGCTTCAGTTGGTCGCCGAAGGTCGCACGGATCGAGGCATCGCCGAGGCTCTCTTCGTGACCCGCAAGACGGTCGAGGCGCATGTCCGCAGCATCTTCTCGAGGCTCGACCTCCCGGCCGCCGCGACGGAAAACCGACGCGTCCACGCCGTGCTCAAGTTCCTTGCGGCACCACCATCGAGCGGCCAAAACGGGCGACCGCTCACGACGAAATGATCGAGAGCGAGTCCGGCGAGATTCCAACCAGGCGATGCGGCGTCTGGCTGAAGGTGAAGCAATTCGGCCCGTCGCGCTGGTCGAGGCGCTCGAGTTCCATGGAGCCTTCGCTCCGGCGCGTTCGATGACCTGTCTTCGGCCAAGCAAGAATTCCCTGCAAAGCGGGCGCGACCGAGTTTATGCACCCTACGCGCCGCGACCTCCTTGGCGGGCTTATCCACGAGTACCGAACTGCAGCATGAACCCAGGTTTTGAATGAAACCCCTCAGACTCGTAGCGTATGGCGAACCATCAAACGCGTTCGCGGTCTCGGGTGGCGCTCGGACCGCCCTCGACGGTTTCGTCGAGCCCTCGGGAAGCGAACCTCAGAGCTCGTCGAGAAGTCCTCTGACCTGCGCCGACCAGGCAACGTCGCCTTTTGCCTCGAGGATCGTTAGCGCTGTGCGTGCGTCGGATCGTGCGTCGCCTCCCCGGTCGAGGAGGCCGTAGGTGCGGGCGGCGGAGACATGCGCTGACGCGCGCACTACGAAGAAATCGGTTGCGTCGGCAATCTCGACCGCTCGTGTTGCGGCCTGGGCTGCCTCGGCCTCGTCGCCGCGGTGGGCGGCGAGTAGCGAGCGGAGGGATGCCTCGGCTGGAAGATCCGCCAGCGCGGGCGACGCGGCCGCGTGGGCGAGGCACTTCTCCGCCTCGTCCAGGCGGCCTACCTGTTCGAGGATCGTGGCCAGCTCCATCCGGGCCATCGACAGTGATCCCTCCGCGCCCAATCGCTCGAGCTCCTCGATTGCTGCGGCCAGGTGAGGTACGGCGTCGGCCTCGCGTCCGCCGTGGGTGCCGACGAACGAGTAGAGCTCGGCGCTTGCCGCGGCCGCGATGGGATCACCGCGCTCGAGTGCATCCTGCTGTGCCTCGCCGGCGGTCTCCCAGGCGCGGTCGATCTCGCCCAGCATGGCATGCACACGCGCGCGCTGCGCAATGTTGGCGATCCCGGCTTCAGCGGCGAATCGCTGATACTCCTCGAGCGGAAGCGGCCCGAGGAGTATCGACGCCGCAGATCGATTCTGCATCTCGGCGGCGAGCGAGGTCCACCCTGCGCGCGACGCGTGGACGGCGGCCTCGGCGTAGAGCGGCGCTGCCTCGCCCACGCGACTGGCAATCCACTTCAGAGAGCCCAGGTGCCGCGCCAGCACCGCGAGGCCCAGCTCGTCGTCGGCGGCCACGAAGGCGGACCTGATCGCGTCGGCGTCCATCTCGACCGGGTCGCTGCCGAAATGTCCTGCGAGCTCGTCGGCGAAGATGACTCCATAGGCGCGGCTGCGGTCGTCCTCGCGACGGCGTAAGTCGTCTATGACCTCCTGGGCCGCCTCCCATTCGCCGCCCGTCGTAAGAGCCCGGAACAGTTGAGGCACAAACGCTGCTCGCGCGGCTGACAGCGGCTCCGTCAGCCTCCAGCCGCGCCTTCCGAGCTTTCGAGCTGCTGCGAAGTCAGAGCGGTTCGCTGCCGCCCCCATCGCCCCGGCCAAGCGCATCGCCGCGCGCGTCGCAACCTCCTGGTAGGGCTCGTCCAGTTCTGCCAGGTAGAGCGCCGCCTGCTCGAGGTGCAAGCCAACGATCTCGTCCCGCTCGAGTAGCCCGCCATTCTCGTCTACCCAGGCTGCGAACTGTTCGTGCAGCTCAGCGCGTCGCTTTTTCGCGATTGCCTCGTAGGCGGCGTCGCGGAGCAGAATGTGGCGGAAGCGAAAGGCGTCATCGCCCTGGAACTGAGCGGGTGCGGGGCGGATGACGTCTTGACGGACGAGCGTGACGAGGCGAGGATCGAGGTGGTCGACCGTGGCGGCCAAGGGCCCGCGGTGGAATATCTCGCCTTCGACAGCGCCTCGATCAACGACCGCTCGCTCCTCGGAGGAGAGGCGGTCGAGGCGGGCTTCGAGCAGAGCGTGGATGGTTGGCGGGACGCGTGTGTCGTCGCCCGCGTCTGCCCGTGCCACCATCTCTTCGACGAACAGCGGGTTGCCTTGCGCCGCCTCGACGATGCGGTCACGTACCTCACTCGAAAGCGAAGAGCCACCCGGCAGCGCGTCGACAAGGTCGAGAATGTTGGCTTCCTGCAGTGGCTCGAGCAGGATCGAGGAGGCGTTTGCCTTGCCGCCGCTCCAAGCGCGCATGTCCAGCAGCTCGGGGCGTGCCAGGCAAAGCAGAAAGAGTGGCGCCCCCCGCGACCAGTCGACGATGTGCTCGACCAAATCGAGGAACGTTTCCTCCGCCCACTGCAGGTCGTCGAGCACCACGATAAGAGGGCGTTCTGCGGCGCTGGCCTCCAGGAGTCTGCGGAACGCGAGCTGCGTCTCGGCCGGAGTAGAACCGAGGATCTCCCGCGGGTCGGCGCCTAGCTGGAGAGCCACCTCGACCAGCGGCGCGTAGGTGATCCCGTCGCCATAGCTGAGGCAACGGCCGGAAACGATCCGCGCGTCGGCGCCGGCCACGAAGTCGGCGACAAGGCGCGACTTGCCGACGCCCGGTACGCCGAGCAAGGTGAACAGGCGGCAGCTTTGCTCAGCAACGGCGTCCTCGAACTCGTCCCGCAGCCGCCTCCGCTCGCGCGTTCGCCCTACGAGTGGCGCGTGCAACCGACGAGCGAACCCTGCGGCCTTCATGTCTAACTCGACCAAGCGATGCGCCGCCAACGGTTCCGACTTGCCCTTGACCGTTAGTTCGATTGGCTCCGCCGTGATCGCGTCACGAACCAGGTTGCGTGTCTCACTACCGAGCAGGATCTGGCCCGGCGCCGCGTGCTGCTCGAGACGCGCCGCGACGTTGACTGCATCCCCCGTTACGAGGGTGCTACCACTCTCACCGGCAACCACCGGTCCCGTGTTGATCCCGATCCTCGCCTCGAGCCCCAACTCCCCGACCGCTACGCGCATCTCGCCCGCGGCTCGGAGCGCGCGCACGGCGTCGTCCTCGTGGCTGCGGGGAATGCCAAACACCGCCATCACAGCGTCGCCCACGAACTTCTCGACGACGCCGCCGTGGCGCTCTACGATCTCCCGCATCCGCTCGTAGTAACCATGCATCCTGCGGCTCAGCGCCTCCGGGTCTGACCCGTGGCCCAGCGCAGTAGACCCCGCCAGATCGCAAAACAGGATCGTCACCACCTTCCGCGACTGTCGCGGCGCCGAGACAACCAGCGACGTTCCGCAGCGAGGGCAGAAGTTGAAGCTGCCAGAGCTATCGCGCCCGCAGGCAACGCATGTCGTCACGCCACGAATCTACTCTGATCGGCTGTTGCGGTAGTGCGTCAGAGGCCTTCGCCGATTCGCTGAGTCGATGGCGAGCCACGTCTGCGAGAATCGGTACCTGCGAGACACCGGCCGCCGGTTACGCGCTCGCGGTCCGTTCCCCCTTTTCTGTCAAGGCCGGTCGAAAGCGGACTCGTTGGCGCCGGTTGAAATCGGCCCCCTGCTGTTGAGCGGGCTACCGGCGAGTCGGGTGGCGGATGCGATCGTGAGAGACCCTTTGGCGGCTCGCCGGCGACGGCGAATCGGGGCGCGGCAGAGCGTGATCGGCCGGTCGGCGCGGATTTCGGGTCGGCGGGCCCGCAACCGGTACGGCAAAGCTCGCGCTCGTCGTCGGCGAGCCGGGAGTCGGCAAGTCATGCGGTGGCCGAGGAGTTCTTGCAGACGGTCGCGACCGACGCCCGCGTGCTCTCCGGCCGCTGTTGCCCTACGGCGAGGGCTCCCTGCGCTCAGCGCTTCGGTCGTTTTTTGCAGTGGCTGATCGGCCAACCCCCTCCGTCGGGCGGTCGCGACCACCTACATCGGGCTGACCATGTTGACGAGCATCGTGATGGCGGCAACGTTTCAGCTTGCGCACTGCGTCGAGGAAGCGAGCTTCACCTCGGCGGCAGACCTGGCGTCCAGCTCGCGTGTCTGGGCCGTGCACCAGGTCGAGGCGACAGTCGACTTCTGCCCCCGCAACAAGTTGCTGACGTGGGCGCTGGGCGGCCTCAACTATCAGATCGAACACCACCTCTTTCCTCGGCTGCCGCACACGCTCTATCCCGCGATCGCGCCGATCGTCGAGCGCAACTGCCTGCGCCACGGCGTGCGCTATACGGTGCAGCCGTCACTTCGAGTCGCGCTTCGCTCATTTCCGCCACCTGCGTGGGTTAGGCCGCGCTGGCCTGCGGGCGGAGCTCGAGATGGGTTGACGCGTCGCTGTAGCTCCTCGGCGGCAACTACGTCTGGCACACCCATCAAGAACGCGTCCAACGTCTGCGGTACTTGGCAGGATCGGTCGAAGAGCGCCCAGAGCCAGCAGGTCGACATCCCGCCATCGCTGTCGACCGCTCCCGCTGAAGCCCAGGGCCGTGCGGGCGGCCTGGAGGAGTAGATCTTGACGTGTACGGGAACGCACTGGCCGCTTGCCACTGACCCCGGGGGAGGAGACATGCCGCTCACGATCGTCGGAACGGTCGGCACGATCGGGACCCTCGTAATCGGCTTGATCCTCCCCTTCCTCCGGCGCGCCTAATCTCCGGGGCCGCTGACGGCCGATGGGCGCGCACCCGGTGAAGCGCCGGCTGGTGGCGGCCGGTAATGCGCTGCGTCAGGCGTACCTGTGGCTGGAGAACAAGCCGCTTGTGATCGTGCTGGTCGCGTCCGGCGCGACGGTCGCGATCGCGCTCGTCCTCGCCTCAGCCGCCGGGTGGCCGCGCGTGCTGCAGCTCGTGTATGCGCGCCACTCCTGGGCCTGGCTCGCCGTCTGCCTCCTCGGCGAACTCGCCGCCTACAGTGGCTACGTGCTGACGGTGCGCGACATGGCTCGCGTCGATGAGGGCAGCGACCTCGAGCTCACCGCGACGGTGACGACGGTAGTGGCGGGATTCGGGGTGTTCGCCGCGACTCGGTCCTCAGGAGGGTTCGCGGTCGATTACTGGGCCTTCCGCCAGGCGGGCGCGAGCAGGCGCGAGGCGGTGCGAAGGGTGCTGGGGCTGGGCTTCCTCGAGTACGTGGTGCTGTCGGTGGCGGCGCTCGTAGCCTCAGTCCTGCTGTTCTTCCGGCTCGACGGTCACGCCAGCGAGGCAGCGACCTTGCCATCGTTGGGCGTCGTTCCCATCTTCGCGCTCGGGCTTTGGCTGACCTCACCCACGCGAGCAGAGCGGCTCAGCCGCCCCCGCCACGGCTGGCTGCGCCGGACGTTCGCCGACGCGGTCGCCGGCGCGACCACGGTACGCCGGCTGCTGACGAGCCCGCGCGAGCACGGCCTCGGGGTGCTTGGCAACGGCCTCTACTGGGCGGGCGACATCCTCTGCCTCTGGGCGGCGCTGCGACTCGTCAACGCCCATATCGCCGTCGCCGCGCTCGTCCTCGGCTACTCCGGCGGCTACGTGCTCACCCGCCGCGCCCTCCCAGCCGGCGGAGCCGGCTTCGTCGAAGCAGCACTGACCTTTGCCCTCGTAGGCATGGGACTCCACTTCGCGCCCGCCCTGCTCGGCGTCGTCGTTTACCGGCTGTTCAACTTCTGGCTACCGATCATCCCGGCGCTCGCGCTGATGCCGACGATCCGCAAGCTGCGCGCCCGGTTCCAGCGCGCCGAGCAAGCTGCATGACGTCGTCGCCGCGCTCTGAAGTCTTGTCACGTCCGCTCGAAGGCTGACCCCTTCGCAGAGCCTGCGCGCCGAAATGGGCGGCTGCGGTGCCGATCGGGTGGGTCGGCCGCCGCGTCGACGAGGCGTGCCCGCGAGCCCGCGACCAGTCGGGCGGGCGTTCGCCCCGCAGCCTGCACGCTCAGCGTCGGCTCACTTGCAATGCTCAGGCGAAAAAATACGTTGTCACGCTGACAAGTATTCGTCGGGTTCCGGCGCGGAGAGGGTGAAGGTTGTGCAAAAAAGGAACCGGCACCGGGCGTTGATCCACTGCGGACTGCATAAATGGCACCCGCTTTCTCGCGATCTCTGCGGACAATGCGCTACGGGGGACGTGCCTGCGCCCGCGCGCGAGACCTGGTGACGCGCGCAACGGGCGAGCGATGCCACTCGCAGTAGCGTCGGCTCGCGATCGCCTCTTCCGGCAGCAGCTCCCCACAGCCCTCCTGCGCGCAGACTCGCGGCTCGCGTGCAAGCCGCTGCCGCTCCTGCTGCAGCCGGTAGTAGATCGCCGAGTCGCTCAAATCCTTGCCGAACAGCTCGACGCGTAGCTGCCTCAGCCGCGCGTAGACCTCCCCGGCCGGCACGTCGAGCTGATCGGCCAGGCGCTTCACGGTCAGCCGCTCGGGCCGGAACTCCTCCAGCCCCTGCTCGCGCCGCTCGCGCGCATTGCGGGCGAGGTCCTCGGCATAGCGGTGCCCTTCCTTCGCCTGGCGTGAGAGGGCGCGGATGCGCGGGCTGGTCGCGGCGAAGTTGAGCACCCAGCCGTAGCGACGGCGAATGCTCGGCTTGCGTGACCAGCGGTTCGCGGGCATCTGAGGCCCAGAATGTTAACAATACCCTCGTACACAGCCGCCGATAAGCGATAGCGACCCCTAAGCAGAGGAGAGATCTGATGCAGGACGCTGTCGCAAGAGCGAGTAGCTTCAGAAACAGCGAACAGCTTCGCGACCACCCGCGGGCGGCACTGGTGCCCGCGCCCACGCCAGGCGAGTACCGCGAGCTCCTCGCCGACATCGAGCGGCGCGGCATCGTGACGCCGCTCGAGCTCAATGGCGACGATGTCGTGCTCGATGGCCACCAGCGGCTCAAGGCCGCGCGCGAGCTTGGCATCGCCTCCGTTCCCGTCTCCTACGTCGCTCCGCACAACGAGCTCGAGCACATGCTGCTGGCGGCGCTGGTCGTCGAGCTGGCGCAGGTGCAGCAACGGGGCTTGGAGGCGCGCGAGCGCAGGCTCGCGAACCTGCGCCTCCTGCCCGATGTGGCAACGTTGCCACCTCGGGGCGAGCGCACCCAGGAGCTGGCCGCCCGCCTCTCCGGCTCATCGCCGCGCACGATCCAGGACGCGCTCACCGTCAGGAACGCCGACCCGGAGCTGTTCGAGCAGGTGAGGCAGGGACGGACCCCGGCCGGCAAGGCGGCGCGCAGGATCCGCCAGCGGGAGCGGAACGCGCGCCTGCCCGAGCAGCCCGTGATGCCAGAGGGCCCGTTCGAGCTGATCCTGGCCGACCCGCCCTGGCGCCTGGAGGGAGACCCGGAGGGCGCCTGGGCACCCGAGAACCATTACCCGAGCATGGCTCTGGAGCAGCTGAAGGCGATCGAGCTGCCGGCGGCCGAGGATGCCGTGCTCTTTCTCTGGGTCGCCTGCGGCGTCCTGCCCCAGGCGCTCGAGCTGATGGCGGCGCGGGCTTCCAGTACCGCTCGCAGCTCGTCTGGGTCAAGCCCTCGCCCGGGATCGGGATGTGGGTGCGCTACCGGCACGAGCTGCTCCTGATCGGCAGGAAGGGGAACCACCCCGCGCCCGAGCCGGAGCTTCGGCCCGAGTCGGTGCTCGAGGCGCGCCGCGGCCGCCACTCGCAGAAGCCGGAGTGCTCCTACCAGCTGATCGAGCGCATCTACCCGGAGGCCTCGAAGCTCGAGCTGTTCGCGCGCACAGCGCGGCCGGGCTGGGCCGCCTTCGGCAACGAGCTGGCAGCATGAGCGAGCGCCTGCTGATCGCGAGCGAGGTCGCCGAGTTGCTCGCCGTGCCGGAGTCATGGGTGCGCGAGCAGACGCGAAACGGCGCTCTCCCCCATCTGCAGCTCGGACGCTACGTGCGCTACCGACGCGACTCGATCCTGGCCTGGCTGGGGGCGCAAGAGGTTGCTCCCGCGGCGCGCACGCGCAGGCGAGCGGCGGCGGAGGGCCGATGAGCGCTCGCGCGGCCGGCACGACTTGCTGTTTCCCGGCAGTGACGCTTGCATGCGAGACCGTGCTTCGATTGGGCCGAAGCCAGCCCCAAGGCAGCGCTAGCCTGCCTGCATCCTCGGGCGCGGTGGCCCAATCACCGCCGCCCGGGGACTTCCGGGCGGGGGGCTGAGCCGGCGTGCCGCGCGGCGCCGCGGTCATCCGCTACGAGGGCAAGCGCGGCGTCGTCTGGCGGATCAAATACCTCGACGCCGGCGGGCGGCACGTGATGGAAACGCTCGGGCGAGAGCCCGCCTGGGGCAGGGTCAAGGCCGAGCGGGAGCTGGGCAAGAGGCTCGGCTCGGTCGAGGAGGGCTTTCGCAAGCCGAAGCGGCTCAGCTTCGCCACCTTCAGCGAGCGCTTCGTGGAGGAGTACCTACCGGGGCGGAACCTGAAGCCGACCACGCTCGAGAACTACCGCTACATGCTCGAGCGGCATCTGCTGCCCGCGCTTGGGCGGCGGCAGTTGAGCGAGCTGGAGGCAAGGCCGGAACTGATCGACAGCTACGTCTCGCTGAAGGCAAAGCAGGGCCTCTCGCCAAAGACAATCCACAATCAGCTGCTGCTCCTGAACGTGATGCTACGCCGGGCAGTCGTCTGGCGCCTGATCCAAACGAATCCGGTTGCCAGCATCGACCGGCCGCGGCTGCAGCCAAACGAGATCAGCGTGCTCACGGAGACGGAGATCGCTCGCCTCAGCAAGGCCTACGACGAGCTGCACGACGTCGCAGAGCCAGCCGAAAAGAGCTGGTGGCTGCTCGCCAAGGCTATCACCCTGACGGCACTCGGCACGGCGCTTCGGCGCGGTGAGCTGCTCGGCCTGCGCTGGAGCGCCCTGGATCTGCTCGAGGGCAAGCTGACGGTGCGCGAGGCGTTCGTGCGCGGCGAGCTGACAACGCCGAAGAGCCGCGCCTCGCGGCGGGTGATCGAGCTCGGTCCGAAGACCAGGGCGGTGCTCGAGACGCAGTGGCAGCGGACGCTCTACCGAGCCGGCGAGGACTTCGTCTTCTGCCACCCCGAACTCGGCAAGCCGCTTGATCCGAGCAAGCTGGCCCGCTGCTACCTGAAGCCGGCGCTCGCACGGGCGGGGATCAGAAAGCGCCTGCGACCGTTTCACGATCTCCGCCATACCTCGCTGACCCACGCTGCGGCCGCGGGCAATCCGCAGATCTACGTGCAGGCACGGGCGGGACACTCGCAGGGCTCGATCACCGAGCGCTACATGCACGCGGCGCAGGTGATCTTCCCCGGCGCCGCCGAGCGGAGCGAGGAGCGAATGTTCGGATCCGCTGCTCCGGCCTCGAACGCGGCCTGAACTGGACCCAGCGAGGCCGTTCCAACAAGCTCGCGGCGCGCAGCCGTGCCGCTCCAAACGACGACGAGCGAGATCGGGCGGGGTAGAAAAACAGGTAGAAACTGCGCTGCGCCGTGATGGGAGCCAGCAGGCAGAAGGCCCGCAGATGCGGGCCTTCTGTGAGTAGCGGGGGCAGGATTTGAACCTGCGACCTCCGGGTTATGAGCCCGCTCTACGGGGGTCGTGTAGGGTCCGATTTGGCTTGACCAAGCCATTTCTGGTGCTCTGAGAGCGGCTGAAATCGGGTACGAGGGGTATAAAATGGGTATAAAGTTCGTTACTAACTTAGGCAACACGAGAGTTCGGAAACTCGACAGGATCGGCAGATCAGCCTCTGTCTGCAGAAGCACAGCAGCGTTGCTCCTGACCTCGGCGCCTCGTGTGACGATCGCGCCCGCCACGGTTCGTGGTCATGAGTTCGCACGATATAGTTGTGCAAATGAATGACCAAGATCGCTGGGAGGTTCTCGGCCAGATCGCGGAGTCCCAGGTCGGCAGGTCGGTCAGCGGGAACTTCCGGGTCAGGTTCGGCTGCTTGACTGGTGGGGGTGCATGGACGGACTCAGACATGCAGGGTGGGCCGGTGAATGAGCTCTTGGATGTTGCCGTCGAGCGTCCGGCTCCCGATCAGCTCGAGGTCGAAGTCGGCCGCACCCTGGAAGATCGGGTCCACTCCGGTCTGACCGGTGATCACAGGGAACAGCGTCACCTGGACGCGGTCGACCAGACCGGCTGCCATCAGCGCCCGGTTCATCGACAGGCTGCCGTGCGAGCGCAACGGCACCTCGGACTCCTCCTTGAGCCGCGCGACGACCTCGACCGCGTCACCGCTCACGACGGTCGCGTCCGGCCAGTCGAGGGGTCCTTCCAGTGTGGTCGACACCACCGTTGCCGGCAGGCTCCTCATCCGGGTGACCCATGGGTCACGCACGTCGGACTCCTCGGTACTCGAGGCCAGCATCCGCGCGAACGCCCGATAGGTGTTGGCCCCGAAGACCATCCGTTGCTCCTCGCCGTACAAGGCGAGGCGGTGGTCGAGCAGCTCGGGGCCTTGCTTGCCCCAGTAGCCGCCCCAGTTGCCGCCGCTGACGGAACCGAAGCCGTCGAGGCTGGAAAAGACGTCGAACGTGTAGGTAGCGGTCATGATGCTCTCCTCGAGTGCGTTGATTGCGTGTTTGGATACAGACTGGAAACCACGGCGAAACTCATCGCCGTTGGACTCCTGGAGTCCGGCCGCCCCGGATGCGGGCCCAGGACGTGACCACGGCCAAGCGGATAGCAACGCACGAGCCTCAACTCGAGCTGGCCGCGTGAACGCGAGCGAACTTACGACCGGGAGCACTTAGGCAACACGAGAGTTCGGACACTCGACAGGATCGGCAGATCAGCCCCTGTCGGCAGAAGCACAGCAGCGTTGCTCCTGGCCTCGGCGCCTCGCGTGACGATCGCGCCCGCCGCAGTTTATGGTCATGGGTTCGCACGGTATAGTTGTGCAAATGAATGACCAAGATCGCTGGGAGGTTCTCGGCCGGATCGCGGAGTCCCAGGCGGGATACGTCACCAGCAAGCAGGCGGAGCGGGCAGGCTTTCACCGCAACGCCCTTCGGCACCACGCCCGCGAGGGCGGCCGTCTCGGGCACGCCGGCCGCGGACTGTACCGCCTGCGCTTCTACCCCTCCTCGCCGTTCGACCACGTCGCCGCCGCCTGGATGCTCGCCGGCTCCGAGATCGCCGTCGTCTCGCACGAGAGTGCGCTCGAACTCTACAACCTCTCGGACGTGATCCCGTCCAAGGTCCACCTCACCCTCCCGCGCCGCTACCGCCATCGGAAGGCACCTGTCGGCGTGCGCTTCCACTATCCGCGCGAGCCCTTCGCAGACGGAGATGCACGCCGTGTCCACGGCCTCCCGACCACCACAGTCGAGCGGACGATCCTCGACTCGCTCGAAGCGGGGACGCAGCCCGAGCAGATCGAGATGGCGGTCCGTCAGGCAGTCGATCGGGTACTGACCACACCGAAACGCATTCGCGCGGCGGCGGCGCCCCGCGCTGCCACCGTCAGGTCAACGATCGACCGGCTCCTGGACGAGTGAAGTACGCCACGCCGGCAGCCTTCCGCGCGGCGCTCGAGGCTCGCCTGAACGCAACAGCACGAGCGGGTGGGCGTCCCGTCGGGCATGCTCGCAAGCTCGTCGCGTTCACGCGCCTGCTCGCCCGGCTCGAGCACGCCGCTCCCGATCGATGGGTCCTGAAAGGCGGCTTCGCCCTCGAACTCCGAGTGCCCGGCCAGGCGCGCACGACGCGCGACGTCGACATCGACTGGGACACCACGCTCGACGACGCAGCGACTGCCTTGGTCGAGGCCGCGGCGCTCGACCTCGGCGATCACTTCGCCTTCGACATCCGGGCCGTCGGAGCGGCCGACATCGACAGCGCCGGCGGCGGCGTCCGCTTCCACGCCGACGCCTACGTCGCCGGACGGCTCTTCGAGCCTCTCCTCATCGACGTGGGCGTTGGGAGCGAGTTGCTCTCCCCACCTGACGAGCTGACGGCACCCGACCTTCTTGCTTCGCCGAGATCGCGCCTGCGCACGTGCGCGCGATCGCGCTCGAGCAGCACATCGCCGAGAAGGTGCACGCGTACACGCGTCGCCACGGCGACGACCAACAAGGACCTGATCGACATCGTCCTCATGAGCGAACTGGCGTCATTCGATTTCGACCGCCTCCGAGAGGCGGTCGTTCGCGTCTTCGAGGAGCGCGCGACACACGAAGTCCCTGCGGCGCTACCCGCTCCCCCGCTCGACTGGGCACGCCCGTACCGTGCGCTCGCGGAGGAGGTCGGCCTCGATCCGAATCCATCGGCAGGGCACCGCCTCGCCGCAGCCTTCCTCGATCCCGTCGTCGCCGGCGACACAGACGCCAGACAGTGGGACACGAACACGGGCGATTGGCGACGACGATGACGCTGCACGAAGAAGGCGCTCGCACTCCTCAAGGTCAGCGCGCGTGAGCTCGCGGACCCGCCGCCGAGTGAAGACGACTGGTACATGAACCTCCTCTGGCTCGACCGGAGGAAAATGCCTCCTCCTGACGCGCGCAGGGGCGCTGTTCCCGGTGTTCGTCGCCGACGGGCGAGCCGCCGACCTTCGCCCGCTCGGCAGCTACATCGTCGAGCACATCAAGGCAGAGCTCGCCTCCGAGGGCCTACTGCCCTACAGCCTCGGCCAGCTCGACCCGAACGCCGTCCAGGTGGCGAAGACGACGAGCCGCAGCGTCCTCGGCTTCATGAACGAGATGGCTTCTACCTGGACTATGGCCTCGCCGGCGCGGGCGGTCTCAGCCGCACCGACAGCAAGGCGCTCAACCGCCAGCTCCGCCGCAGCTTGCACAACCGCGACGGCTACGCCACGCCCCTCGAGCTCGTCGCGCGACGGCTCTCGCGGACGGCAGCTACGCCCAGCGGTTCGGCGGCTCGCTTCACTCGAGCTTGAGCCTCCTCCATCCATTCGGATGTCTGGGGGTCGCCGACCAGATCGAGCAGCCAGCGCAGGAGAGCGCTGCCGTCCTGACGCCGGAGTCCGAACTTCACGGCGTGCGGAGCGAGAGCCTCCGCGAAGGTGCCGGGGTGGTCGTAGGCACCGCGGATTGCGTCCGCGACGATCTGAGCGACCGCCTCGGGGTCCTCGCGGTCGGCAAGCAGATCAGCCGCGACGCGAGCCGGCCGGGTGACGGGCAGGCCCCGGAGTGAGATCCACTCGCCGTCCGCCACTTGGCGGTGATGGATGCGGACGTCGGGTCGACGAGACTGCCGCCGGACTGGAAGCGTGAGTTCGTGGCGGTCAGCCGCCAGGTGGCCGAGCCCGTACACAGCCGCGGCCGACCTGTGCGAGACGACACCCTCGGCGGAAGTCCGTTCCCAGGCAAGGACATCGGGTGCGAGTTGAAGCCAGGTCGCACGGAGCGCGAGGTGGTCCGGCGTCGGCGCACCCGTGAGGAGGTACACGCCCTGAGCCACCCGCTCGAGCACGGATTCAGAAGCGAGGCGCTGGAGGGTCGCCGGAGAGACGCCCGCTCGTTCGGCCTGGCGGCGAGTCACGAGACCCCACTGGTCTTCAGCGATCTGTCCGAGTCGGCTGAATGTTGAGTATCGCACCACTACTTCAATATCGCTCATATTTGAGCTATTTCGCAGAATCATAGGCTGGCACCTTAACCCCTTGCACAAGGTCGAAAGGCCGTTGCGTCCGACGTTAGGGGGATAATATCCCACTTATGACGGACAGGATCGACCACGACGGTCTCTACTGGGTTGCCGAGTCGCAGGCCGGCTACTTCACTGCCGAACAGGCGCTAGCCGCGGGAATGGATAGGAGCACTCTGCGCCATCACGCACGTCCAGGCGGGCGCTACGAACGGGTCCGGCGCGGCCTCTATCGCCTGCGCCACTTCCCTTCGACCCGACACGAGCACGTCGTCGCCGCCTGGCTCGCCCTGTCGAAGGTGCCGGCGATCGTCTCGCACGAGAGCGCCCTCGAGCTTTACGACCTCTCCGATGTGATCCCCAGCACGGTTCACGTCACGGTCCCACGGGAGAAGCGCGGCCAGCGCCCCCGCCCCGGCGTTCGCGTCCACACGCTCGAGCGCGCCCCTAGCGCGAGCGAGATCCGTCGCGTCGCCGGCGTGCTCGCGACGAGTCCCGAGCGCACCATCATCGACTCACTCGAGGCCGGCACCCAGCTCGAACAGATCGAGCTCGCGGTCCGCCAAGCGCTCGAGCGAAGCCTCACTACACCCCGCCGCCTTCGCGCAGCTGCCGCTCGCCGGCCAAGTCGCGTCCGGGCGTTCATCGAGCGGGTCCTTCAGGAAGATCCAGCGTGAGGTACCTTGGCCAGTCGATACGGTCGACGTTCTGGTCTGCGCGCATTGCGGCGTAGCTGGCCCAGTCGAGCCACGCTTCTTCGTTGGGGAAATCGTCCTTGGTGCAGGCACGTTGATGCGGGATGTCCCAGAAGTTCACGATGCCAAGCTCCCCCGCGAGGAGCAGTCGGCGCAGACCGGCCATGTGATCTCGTGCCGGGTGCGAGAGGATGAACCGGAAGAGCCTCTGGGTCCCGACGTTCCGCTTCACCCACTCGATGGGATCGTCGAGTTTCTCCTTCATCGCGTCGAGCGACTCGCCGAGGGCGAGCTTCTGCAAGAACGACATCGTGGCGGCCTCACGCAGTTCCCCACCGTCGTTGATGTCGATCATGGAGACGTGGCCGCCGGGAGATTGGACCACGGTGCAAGAACCTGCGCCGACATTGCGGATGTTCACGTCGCAATGGGACAAGGCTCAAGCTTCTCGCCGGAGGAGGTGGACGGCTCCGAGGAGGCGGTCGGCGTATCGGTCAGCGGCGCGCCGGACCCAGCGCGGTGTCACAACGATCGTCCAGACGAGGAGACATCCCGAGGAGATCAGCGCGGGAGTCGCCCAGCGAACGAGATCATGCTCGTGCTGACCGCGTATGGCGAAGGTGACGGAGATGACAACTCCCACGACCGCTACGCCCGCACCGACCCAGCGAAGCCCCAACGCGTTTTGCCGGAATCCGTAGTCGGCGTTCTCCTCGAAGACGAGGGGAAACCGTGCTCGGTCGCGGGTCCGCTCCCGTAGAACCGCTACTGCGTCGTCGTATGCGGAGTCGGCGGCCGTCGGGTCGCGCGCCTCGTCTTCCATGTCGGGCAGTGGGCGCTCGATGACGAGGGAGATGTCTTCGTGTAGACGGCGCACTGTCTCAGGGTCGTCAGCGTCTCGCCACCGGAAGCGCTGGACAGTGGGACTTCCGCCCCAGCTCCGCCACAGTGCATCCTGGATCGCCCGGCCACGGTCGCGAACGAGTCCAGCAAGGACAAGGCCGACGCCGCCCACGGCGATCGCCGAGATCCTTGCCAGTGTGGAGGGTGAGGTCAGGCCGGCGACGAGTACCCCGACTGCAGGTATAGCGACAAGGGAAGCCGGCGCAATCCGAGCCCGACGCGTATAGGAGTCGAGCATGGTTCTCAGTCGTCGTCTTCGAGGGATTCGTCGAGAGGCGGAATCGGCCGCGCGGGGACCCAGCCTGGACGAGAGGTTGCCCCATCGCCGTAGTCGCACACGGTGTTTCCCGCCGTTGTCAGCACCTCGTAGCCGCGGCGCATGAAGCCGTTCGCGACACGCGGCGATGGGTGCTTTTCGGCGCCCGCGACGACGCTGGCGATCGCTGTGCGGGTCGGCGCCTGGCCGGTCGGACCGAGCAATCGGTCGAGGAGTTCGGACGATGCGTTGTGCCTGCTCCCGTGGTGAGGAAGCTGTACGAAGTTCGGCTGGAACACCTCGAGACCGCGCCCCTGGGCGTGATCGAGCGCCAGAGTAAGAGCGGGCACCCCGGCATCGCCGGTCAGCAGGACGCGGAACTCCGGAAAGGTGAGGAGTGTTACGACGGAGGTGTTGTTGCGCGGGCTGGTCCCACCTGCGTCGGCGAAGGGGATCTCGATCGGCAAGGCCGTGAGAAAGCGCTGTGCGAGCACCTGCACCGTCGCTCCGAAGCGCCCGTGTCGGGCGGCGACTCGCTCCTCAGCCTCCTGCTGCTCCTCGACGAGTTCGTGGTAGTAGTCGACGGTCGGTCCCAGGATCGTCAGCGCGCCGCCAAAGGTCTGTACTCCCGCGAACGGCTCGGAGACTTTCGTGCCGCGCTCCTGGGCGAGCTCTATGAGCTCGTCCACCGCATCAGCGGCAGGAAGCCCCGCGCCGCCGCGCCCGCCGAGGTGGTGGAGCCAAAGTTCCGCAACGTCGAGCTCCCGCACGACGGCGCCCATGCCACCGATGTGATCGCCGTCGGGGTGTGTCAGGATCGCGAGATCGATCGAGTTCGTCTTGTAGTACCGGCGCACGTGTGAGACGAGCGCCTCGCCGTCGTCCTTGAAACCCGCATCGACAATGACGTGCGCGAGAGCTTCGGTGTCGGGCCGTGTGAAGCGCATCGCGATCGCGTCGCCTGACCTCTCGCCGTCGCCGACTGGAAGAAAATCGATCTCGTACATCGCCTACCTCTGTAGGAGTAGTCCGCAGGGTGACCAGCTGGAACCAGCTACGTCGTTACGTAAGCAGACGCTTCGGACGACGAAGGGGCGCGAGTCCGTGGATGAGCCGAGTACGGGTTACGCAGTCAGGCGGTACAGGCCCGAGCGCGGCCGCACCGACTCGACCTCGGCCGCTTGGCCGATCTGCGTGAGAAACGTGGCGACGGGGTCCTTCCCCGCAACACGGACACCCGCGGCGGTCACGAGTTCGTACCACTCGCGGTAGTGCACGACCTCGCCGGCTCCTCTCGTGTGGAGAAGCACCTTCACTGCAACTTCGCGGAGGCGCTTGCCGCGGAGCTCCCCCGCGAACGCGTCTATGGAGAGCTGCGGAGACAGACCTAGCAACTCTTCAACAGCGCGTAGAGTCCGGCTGGCCTCTTCGAGCTGCTCGTCCACCTGCGCGGCCATCGCATGTAATCGGAGCGACTGATCGCGAAGTTCGTTGACCCGCCGAGCCATCACGTCGTGCTCGCCTTTCACTTGCTCGAGCAGATGATCGGAGATGCGCATGACCGCCACGATCGAGGAGCGTAGAGACGAGGGCGGACGGTGCCGCTCCTCGTGCACCCCGGCGAAGCTCCCTCATAAGAGTGAGGTTCGGGGCCGCATTACTCGTATTCCGTTTCGACGAGACGGCGTTGCTCCTCCGGCAGTCGATATAGCTCGAACACCATCTCGTCGGCCTCACGTTCTGCCGCCGCGAGTTCGGCGGAAATCGGGCCGAGCCGTTCGGCGCTTGCACGCTGCTCGCGCCGGATCAGCTCCGAGAGACTCCGCTCGCGCGGATCGAAGCCGAGCCGAGTGCGGCCGCGAGCAAGGAGACTCACCAACTCATCACCGGTGAGCGTGTCGAAGCGCTCAAGCTGGCGTAGCGTCGGAAGCGCCGTGCGCCGCGTCCCTAGACTCGACGCGAGCCAGTCAAGAAACCCGGACCGCTCGTTGGCAGTGGCACGACTCAGCTCGTGTAGCCGCCCGCCAAGCCGCGCGAATGTCGCCGCCGCAGAACCCTCGGGGACCCGGATTGGCAGCCCAGCGATGAACTGCTTGTTCGCCGCGAAGTAGTTGTTCGCGTGCTCGGCAGCGGTACGACGGAAAATCCAATCGAGCAGGCGCGCGTTGAGGAGCAGTAGAAGCGTCGTCAGCGGCAGGCCGTCCTCGCGCCCGAGGATGCCATTGACCCTCACGTTGCGGAAATACACGGCTCCCTCGAGGTCGGCTGCGATCTCGAGCCGCTGCACGGTGGCTGCTACGCCGAGCTTGGGAAGGTCGTGGAGCCCGAGGCTTTGAGTACGGCTGAACGCGTACCACCCAGCACGATCCATCGCGCCGGCTTCCCGACCACGAAGCAATTCCACGTGCTCTTGGAGGTAACCGTTCGTGAGTTCGAGCGCAGCAAGCTCGTCCTCGTGCAACAGGCGCATGTGCTCGCCCTCGCGCCGGTAGGGGAAGAGCAGCAGGCTCCCAAGTGGCCGGAAGGCGTAGCGCTCGACATCGACGCCGCTTGCGAGAGGGTGCAGAAGGTCTGGTTCGAGCTCTAGCTCGCGCCCTGAGGCGCGCGACCAAACGAGGCGGCGGTCTCCGCGCCAGCCGCGGTCATCGAGAACATAGACATCGTCGGCGCTCGTGATCAGGCCCTGGAAGATCTGGCGCGTCACCTCGTCAAGACTCTCCGCACCGTCAGCGGCGGATCGCAGCACAGTCGCTTCCTCGGGCGGTACGAGTACCCAAGGATCGCGACCGAAGTCGCGCGTCACAAATCGCTCGGCGGGAATCGACCCCGCTGACGAGAGGCCTTCAAAGACGTGCTCGCGCGCTCCCGTGAGCCGTCGGTATGCGAGCTCCTCGACCCCGGCGGCGTCCAGTACGAGGATGCACGTGTAGTTCGTCGCACCCGCGAAAAGCTGGCTCGCGCCGAAGTCGATCACCTCGTCGACAAGCTCGCGCTGCGCAAATAGCTCGCGGAGCTTTCCTGCGAAATCGAGCTTGAACACCTTGTTCGGAACGATGAAGCCGAGACGTCCATCCGGAGCGAGCAAGCCGAGACCTCGCTCGAGGAACACCAGGTACGCGTCGAACGCGCCCGACGCGCAGGCGAAGCGAGTCCGGCAGTAGTCAGCCATCTCCCGGCCGATCTCCTGCACCCGGATGTATGGCGGATTGCCGATAACGGCGTCGAAGCCGCCGCCCTCACGTGGCTCGCCCCGCTCGTCGACGAACACCTCGGGGAACTCAAGGGGCCAGTGGAACAGGGGTCGTCCGGCAGGCGGCCGGAACCGCTCGAGCGAACGCGCGGCAAACACCTCGAGCGGCAGCCGCAGTCCCTCGATCTGCGCCGCAAGACGGCGCTTCTCGCGTGCGTCGGCACCGGTGTGGGTCGCGCGCCGCTGGAGTTCGCTGACCTGCCGCAGCAACTCATTGGCCGCAAGCGCGAGATGGGACTCGAGAAGTCCTGTCAGCGGATCGAGCAGGGTCTCGTTGTCGGCGCCGACGAGGGAGTCGCCGACACGCAAGTTGCCGAGGAACGTCAGCGGCTCGCCCTCCCGGGCGGTGACGAGCCAGAGCGACAGCCGAGCCAGCTCGACGGCGAGGGGATTTAGGTCGACGCCGTAGAGGCACCGCTCGGCAACGAGCCGGCGCAGGTCGGCCAGGGAGAGCTCCCCACCGTAGGAGGGATCGGTGGCGATCGACTGAGTCAAGAACTCGACTGCGCCTACGAGAAAGTGGCCACTGCCCATGGCAGGATCGAGCACCCGGACGTCGAGCAGGACATTGAGCGCGGCCTCACCAGTCAATTCCTGCTCGCGCGCCATCGTCGAGAGGCGCGACACCACGGGATCGAGCGTACGACTCACGATCGCATCAACGATCGGCTCCGGCGTGAAGTACGCGCCGAGCTCGTGCCGGCGCGGCGACTCGACGAGGACGAGATTGCCTTCGCTCTCGACGAGTTCCCAGGCGAGCAGCTGCTCGTACACACTGCCAAGCGTTCGCACGGACAGGTTCCGGTAGTCGACCAACTCGCCGCCGACCCGATAGATCCCGTCGAGAGCCGGTGCGAGCGTCGCGTCCGGGACCGACCGCCCTTCAAGCCACGGATGACCTTCCGGGTCGAAGAGGCCACCGTCGTACTCGGTAACGCCGAGGCCTGGGTCGCCTCTGTCGATCGTCCGGAAGAGAGCGCGAAGGTCGGCGAACAGACTGTCGCTCGTGTGCGAGAGGTGGCGACCTTCGCCGATCAGGCGGACAACTTCGCGGCGGTGGTGCGCCGCCGAGTAGCGCCGGTAATCCGGATTGTCGATCGGCAGCAGCGCCCGCGACTCGGCGAAGAGGCAGAAGAGCAGCCTGTAAAGGAAGACGAGCGCGTTCGCGAAGGCTGTATCGAGTGCCTCGCGTGTCCGCGCGTCGTCCCCAAGAAGCCCGGTCGCGACCGCCGGCACGGCGGCGAAGACGGCGTGCTGCAGAGCACTCGAAACCTCGACGGCATGCATGGCGCTATCGGCGAGCGCACGGTCGAGGAACGAGCGACCGTCGAGAACGGGCCGGAAGGCCTGCGCTCCGAAAAACGCCGTAAAGTATCGGAGATCGTCGGCTGACCCCTCTTCGAGGAGCGTCACGAGGTCGACTTCGTGGCAGGCTCGTTCGACGAGACCCGTGTCTCGTGCATAGAGGCGCCACACGCTGCCGTTCGTTAGGACACCGAACGGCCGCCCGGAGATCAGAACGTAGTCCCGAATCTGGGCGACTGGGTCACCATCCGCGCTACGGCGGTCAAGCGCCAGATCGAACCGCTTGGCATCCCCGACGGCGAGCGAGCGCTCGACCCTGGCGAGGCCGCCGGCTGCGTCGGCCGCCTCGCGCTCGGCTTCGCTCTCGTAGAAGAGGTAGTCGGGAGTCTTGCCCGCGCCGGGCAGTTCGGGGAAGAGCGTGTATGCGTGTCCGAGCAGCCTCAGGACCGGCCGGATGAAACGCTCTTCCGTCTGGCCCTCGTTGGCGCCCGCGAGCGTGGCCCGTTCCGCCGCCCACAGCGCGCGTAGATCGGTGTGCAGCGCCCTAACGTCAAGCGCGGTCCATTCAGGCCACTCCGGAACTCGCCGCGACAGAAAGTGATCAGAGAACAGCCACCGGGCTGTCGGCGACCCGACTCCCGGCGGGAGATCGGGCATCTCAGACGGCGAAGAGGGTCGGGCGCTCTTCGGGCACCGCCTCGATGTCGTGCTCTTCGTAGATCGCGATGTAGAGATGCTGCCGACCGACGAAACTCGCGATTTGCTTGTCGGCGTTATAGGTCTTCCAGAGCGCGTCCGGGAACCTACCGGCCATTGCGCGCAGGATCGCCTCGCGCTGCTCTTCACCGGACGCCGCCGGCTCGATCGGAAGGAACTCGTACGTTCGACGATCGTTGTCGAGATCGCGCAGAACGACGGTCAGCGTGGCGGGGCTCCCGAGGCTGGCTGGAGTGTCGTCGGTGTCAAAGCCGTAAGCGGTAAGCCAGGTCACAGCGGCGAAGTGTACGAGCGCCGGCGGACAGACCGCTCCTCCGCACTGCCTCAGCAGCCTCCGGCGCGTGATGGCAACGGCTGAGGTCACAGAGCCCGTGTTCTGATCGTGTGGTTCTACCCTTCCGCGTCCCTCTAAGCGCGCGAAAAAATAGAAGGAGAGACACATATGCATCCTAGATGCTAGAGTGCCTCTGTGTTGTCTGTTGCGAAGCTGACGCCGGGTCAGGAGGCTTATTACGAGCGCTCGGTGGCAGGAGGCATGGATGACTATTACGCCGGTCGGGGCGAGTCGCCAGGCGTGTGGACGGGGCAGGGTTCGGTTGAGCTCGAGTTGGAGGGGGTTGTCGAGGATGGGCAGCTTGGTCGGCTGATCAACGGGCGTGATCCGCTGTCGTCCGTTTTCCTCCGTTCTCATCCGCCGAGACGGCAGATCACGGTCGAGCGGATCGACCCGGCCATTGGCGAGCGGCGCCTGGAGCAGAAGACGCTCGCGCCGGTCGCCGGCTACGACCTCGTCTTCTCGCCGCCCAAGAGCGTCAGCCTCCTCCACGCACTCGGAGCGCCAGAGGTGCGAGACGCGGTCAACCAAGCGCACCTTGCCGCCTGGCAGGGAGCGCTCGCGTACTTGGAGGCGGACGCGTGCGTGACCCGCAAGGGCAAGAACGGCGTGACACGCGAGCGCGGCTCCGGTTTTGTCGCGGCTGCATTTCAGCATCGGACCTCACGGGCGCAGGATCCGCACCTGCACACGCATGTGATCGTCGGCAACCTGGCGCGGAGCCCGGACGGGGTCTGGCGGGCGCTCGACGGGGAGGCGCTGTTGAAGACCTATCGGCTTGCCGCCGGCTATCTCTACCAGTCACAGCTGCGGTTCGAGTTGACCCGGTCGCTTGGGCTGGAGTGGCGGGAGCCGGTGAACGGGATGGCGGAGATCGCCGGCGTGTCGGAGGAGGCGCTCCAAGCGTTCTCCCAGCGGCGCGCGCAGGTGCTCGACTACCTGGAGCGGCAAGGAACTTCGGGCTTCTACGCCGCCAAGGTCGCCGCGGTCGAGACGCGCGACCGCAAGGAGCGGTTCGACCTGCCCCGATTGCGGGAGGAGTGGCAGGCGCGGGCGGCCGAGCACGGCCTCGGCCGCCGGGAACTTGAGCGCCTGCTCGATCGAATGACTCACGGGGAACTCGGCGAGCGGCAGGTTCGGGAGATCTCGGAGCGGCTACTCGGTTCGGGAGGGCTGACGGAGAAGCGGTCGACCTTCAGTACGGCGGAAGCGGTGATGGCCTGGGCGAAAGCCAACCGGCAGGGCGCGCCGGTCGAGCAGGTACTCGGGCTCGCTGGACGCTTCACGGCCATGGAGCAGGTTGTTCCGGTCGGGCCGACTTCGGTGCCCGGCCGTCCCGCGTTGTTCTCGACCACCGAGTTGCTCCGCCAGGAACGGGGTGCGCTCGCGCTCGTCGATCGTGGCCGCGAGGCTGACGCTCCGACCGTCTCGCCATCGCGCGTCGAGCACGTGGCGCAAGAGCGTGCTGCGAGTTTCGGCCCGGAGCAGCTCGCGCTGCTCCGGGCCGTCAGCTCAAGTCGGGATCGGGTCGTCTGCGTTGTCGGGAGTGCCGGCTCCGGGAAGACGAGCGCGCTCGCCGCGATCGCGGAGGCATTCGAGGGAGATGGCGTCCTCGTCCTTGGTGCGGCGCCGTCGGGTGTCGCCGCCGAGATTCTGGCTGCAGAGACCGGGATCCCAACGGGGACGCTCCATCGCCTCCTCGCCGAAGCACGACGCCAGGGCGGGTTGCCGAGGGGCAGCGTGCTCGTCGTCGACGAGGCGGGGATGGCCGACACACGCACACTCAGCCGAGCGCTCGGGTACGTCGAGCGAGCCAAGGGGAAGGCGATTCTAGTGGGCGATCCCGCCCAGCTTCCCGCAGTCGGTGCGGGCGGCCTCTTCGCGGCGATCGTCGGGCGCCACGGGGCGGTCGAGCTGAGCGACAATCACCGCCAGCGCAACGAGCTCGAACGCGCTGCGCTCGCGGCGCTTCGCGCCGGCGACAGCGGCGCCTACCTCGCCCACGCGGCCGAGCGCGGAGGACTCGTGATCGCCGACGACCGGATGCAGGCGAAGGCGCAACTGGTCGCCGACTGGTGGCGGGACGCCTCGGCCGACCTCCCCGGTAGCGCGATTATCGCCTACCGCCGCCGCGACGTCGCCGACCTCAACACCGTCGCCCGCACGCTTCTGGACAGGGAGGGACGACTCGGCAACGAGCGAATCACGGCTCACGGCGGGATCGAGTTGGCCGCCGGCGACCGGATCGTCTGTGCTCGCAACAACCGTCTCCTTGGGGTCGCGAACGGCACCCGCGGCACCATCACCACCATCGACCTGGCGCAACGAGCGATCAGGCTCGAGACAGACGACGGCCGCCGGCTCGACCTGCCTGCCGGCTATCTGGACGCCGGCCAGGTCGGCTACGCCTACGCCCTCACCGGCCACAAAGCCCAAGGGCTCACCCTCGAGCGCGCCTTCGTGCTCGCAGACGGCGCCGGCAGCCTCAAGGAATGGGGCTACGTCGCGCTCTCCCGCGCCCGCCATCAGACGCGGATCTACACAACCAGCGCCGAGCTTGAGCCGGACACACCGCCCGCCCATCGGCCCGAGCGACCCGATTCGGTCGAGCTACTCGCCGCGGCGCTGACCCGGCCGGCTGCAGGAACGCTTGCCGTCCACGCCGCGGCCGGCCCGTGCGGCTCCAGGAGCGGGTCGCCGCGTGCCCACGAGCGGCGCGGGCTCCTCGAACGGCAGCAGATGCTCGAGCAACGCCGAACGGAGACGGCTCGAGAGCTGCACGGCGCAAGCCGCGAGCTCGCGGGCCTGGGAGCGATCGGCCGCGCCCGCCGCGGCCCCGGTCTACGCGAGCAGATCGCCGACCAGCGGGCTGCGCTCGTCGGACTCGACAGCGAACTCGGCCGGCTCGACCGCCAACTTCGGACACTTTATGAGCGCGCCGGCCGCGAGAGATGGCGGACAGCGCTCGAGCGCCCAACGCGCGGACAGTCGCGCGAGCCGACAAGAACGAGGGAGCGCGAACTCGACCTCGGCCTCTGAATCTCAGCGCTCGATCCCTCTCCCGAGCGTCCGCTGCATCCCGACCTCGACCTCCAGAATCCGGCGCAGCTCCCGCGAGCGCACAAGATCATGGTCGCGGCCCAGAGCCGCCGACATCCGCGCCAGATCCGCCACCGAAGCGACATTCGGCCGCAACCCCTCCCCGATATGCTCCCGCGTCGCGCTACGACGAAGATCGTCATAGCCCCGGCGCGTCCCCGCAGGCTCAGCGACCAGCCTCAACTCCCCCAGCTCCGTCCGCAAACGGATCACCGGCTCCCGAGCCACCGTCTCCTCATCAACCACCAACCGCTTCCGGTCGGTCCGCTTCGCCTCCAACTCGACGAGCGCGCGCCCCAGACGGCCCAGGTTCTCCGGCTTCACCGCCGGACAGATATCCACCCCGGCCGTCAGCTCGTCCGTCCCCCGGATCACCCGCGCCAGCCCCCCGATCAGGACATAGGCAACGTAATTGCGGTCGAGCGCCGCCAGCAACCCCCGCGGATCGAACGGATCGCCCTGCTCGGGCACGCTCAGTTCCCTTCCTGCCCGCGGCGGTCGAGCAGTCGATCCAGCCGCCGCTCCGGCGAGAGCATCTGAATCTCCCCGATCCGCGCATCCGGGCCTGGGTCGTATTCGACTAGCTCCAGCGGAATGTCGAACCCACACGAACGCAGCAACTCCACCAACGTATCCAGGCTCGGCGCGACCAGACCCTGCTCCCAACGAGCGATCACCGTCCGATCCTTCCCACTCACCACCGCCAACTCCTGCTGACTCAACCCACCCCGCAACCGAGCCTCACGGATCAAGGCGGCGCTCCTCACCGTATCCGGACGCATCGCACCAGTCTAGCCACTCAGACTGGATTTCGTAGATGTATGCAGATATGCTTCTTCTTTCTCGACGTGATTGATCGCCTTCTCACTGCCGCTGATGTCGCCGAGCTGCTGAGCGTCCCGGTCAGCTGGGTGCGGGAACACACCAGAAGCGGCCGTATCCCCCACGTCCAGCTCGGCCACTACGTGCGCTATCGGCGTGAGACGGTCGTAAGCTGGATCGGCCAGCAAGAGGCAGACGCGTTCCGGAAGTACCGCCCGCAGATTCCGACGTCGACCTGAGGAGGGGCGAGATGCCGAGAGGAGCTGCCGTCATCCGCTACGAGGGCACGCGCGGCGCCGTGTGGCGGGTCAAGTATCGAGACGCGGCGGGCAAGCAGGTGCTTGAGACGCTCGGATCCGAGCCGCTCTGGACGGAGCGCAAAGCACAGCGCGAACTCGGCAAGCGTCTCGCGGCCGTGAACGAGGGTTACCGCAAGCCCGAGCGGATGGCATTCGGTGGGTTCGCCGAGCGCTTCGTGCGCGACTACCTGCCGTCGAGAAACCTCAAGCCCACGACGACCGAGAACTACCGCTACCTCCTGAGCCGCCACCTCCTCCCCTTCTTCGCCGATGTGCCGCTCGCCGAGCTCGAGGCGCGGCCGGAGCTGCTCGACGCGTACATCGCGCTCAAGTCGGAAGCCGGCCTGTCGCCGAAGACGATCCAGAATCATCTGCTTCTGCTCAACGTCATGTTCCGGCGGGGGATCGTCTGGCGCCTGATCCGGACGAATCCGGTCGCAAGCATCGACCGGCCGCGGATGGAGCAACCGGAGATGAGCGTCCTGTCCGAGGCCGAGATCGCGAGGCTGAGCGTCGCCTACGACGAGCTCGCCGGCGAGGCGGCCGAGCGCGAGCACGCGTGGTGGCTGCTCGCAAAGGCGATCGTCGTGACTGCCCTTGGTACGGCGCTCCGCCGCGGCGAGCTGATCGGGTTGCGCTGGCGCTCGGTCAACCTGCTCGACGGAAAGATCGAGGTTCGCGAAGCGTTCGTGCGCGGACAGTTCACGACGCCGAAGAGCAGAGCGTCGCGCCGGGTCGTCGAGCTCGGCCCACGCACGCTCGCCGTCCTCGAGGAACAGTGGCGGCGGACTGCGTACCGCAGCGACGACGACCTCGTCTTCGGCCACCCGACGAAGGGGACCCCGGTCGACACGAGCAGGCTCGCGAAGCGTTATCTCAAGCCGGCGCTCGGGCGAGCCGGGATCGAGAGGCCGTTCCGACCGTTCCACGATCTCCGCCACACCTCGCTCACGCACGCCGCAGCGGCGGGCAACCCGCAGATCTATGTCCAGGCGCGAGCCGGGCACTCCCAGGGCTCGATCACCGAGCGATACATGCATGCCGCTCAGGTCCTCTTTCCCGGCGCCGCCGAACGGTCCGAGGCACGAATGTTCGGGGAGCCGGGAGCCGACGAATCCAGCAGGCCGTCGCTATGACCTTTGTTGCCGCCGCCGACATGGCTTCGAAAGGGGATCTTGGCTGCCTGGTCGTGATCATCGGCAGCCGCTACGCAGGTACCCCGTAAGCCTGATTCACGCGACCGCGAGTCGCGCGTCAATCTCGGCCAATTGCGGCTCGATCAGCTTGATCTCGATCTCAGGACCGCTCCGATCCCACCCGACGAAGCTGATCGATAGCGTCTTGTCATCTGTAGTCCGCGGAGCGAGCTTCCGCTCGAGAAGCCCCGCGAACCGCCGCTCGTGCGTCGAGATGACCAGCTGCCGATCGACCCGAATGAATCGGCACAGATCAGAGAAGCCAAGGACATTCACATCGTCCAGCGACTGCAACGGATCATCGAGAAGCACGAACGGGAGCCCGGATTCCCCGGCTGTCCACCCAAGGGCCAGGAAGTACGACAGTGCTGCGATGTTGGCCTGCGACGACGAAAAGACGAGCACCGGGTTAGCCGAACGGCCCGTCGCCGGGTCCTTCGCTACCGCTGTCATTGTCCCACGTGCCCGATAGACGTCGTGCTCGAGGTCGAGGATCGTAAACGCTGGGTGCGGATCGAGTCGACTGTAGATGTCCGAAATCAACGGGCGCAACGCCTCCACACGACGACTCCCAACCGCCACGCGCGCGTTAACGGTCGCGTCCTGCAGGCTCTTCGCCTCGCTCTGACGCAGAGCTAGCTCTTCTGTCCGAGATCTTCGAGTGGCCTCGACTTCTTTCAAGGTGGCCAGGTCCGCCTGCAAACGGCCCCGTTCATCCGCGCTAGGAGCGAGCTGCAGGGCCGTCAACAGCCGCTCCAGCGCCTGCCCAACTTCCTCAAGCGCAGGAACAATCTGCTTAAGCGTGCGGTCGTCTTCCCGAGGCGTCTCCCCAACCTCGAGCCTGATCGCGGTCAGCCGACCCAGCCCCGCTCGGAGTGACTCGAAGGCACTCTGCTCCCGCTCGGCAAGCTGGATGATTTGCGTCCGGCGGGCGTCGAGAACAGCATGTCCGGACTCCGCTTGCTGCTGCTGCTCGTGGGCCTCCCTCACGAGCGCGTCCGCGCGACCCGCAGCGTCTCGCAACGCAAGAAGATCACCCGTGTCGCGGGCACGCTGTCGCAGCGACTGCGCAACCTCGCTTGGACTTATCTCCAGCCCGCAGACTGGGCACGTTTCGCCGAGAAGCGGAATCGCAAGCGCTGCGAGTTGGCTGAGTTGCTCACTCCTCTGCTCGGCGTCCACGACCGCTCGGTTCGCGAGCTCGAAATCACGCTGTCTCAGTGCGACAGCCTCAGTTGTGTCGCGGACGACGGCTTCAGCAGCGTCAAGCCCACCCTCGGCAACCGGCTGCAGCCGTTCACGCTCGGCTGTCATGGTCTCCAACTCGAAAAGGAACTCGCGCACGACCGATCGCGCCAGACGTGCTTCGGCCACGCCTTGTGCGACGACATCGACTGTGAGGTGCTGGGGAAGCTGAATTGAGAAGACCGCTTGTTGCCCGACCACATCCGTCACCTGCTGGCGAGCGACCTCGATCGACGGACGAGCCTCCAGCTCAGCCTCGATGGCCGCCAGACGCAAATCGGTCTGTTCGCGACGCGCCCGTGCCTGGGCCTCCCCAAGACGAGCTTCGGCGAGAGCGTTCGCCGATTCCTTTGTCCACTGTCGGACCGCGCTCTCGAAGTCCTCCAGGACGTCGAGGCCAAGGAGGCGATTGAGCACCTCAAACCTCTCGCTGGCCTTCGCCTCAAGGACCGAGCGCATGATGTCCTGCTGCAGCAGTCCTGCCGTGAGTACGGCGGATTCGAGCGTCACGGTCGATGAGGGCGACAAGGCTTCGTCAAGGAGGCGGTCAGCATCCGAGCCGCGGACAATCTCTCCATCATCCGCTTCCCACTCGAGCAAGCTCTCTCGGGCGTTTCCGGAGCGGCGCAACCGGACACTGCGGCCGTCAAGCGCAACCTCAGCTTCGACGACCGCTGGGCCTGGCAATCGGTACTGGTTCACGACGTATTCGTCGGTTTGTCGTGTCTTCAAGCTCTCCAGACGCGGGAGTCTTCCGATCAGAAGCCACTGGAGCGCATCGAAGAAGCTCGTCTTCCCCGTCCCGTTTGATCCAGAGATGATCACGGCGGACGCGGCGAGCGGGAACTCGCGCTTGTCGCGGAACCCCCGGAAACCCTCGACGGAAAGGGAACGGAACATGATCGACTCAGACACTGGTCAGTGATCCTGACTGACGAAACGCCGCGACCGCGCGACCGGCAAGTGTCGGGGTCACGCCATGCGCCGGAAGCTCACGTTCCAGAAGGGCGAGAGCATCTTCAAGCACCTCTGGGTCTCGAGCCGTGGGAAGCGGGAGAAACGTGCTGAGGGCACGCGAGACATCCTCCAGGTCAGGTCGCACACCGGTCTGCGCGATTCGCCGGACGAACCGCGTGTTGTAGTTGATCGCTGCAAGTTCGCTCGCAGTGCGGCCGTCGTCCGGTAGCTCCTGGGACGCGAGGAGCACCAAGTAGACGTCCCATTGCTTTGCCCCGAGCTGAGAGGACGAGGTTCTGCGTGTCAGCTCGGTCACCGCTGCTGGCTCAAGTTCCTGGAGTTCAATCGCCGTCGCCGCCGCTCCTATCAACAGCACGAAGAATCGGTCTTGAGCTAGAAGCATGCGCGTCGGTTCAGTCGCGACGGCGGAGGCTAAATCGTCGGTCGCCAAATCAAGCGGTTCCGTGGCGTACCCCGCCCGTTCGAGCACGAGCCGGGCAAGCTCAAGAAGCTCGCTACCCATGACAGCGCTCATGCCGCCCACTCCTCCGGCAACTCGCCTTCGATCATCCGCTGGACCGATACGAACCGCAAGCTCGGGGTCATCTGCCCGTCAATGATGTCTGCCTGGCCCCCCATCGGGATGACGCTATCGAGACGTCCTTCCGGCAACGGACCCTCGTGCCCTTGGCAGAGAACGGTGACGGTGTCCCCCATTCTCACGTGCCCGTTGTTGAGGGCGGCGGCGATGCGCCTGACGGCCTCTTCGACGGCTACCGAAGCAGGCCGGCCCCTGACGAGTACCACTTCAACGGGCTCGCCGGCTAACCGCATCCGACCTCCATCGAGTGCCGGCGCTCGCCTCGATGCACCAATCGCCAGCGCGAGGAGCACCGATTTGCCTGCAGGGGCGTGAAGAACGCTCTCGCCGGCAGGCCACCGATGCGCTGACTGTCGCAGCCATAACAACACCGACAGCGCGTCACGCGACGTCAGCGCGTCGATCAACATCTCCGTACCTGAGCAGATCTCCAGCCCGGTGGCTGTGTAGGTTCCCTGGCGGTCGTGCTCGGCGGATCGTTCTCTTAGCTCCTCCAGCGCGATGCGAACGTAATCCCGAAGAAGCTGATCGAGGAAGTCATCGGCACGGGCTTCAATGAACCGGGCATCGACGCCTGGCACCAGTTCCTGCCATGCGGCTGAGAGACTCGTAGCCGCGACCCAGACCTGATGGTCGCCAATCGCGTCCAGGAGTTGCTGGATGCGAATCCGAACGTAGTTGGCCACGTCGCCAAGGCCGACGAAGACAACCACAGAGTCTCCCAGCCGATCACCAAAATGGTGAAGCACCCATGTCGGCGGCGTGGTCAGTTGCGACGACGAAGCGCGGAGGCTGCCGGCTCGAGTTGCGCAGCCATGCGCCTTGAGCACTGCGGCCCCAATAACTGTCGCTCGATCAGCATCCGTAATGATCGCTTGGAGGCGACCGCAGGGATCGCATCCACGCTCGACGCAATCGTCGTAGTTCGTGACGATGCACTCGACCGCACCTTCGAGGAGCAGGAGTGCTAGCGCGTGATGTCCGTAGTTTGGTTCGGCGGTCGTGAAATCTGCGGCGCTTGAAAGAGCGGTCTGAAGCAGATCAACACCGCCCGGAAGCCCCTCGACCGCATTAGCGACCGATAGTAGATCGGCTGGCGCGGCATCCTCCATCGCGGCTGCGCCGATCCGCGCAACTAGGGAATCAAAAACGATCTGCGCAAGCTCGGCTCCAAGCGGAAGTCCAGTCGGAGTTCCCTTGCTGAGCCCCGCTCCAGCACACACGACGAGTCGCCCATTGACCGCCAACGCAGCGAGAGCCGCGACAGCGGGCGCGACCGGCTCGTTGAGGGCGCGCGGGATGTACATCCGCACGATCGTAGTCCCACACGAGTCAGGAGACCTGCGTCACACTGGCGGGCGTCGGCTTGGAGTCGAGACGAGACGAGAGCACCGCGATGAAACGCTAGAGCGCGCGCGACTACGTGGGTTCGCCGCTGGCGTCCCGGATCGCGTCGAGCAGTTGCCCGGTCGTGTAGAGGGTGAGGCCCGCTACCGCCAGGTTTTGGTCCTGCGACCAGATCGGGAGCGAGCGGGTGAGGGCAAGGGCGACGGTCGGCCAATCGTCGGGGTCGCGCCCGGCCATCCGCCGCTCGGCCTCTTCACGTTCCGGCTCGTAGACGGCCGGAGGCTGCCACTCGACCGGCATGACGCTGAGGGCTGCGAGGAGGAGACCGGCGTCGAGCCCACGTCGACCGGCCAGCGTGGGCAGGTGCTCGGCGACCTCCTCCGCCACCGCCTGGGCGGCGAGACAGGTGGGACCGGCGGGTGAGGCGAAGACGATGCGGGCGCGCCCGCCGATCAGCGCCGAAAGGATGACGTTCGCGTCAGCGACGACGGCGGGCGGCGGCGAAATCGCTGAGAACCTCCTCCTCGGTCACCCCTCGAGCCTCACGCTGCGCCGCGATCTGTTCGGTGAGGCGCAGAAACACCTCGCGGCGAACATCGGCAGGGAGCTCCGGAGCGTCCCAGGGCAGGAAGAACCCAGCGGGTCGGCCCTCGCGGGTCACGAGGATGATGTCGTCGGACCGAAACATCTCGCTCGCCCGATCGCGAAAGTCTCGCACCGTCACCACCCTCATGTGGCCACCATGGTGGCCACACAGTAGCACCGCGGAGCCAACCCGTCTACGCCTGGGTTGCGCAGCGTTTTCCACGGAGCGAACAGAGGAGGGCAGAACCGTGCAAGTTAAGTCCCGTCTAAACTGTAAATGGGTATAAAATGGGGTATAAACTCGGCCTCAGCGCGTCTAACTAGAAAACAAAAGGCCCGCGTTTGCGGGCCTTTTGTAGTAGCGGGGGCAGGATTTGAACCTGCGACCTCCGGGTTATGAGCCCGGCGAGCTACCTGACTGCTCCACCCCGCGTCGCATCCGCCATCATACCACCCCCGCCGCCGTCCCCATTCGCCCGCACGGCCCGCAGGCCGCCCATCACGGCAAAGCCGAACGCCATGACGGCGACACCCGCGATCGCGTCGAGGATGAAGTGGTTGCCAGTGACGACGATCGTCAGCGTGACGGCCACCGAATAGAGAACGGCCAGCACGCGTGCGAGCCTGTTCCTGGTGAATCGCCAGACGCCGTAGGCCACGGCCACCGCCCACCCCGCGTGCAGGCTCGGGACCGCGGCCACGGGGTTCGAGTAGGAAGAGCTCCGCTCGGACCCGATGTCGATGTCCGAGAGCTGGCGCAGGGTGTCCTCGAGGCCCACGTGGGCGAGGCGGGGCGGGGCGGTCGGGAACTCCCAGTGAATGGCGAGAGCGATGACTGTCGAGACGATGAAGGCGTTGCGGAAGCTCCGAAAGCCGTCCCGGGAGCGAAAGTACAGCCACGTAAAGAAAACGCCGGTGAGAATGAAGTGGGCTACGAAGTAGAAGATGTTCATGGCCCGCACCAGCTCGGGAACTTCCAGGAACAGGCGCTGTAGCGACTGCTCCCACGCAAGATGGAGGCCCTGCTCGAGGTGGAGGACCCTGTGCGCGTTCGCGATCGCAGCGGGCCAGTCGGGTGGGATCAGATGGCGCGCAAGCTCGTAGAGCTGGAAGCCGCCGACGACGATCACGATCTGGATGATGAGATCTCGCCCCGGGAAGCTGCCGGTCCGCCCGCGAACCCCGTCGATCCCTCTCAGGCGCCTTGGTAGCATCGCCTCCGCCGCTTCGCCGTCGCTCTGCCCGTCGTAACGATCTCGCAGACCAGAATGTTCCCGCCTCGTGACCCGCTGGTCAAGCGATTGTGAGCTTCACGTCGGACTCCGGAGGACGCGAGCGCTGATGCCTCGCGTCGCGGCAATCGATCTCGGGACCAACTCGACGCGGATGCTCGTCGCCGATGTGGCCGACGGAAGCGTCTCGGAGGTCGTTCGCCGCCTGCAGATCACACGTCTCGGCGAAGGCGTAGACGCGCGGCGCCGCCTGCTGCCCCTGCCGATCGCGCGCGTCCGAAACTGCCTCTCCGGCTACCGGCGCGAGCTCGAGTCCCTGGGCGCGACACGCACGCTCGTCGTGGCGACCAGCGCCGTTCGCGACGCGGAGAACGGCGAGGCGTTCCTCGGGGAGATCGAGTGGAGCTTTGGATTCGAGACGGAGCTTCTGTCCGGCGAGGACGAGGCGCTTCTCACGCTGCGCGGCGTGACGACGGGCGGCGCGCTGTCGGAGCGCACGCTCGTCGTGGACGTCGGCGGCGGCTCAACCGAGCTGATCGTCGGCCGCACGGATGCCGTCTTGTTCCACACCACCCTCGACCTGGGCTGTGTGCGCCTCACCGAGCGGTTCCTGCGGTCGGACCCACCTGCACTCGGCGAGCTCGCCGAGTGCGCCGAGTGCGCTCGCTCGCTCCTCGCCGAGCGCGTGCCCGAGGATGCTCGGATCGACCTTTCGCGGGCGATCGGCGTTGCGGGAACGGTGACGGCCCTCGCGGCGCTCGACCTGGGTCTCGTTCACTACGACTCGGACCAGGTACACGGCCACGTGCTCGAAGAGGGGGCCGTTTGCCGCGAGCTCGACCGGCTCGTCGCGATGCCGCTCGCCGAGCGACGCGCCGTTCCCGGCCTGGAGCCGGAGCGTGCGCCTGTCATCGTGGCGGGCGCCGTGATCCTCCTGGAGGTGTTGCGATTCTTCGGCCTCGGCTCGCTCGAAGCGAGCGAGCGGGACATCCTGCACGGCGCGGCCCTGAAGGCGGCGGAGCTTCCTCCGACCAACGCCTGCTCAGACGTCGGGCAGGGGTGAGTCCTCGGCGAGGCGGCGTTGCAAGACGCTCCGCGAGAGAACACCCACCAGGCGGCCGTTCTCGGTCACCGGCACGCGCTCGGCGTCGTGCTCCTCGAGGAAATGAAACCCCTCTTCCAGCGAGAGCTCCGAGTCGAGCGTGTAGTGCGGTGGCTCGGCGATGTCGCCGACCGCCGTCGAGCGCGGGTCTCGACCGGCGGCGACGACCTCTCGGACGAGAGTCTTTCGCGTGATCACCCCGAGCAGGCGCTCGTCCGAGCTCACGAAGATCGCTCGCACCTCCGGCTTCGCGAGCAGCCGCCCGGCCTCCTGCGCCGACGCGCTCGCGGCCAGCGTCCGCGGCTCGGGCACCATCGCGTCCCGCACACGGCTGACGGGCGAGCTCACGGGTAGATACCTCGCGCCTGCAGCGCGCCCGCCACCTCCCGGATGCCCGCGACCAGCGCGGCCGTCCGCAGCGTCAGGTCCCGCTCGTGGGAAAGCGACCAGACGCGGTCGAAGGCGTCGTTCAGCTTCTCGGCGAGCCGCGCGCGGATCTCGTCACGGTTCCAGAAGAGACGACCGAGATCCTGCACCCACTCGAAGTACGAGACGGTGACGCCGCCGGCGTTCGTCAGGACGTCCGGCAGGACCAGGATCCCACGCTCCGAGAGGATCGCGTCCGCCTCCGGCGACGTGGGGCCGTTCGCGCCCTCGGCGACGAGCCTCGCGGCGACACGAGGCGCGTTCTCGCCGGTCAACTGATCCTCGAGCGCCGCGAGCACGAGAATGTCGCACGGGAGCTCGAGCAGTTCCTCGTTCGTCACGTGCGCGGCGGCGGCGTAGTCCGCGAGCGAGCCGTTCACCGCGATCCACGCGCGAAGAGCCGCCAGGTCGAGCCCCTCCTCGTGGTAGACGCCACCCGTGAAGTCCGAGACCGCGAGCACGATCGCGCCCCCGTCGGAAAGCTCCTGCGCCGCGATTCCGCCGACGTTGCCGAAACCCTGCACGACGCATCGCTGTCCGCCGAGCTGCCACCCAAGGCGGCCGCACGCACGCTGAATCACCATCACGACTCCGGCACCCGTCGCCTCGCGGCGGAACAGGGAGCCCCCGAGGGAAACAGGCTTGCCGGTCACGATCTCAGGCACGACGTAGCCGATCTGCATCGAGTACGTGTCCATCATCCAAGCCATCGTCTGCTCGTTCGTGGCCATGTCGGGAGCGGGGATGTCCTCTTTCGGACCGATCACCGACATCAGCTCCGATGTGAAGCGGCGCGTCAACCGCTGCAGCTCGCCCGGCGACATGCTCCGCGGTTGGCACCGGACTCCGCCCTTCGCGCCGCCGTAGGGCAGGCGGAGGAGCGCGCATTTCCAGGTCATCCACATCGCGAGCGCCGCACACTCGCCGAGCGAGACGTGCGGGTCGTAGCGCATCCCGCCCTTTGTCGGGCCGAGCACGCTCGAGTGCTGGACGCGGTACGCGGGGAAGACCGACCAGCTGTCGTCGTCGAGACGGACAGGGACGCTGACCATGACCGCGCGCTCCGGCGAGCGCAGGCGCTCGGCGGCGGCCACGGCCACTTCGGCGTGCGGTAGTGCTTGCTCGAACTGGGTGAGCGCCGTCCTGAAGAGCGGTGTGTCCCACTCGAGCTGCCCCTGCTCGGGCGGAGCGTGCTCGACCTTGGTCACGGCCGGAGTCTAGTGCCCCGTCCTTCGGGTCTACTCGGAGCCCGACTCCTCGATGCTCCAGCGGGCGACGTCACGAATGGACACGATCCCGATCGCGCGGTCGCCCTCGACGACGGGCATGTGGCGGAAGCCGCGATCGAGCATGATGTGCGCTGCTTCCTCGGCCGGAGTCGACGGTAAGCCCGTGACCGGGTCCTTCGTCATCCACTCCCGGACCCGTGCCTCGCTCGAGTGGATCCGGCCCGCGACCGCGCGAAGCAGATCCCGCTCGGTGAGGATTCCGATCAGGCGGCCGAAGTCGCTGACGACTGCCGAGCCGACGCCGCGCCGTTCCATCCGCTCGGCCACCTCTCCGAGCGTGTCCTCGGGCGCGACGGTCAGAACGTCCGGCGTCATCAGGTCGGCAAGCGTCGTGGTCACTCAAGCGAGGATAACCGGCGGAGCGGCTACCAGAGAAAGAAAGGGGGGTGGCGGCTTTCGCCGTACCAAAGCCACCACCCCAGACGGCGCACGGGATCACGAATCATGAAAAACGCAGAGCCCGTTCCAGCTGACTTGCCCACGCCGCAGTAACCCCCGCACTATACCCGGTAGACCGGTACGTGTCCAGATGGTTGATCGGGAATTCGGGCGGCGCCGGAATTCCCGATCAACCAGCTACGGGCCGTCGACCTTGAAGCCGTAGTCGAGCAGACGCCGCGCGTCGGTGAGCGCGTCCGGCGAGCCGAGGACGACGGCGATCAGGTGGACGCCGCCGCGATGCGCCGATGCGACGAGGCAGTGCCGCGCCTTCGTCGTCCACCCCGTCTTCACCCCATCGGCGCCGCGGTAGGTCGACAGGAGCGGGTTCTTGTTCACATAGATCTTGCTGAACGTCGGAGCCGGCCACGCGAAGCGCTTGATCCGCGTCCGGACGATCTGGCGGAATCGCGGCTGGCGGCGAGCGTAGCGGGTCAGCGCGGCGAGATCCCACGCGGTCGAGAAGTTGCCGCGGTCGATCACGCCGCTCGGGCTCGTGAAGTGGGTCGACCGAAGGCCGAGGGCCCGGGCTCGGTCGTTCATCAGCCGGACGAACGCCGGACGGCTTCCCGCCGAGGCCTGCGCGAGGGCCACGGCGTCGTCGTTGCCCGAGAACAGGAGGAGCGCGTAGAGCAGCTTCCGGGCTGGGACCCGCTCCCCCGCGCGTAGGCCCTCGCGCACGAGGGGGACGCGCGGCGGCAAGCGCGTAATCGTCACGATCTGGCTTGGCCGCAGGCGCTCGAGGGCGAGCACCGCGGTCATGATCTTCGTCGTCGAGGCAATCGGCAGGCGCCTGTATGGCCGGGATGCCCACAGCACCCTGCCGGTGCCCTCGTTCACGAGGATTGCGCCCCGGGCGCCCAGCCGCGGGGAGAAGCGGTGGAGATGCCCCGCGCCCGCCTTGTCGAGCAAGGCGGGAGAAGCAGGCGGCGCCTGTTTACGACGGCCTTCCGGCCGCGAGCGAGGTCGACCGACTCGCGGGCCGGAGGCTGCGCCAGCGCCGCGCGCCGCGTGCCTCGCCGGGCTGCCGCCATGCGGCCACGCCGCGCGTGCGGCAACGAGAATCGCCGCCGCGAGTAGCGACGCCGCGAGTAGGTAGGGCCACCGACTCCTCCGCCGGCGACCGGGTGTGAGCAGCGGCAACGCCATGCGCGGCGAGTGTAGAACGTGGAGCCGTCGGACAGACGGCGGCGGCGGAATCGAGCGAGTACTCTCTGCCCTAGGCCAGGGACAGGGAAAGGGCGCGCGATGCGCGGGGGCGAAGGCGACTCTGATCGCGGCGACGAACCGGGCGGCCCGTGGAGGCCCGACACGCGCTTTCTCGCCTCCGGCCTGCTGACCCCGAGTGCGCCGGCCGAGCGCACGCGGCCGGCGCGCCTGCCTCGCCCCCTCCCTCTCGTGGAGCCGATCTCGCACGCCGAGGCCGGCTTCTTCCGAAGCGGCGGCTTCTACCTGCGCGTGAGCCTGTTCGGCGCGGTCGCGCTCGCGCTTTTCGGGCTGCTCGCGCTCCGCCTCTGGTCGCTCCAGGTCCTCCAGGGGCCTCACTACGCGCACGCGGCGAGACGGCAGACCTTTCGCTTCGTCGACCTGCCGACCGCTCGAGGGCCGATTCTCGACGCGCGGGGGCGGCTGATCGCCGGAACCAAGGGGCGCCTCGTCGTGACGGCGGACGCGGACGCGCTCGGCTCGTCGACAGGCCCGCGCGGCTGGGAGCCGCACCGGCGCGGCCGCCGTGTCCTCGCCGCGCTCGCAGGCGCGACCGGAATCGGCGTCCCAACCTTCGTCCACCGCATTCAAGCTGACATCGTCAAGGACCCCCACTCGCCGGCGATCGTCCTGCGCCGCGTGTCGCGGAGCTTCTCGTTCTTTCTCGACGAGCGCGCCCGAAGGTTTCCCGGGTTACACGTGGGTGTGTTGCCGGAGCGCAGCTACCCGCGGGGCCGGGAAGGAAGCGAGTTCCTCGGCCTCCTGGGGGAGGTCAGCCAGAATCAGCTCGGAGGACGCCGCCACGGCGCGGACCGCGCCGGCGAGGTGATCGGCCAGTCGGGCGTCGAGGCAGGATACGACCGCCTGCTGAACGTTGGCTTCCAGCGGGCGCGGGTCTCGGTCGACTCGCTCGGGCGCTCGCAGGGAGGTCTGCAGATGATGGGGCTCCGCTCACGGCAGCGCGGACTTCGCCTGACGATCGATATGCGGATCCAGCGCTCGGCCGAGCGGGCGGTGCAGGACGGCATCCGCTTCGCGCACCGGGCCGGCCACGCGGACGCAGCGGCGGGCTCCGCCGTCGTGCTCGACGTCCGGGACGGCTCGCTCGTCGCCCTCGCGAGCTACCCGACTTTCGACCAGCAGGCTGCGGCGCGCGATCCCCGCTATCTCTCCGGCCTGCTCAGGACGGACGGCCAGGCGCGGCCGCTGTGGAACCGCGCGACGCAGGGCGTCTATCCGATCGGCTCGACCTTCAAGCCGATCGTGGCGGAGGCCGCCCTCGCGAGCGGACTCATCAATCCGTATTCGTCACGGCAGTGCACGGGCTCGCTGAAGGTGGGCGGCTACACCTTCCACAACGTCGAGCCCGGCATCAACGAGGCGATGAACCTGCGCAAGGCGCTCGCGGTCTCGTGCGACACGTGGTTCTACCAGCTCGGGACGCAGTTCTACTGGCGCCAGCAGGCCTTCGGCGCGCTCGATATGCAGCGCTGGGCGATGCGGCTCGGGCTGGGCCACCCAACGGGCCTCGACGTGCCCGGTGAGGTGTCCGGCCTCGTGCCGACGCCCGACTGGCTTCGGCGCACCTTCCGCGAGCCGTGGCAGCGGATCTGGTTCGAGGGGTACTCGGTCAACCTCTCGATCGGGCAAGGCGCCCTCGCGGTGACGCCGCTCCAGGTGGCCGTCGCCTACGCAGCGCTCGCGAACGGCGGCACCGTGGTTACACCGCATGTGGCGCGCGCGGTCGTCGACCAGTCCGGCCGGATCGTCAGGCGCCTCGCGTTCCCGCCGCACGCACACGTGCCGCTGACCGACGCATGGGCGATCCGCGACGGGCTCTACGCGGCCGCACACGACCCGGACGGGACCTCGGCGCCGGTCTTCAGCCGCTTCCCGGTTCCGGTCGCGGGCAAGACGGGGACGGCCCAGGCGCCGCCCGGCAGCGACCACTCGTGGTATGCCTCCTGGGCGCCTGCGCGCTCGCCGCGCTACGTCGTCGTCGTCGGCATCGAGCATGGCGGCTTCGGCGTCGAGGCCGCGGCGCCGGCAGCGCGGGAGATCTACTCGGCGCTCTTTCACGTGCGCCATCCGGCAGCGAAGTAGCTTGCGATCATCGTCAAGCCGATGCTCGCTGTCGTGCAGGGTGCGCCGAGCATGGGATCGGGCGGCGCTACCCTGGACGCCGACGTGCCGCGCTTGCTGCTCGCATCCCTGCTCGTCGCGCTCGCCCTCCTGGCCATCCCGGCCGCGCTGGCAGACGCCGACCCGGCGAGCGACGTCCTGCTCACCGACCAGGTCTTCCTTCCCTACGACGCGGCGATCTCGTCCGACCTCTCGGACACGCTCAGGAGCGAGGTCGCGAAGGCGAACGCGCGCGGGTACAAGCTCAAGGTCGCCGTGATCGAGACGAAGCTCGACCTCGGCGGGATCACGAGCTTCTTCGGCAGGCCGAAGCAGTACGCGCACTTCCTCGGGCTCGAGCTCAGCATCGCGTACAAGGGGCGGCTGCTCGTCGTGATGCCCAAGGGCTTCGGCATCTACTACGGCAAGCGCGCGACGACCAAGACGGACACGACGCTGCGGAAGATTCACGTCCTTGCAAGCGGGGACGGGCTCGTGAAGTCGGCGACGGCCGCCGTCAAGAAGCTCGTGGCCACCAAGGCGCTCAAGTGAGACAGGCGGCCGGACCCGGCGCACGTTTTGCCCTTGCGGCTTAGATTCGCCGCCGTGCTGCTCGCGGCCGGGGCGGTCGGCGGGGTGGCCTCTGCGCCGGCCCGAGCCGACGGCGATCCCGCAAGCGACACGCTCATCTACTTCAATCTCTTCGTTCCGTACTCGCAGCCGATCTCGAAGCCGCTGACGAAGCAGCTCGAGATGGCGCTCCTGGAGGCGAAGCGGAAGCGCCGGCCGATCAAGCTCGCGCTGATCGCCTCTGCGGAGGACCTCGGCTCGGTTGGCGGGCTCTGGGGGATGCCGAAGCAGTACGCCACCTTCCTGGGCCAGGAGCTCTCCGTCGGCAGCCTGAACAAGGTTCTGCTCGTCGTCGTCATGCCTGCCGGCATCGGGCTCTACGCGGGCCGGAAACCGGTCACGGGCGACCGGTCGAAGATCCGCGGGATCGTCCCCGGCAAGGATGCGAACAGCCTGGCGCACGCCGGGCTCGAGGCCGTCAGCCGGCTCGCCGGGGTTCACGTCTCCGCCTCCTCCTCTTCGGGCAACTCCGCCTCCCGCGACCGGATCATCATCGTCCTCGCCGCCACCGTTGGGCTGCTGATCGTGATCGCGCTCAGCTTCCTGACGCCGCGACTGCGGGGCCGCCGACCGCCGTCCTCCGCGGAGACGTGATCTGATGCGCTGCGGCCGCGCTGCGGCTCTCGCGCTCGGCTTCTGCTTCTCGATTCCCGACCCGGCGCTCGCGGACGGCGCGCGTGTCTCTCCCTCGCAGCTCGACGGCGCGTGGACGTTCTCGTGGGCGATCGCGGGCGTGAGCGGGCTCGGCCTCGTTCTGCTCGCCCAGGCAGTCCTCCGCTTGCGGCGACGCGGTCGCCCGGAGTACGCGGGCGTCGGCCGAATCGTCCTCTTCTGCGCCGGGCTCGCCGTAATGGATCTGGCGCTCGTCTCGCCGCTCGACGCAGTCGGCGAGCAGTACCTGTTGTCGGGCCACATGCTCCAGCACATGCTGATCGGCGACGCGGCGCCGGCGCTGCTCATCGCCGGTCTCCGCGGCCCGCTGACCGTCTTTCTGCTTCCGCCCGCTCTGCTTCGCCCGCTTGCACGAGCCGCGCCTGTTCGGGCGGCCTTCTCCTTCCTGCTTCGGCCGCGGGTCAGCTTTGGAGCGTGGGCGGCGGTCTTCGCGTGCTGGCACGTTCCGTCCGTGTACGACTCCGTGCTCGGCCGTCCGGTCGTCCACGATCTCGAGCACGCCTCGTTCGTCTTCGCCGGTCTCCTCGTCTGGGCGCAGCTGATCGACCCGACCCGCAGCGGACGACTCACGCGCTACCGCAGAGTCGGCTTTGCGGTCCTGCTCTTCGGCGCCGGGCAGGTGCTGGTCGACTTCCTGATCTTCTCGTTCCACCCGCTCTACCCGGCGTACGCCGCGCGGACGGAGCGGCTGTTCGGCTTCTCGCCCCTCTTCGACCAGCAGCTCGCGGGCGCCGTGATGATGCTGGAGCAGGTGATCACGCTCGGGACCTGCTCGGCGCTCCTGCTCTGGCCGGCGTTGCACAAGCGCGACCGGCTCGCAGCAAGCCTCGCCCGGGACTCGGCGTGAGCCCTCCTGCATACTCGTTCAGCTTCGAGCCGATCTTCCTCGGGCTCGTCGCCGTCGCCGCGCTCGCCTATGTTCGCGCGGCACGGCGCGCGCGGCCGCCTCTGGCGAGGATTGCTGCCTTCTCGGCGGGCCTCCTGATCGTCGCCGTGTCGCTCAACTCGCCGATCGAGACGCTCGCCGCCCACTATCTCGTGCTCATGCACCTGACCCAGAACGCCCTCACCGCCGACTGGGCGCCGCTGCTTCTGATCCTGGGGCTGACGCCCGTGGCGCGCTCGAGCCTGCTGGCCGGCACCGGTCGTGCACTGCTGCCGTTGGCCATCCCATGGGTGGCGCTGCTCTGCTGGCTCGTCACCTGGTACGGAACTCATCTCGCGCCGGCTTACGACTACGCGCTCCGCCACACGTGGGCGCTGAACGCGCAGCATGCTGCTCTGATCCTCGCCGGGCTGCTCTTCTGGTGGCCGGTGCTCCTGCCGGAGGCGGGCCTCTCGAAGCCGGGGAGGCTCGCCTACCTCGGCGCTGGGTTCGCCGGCTCGATCTTCCTCAGCCTCGCCTTCATCTTCTCGTCCCACCCTTTCTATGCTTTCTACGCCGCGGCTCCCCGGCTGTGGGGACTGTCCCCGGTAAAGGATCAAAACCTCGGCGGAATCGTGATGAATGGCGAGCAGACGATCATCTTCCTCGGCGCGATCGGCTACTTTCTCCTCCGCCTGCTCGACGAAGAGGAGCAGGAGCAGCGAGTGCGGGAGGAGACCCCCGCGAGGGACGAGGCGTTCACGGCTTGAGGAGGGTCGCCGGCCGATCTCGAATCCCGGCGGTCGCGGTCACGTGTCTCGTCGCCCTCGTTCTGCCGGCGCCAGCGCTCGCCAACGGCGATCGCGTCCCTGTGTCGCAGCTCGGGTCGTCCTGGCACGCCGAGCCGCTCGTCGTCGCGGGGCTCGCTCTCGCCCTCGCACTCTTCGCGCAGGCATTCGCCCGGCTGCGCCGGCGAGGCCGCACGGATCACGCCGGTGCCGGCCGTGCCGTCCTCTTCTTGGTCGGGCTCGCGGTCGCCGGCCTCGCCCTTCTCTCGCCGCTCGACGCCGTCGCCGACGAGTACCTGCTCTCCGCGCACATGCTGCAGCACGTGCTGATCGGGGACATCGCACCCTTGCTGATCCTGACGTCGCTACGGGGCCCGCTCACCTTCTTCCTCCTCCCGGCGCCCGCACTGCGGAAGCTTGCGGGCGTCCGCGCCCTGCGAGCGCTTGCATCCTTCCTGCTCCGTCCGTGGATCAGCTTCGGCGCCTGGACCGTCGCGATTCTCGGCTGGCACGTTCCCGCCGCCTACGACTTCGCGCTCGCACACCAGACGGCGCACGACCTCGAGCACCTGTCCTTCGTGTTCGTCGGCGTGCTCGCCTGGACGCAAATCATCGACCCTGCGCGGCACGGGCGCCTGAGCCACGGCGGCCGGATCACCTTCGCGGTCGGGCTGCTCGCGATCGGACACGTCTCGCATGACGCGCTCCTGGCCGGAACGCCGCTCTACGCGCCCTACGTGCACCAGGGCGAGCGCCTGTTCGGGCTCTCGCCGCTGGCCGACCAGCATCTTGCTGCCTATCTCATGCTGGGCGAGCAGACGCTCGTGCTGGGCACGGCGATCGCTGTGCTGTGGATCCTGCGCCGGCGCGAGGCGAACCGCGCCCCGGCCGGCCGCTCCGAGCTCGCAACGGGTTAGCCGACAGCGTCTCGCAGCAAGAGAATCACGATCACCCACGCGGCCGCGCCGGCGACGAGCGCCACGAGCGCTCCGGCGAGACGCAGGAAGACCTCCTGCTGAGTCGGCTCGTTTCGTCTAGCCGCCGGCATGATCGACCAGTGTGACGTTGAACGGCGTGCTCCCGGGCGGCACGATCTCCAGGCCGAGGCCCCAGCGGCCGACCATGACGAGCGCGGGCGCCGAGCGGCCGAAGACGCCCGGGGAGCGCTCGGGCAGGTGGTAGGCGAGCTGACTCATCTCCATGTCGAGCATCGTGAACCTGGCAGTCACGTTGGCACCGCGCACGGGCTTCCCGTCTTTCGTGACACGGATGGAGAACGAATTCGGAACGGCGGCTCGATTCGGGCTGACGTTGACGGTCACCCGGTACGGGCCGCTCTCGAGCGTGCTCTTGACCGGCCCCGGCCCGACGCGAGCAGCGACGGCGCCGAGGTTGGCGAGCGCCTTCGCGGGCGGAGGAAGGCTCGAGAGGACTCCAGCCGCGAAGAGCGCGCCGACGACGAGGAGCACCTGGCCTGCGACGAGACGAAGCAACACCGTCGCGCCCGTGGGGCCGATCTCGGGCCGGGTGCGCGCATCGATCAGGCGCGGGAGGGCGAAGACAAGGTTGCCTGCAGCGAGTACGAGAGCGGCCGCGAGCAGCACGAGCTTCACGTCGAGGGCGTGCCCGTAGGCGGTGTCGAGCAGCGAGCCGAGCGTCGGGAGCCACTTCAGCGCCTCCGCTATGCCCGTGGCGATGAGAACCGAGACGGCGGTGAAGGCCGTCAGGGCGAATCGCGGCACGACGACCGCAAGGCTCTCCACGCGCCTCCTGCCCGGCAGCGAGAGCCAGAGGACGACGAGGCCCACGAGACCTCCCACCCAGACCGAGCCGGAGACCAGGTGAAGCCAGTCGAAGAAGACCGTGGTCTCCCAGGGAGATGCCTGGGCCGCGTGCCCCGCCGCGGACGGGACGACGAGGGCCGCGAGCCCGGTGGCGACGGCACCGAGGAGCGCGAGGATCGCGACCGTTGGCCGCTCCCGCCGCTCGGGCCGGTCCAGCTTGATCGCGAGCCACGCCGCCAGCGCGAGCAGCGCGAGGAGGAGCTCGAGGTCGAGGTAGCCGCGGCCGAAGGTCGTCACGCGCAGCAGGGGGACGACGCCACCGAGATCGAAGCTCGAGCGGAGGGCGAACTTCGCCGTCGCCATCACGGCGTAGATCGGCGTCGCGACCAGCGCGACGCCGATCGAGACGGCGAGTGCCCCAGACAGCGCGCGGAGCGATGTCCCGGGCACACGGCTGGGTAGCGACCGAGCGAGCACGAGCCGCATCACGAGCAGTCCGACCGCCGTCGCCAGTGAGAGGAAGACGAGCCAGCGGGCGATCAGAAGCGGAGGCGTGGCCGCCGTCTCGCTCGTCGACGGGATCACGAACTGCGGCGCGGGGCCGGGGTTCGGGCCGACGGCGAACGTGAACGCCCCGCGCACCGGATGCCCGTCGGCCGAGATCACCCGCCAGAATACGAGGTACCAGCCCTCAGGCAGGTGACGAACAGGCACGGCGACCCCGTCTGGGTTGGTCGGAGGATGGCTCGGCGGCGCGGTCGCCTGCTGGTGCCCTCCGGCATCCGTGACCGAGACGACCGAGAAGCGCGCCTCCACGCGCTCCGAGTACGTCAGCGTGACCATCGCCGGCGGCTGGTTCAGGGTGACGCTCGCCGAGGGGCTCGTGCGGAGCAGCGCGGCGTGCGCCCACGCCGAGGCCGGAGCAGCCAGGAAGACCACGGCAGCGAGCCCGCAGAGCATGGTGCCTCGCGGCGAGCGCCTCATGTCAGCGGGCGCTTCCCGAGCGTCAGGGCAGCCACGGCGAGGATGCTGGCCAGAATCCCGACGGCGATCGCGACGATCGCGAGCGTCGAGCTACCGCCGCCGCCGAGCGACGAGACGGCGTCTACGACCGGGGCAGGAGTGTCGGAGCTTTCCGGACCGCTCCAGTCCACCACGGTGCCGTCCGAGTACGTCTGGCGGACGGTGAAGCGGTAGTTCTTGCTCGACGCCGCGCTCGCGTCGAACCTGAACACCGCATCCTCGCTGGTCGGTACCGAGCCGCCGGCCCAGGTCACCCGCTGGACGACGGCCTGCTCGCCGGAGCCCTGGGCCTGCACGCTTCGCTTCCAGCCCTGTTCGGGCTCGAACGAGTCGACGGCGAACCCGTCAGGCACCGTCAGCTCGATCTTCGTCGTCTTCGCGCCCTCCTTCTCCGTCGGCACGGAGAGCGTGAACTGCTGCAAATCCTTCGACTTCGCGACGGGCGGGCTCACCGTCGCGTGCGCCCAGGCGTGGGCGGGCAGGAGCAGCGCCGCCGCGGCGGCGCTCACCAAGGCAGGAGAGCTGCGCGCGCTGAGTCTCATCATCGACCTCCTCTGAGTGGTACCCCCGAGCCTGGCCCGGGGGATTCGGCTAAGCCGTCAGAGGAGGTCGCGGCGGCGCACGCGACCCGAGCGCGAGCGGCCGGAACGCGGCCGCCACCGCACTCCTGGGGCGCGGCGAGGCGGGCAGCGCGGGCCGCCGTGCACGAAGCCTCGGCCGACGCAGAACTTCGAGCGTGCGCCGCAGCCAGACCAAGAGGTACCCGGCTGCGGCGACGAGAGCGGCCGCGAACAGCGAGAGTGCCGCCAGAATGGGAGCAGCGTCCCGGTGCGCGGGCCCGAGCAGGCAGTGAAGACCATGGAAGCCGAGGCCCGCGCGAGCGTGGATCCACGACTCCACGCCGGCGAAGGCGAGGATTGTCACCAGCCAGAGCCCGCTCGCGCGGACGAGGACGGGCGCTATGCGGGGCGCGGGAGGACGCAGAGAGCCCTCGCCGACCAGAAGGTGGCGCTGCCGCACCGCTGCCGTCGCCAGGCCGAGCACGATCGCCGCCAGCAACGCCGCCGTGCCGAGGGCGACGACGGTCAACTCGAGCACGCTCGGCCCACCGGCGAGCTGACCCAGGCGCATTGACTCGAGCGTCGGTCTCGGTGCGAGCGCGTAAGCCAGCGTGCGGCCCGACACGACGACGAGGCCGGCGACACCCGCCCAGCCGGCGAGGCGGAAGAGGCGCCGTGTCATCGCACCTTCAGCGTGTACGGCGCGGTCAGCACCTTGCCGCCGACCTGCGCCTGGAGGAACAGCCGCCACACGCCCGGCAGCGGCACGAGCACGCCGACGGTGAGCTTGCCGGGCGCCGTCGACGTGCCCCGAACCCTGGCCGCGCCGAGAATGCTCGTGCAGCCGGGGGTGCTCGGGCCGCAGACGTGGGTGTGGAAGTAGTCGAGCGACCCCGCGGCGAAGAAGATCGCGTGCGCGAGCGCGCCGTAGTAGGGGGTGAACGTGGCCGGCCGCGCGTGCGGGTCGCGAACCGTGACCTCGAGGAAGCTCGGCGTCAGAGCGCGCAGCCCGGAGCCGCCGTGGAGCGCGAAGCGGTAGCCCTCGACGGTGACGACGGGATGAAACGGCGGCAGCTTCCCCCTGGGATCCCCCTTCCCGACCTGAATCGTCTTGAAGAGCTGGAAGTTCCGTATGTTCGAGAGGCTCGGGTAGGCGTCGATGACGACGCGGTAGCGGCCGGGACCCGGAAACGTCAGCGCCTGGGTGAAGCGACCGCCGGACCCGATCGGCGGATGCCGGTGGATGATCGTCGAGAGATCGTCGCGGACGATGATCAGATGGACGCCGGTGTGCGGTCCGGGCCCATGCCTGTACGCGGTCAGCGGCTGACCCGACGGCTGACGGATGACGAAGGAGAGATCCTCCGTCCGGCCGGACTTGGCCGGCCCTGCCGGCTCGAAGTCCGCGAGGCTGAACGTGCGCGCGGCCCGGATCGTCGGCACGATCGGTTGTGCGTTCGAGCCGCCGCACCCGGCAGCGGCGAGTGCGAGCGCGGCGAGCGCGGCGATCCGTGTCGTCGTCGTCACAGTCCCGGAGGGAAAACGTACCGACTGTGCGGCGGGACGTAGCCGTTGACCTCGAGCACGATCTGGGAGTGCCGGCCGAGCGGGATCGCGCGGAGGTCGCCGCGCCAGGGCCTTCCAGCGACGAAAGCGAGCACCCTGCCGCCGGAACGGGCCGTGAATCCAGCGATCCGCTCGCCTGTCAGCGGCTCCCCCCAGAGCTCGAAGAAGCGACCGAGCGTCAGCCTGCGATCGAGCTGAATCACGCCGGTCGGCTCGACCGTGCGCGCGGGATATGAGCAGCGGCCGCCGCGGACATATGCGCCCTCACGCCTGTGCGGCGGCGCGATGCCCACGCCGGCCGGGATGATCACCACGCGCTCGTTCGCGAAGATCTCGAGGTGCGCGCCGAAGCGGGCTCTCCCGCCTGTCCGGCAGCGAAGCTCGCCCACCGGGAGGGCCCGCTCCACCCGCGCGCTGATCGGCTTCGGCTGGTAGCGCGGGCCGGTGCCGATCGGACGCATCTGCGCCCAGACCGAAGGCTTGGGTGTTGGCGGCGAGATTCGCACCCGCTGGTCGAAACTGCTCAGCCGATCGACCATGAAGTGGGCGGGCGCGATCATCTCGGCCCTGACGACCCGCCGATCCGGACGCACGAAGAGCCGGAACCAGGCGGGGAAATCCGCGTCCGGCCGGAATGCAGCGAGAACTCTGACGGGGCTCCCCTCCAGGCTCGAGCGACCGACGAGCCGCGCTCCGGCGGCACCCGACCACATGAAGCTCGGAACGCGCACGCCGGTCGCCTCGGTCTGCTTCCAGGGGCCGCGCTTGTCAGAGTCCCACCGCTTCGCTCCGATCACGACGGCCCTCGAGCCGTCGGAGGTGACGTAGCTCATCCGGTCGGGCGCGCGAAAGAGGAAGCGGGCCGTGATGCCGGAGAGGCCGGAGCTGAGCGTCTCGTCGACGCGGAAGCTCCGGATGCGCGACATCCTGCGATTCACCGCGCGGAGAAGGCCGTCCGCGGCTGGTGGTAACTGCCGAGGCAGGACAAAGGCCGCTCTGGCCGGCCGCTTGCCGTTAAGGTCGACCGTGACTCTCAGCGCAAGCCGCTTGCGCAAGGCGCGGGGCGCTGCGACACGGAAGCAGCTTGCGCCGCAGGAGGTCGCGGCGACTCGTTGCCTCCCGACCGTGATCGCCACCGCGTCCTTCGGGATCGGCTTCGTGTCGGCTGGAATCACGGTGATGTCGACCGGCCCGCTCGGGCGGACGCGCAGTCCCACCAGGACGTCTCCCGCTCGACCGGCGATCATCAGCGCGGGGCGCTCGGCGCGTGCCGCCGGCAGAGCCGCCGGCGTAAGCAAGGACGGCCCGGCCGAGGAGGAGCCGCTCGAGATCCACTTCACCGCCGCGATTGCCAGGCCGACCACGGCGATCGCAACGGCGAGCACGATCCACTGCCGGACCGGCCGCGACCCGCGAGCGATGTCGGCGCCTCGGCTCATCTGCTGTCTCCTTACGGCTCGATGGCCGCCTCGGACTGGTCCGCTCCGACGGTAGCTGTCGGCACGCCGAAGGGGCGGCACTGGGCCGCCCCTCGAAGATCGCTGCCACGACTCTCAACGTTGCGGGCGCACGCGCCCACGAGTACCGTGACCCGCTGTGGCGACGGCGGGCAAGCGATCATTTCTCCTCGGCTGCGTGGTCGCCCTTGCGCTCACGGCGAGCGCCCACGCGGCAGGTCTCGGTGTGGCGGAGGTCCGCGCGCCGAACGGCTCGCTGGCCGCGACCGCCGGGGTCGGCCCGTTCTCGTACGGCCGGACGCTTCAGATCGGGTCGGCAGTCGCAACCGGCCGGGGAGTCGAGCTGCGGAATGTCTCGATGCTGGGCGGGCGAATCTGGGTCGGGCGCATCTTCGTTCCGTACCGCGGCCTGCGGGAAGCCGACGTTGCGACGCTCATCGTCGGCGGCCGAACCATGCAGCCGACCACGAACGGGCTGATCCCGCTCGCTCCGCACACCTACCTGGTCGTCCTGCAGAAGGCCGTGATCCCGGGACGGCACCGCGAGAGCGCCGGCGTCGTCGGGGTACGTCTCTACGTGGGCGACCCGGGCCTCGGCGTCAAGCCCGGCACGCAGCTGCTGGTCGGCGTCGCCCACTCCGCCGTCCGTGCCCGCGGCAATCGTCACCAGCTGCCCGCCTCGATTCTCGGCTTCGCTCCGGGCCAGCTTCTCGCCGCGGGGCCGAGCGTGCCCGAGCCCTTCTCGCCCGTGGGCAACTCGGTCGGCGCGCGCGTCGTCGCCATCGCCGAGCGCTACCTCGGCGTTCCATACGTCTGGGGCGGCGCGGATCCGCTCACCGGCTTCGACTGCTCCGGCTTCACGATGTTCGTCTACCACCAGCTCGGGATCGACCTCACGCACTTCAGCGGCGCGCAGTGGTACGAGGGCGCGCGCGTGCCACCGGGCGAGCTGCAGCCCGGCGACCTCGTCTTCTTCGAGGCCGGGGCGAACGGGCCGGGCCATGAGGGGATCTACATCGGGGGCGGGCGCTTCATCCACGCGCCGCACACGGGCGACGTCGTCAAGATCTCGTCGCTTTCGGAGCCGTGGTACGCCCTGCAGTACGTCGGCGCCGTGCGGCCGGCCTCGCGCTGACCCGAAGAGGGCCTCAGAGTCTCTAAGGCTTTCGACAGGGCGTGCGGCCAAGCGCCTCAGTTCATCCTGATGAAGCCGTTGGATCGGAGGAGCTTGCCGAGCTACTCGCAGTCGACTCCGGCGGGCAGCGGCACGGGCGCATAGCACGCTGCCCGCGGGCCCTCGCCGGTCGTGACCGGGAAGCGAGTGATCTCCCCGCCCGCGCGATCCCTGAAGACGACCTCCGCGAGGCGTTGCCCCTCGGCGAAGTGCACGGCCGGGATTTCGTAGAGCACGAACCCGTCGCGCGGCTCGACTGTTGCATTCTCGCCGCCGGCGAAATGCAGCATGACCGAGGCGACCCGAGGCGATACCGAGGCGAAGAGCAGGGCGTCGTCGCGCGTCGGCAGGAACCGGGTCGCTATCCCGCCGTCGTGCTCGTACCCCTTCGGCGAGCAGCGCCCGAGCGCCACCGGCTTTCCGTCCAGCTCGAGCCAGGCGCAGCGGCCCTCGTACCGTGTGGGGGCCGTCCAGATAATCGCCGGCCCGTGCGCCGTGTCGATCTCGAGCGACTTCTCCTTCTCGTCAACGAGCGCATCCACCGGGGGAACTTGCAACGCCCCTTCCGAGCCGCCCGCGGCCTCCGTGACGAGGTTGCCGTCGCCGTCCAGCCCGACGACCGCGGAGATCCGGTGGCCGCGCTCGAGATGCTCCTTCGGGACGTCGTAGGCGAAGAAGCCGGCATCGATGGGCGCGCCGACCCAGACGACGCGCGGACGGACGACGGCTCCGTCCTCGAAGCGGATCTCGACCCGCTCCACCCACTTCGAGTGGGCGAAGCCCTCGATGTAATCGGGCGGATACTTGTCGAGGTCCGGTGGCCGCCCAGCCGGGCCGGCCGGGATCGATCCGGACCTCCCCCACGAGATGCTGAGCGGCACGGTTCCGAGCCGGTCGCAGCCGCCGCTCGCCCGGCTCCACTGCTCGCAGAGCCCGCCGTACTTCGTGGGAGCGACGAAGAGCGTGTGCAGCTTGTCGGCGAAGTAGGCCTCCATCACCTTCCGCGTCTGGCCGGCGATCACGCCGGTCCGCCACTCCGGGATGGGAGCGCCGTCGTCGAGCGTCGCGAAGCCCTTGACCACCGTCTCGGGCGCCGGCTCGCCCTCGAAGAAGCGCAGGATCGGCTCGTGCAGGCCGAGAGCGGGGGCGGCGACGGCGACCGCCACGAGCGCCGCGGCCAAAGGCACCAGCCGGCCGCGTCGAGACCGCCGGCGACCCGAAGCCGCGAGCTCGGCACGACGCCTGACGTCCGTCCAGTCGCCTCGCCCGTCGCGGCCCGCCAGCCGCTCGAGCCGGTCGGCGAGAGCCTGGTCAGCTCGCTCGTTCATCTCTCCACTCCTTCCAGCTCGAGGGCGCGCCGGAGGTCGGCGTGAGCGCGCGCGAGGGTCGCGGCGACCGTTCCTTCGTCCACCTCGCACAGCTCCGCGATGTCGGCGTAGCGAAGGTCGGCGAAGTAGCGCAGGAAGACGATCAGACGGCGACGCGGCGGCAGCGCGCGGATCGCCTCGGCGAGCGCCGGGTCGCCGTCGGACTCGACGAGGCCGAGGTCGAAGTCGTGCTCGATCGACCCTGTGAGCAGCCGGCCCCGCCGCAGGTCGAGCGCCTTGCGCAGGACGATCCTCCAGATCCAGGCCTCGAGCGAGCCGCCGCGGAACTGCCGCCGCTCGACGAGCGCACGGGCGAAGCCGTCCTGGACGGCGTCGTGTGCCGCGTCGAAGTCGCCCAAGACAGCCGCCGCGGCTCGCCGGAACCCCGCGTAGCGAGCGAGGTAGACCCGCTCGATCGCCTCCTCCCGTTCATCCATCCTGGAGAGAGACGCTCCGCGCCGGGCCGATTCTTTATCTATCCCCTGAGGACCGGAGCTCGCCGATCGGTGGCAGAGCGCGCCACGCCGCTTGCGCTCCTGCGCCGCACGAGCGCGACCCCGAAGGCCGCAAGCGTGGACAGCGAACCGGCAAGGAGAAGGAAGATCCAGGTCGTCGAGCCGTGCCCCGACGTTCGGAGACAGATTGGCCCGAGCCGGCAGAGGCAACGCGCGCAGCCCCCGGCACGGGATCGTTCGCGATCGGGAACAGAAGATCGGCTTCCCGCCGCCCGTGCGGCCCGTCCGCCCAGCCGCGAAGACCGATCTCGACGTCGCCGATCCCGCCCTTCGGCACGACGACGGTTGCCGAGTACTCGCCCCTCGGGTAAGCGCCGCGAGGCGCGAAGCCCCTTTTCGCAGCCGCACCGGATGCGCTACGGAGTCGCACGAAGACGCCGCCCGCGCCGAACGGGTGCCGCTTTCCGTGCTCGTCGAGGTAGGTGAGCGTCCACCCAACCCTGAGCCGAGCTCCCGCGGGAGCGTCGAGCCGAATCCGCGTCGTGAGCGTTGCCTCGACACCCTCCTTGCCAGCCGCGGGAAGCGCCGAGACCAGAGCGGCAGCCGTGATGCCGAGAAGCCCAAGTGCGAAACGTCGCAATCTCATCGCGTGAGAGTAATACACCGCTCGTTACCGTGTGGTTCCGAGCCCGCGGAGCAATTCGTTATGCGTGCTGAAAGGGGTAGAGGCTCTCGCTCCGCGCCCACTCCCCGCCACCGGGCGAACGGCCACGCGAGAAGTTGTAGACGATCAGGAACGGCACACCGCGCGCGTCCTTCGCCTCGAACAGGAAGCCCTCGTACGCCCAGCCGGTGCGGTCGTCGTTCGTGCGCGCCTTGGGATCGATCGAGCGGAGGATCGACGGCGTCTGGCGCGCGAGCCGCTCGGGTCGCGATGCCTCGACGACGATCAGCGGAGCCGCCTGCACCGGATAAAGGATCCGGAGGCCGCGAACTACGAAGTGGTACCGCTTCGCCTGTCCTCGCAGCCGCCCGAGCAGCGTGGCGCGGCTCGGGCTCGGAAGGCGCGTCGAAGGGGCCTGCCGGGCGCGCGTCTCGAGCTCGGCGAACCAGGTGGACCTGACCTGCTGCTCGGAGGCGAACGGGCTCGGCCTGCGCGCGCCTGAGGCGGCCCCGCCAGCGAGGACCAGCAGCGCTGCTGCGACGAGGGCGAGATTCCGCATCACTTGAAGCCTACGGCGCCGACGGCGCCTCCATCACAGAGCCCCCAGATTCCGGCGAGCCAGGGCCGTGCCGTCTGGCCCGACTCCAGCCGCCCCACTCTGTCGTTGCTTGCGGACTCAGTTCGAGGTGAATCCGACCACGTTCACAAGAAGAACGAGACCCGGTGGCACCAGCGCATCTTGACAGCCCGTATTCGATCGACAGTCGGGAGATCGCCGCGCAGCGAGTAAAGATTCGAGCCGGAGGCGCCTCTATGTTTCATGTGGATCAACGCGAGAGGGCGATCGAGGAGCTGTAGCGCCGACGCTACCGCGTCGTCTCGATCCGTGCCCGGCGGGCCGCGACTTTTCGTCGATCTCGACCATGGCCGGATCGGCCGCTACAACCTGCGCGAGCTCGCTTTCGTCTTCTGATATTTCCCCGGTGTATCGTGGGCCAGAGAAGTGCCCGGACCCCCGCGCAGCCCTGACGGCAGCCGGCACGTCGCCGGGAGTCGTCGCCGCCGAGCGGCGCGCTTGCTGGGAGGCGACGGCGGGCTCCTCGTCCCCCGATGGGTTCCGCCGACGTTCCTCCTCGGCGTGGCGCTGCTCATCCCGTGGACCGCCTGGCTCTTCGCGAGCCTGCCCCGCCATCACAACTCGAATCACTGGGCGTTGACGTGGGCTGGGTTCGACGCCGCGCTTGCAATGTCTCTTGCCGTGACGGCCGGCTTGATCATCAGGCGCTCGGCGCTCGCGGAGATCACGGCGACCGTAACGGCGACGCTCCTGCTCTGCGATGCCTGGTTCGACGTTCTGACGGCGAGGGGCACGGAGGAGGCCCTGCCGGCCGTCGCCGAGGCCGTGATCGTCGAGCTACCGCTTGCGGCTCTCTGTTTCTGGATCGCCCGGAACGTCGACCGGGCGCTCGAGGGCGCGCGCCCGTACCTGGAGCGGGCGCGGCTCGACCGGTCGGAGACCGACTCGCTGGAGTTACGCGGTCGTCGGCGAATCCTCGGTGGTCCGGACACAGGGGACGCCTAGCCCTTCGATCGCGTCCAGGATGGCCGGCAGGGCGGCCGCCGTCTTTCGCCAAGAGCCCGGCGAGCCATAATGGTCGGCATCGTGCAGGAGGACGACGTCGCCGGGCGTGAGTCGTCTGGTGGCGCGGGCCGCAATCGACTCGGGAGTCGCGCGCCCTCTCCAGTCCGCCCCCCAGCGTGACCAGAGGAGCGGGAGCCAGCGGCGCGTTCGGACGAGCGCGAGCCCCGCGGCGCTGAAGACGCCATAAGGCGGGCGGTACAGCCTCGGCGATCGACCCGTGGCCTCGCCGATCACCCAGAGGGCGCGGTCGAGGTCGCGGGCGAGAGCCCGGGGCGTGCGCTCGAGCAGCAGACGGTGACGAAAGCCGTGCAAAGCGATCTCGTGCCCAGCAGCGACGATGTCGGCGGCGAGTGCGGGCCACCTCTCGACCTGCTCGCCGACGAGGAAGAACGTGGCCGAGGCCCGCCGCGCGGCCAGCGCTTCCAGCACGGCCGGCGTGCCGTCCGGATGCGGGCCGTCGTCGAACGTGAGGGCCACTCCACGCTCGTGCGGGAGTCGAAGCCGAATGCCGAGAGCGCGTGCGAGCGGCGGAGCGAACGGAGCCGGCGCCGGCGCGCACCAGAGGACCGTCCCCGTAGCCGCCGCGACAACCGGCAGGGATCTCACGAGCAGAGAGCGAGGACGAGCGAGGCGGCCGAGGGAAGCTCGGCGAACGAGAGATCCTGAGGCTTCCGCGCGCTGAGCGCCCGCTGCAGCGCTGCGACGAGGTCGGTATGCGAGGTTGCGACGTCGGCGAGCCCGAAGTCGCGAAACGCCTTGTTGTTGGGCCGAATGTGCCCCCTCCCCCACCCGTACGAGATCGCAGGGCAGCCACGGATGTGCGCCTCGAGCACGGTCAAGCCGGCCGTCGAGTGGACGAGCGCGTCGCCGGCCGCGAGCCAATCGCCCATTCGCTCGGTGAAGCCGACGATCCGTACGCGGCCGTCGTCGCCGAACTGGTGGCTCATCCGCGTCCGCAGCTCCTCGTTCCGGCCGCAGAGGCACACGATCTGCGCCACGTCCTCCAAGCTGAGCGCCGCCTCGACGGCGCCTGCGATGTCGCCCACCCCCCAGCCGCCGCCCGACACGACGACGATCTTCCCTTCCGCCGGCAGGCCGAGTGACCGCCGAGCCTCGAGCGGGTCGCGAGGCTCGACGAACTCGGGCGAGGTCAGGCCGTGGACGCAGCACACCTTTGCGTCGCGACCGGCCATGCGCCGCACCTCGGGGATCGACTCCGGGTGCGTGACGAGGTGCAGGTCGATGCCGTCCGCGGCCCAGTAGCGGAGCGCGGAGAGGTCGACGATTCCGGCGCAGACGGGGACGTCGAGCCGCCCGCGACGCCGCAGCCAGCCGAGCACCTCGGTTGCCTGCGGGTACACGGACACGACCACGTCCGGGTTCGCCGAGCGGACGAGCCGGAGCAGGCCCGGCGAGCCGACCCGTGCGAGCAGCAGCTGGAAGAGGCGGCGCGTCGGCGGAAACCGGACCAGGACGACGAACGCGACGTCCCAGACCCACTGCAGCCGGTAGAAGATCACCCGCGGCGCGGTCTCGCTGAACGCCGTGATCAGCCGGCCCATCGCGGCGAGGCCGTCCTGGATCTCGACCTCCGTGCCAGGATGCTCGGCGAGAAGCTGCGCCGCGAGAGTGCGCGCGGGAAGATTGTGGCCCTCGCCGATATTCGCCGTCAGGATCAGGACGCGCGGGGCCACGGGCGCAATGGTAGGGAGCTGGGGCCCGACGCCCGTCGGTTGTCGACGCCGAACCCTCGCCGGTCAGTCGAAGGGCTTGCACGATCTCGAGCTTGATGCCGTCCGGGTCGTGGAGGAATCCTGCGTAGTAGCCCGGCCGGTAGGAGTACTCGTTCGGCTCGTTCTCGATCTTCAGGCCGTTCGAGCGGGCCCTTGCGAGACGCTGGTGGACGCCTCCCGTGAGGGTGCCCCGAGATGGTGCAGGCCGACGCCCAAGGCTCGCCTCTGCTCACCGAGCGATGCAGGCTGAGAGAATGAGACGAGCCCCGGAATCGGAGGAGCGATGCGAAAACTGACGTTTGCCTTGATCGTGGTTTTTGCGGCCACCCTGAACGGCTCACTCGTGAACGCTGGCAAGCCGCCGAGCAAAGAGGTCGTGAAGCTGCGCAAGGACAACGCGACGCTCCGATCCCAGGTGGCGTCGTTGAAGGCGCAGAACCGCGATCTCGCCGACCGGGTGAGCGGATTGCAAAGCGACGTGAGCGAACTCCGCGGCCGCGTCTCAACCTCGACTGGTCAGGTGCAGTCGCTTACCGGTCAGGTCCAGATCCTCACGAGTGAGCGCGACACCGCGAGAGAGCAGCTCGGCTCCGTGACAGGGGAGCGCGATCAGCTAAAGGGTCAGGTCGATTCACTCACCGGGCAGGTGAACACCTTGACGGGTCAGGTGAACACCTTGACGGGTCAGGTGACGACGCTCACCCAGGAGCGAGACACCACTCGCGCTCAGCTCGCGACGGCGCAGAGCGGCGTGCCCGGCGCGCTCAGCAACATGACGCCCTCGAGGATCTGGAACGAGGTGTTGCCGACGATTCGACAGGTTTTTCGCACGTCGGGCGGGAGGAGGTTCCAGGTAGACACGTACTCGAGTGGCAACGACTACAGCTCGCAGACGTTCACGTACTGCGGGTTCTGTTGAACCCGGACCCCGTCGCGCCGACCCTTTGGCCGGGGCGGTCGATCGGGAGCGCGTATCGCAGCGGCGGCAGTCGCTACATCCGCTTCGCACGGCCCCCGCTCGCGTTCGTCCTTCGTTGTCTTCTTGGTTCCCCGCCGGTCATCACGCCGAGAATGACTGAGGCGATGGCGCAAAAAATGGGCGTTCGAGACCTGCTCGCGCCGCCCGAGACACAACAGCGCCCCACACCGAATGGCCACATCGAGATCTGTGGGCAACCCATGGCCAGATCAGCCGCGATGAGCCAGACGAGTGCTGCCAGCACACCTCCTGTGGAGCGTTCGCGGCTTGTCTGTCCGAGTGTGTTCGTCCACATCCGTAAGGGTCGCGTCGACCTCCATTCGGACGTAGGCCCCGATCGATCGTCGTCGACTAAGGGCCTGTCCAAGAAGGTTCTTTGAGGAGCAGTGCCCTGGTCAGTTGAGCGAGATTCTGTAGTCGCAGGTGCAGGGGGCGGCGGCGAGGAGTGCGGCGAGCCAGCGGGCAGGATGGGCGGCGGCGGCCGCGGGCCGCG
>JBBSGR010000013.1:0-78653 GCA_038253945.1 Gaiellales bacterium
ACCGCGACGCCGGCGGCGACTACTTCACCCGGCTCGACCCCGAAAAACAGACGCGGCGGCTCGTCGCCCAACTCGAACGGCTCGGACACATCGTCACGCTGCAGGTGGCCGCTGCTTGACCCGAGCGTGATTTCCCATCAGGAACGCCGGGGACGAATCGGTCTAGGCTCAGCGAGCCACGTCGATCACGCCCCGGCCAGGGCCGCTCAGCTGGAAGACCTTGAAGTCCACGTGTCTCCGCAGCCCCGCCCGAACGACACGACAGCCTCGAAGTCACCCGCCTCCTTCAGTTGCCGGAGAGTCCGAAGCGGGGCGTGCGGTGGCCGTAAACGGCTGGAGTGACACGGCCGCGCTCCCGGCCGCAGCCCGGGCGAGCGTGCTCAAAATCACCGACGACGAAGCCGCTCCCGATCCTTCGAGTATGCGCGCGGTACCGGCGAGGGATCATGGCTCGAAGTGTCGCTGTAGCATCCTCGCCGGGTGGGAGAGCATCTGGTCGCGATCGTGGGCGCCGGGCAGATCGGGCGGCTGCACGCGGAGAACATCGCGAGCCGCGTCGGACGCCTCCGCGTCGTCGCGGTCGCCGATCCCGCTCCGAGCGCCGCCGAGCCGCTCGCGAATCACTTCGGTTGGGAAGCGCTCGACGACTGGCGTGAGCTCCTCGGGCGCCCGGAGATCGAGGCTCTCCTGCTGTGCTCGCCGCCCCGATTCCACGCGAGCCAGATCATCGCCGCCGCGAACGCCGGCAAGCACGTCTTCTGCGAGAAGCCGATCACGGTCGACGTCGCCGCGGCGGACGAGGCCCTGGAAGCAGCCGAGGCGGCGGGAATCGTGCTCCAGATCGGCTACAACCGGCGCTTCGACCGAAACTTCGCTGCCCTGCGCGAGGCGATCGTGGGAGGCCGAGTCGGCGCCCCGCTGATCATCCGGGTCACCGCCCGCGATCCCGAGCCCCCGCCTCGGCCCTACCTCGAGCAGGCGCCCGGACTCCTGCTGGAGACGACCACGCACGACCTCGACCTGATCCGCTTCGTGTCCGGGGCCGAGATCGCGGAGGTCAGCACGCATGCCGGCGCGCTCGCCTCCGAGGATTCGCGCGAGCTCGGGCTCGTCGACACGGCCGTGACCACGGTGGTGCTCGATACCGGGGCGCTCGGCACGATCGACAACTGCTGGGTCTCGCGTTACGGCTACGACCAGCGGCTCGAGGTACACGGGAACGAAGGCATGGTGCAGGCCCGCAACGAGGTGCGCGACACAACCGTAGTCGCGGATGCAACCGGATTCCACGAGCCTGTGCTGCCGCACTTCTTCCTCGACCGCTACGCGCCCGCGTACGTCCGCGAGCTCGAGGCTTTCGCCGATGCGCTCGAAGGCGCGGCCAGTCCGGTCACGGGTCGCGACGGGCGCGCCGCACTCGCCGCATCGCTCGCAGCGGTGCGCTCGGCCGCCGAGGGAAGGGCCGTCTCGCTCGACGCGATCGCATGAGGATCGGAGTCCTCGGAACCGGTCGAATGGGCGCCTTTCGCGCTGCGTGGCTCGAGCGGGAGGCGGGCCTCGAAGTACTCGTCGGCAGCGGCGATCCGGTGCGCGGGCGGCCGGTCGAAGAGGTGCTCGATGCCGGCCTCGACGCCGTGGTGATCTCGTCGGCCACGCCCGAGCACCCTGGTCAGATTGCCGCCTGCGCCGAGCGCGGGCTGCCGATGCTGTGCGAGAAGCCGATCGCGCTGACGCTTCGAGAGACCCGGGAGGCGGTCGAGCGCGCCGAACGGGCGGGCGTGCTCCTGCAGGTCTCCTTTCAGCGCCGCTTCGACCCTGGCTTCGCCGAGGCGAGGCGGCTGGTCGCCGAAGGTGCCCTCGGGATCCTCTACTGCGTCCGCCTCAACTCCTTTGACCACGAGCCTTCGCCCGAGCGCTTCATTCCGGGGAGCGGAGGGATCTATCGAGATCTCCTGATTCACGACTTCGACGTCGCCCGCTGGCTGACCGGGCGCGAGGCGGTGGAGGTGTACGCAACCGGCGCCGTTCGCCGCTGGGAGCGCTTCGCCCGGCACGGCGACATCGACACCGCGGCGGCGCTCGTGACGATGGACGACGAAATGCCGGTCCTCGTCGCCGGTACGCGACACGATCCCCGGGGCTACGACGTCCGTGCCGAGGTGCTCGGGTCGGAGGACTCCATCGCCGTGGGGCTCGGCGAGCGCACGCCGCTCCGCCTGATCGAGGCGCCGGCGTCCGGACTCGGCGAGCGGCCGTGTCGGGGCTTTCTCGAACGCTTCGCGGCCGCGTTCGACACGGAGATGCGGTTGTGGCTCGAGGCCGTCCGAGGAGAGCGCGCGAACCCGTGCCCGGGCCGCGAGGCGCTGCTCGCCCTCCAGATCGCCCGGGCCTGCGATCGCTCCCGTGCCGAGCGGCGGGTCGTACGAGTGAACGGGGTGAGCGACGACCCGGCGTGAGATCGGGATCGGCTTGCTCGGGGTGGGCTGGATGGGAGAGCTCCACTCGGCCTCGTATCGGCGTGTGCCGGTCCACTTCCCCGAGTGCGACGGGGTCGCTCGCCTCGTGGCCGCCGCCGACGAGGTGCCCGAGCGGGCGGCGAGCGCCGCCGCGAGGCTTGGCTACGAGCGGTCGACAACGCGCTGGCTCGACGTGATCGCGGATCCCGAGGTGGACGCGGTGAGCATTACCGCGCCGAACTTCATGCACCGCGAGATGGCGCTCGCGGCCGCCGCGGCCGGGAAGCACTTCTGGGGCGAGAAGCCGCTCGGTCGTTTCGCGAGCGAGACAGCCGAGATCGCCGAGGCGGTCGAGCGGGCCGGGATCAGGACGATCGTCGGCTTGAACTACCGGCACCCGCCGGCAGTGCAGCACGCGAAGGCCATGATCGACTCCGGTGCGCTTGGTGCGATCAACCACTTTCGGATGCAGTTCGTCGCGAGCTACGCGGCGAATCCCAGGGGCGCGCTCTCGTGGCGCTTCTCGCGCGCGCTCGCCGGCCTCGGCATTCTGACGGACCTCGGCTCGCACGCGGCCGACCTCGCCCAGTTTCTCCTCGGCCCGATCGTGCGTGTGTCGGCGGCGTCGGCGATCCTGATCCCGCGGCGCCCCAAGGTCGAGCCTGGGAGCGGGACGCACTTCAGCGTCGTCGAGGGCGCGACCGAGCTCGGCGAGGTCGACAACGAGGACTGGGCCGCCGCGCTCGTGGAGTTCGAGAACGGCGTCAAGGGCACGATCGAGGTCAGCCGCGTGATCGTCGGCGCAGAGTCTCGCTACACGTTCGAGGCGAACGGCGAGCGCGGCGCGGTCAGCTGGAACTTCGAGCGGATGAACGAGCTCGAGGTCTATTCCGAGACCATGACTGGTGACACCGGCTCCACCCGTGTGGTGATGGGGCCGCAGCATCCCGACTTCGCCCACTTCCAGCCGGGTCGGGGAATTCCGATGGGCTACGACGACCTGAAGGTGATCGAGGCCTACCGATTCCTCCAGTCGGTCGCGGACGGGCAGCAGCGGGAACCGGGCGTCCGTGAGATCCTGGCCGCAGCGAACGTGATCGACGCGATGGCGCGCTCCTGCGAGTCCGGCAGGTGGGAGGAGGTCGGCGGGCCGGCCGGAGCGGTCGGTCAGCTGTAGAGACCCGGGTTCGCGACGGCCGCCGGCCGCTCGCCGCGGAGCGCCGCCAGGACTCCCTCGGCGACCTCGCGGAAGACCCCCTCGAGGGCGCGTGGGGTCCGCCAGAGGGCATGCGGAGTGCAGACGACGCGCGGGTGGCGGAACAGCGGGTGCGCCGGATCGGGCGGCTCCGGCTCGAAGACGTCGAGCCCCACCCCGCCCAGTCGGCCCGATTCCAGTGCCGCGAGCAGCTCGTCGAGGGAGCGCACGAGCCCGCCCCGGGCGAGATTGACGAGCACGAGGCCGGGCTTCGCCTCTGCGAGTAGCTCGGCGTTCACGAGACCCTTCGTCTCGGGTGTCAACGGCGCGCGGAGCGAGACGAAGTCGCTCCTCGCAAAGAGCGCGCGCAGGTCGACCAACTTCGCGTGGTCCGACTCGCCGGCGTAGGGGTCGTACGCGAGGAGTCTCGGCTCGAAGGGTTCCAGGAGGCGGGCGAGCCGCAGGCCGATGCGCCCGAGGCCGACGATGCCGATCGTCGAGCCGTGCAGGTCACGGAGCTCGACGTCGTCGCGCGCGCTCCAGCGGCCCTCGCGAACAACCCGGTGAAGCTCCGGCAGCCGCTTGGCCAGCGCGAGCAGCAGCGCGAGGGCGCCCTCCGCGACGGCCTGGGCGCCGGACTGAGGCGTGATCACGACCGGGATTCCTCGCCGCGTCGCCGCGTCGACGTCGACCTCGGAGAAACCGACACCGCTCCGGCCGATGACTCTCAGACGGCCGGCTGCCTCGATCATCTCCGCTGTGATCACGGTCCCTCCGCGGACGATCAGCACCTCCACCTCGGGGAGGAGCGCTCGCAGCTGATCCTCGCCGGCGACGACGATCTCGCCGAGAAGCTCCTCGGCGGGTGGTGCGACCGGGCCCGTCGCGACGATTCGGGTCACGCGTCGCGCGCGGCCTCGACCGCCGAGCGCGCCCCGCCCGCGAGGAACGACGTGTCGGAGCCGAAGGCGATCAGCGTGAAGCCCAGGGCGCGATAGGAGCGCAGCTCCTCGGCTGTGCGCACGAGCACCCCGGTCGCCTTGCCGTGACGTTCCGCCGCCGTCCGCACCGCCTCGACCGCAGTCCGGTAGGCGGGATGCTCTGTCTCGAGGAAGATTCCGAGCGCGTGCGTCAGGTCGGCGGGGCCGACGAAGAGGCAATCGACGCCTTTGACGGCCGCGATCTGGTCGATTTCAGCGACGGCCTGCGGATGCTCGATCTGAATCACGCCGACCGCACGCTCGTTGAACGTCTCGACCAGCTCGCGGCCTCGGGCGCCGTAGGCGGCCGCGCGGTTCAGGAGCGCGACGCCACGCGTTCCGGCCGGGGCATAGCGCAGGTAGGAGACGGTTCGGCGGGCAGCCTCCGCGCCGTCGATCCGGGGCACCATGATCCCCTCGGCTCCGAGGTCGAGCGCCTTCGTGAACCGTGGCCGCTCGTTCGCCTCGACCCGGACGAGCGGCGTGGCGCCGCTACCCGCGATCGCCTGCAGCTGCGGCGGCAGGTCCGACTCCGTCGCCGAGCCGTGCTCGAGGTCGAGCAGTAGCCAGTCGAAACCGGCCAGGGCGCAGATCTCAGCCGCGATCGGCGAGCCCGTATTCAGGAAGCACCCGGTCAGACTCTCGCCCGCGAGCAGCCGCTTGCGGAAGGTCATCAGTAGTGAAACCGCTGCAGCGCGGCGCGGTCTCGCTCGTATTCGGCTCGCAGCTCCTGCACGGTGGAAAATCCGGACACCTCGGCGGGCGCAACGTCCCACCACACGCCTCCGTCCGGCAGATACCGATGGGGCTCGGTCTCACACACGATCACGCACGGACGCCGGACGCCGCGCGCCTCCGCGAGCGCGGAGCGCAGCTCGTCGGGGCTCGCGGCGCGCCACGCCTGCGCGCCCAGTCCCTCGGCGCTCCGCGCGAGATCGAGCTCCAGGTAAGGGCCCTCCAGCCGGCCGTTGCCGTCGCGGGAGCGAAACTCGTTGCCGAAGGGCCGGCCGACGCGTCCCATCTGAAGCCGGCGGATGCTCTGGAAGCCGTGGTTCTCGGAGATTACGACGGTGATCTTCAGGTCCTCCTGCAGCGCGGTGACCAGCTCGCCGGGATTGAGCAGGTACGTGCCGTCGCCGATGTAGGCGTACACCTCGCCGCCTTCTTGGGCCAAGCGCACGCCGACTGCGCCCGGCAGCTCATAGCCCATGCACGAGTAGCCGAACTCGATGTGGCAGTTGCGGCCGCCCGTCGCGTCCCAGAGCTTGAGCAGGTCACCCGCCGGCGTTCCGGCCGCCGCCACCACGGTATCGCCCGGCTCGACGAGCTCGTTCAGCGTGAGGATGAGCTGAGCCTGGCTCATCCGCTCGCCTTCGACCTGGACGTCGAGCGCGGACCGCTCGGCCAGCCACCGCCCGCGCATACGCCCGATCTCCGTGCGGTACTCCGCCCGCGACCCGCGCTCCTCCTCGTCGGCCGCGGCCGCGAGCGCGCGCAGCGCCTCACGCGCGTCGGCGACGATCGGAAGCGCTCCGACCTTGTGCGCGTCGCGGTCCGAGACGTTGATCGCGACGAACCGGTGAACGTCCGCGAAGAGCGAGTTCGAGCCGGTCGCGAAGTCGGTCAGCCGAGTTCCGACACAGACGACGACATCGGCCCTGCGGGCAAGCTCGTTGGCTCCGGAGTTTCCCTCGAGACCCAGCCCGCCGAGGGTGTACCAGGCATCCTCGGTGACCGACCCCTTGCCGGCGAACGTCTCGGCAACCGGGATGCCGAAGCGCTCGGCGAATGCGGCCAGCTCGGCCTCGGCCTCGGAGTAGCGAACGCCGCCGCCCGCGACGAGCAGCGGTCGCTGCGCCCCGCGAAGGAGCCCGACGGCCTCGGCGATCCGGCGCTCGTCCGGACGAGGCCGCTCGATCCGCCACTCCCGCTCGTCGAAGAAGTGCGCCGGGAAATCGTGAGCGTCCGACTGGACGTCCTGCGGCAGCGCGAGCACCACGGCGCCGGCCTCGGCCGGGCTCGTCAGCACCCGCATTGCCTCCGGCAGGGCGGTCAGCAGCTGCTCGGACCTGACGATCCGGTCGAAGAATCGGCTGACCGGGCGAAAGCAGTCGTTCACGCTCACGTCGCCCGCGAGCGCGTGCTCGAGCTGCTGGAGAACTGGGCCCTGGTGCCGCGTCGCGTACGTGTCGCCAGGAAGCAGCAGGACCGGGAGCCTGCTGATCGTCGCGCCGGCTGCTCCCGTGACCATGTTCGTCGCGCCGGGGCCGATCGACGACGTGCACGCGAGCGTCGCCCGCCGCCGAGTCGTCTTCGCGTAAGCCGTTGCCGCGTGCACCATCGACTGCTCGTTGCGGCCCTGGAAGAACGTCAGGTCGCCGCCGAGCTCGTCCACGGCCTGGCCGACCCCGTGGACGTTGCCGTGCCCGAAGATCCCGAACATCCCCGGGATCAGGCGCCGGACCTCGCCGTCGCGCTCGCTGTGCTGAACCTGCAGGTACTTGACGAGCGCCTGTGCGGTCGTCAGCCGGATCGTGCCCGACACTTTCTCCTCCTCATCAGATTCCGTGGAAAACGACGGTCTTCAGCTCGGTCATCTCCTCGAGCGCGTAGCGAGGCCCTTCCTTGCCGATGCCGCTGCCCTTGAGGCCGCCGTACGGCATCAGGTCCGCCCGCCAGAGCGGCGTCCAGTTGACGTGCACCGACCCGCAGTCGATCTCGCGGGCGAAGCGAAGCGCGGTCTTGAGATCCGAGGTGAAGATGCCGGCCCCCAGCCCGTAGGCGCTGTCGTTGGCGAACGCGATCGCCTCGTCGATTCCGCCGACGGGAGTGACCGCGACCGCCGGCCCGAAGAGCTCCTCGCGGGAGAGCGACGCGTGCGGATCGACGTCGGCGACGATCGTCGGTGCGACGACCGCACCCGTGCGCTCGCCGCCGGTGACGAGCGAGGCGCCGTCGTCGACCGCGCCTTTGATCGCGGCCTCGACTCGCTGCGCGGCCTCTTCGCTGATCAGCGCCGCGAGCTGTGTGCCTTCCGCGAGCGGGTCGCCGACCGTGATCGCCTCGACCTTCGGGCGAAGCGCGTCCAGGAAGTCTCCGTAGACGGAGTGGTCGACCAGCACGCGCTGCACGGAGATGCACACCTGGCCCCCGTTGGCGTAGCCACCGACCGCGGTCGCCGCCGCGACTTGCTCGAGGTCGGCATCGGCCAAAACGACGAGTGGGCAGCTCGCGCCGAGCTCTAAAGAGAGCTTCTTCACCCCCGCGACAGCAGCGATACGCCGCCCCACCGCTGTCGAGCCGGTGAAGCTGATCTTGCGTACGCGCTCGTCTGCGCACAGGGCCGTGCCCACCTCGTCGCCCGAGCCGGTGATGCACTGGACGCCGTTCTCCGGAACGCCTGCCTCGAGCAGGAGCTCCGTAAGCCTGAGTGCGGTCAGCGGCGTTGCCCGAGCCGGCTTCAGGATGACGGCGTTCCCTCCGGCGAGAGCCGGGTAGAGCTTGTGCCCGACGAGCAGGGCGGGGTAGTTGAACGGCGTGATCGCGACGACGACGCCGCACGGCTGGCGGAGCGTGAAGGCGAGCTTGTCGGCCGCGTTCGGCGCGTCGTCCACCGGAATCGTCTCACCGTGCAGCCGTGCGCCCTCGCTCGCCGAGAGCCGGATCAGATCGGGCAGGCGCGTCGCCTCGGCGACCGCCTCGGCCAGCGGCTTTCCCTCCTCGGCACTGATCGTGCGGGCGAGGTCGTCGACGGCGCCCGCGGTGAGCTCCGCCGCCCGCTCGAGGATCGTCCGGCGCTCGTGCGCCGAGAGGCGGCGCATCACCGCCGCCCCCTCGACGGCCGCTGCAAGCGCAAGCTCGACCTCGCGGGCACCCGCACGCGGGACGGTGTTGACGACCTCGCCCGTGTAGGGGCTCGTCACCGCGTCCTCGCTCGCCGCGCCGCGCCACTCGCCGGCAAGCCACATCTTCATCGGCCACTCCCGTTTCGCGGCTCGATCACGACTTTCATCGCGCCGTCCGACCTGAGCGCTCGCGCCATGGCATCGCCGGCCTGCTCGAGCGGGAACCTGTGCGTGACGACCCGCGCGAGCGGAATCCGGTCGTGGTTGGCGGCGAGCAGTCGCAGCGTCCGGTCGTAGGCCCGCGCGTCCTCGCCGCCGACGCCGACGAGCGTCAGGCTCCGCCCGCAGAGGACGGCCGGGTTGAACGGGCGGTCGCCCAGGTCGACGAAGGCGCCGACCTCGACGACGGTGCCTCCGTCGCGTACGAGCTCAATCGCGGTCGCGAGCGTCTCCGGGCGGCCGCTTGCGTCGACGACGAGGTCCGCGCCGGCCCCCGCCGTGAGCGTTCTGGCGGCGCGGGCCGGATCGGACTCGCCCACGAGCAGGCAGTCGGTCGCGCCGAGGTCGGCCGCGAGATCCAGTCTCGAGGGCTCGCGGTCGACCGCGATCACGCGCCCTGCCCCCGCGAGGCTCGCCTTGACGACGTGGACGAGTCCCAACGGCCCGACGCCGACGACGGCGATCGTGTCGCCCGGGGACCATCCCGCGGGCGAGGGGAGCCGCGCGGCGACGTCCAGGCTGTGTGTCACGGCGAAGAGCTCGGTGAGTACCGCCACCTCCGTCGGCAGCTCCGCCGGGACGCGGAAAACCGGCGTGCCCGGGAGAAGCACCATCAGCTCGGCCCAGCCGCCGTAAAGGTGCGGCGGCCGGGAGCTCGTGAGGGAGTTCCCGTAGTTGTCGAGGTTGCGACAGAGGTAGTACGGGAAGCCGCGCGCGCAGGATGTACAGCGTCCACACGGACGATTCGGCGCCGGCACGACCCGGTCCCCCGGACGGAGCGGCGGCCCGTCGAACGCGGGCGCGCCGCCCGCGCCCGTCTCGAGCACCACCCCGACGTTCTCGTGCCCGGGAATGATCGGGAACGGCGTCGAGCGGGCGCTGTCGGTACCGGCGTACTGCTGCGTCTCTCCGCGAAAAGTGTGCTTGTCGGTACCGCAGATGCCGGACGCGAGCATGCGCAGGAGGACGGCACCAGGGGCGAGCGAGTCGGGATACGGGTAGGTCTGCACGCGCAGATCGCCAGGCGCGTGCAGCGTCGCCGCCCGGACGCCGGTGCTCATCCTGCCGAGCTCGGCAGTACGCCGAGCATCCGTTCGCCTGTCAGCGGTTCGCCGTCTGCCACGTCAGGTCCCCGACCTGGGTGCAGTATCCCGGCTGCTCGGCTGCGGCGCAATCGACCAGGACGGGATGGCCGCCGCCGGATGCTCCTGTTTGACTTCGGCTTCGGCGACTTGTTCAATCGGCCTCAATGGGACGTCTGGCTGGTTCCCTGCCGGTCGGGACGCGCGAGCCGCTCCGCATCGGCCTCGTGGGCTACGGCTGGATCGCCCGTGCTCACGCACACGCGCTCCAGACGCTGAACCACGTCGCGCCGCTGCGGCGGCGGATCGTGCTGAGCCTCGTCGCGGGCCGCACGCACGAGCGGGTCGAGCGGTTCGCGGCGGAGCTCGGTTTCGACGGCTGGACGAGCCGCTGGCAGGACGTGATCGAGTCCTCGGACGTCGACGTCGTCGCGGTCGCGACTCCCGTCGAGGCGCATGCCGAAGCAGTCGCGCTCGCGCTCGAGGCCGGGAAGCCCGTCTTCTGCGAGAAGCCGCTCGCCGTCGACGCCGAGGAGGCGCGCGAGCTCCTCGAGGCCGCCGTCGAGGCGGGTGTCCACCACGCCGTCGGCTTCAACTACCGCTACGTGCCCGCCGTCGCGCTCGCCCGCGACATCGTCGACGCGGGTCGGATCGGCGAGTTGGTGCACTTCCGGGCTCTCTACCTGCAGGACTACCAGATGCTCGGAACGCAGACCAGGCCCTCTCACGGCGGAGCCGGCGCCGTTCTCGACTACTGCCACCTCGTGGACATGCTGCGGTTCCTCGCCGCGGAGCCGACCTCGGTCTCGGCGCACACGGCGCGCCTCGTCTCGCCGACCGAGGATCAGTTCGCCGCCGTCTTCGAGCTGGGCGGCGGCGCGACTGCGACACTCGAGGCGTCGCGCAGCGCCCTCGGCTGGAAGGGGCGGCATCGCGTCGAGCTGAACGGCTCGAAAGGTTCGCTCTGGTGGGACATGGAGGACCCCAACCGCCTCCACGTGTTCCTCCTCGAGGACGAGCGCGAGGGGCTCGGTGGGTTTCGCGACGTGCTCGTCACGAACCCTGACCATCCGTTCCTGTCCAACTGGTGGCCGCCGGGACACGTGCTCGGCTGGGAGCACGCGATGGTGCACCAGTGGCGGGACTTTCTGGAGGCTGTGCTCGACGACCGGCCGAGCCATGCTCGGCAGGCAACCTTCGAGGACGGTTATCGTGCGGCCGGTATCTGCGACGCGATCCTCGTGTCCGCACGGGAAGGGAGGCGCATCGAACTCGCTCGAGTGCAGGCAACCACTCGGTAAGCATGGAAAGTCTGAGACAGGAGGGGAGAGAGCATGCGTGACCACGAGCACCTCGAGCCGGAGGGGCTCCTCGACCTCGACGAGCTCGAGAGCGAGTCAGGGCTGACCCGGCGCGACGTCTTCATCAGGGGAGGGTTGCTGGCAGCCGGAGCGTCACTGCTCGGACCCCCGGCGGCGCTCGCTGCCGGGCGGCGTGCCGAGCGTGCCGAGGCGTCCGGCAAGATCGCCGTCATCACCCACGGAGCGGGCGACGCATTCTGGTCGGTCTGCAAGAAGGGAGCGGACCAGGCAGGCAAGGACGTCGGCCTCAAGATCCTGTACAGCGAGAGTCACAATGATCCGAGCCGGCAAGCGCAGCTGATCAGCGCCGCGGTCTCGCAGAAGGTGACGGGAATCGCGACATCGGCTCCGAACCCGGGCGCGATCAAATCGGCTCTGCAGCGGGCGACGCGGGCCCACATTCCGATCGTCACGCTGAACTCGGGCGTCGACAAGTTCAAGTCACTCGGGGCACAGACACACGTCGGCCAGACGGAGACGATCGCGGGCCAGGGCGCCGGGGAGCGCCTGAAGGCGGCGGGCGCGAAGAAGCTCCTCGTCGTCTTCCACGAGCAGGGCAACATCGGTCTCGAGCAGCGGTACTCGGGAGCGAAGGCCGGCTTCAAGGGCAGCACGGTCAGGCTCCAGACGCCCGGTCTGAGCGACATCGCGCAGACGACGACGCAGATCCAGTCGAAGCTCAGCGCCGACAAGAAGATCGATGCGGTGCTCGCGCTCAACCCGCAGGTCGGGATCGCCGTCATGGACGCGATCAAGCGGGCGCGGTCGAAAGCAAAGGCTGCCACGTTCGATCTCTCGAGCGACGTGATCAAAGCGATTCAGAAGGGGCAAGTCGAGTTCGCGATCGATCAGCAGCAGTACCTGCAGGGGTACCTACCGGTCGTGTTCATCTACCTGAACAAGATCAACCTGAACATCACCGGCGGGGGCAAGCCGGTTCTCACCGGCCCGGGCTTCGTCGACAAGTCGAACGCGGCCAAGGTCGCCGCGCTCGCCAAGAAGGGCACGCGCTAGAGCTCCTGCTCCGGGCGGGCGCGGTGAGCCGCGCCCCGCCCGGGGCGAGCTCATGCGCCGGTGATGGCCAAGGCAGCCGAAGCCCTTCCTCCCAGGCCGCGCGACGAGCGCCTCGCGCAGACCGGCCTGTTCGCACGCCTGTTCAAGCTGCCCGAGCTCGGCGCGCTCGTCGGCGCGGTCGCCGTCTTCTGCCTCTTCTGGATCGAGGGCAACGGCTTCGCGTCGATCGACGGCTCCGCCAACTGGACCGACTCCGCCTCCGAGCTCGGGATCATGGCGGTTCCCGTCGCGCTCTTGATGATCGCCGGCGAGTTCGATCTCTCGGCCGGCGTCATGGTCGGGAGCTCCGGACTGCTGCTCGGCCTGCTCGTCAAGCACCTCGACCTGAACGTGTGGCCGGCGATCGTGCTCGTACTTCTCTTCGGGATGGTGATGGGCTTGATCAACGGCGCCCTCGTGATGTCGACGAGGCTGCCGAGCTTCATCGTCACGCTGGCGACGTTCTTCATTCTCCAGGGCGTCAATCTGGGCGGCACCGAGACGTTCACCGGCTCGGTCCTCGTCTCCGATATCGACTCGGCCAAGGGCTACGGCTCGGCGAAGCGGATCTTCGCGACGACATGGTGGTCGCCGCACGATTTCCAGGTGCGCGTGTTCTGGTGGCTCGGGATAACAGCCGTGGGCGCGTGGGTGCTCATGCGCACGCGCTTCGGAAACTGGATCTACAGCGTCGGCGGCGACGCCGTCGCCGCGCGCAACGTCGGCGTCCCGGTGGTGCGGACGAAGATCCTGCTCTTCATGGCGACGTCGACGACTGCGTCGCTGCTCGGAATCATGACCGCGCTGCTGCTCCGCTCCGTGCAGGCGGGCGAGGGCATCGGGCGGGAGTTCTACTTCATCATCGCGGCGGTCGTCGGGGGCTGCCTGCTCACGGGCGGCTACGGGTCGGCGATCGGCGCCTCGATCGGAGCGCTGATCATCGGCATGGCGACGATCGGGATCCCGTTCGCGGGGTGGGACCAGAACTGGGTGTTCCTGTTCCTCGGGGTGATCCTGCTGGCAGCGGTACTGCTGAACGCGGCGATCCGCCACTGGGCAGCGAGGGCGCGCCTGTGAACGCCGCCCCGGCAGCGACCGGCCCGCACCTGCTCGAGGTCGACAACGTCAGCAAGTACTTCGGCAATGTGATCGCGGTCCGCGAGATCTCTGCGTACCTGAACGGCGGGGAGGTGCTCTGCATCCTCGGCGACAACGGCGCCGGCAAGTCCACGCTGATCAAGATCCTCTCGGGCGTCCACCAGCCGGACAGCGGCCGGCTGCTCGTCGACGGAGAGGACGCACACTTCACCTCTCCCCGCGACTCCCGCGCGCGTGGCATCTCCACCGTCTACCAGGATCTCGCGATGGTGCCTCTGATGTCGATCTGGCGGAACTTCTTCCTTGGCGTGGAGCCGACGAAGGGGATCCCGCCGTTCCGTCGCTTCGACGTCCGCCTCGCGAAGCGCACGGTGCGCGAGCAGTTGCTTGGCATCGGCATCGACATTCGCGATCCCGACCAGCCCGTCGGGACGCTGTCGGGCGGCGAGCGGCAGGCTGTGGCGGTTGCGCGAGCCGTTCACTTCGGCGCGCGCGTGCTCATCCTCGACGAGCCGACCTCGGCGCTCGGCGTCAAGGCCGCCGGGGTCGTGCTGCGCTCGGTCGTGCAGGCGCGAGACCGGGGGGTCGGCGTCGTCTTCATCACGCATAACCCGCACCATGCGTACCCGGTCGGGGACCGCTTCGTGATCTTGAACCGCGGCCAGAGTCTCGGCAGCTACGCAAAGGGGGAGATCGACCTCGACGAGCTGATCCGGTTGATGGCGGGAGGCGAGGAGCTGACGGAGCTCCAGCAGGAGCTGCAGACGATGGCGCCGCCTGCCGGATCCGAGCGATGAGCCCCGCTGCGGCGACGATGCCGGCGGCCGTCTTCGCCGACCTCGGCCGGCTCGAGGTGGTCGACCGCCCGGTGCCGGTGCTGGAGCGCCCGGACGACCTCCTGCTCGCAGTCGAGGCGTGCGGCATCTGCGGCAGCGACCTTCAGATCCTGAACGTCCCACCCGGGCATCCCGCCACGATCGGCGTCGTGCTCGGCCACGAGTTCGTCGCCGTCGTCGATGAGACAGGGCAGGCCGTGACAGGGCTCGCGCGCGGCGACCGCGTCGTCGTCGAGCCGAACATCGCGTGCGGCCACTGCGCGTGGTGCAAGCGCGGCCTGCTGAACCAGTGCGAGAATCTCACTACGGTCGGGATCTTCAGGGATGGCGGGCTCGCTCCCCGGGTCATCGTGCCGGCCGCGCAGTGTCACCGGATCTCCGACCGGCTACCGGGCGCGATCGCGGCGCTGACCGAGCCGCTGTCGACGGTCGTCCACGGTGTCCGCCAGACGGCCGTCTTCCCCGGCGAGACTGCGACCGTGATCGGCGCGGGGCCGATCGGGCTCATGTTCGTCGCGCTCCTGCAGCTGGCCGGAGCGACGGTCTTCGCGGTCGAGCCCTCCTCCGAGCGGGCGGAGCTCGCCGAGCGGCTCGGCGCCGCTCGGGTCGTCGACCCGACTCGCGAGAATGCTCCGGCGGCCGTTCGCGAGGCGACCGGCGGCCTCGGGTCGGACATCGTCGTCGACGCCGTCGGCTCGCAGCTTCCGGCCGCGCTCGATCTTGTCCGCCGGGCGGGCCGGATCCTCCTCTTCGGCGTCAACTCGCAGGCACGAGCCGAGGTTGCACAGCAGCGAATCACCCGGAACGAGCTGACGATCCTGGGAAGCTACGTCGGCGATCGCGTCTTCGGAGATGCGATCCGCTTGCTCGAGCAGGGGCGGCTCGACCTGGCGCCGCTCGTCACCCACCGGATCGGCCTCGAAGAGCTGCCGGCCTCTGTCGACGAGCTTCGCGCCGGGCGCGCGGTCAAGGTCGAGGTCGAGTTCGCTTGACCGGCCGCTCGAGGCGCTTCTGACGAGCCGCTTGCTCCACCCGGCCGGCGAATGGAACGAGATCACGCCCGCGCTCGCGGGCTGGCGCTACCTCTCGTTTCGGGTCGAGAGCCTCGACGGCGCAGAGGTCCGGCGGACCGGCGGCCAAGAGGCTGCGCTCGTCCTTCTCTCGGGCGGGTGCCGAGTGGAGACGGACGGGCACCGGTTCGAGCTGGGGCCCCGGGCGGGAGTCTTCGGCGGCCTGCCCTGGACGCTCTACCTGCCACGTGACAGCGAGTACCGGATCGAGGGACGGGCCGAGGTCGCCCTGGCGAGCTGCCCCTGCCGGACCCGGCTCGAGCCGATGCTGCAAACCCCCGAGCAGGTCGATGTCGAGATCCGAGGGGCCGGTAACGCGACGCGCCAGATCAACAACATGATCCAGCCGGGCTTTCCCGCGGAGCGGATCCTCATCGTCGAGGTGCTCACGCCGGCCGGGAACTGGTCGAGCTACCCCCCGCACAAGCACGACGAGGACCGGCCGCCCGAGGAGGCCATGCTCGAGGAGGTTTACTACTACCGGGCGACCGCCCCCGAAGCATTCGGACTGCAGCGGCTCTACAGCCCGCAGCACGGCGTCGACGAAGCCTGGGCGGTGCGCGACGGCGATCTCCTCCTCGTTCCGCACGGCTATCACCCCTTCACGGCGGCGCCCGGCTACGACTTCTACTACCTGAACGCGCTCGCCGGTGACCGTCACTCGATGGCCGCCTCCGACGACCCTGCGCTGGCGTGGATCCGGTCGACGTGGGAAGGCAGCGCGACGGATCCGCGGGTGCCGCTCGTGGCCGCATGACGCTGCGTGTCGCGAACGCCCCGCTCTCGTACGGCGCGTTCGAGCTGACCGTCGGCATCTTCCCGAACGTGCCCGGGCCCGACGAGCTTCTGGCCGCGATGGCCGAGGCGGGCTACGAAGGCACCGAGCTCGGCCCGCCGGGCTACCTCGGCCACTTAGACGAGCTGGGCTCGCGGCTCGAGCGTCACGGCCTCGAGCTCACCGGAGGCTGGTGCCCGATCCGCTTCAGCGAGCCCGAGTTCTGGGATGAGGATCTCTTGGTGCTGAGCCGGACGCTCGACCTGTTCGACGCCGCGGGCGCGGCGGCGCGCGCGCATCCGGTCTTCGGCGACGGCGGGTCCGACGCGCGGCGTGCGAACCCGGGGCGAGGCCGGCAAGATGCCTCGCTTCGACTCGACGACTCCGGCTGGGCGCGCTTCGCGGAAGGCCTCGCGCGTGCACAGGACGTCGCGGGGGAGCGCGGTTTCGAGCCGACGTTCCATGCGCACACGAGCACGTTCGTCGAGGCGCCGTCGGAGATCGATCGACTCCTCGACCTCACGGAGATCGGGCTGCTGGTCGACACGGGCCACCTCTTGCTCGGCGGCTCCGACCCGGTGCACGCGCTTCGCGACTGGGGAGCGCGAGTGAACTACGTCCATGTGAAGGATGTGCGCCTCGACGTCCTGCGCGGCGTCGTCGCCGATCGAGCCGACGCCGTCGAGGCCTGGCGGCGCGGCATCTTCTGCGAGCTCGGCGTCGGGGACGTCGACCTCGAGGCGTTCTTTCACGAGCTGGAGCGAGTGGGCTACGACGGCTGGATCTGCGTCGAGCAGGACCGGATCCCGCGCGCCGACGAGCCGCTTTCCGAGGCGGCCGAGGCGCAGGTGCGAAACCGGGAGTGGCTGCGTCAGCACGTTGGACTGTGAGGGCGGCGCACGATGCCTACCGCGGCGCCTCGCCCCGGCGCGCGCGGAGGCTCGATTCCAACCTCCGCGGCGCGCTCGAGACGCTCGCTTAGGCGACCGGGCTGACGTTCGTTGCCTGCGGGCCTTTCTGCCCCTCGGTCGGCTCGAACTCGACCTTCGCTCCCTCGGCGAGGCTCTTGAAGCCCTCGCCGGCGATGTCACTGTGATGGACGAAGAGGTCCTTCCCACCGCCTTCGGGCGTGATGAAGCCGTACCCCTTGTCGTCGTTGAACCACTTGACGATTCCTGTTGCCATTGCACTCACCTCCCTGCGTGATCACGAACAAGCAAGTGAGGCGGTCAGACCACATCCAGTACTCGTCCTTGGTTGCCAGCCGAGCATACCTTTCCTTTCCCTTCGTCGCCTGTTTGCTGGCGTCTGTTCGCGGGTCCGGCTCACGCGATGTCGTACAGTCATCGCCTAATGGACGAAGAGGTCATTCCCGTCCTGCGGGTCGAAGACGCTGGGCGAGCGGTCGCGTGGTACGAGCAGCTTGGATTTCGCAAGCAGTGGGAGCATCAGTTCGAGCCGGGGTTTCCGCTGTTCGTGTCGATTGCGCGCGGGAGCGTGAGGATCTACCTCTCAGAGCACACCGGTGACGCGACTCCGAACACTCTCATTCACCTGAATGTGCGCGACATCGACTTGATCGCGGCCGTACTCGGAGTCGCGGTTGACGAGAACGGGCTCGCCGGCCGTGAGTGCGATGTCGAGGACCCGGACGGCAACCGCCTCCGGATTGCCACTCCGCGCACGTAACGCTCGGAGTGTCCTCGCGAACACTCGGTGAGGCGACGTTCTACGGCTGTCTGCGGCGGGGAGTAAGGCGTCATGCGAACTATCACCTGGGTCGGCGTCTTCCTCGCAATGGTCTTCGTGACCCCGGTAATCGTCAGGGCCAGGGAACAGAACCACTAGCACTGTTGTCTTCATCAGCGCATGCGCGGCTATCTCCGTGGTGATCCTGTACGTCCTTTGGCGCATCACGAAGCCGCGGCAATAAGCGCGCTCGCTCGGGGCATTCCCGAACTGGCCAGGCAAGAGGACTCGTTGGCTAACTCTCTCGGGAGTGGCTGGCTTCGCGCAGCACGGCGATGACTTCGCGGAGCCAACGGCGCGCCCGGTCGATGTTCGGCCCTGGTGGAGCTAGGTCGGCGGTGTCCGCTTGCAGCTCGCTCATCACGAGCATGGCACGCAGCGGGTCGGGTTCGGTGAGGGCCTCCGCGATTCGCTCGGCGAGTCGTCCCGGCTTCACGGGGAGCGCTTGCACACGATCAGCGAGACGTTTGCTCGTCGGCTGCCACACCCGGTTCAGTGCGTAGACGATTCGGAGCACCCGCACAGCGTCGTGGTAGAGGTACTCGACGAGCGCAAGCCGCTCGCCCGGCCGCGCGAGCGTGAGGAACCCCGCCGGATGGAAGCCGCCCCACGTCAGTGCTGCGTCCTCGATCTGTGCCGCCGCGAGTGCTTCCGGGTAGATGCCGAGTCGCTGTTGCCAAGTCTCTAGCAGGCCCCGCGTACGGAGAGCGATTCCGCTGGCAAGGGCCTCAGCCGCGGCGGGTTGCTCGCCCGAAACGAGCGCGGCGACTGACGGCTCGGCAAAATCGTGTGGCCACCAGATCGTTTCGATCGGGACACCTTCGTAGTAGCCGAAGACGCGCGAAACCTCGGTCCCCTGGACGCCCCACGTGTCGAGGTTGCCGAGGCCCACCCCACTGGCGTGCGCGAAGCATTCCGCGAGATCGAGCCGCGTCGTCGTGACGAGAAGCATCTCAATGTCCGAAATCTCGTCGGCGACGCCGCGCGAGACGCTGCCCGTCAGCACGACCTCTTCGACAACAGGCGGGAGCGCAGCGGCGATCCGCTCTGCAACCTCCCGTAGTTCGCGTGTTCTGCATGTCGGCACGCAGCGAATCTATCGTCGCAGCCGCTATCAGAACCACCAGGTTCTGAAAGTGTCGATCTCCCCGATGTGCAGGTCGCCGGCTCACGCGATGTCGCCGCGTGCCACGAGGCGCACGGCGCTCAGGCGCGTGAGCACCGCGTCCTGGAGAGCAGTGGCAACTGCCTCGCCGAGCTCGCGTTCACGTGCCGCTCGTGCGGCCATGTAGCGGTCTACCGCCTCGGCGATCGAACGCGGCGGTTCCTTGACACCGAGCGGACCGAGCAGATGCTCGTACAGCGGCCCGTGAAGGTGGGCACTCACGAGAGCATCGTTGCGGGCGAGCTGCTTGCCCCCGAGCCAGAGGATCCAATCCCAGAAGTGGCGGTCGATCGCGGCGAGCGTGTCCGACCGCGCCTCCCACGGCGGCTCGAGCCGAGGCGGTCGTTCGAAGACGAGGTCCACCTTGAAAGCACCCGGCAGGATCAGCATGTAGTAGCTCGCCCCCTCGCTGAGCCGGTCCCACTGCGCGGCAAGCGGCGACAGCGGCTCGAGCAGCCGAGGAAGGTCGCTGCGCAGACGGTGGAAGTCGTCGGTCTCGACGAGAAGGTCGATGTCGGACAGGTCGGTTGCATGGCCTTCCGCACGCAAGCCAACGAGTCGGACGGAGAGCACGCTCGGGTGAGCCACGAGTAGCTCCGAGATGCGCGCCACCAGATCCACGCAGGCGAAGCTTGCCACGCGGGTGATCGGATCGAGCTTGCGCGCTTCCCGTGGGACAGGATTCGAATCGTCCGTCGCTGGTACAAGGGCGGCACCGACGTCAAGCGAAACTGGGAGGGAACTCCATGGCGGCAAAGTCAGATTTCACAGAGCAGGAGTGGGAAGCAATGCACAAGGGCGTGTCCGGCGCCGGGCTGCTCGTATCTGTCAGCGACCCCGGCTTCTTCGACACCTTCAAGGAGGCGGGAGCTCTGGCGAAGCACCTGGCCGGCGCGCGCAAGAACAGCTCGAGCGAGCTCCTTCGAGAGCTCGCCGAGACGCGGGGGACCGGGTTCGGGCTCAGATCTTCCCGCGCGGAGCTCGAGAGCGAGACGCTCGAGGCGCTCCGCGCGGCGATAGCGGCGCTCCAGGCGAAGGCGCCCCAGGAGGTCGAGACCTACCGCACGTTCGTCGTGGAGGTCGCCGAGTCGGTTGCCGGTGCGGCTGAGGGTGGAGCCGATGCCGAAGGCGCCGCGCTCGATCGGATCAAGTCGGCGCTCGGAGGTGCCTCGGCCGCGTAAGGGGGCACTCCGCGCTAGCTCGGTGGACTCATCGTCATGAAGGCCATCGAGCGAGCCGCGCCAAGAAGCTCCTCGTCGGCCGAGACGAGCACGGTCTCGGGGTCGGCAACACACTCGAGTGAAGCAAGATGAACTGCGTCGTAGGCTCGGAGGCGATGCTGGTCGGCCAGCTCGCCCGCGCGGCGGGCGAGCGCGGTGGTCAGCTCGACTCGGTCGACGGCGGCCCAGAGCGCCTCGATCCGGCGGCGCGCGATCCCGACTTGCCGTGCTCCAAGACGACTCATACGCTGCGCCCTCCCGACCGCCGCGCGCGCTTCGGGATAGAGCAAGAGCGACGAGACTCGGCGGTCCGCGCCGAGCCACAGCTCCGCAACCTCGGCGGCGCCGCGCTCCGGGACGAGCAGCTTGACGAACGCCGACGTGTCGAGGTAGGCGATCAGCGCCTGTCTTCGAGCACCAGATCGCTCAGCGGCCCCGCGCCATCCATCGGCTTCGGCAGCTTCCCGCGCCACGGACGCGGCGCTGGCGTAACAACACCCTGCCGGACCAACCGATCGATAGTCCGCTCGCCCTCGACGGGCACGAGCCGCGCCACCGCCTTGCCCCGATCGGTGACGACGACCTCCTCACCCTCGCGGATGCGCTTCACCCAACGGCTGAGATCGGCGCGGAGATCGCGGATGCCCACCTCCATACGACGGCATTGTAGCGACATCGACGTGTGGACTCATCGCGCTCAGGCGGGGGCAACGGGGTGGCAGGCGAAGAAAAGGTCCTCCGGATCGAGCTCGCGCTTGATCCCCCGCAGGCGGCGCACCGTCTCGGGTGGGAACAGGGCGCTCGACTCGACCGTGCGCTCGGTGAAGTTGAAGTACGTGCGGCCCGGGTCGTAAGGCTCGTGGTGGGAGTCGGCGCGCCGAACCTCGCCGTCGGCGGTCACGATCTCCGCTGAGAGGACGCTGTTCGCGGCGAGTCCGTACTTGCGACCGAGCCAACCAAGCCCGCCTCCGAGCGTGTAGCCGACGACGCCGATGTGGGGCGCGCTGCCCGCGAGCCCGGCGAGCCCGTCCTTGGCACCGGCACGGCGACCTCGTCCCACTGCACGCGGCCTCGACGCGGGCCCGGCCGGCCTCGGCATCGATCTCGACGCCTCGCATCCGCTCGGTCTTGAGCAAGATCGCGCCCCCGAGCGAGGCCAGCGCGGTGGAGAAATGCCCGGTCGCCTGGGGCGCCACCCGAACGCCGTGCTCGCGTGCGAAGTCGACGACCGCGACGACGTCCTCGGCCGACTCGGGAAAGGCGACCGCGATCGGTTGCTGGTCGTGTGCGAGATTCCAGCCAAGGCGCTTGGCGTCCCACTCGGCGTCACCAGCGCTCAGGACGGCCAGCCGGGAGCGCAAGGATGCAAGGTCAGCGGTCAGCGCGGTATCGGTCATTCTTCCTCCCTTTCGATTCGCCCGCCATGGCGGGAGTGGCTTTTTCGTCTGTTTCTCTGGCGAGTGACAGTTCCGGCCGCGAAGACCGCGGCCTTCATCGCCAGGAAGCGGCCGCTTGCTTCCGCCTCCGCGAGCGGCTTTCACCAGCGCTCGACCATGCCTACGGGGGGCTTCCTCGAAGCCTCGGCAGCCTCCAGGTGACCGTCGGGCAGTTGATGCATGAAGTCCTAGGTGAGCCTGATCCCGTGCGATTCGACTGTCAGGTCGGTGAGTCCCGCGTCGAGGAGGAGACGCGGTAGTGCCCGCCCGATCTGCCCGTGCTTGATCCCGTCGCTGATGGCCTGGACGATCGACCGGGTGTCCTCGCGGTCGGGATGGTCGTAGATCTCGGCGTCCCAGTCGAAGTCGGAGATCACGATCCGTCCGCCGCGGCGGGTCACGCGCTCGAGCTCGGGCGATTGCCTCGGCCGGGTCGCCGTCGAGGTGCATCAGCACGCGCTCGCAGCGGCAGGCGTCGAAGCTTGCATCCTCGAAGGGCAGGGCGAAGGCATCGGCGAGCGTGAGCTCGATCGGCAGTGCGTCCCGCTCGCTCCGCAGCCGCGCAACGTCGACCATCGCCTCGCTGACGTCGACGCCGACGACGCAGCCCTCCGGGCCGACGACACGCGCGAGCTCGCGGGCGTCGTCGCCCGTTCCGCAGCCGAGGTCGAGGACGTGTGCGTCCTCCGATAGCGAGAGCAGCTCGAGCAGCCGTGGCTTCAGCGCCCGCACGTCGGCGAGGGAATTGGCCGCGTCCATGAACTCGACGAAGCCTAGGACACGCCCGCAGTTTTGGAATCGGGGATCTCCCTACGAATTGCCCGAGAGCGCCCTGCTCGGAGCTGAGCTTCGCAGCGAGCTGAGCGCGCGATCGGATCGCGAGCAGATGAAGAGCACGCGCGGCCGGGCGAGGCCGCACCAGCGCCGCCTCGCCCAGCCGGTCGCGGCTACTCCGCCGCCAGGCCGACTGCGCCGGCGGGCAGCCCGCCTACGCCTGCGATCGGCGCGAGCGATCCGTCTTCGTCGACGGCGAAAGCGCTGATCGTGTGCGCCCCGGAGTTGACCGTGTACAGGTAGCGGCTGTTCCGAGCCAGAGCGGCGTCGGTGGGGGCGGCCCCCGTCGTGCCCGCAACGGGGCTCAGCAGCGAGAGGCTGCCGTCGTGGTCGATCGCGTAGCTGGAGACGCTGGCGCTCCCCGTGTTCGTCGTGTACGCGTAGCGGCCATTCTTGGTCGTGACGACCCAGCAGGCGGCCGTCTGGCCGTCCGGCGCAAGCGGAGTGATCGTGCCGAGCGCGCCGGCCGCGCTGAGCGAGTACGACGAGAGCGCACTGGCTCCGGGGGCACCGCCAAACGCATCTGAGACGATCAGGTGTCCGCGCTGATCGAAGTCAAAGCCGAAAGGTGTCGTTCCGACTGAGGCCTGCACGCTGGGGCCGCTCGCGAGGCCGTCCTCCGCGACGATGTACGTGTCGATTGAGTTCGTCCCCTTCTCCGTCACGACGAGTGCGCGGCCGCCGGGGCTGAACTGGATCTGGGCCGGACCGACGGACGCGCCGCTCAACGGGCGGCTCGAGCCGGCGAGCGCCGCCAGTTCGCCGTGCGGGCCGACGCTGAAGCCGGCGATGTTGCCGGCGGTCGTCCCGTCGCCCGCATTGAGGACGTAGAGGAGGTGGTGGGTGACCGTCAGGCTGATCGGGCCGGTCCCGCCGGATCCGACCTTCGAGACGAGCGCCAACCCATCCTTCCTGACGGCGAAGGCGGAGATCTCGTTGCTTCCGGCGTTCACCGCATACAGCCACTTGCCGTTGCCGCTCAGGACGAGCGCACCCTGAGACCCTAGACCGCTGCCGGTACCGAGCCCGCCCGTCGCGAAACTGCCGGCGGGGCTGATCGTGCCATCGGCGCCGCGGTCGAAGGCGAGGACGGCGTTCCCGCTTGCGCCATTCGTCAATGTGTATAGCGCACCTGCCCTCCCGTCCCCGGCCGCCGCCGAGCCGGCGGTGATCGCAAACGCGGCCAGTACAACCGCCAGGGCAGCAAGACCCGGTCGTGCCGAAAAGGGCTTCATGTGCTTCCTCCTGTCTCCGCTGGTTGTCCGAACTGCGACCCGGCCGAGACTAGAGTCGAGACCTTGCGCCGGGTTTACGGCCCGCTTAACTTTCCCTTGCGGTCGCCGCTCCGCTCGAAGCCGGCAAGTGGTGTGTCATGGCGTCTCCTCGCCGCGTGGCTGACATCATGCGAGGATGTGAGCGGTCGGTCGGCATGACCCGGCTGCGCTGCCAAGCGATGAAGGAGGAGCCATGCAGGTTGTTCATTGTCCGTGTGGTGTGGATGTTGAAGGCGAGTCGGACGACCAGCTCGTCGCGAACGTCGAGGCTCATATCGTGTCCGATCATCCGGAGCAAGTCGGCCAGCACTCCAGGGAAAAGATCCTCGAGATGGCTCACAGTCACTGATTCGGGTTTGACGCCGGCAGCCAATGCTGCACCGGGATCGGTAAGCGAAAAGCGGGGGGTCTCGCTGATCGAGCGGGGATAAGGGCGTAGGAAGAGAACATCCGCCGCCCTCACGACGCTCTGCGTGGTCAAAAGAACGCGGAACAGCCGATGTTGGAGGAACGTAGCCGACTACCTGGCCCGGATCCGTCACCTCTTTCCCGCGCGCGAGGAGGAGCGGTGCGGGCCGAGGGTGACGTCGTCGACGGCCGCGACCGGCGCCCGATCGAGCGCTACCTCGCCTCGCTCACGTCCGAGCGACAGCAGGCGATCGAGCTCGTCTCGATCGACCCCCGAGCCCCACCGTCAAGCTGTGCGCACCGCCCGCCGGCTGCGGCCCAGCGGCGCCCGATAAACGCGTGGCCACGCCTGCCCGCAGAGCCGAGCTCTTCGCCGGGGAGCCGCTGACCGCCGCGGCCTACGATGATTGGGCGCAGACCGAAACGGCCCATGGCGAGCTCGGGCTAGAAGCGGACGTCCTGAAGGGCTTCAGCCGCCCGGCAGTACAGGCGCGTGGCTGTTACGTGCTGCCCTCTCCGGACCGCAAGTTCTCCCTGCGCCATCCAGGCGTTCGCGCGATGGCCCAGCGACGACAGCCGCTCGAACGTCGACTCGGCATCGCGGAAATGGCCTTCGGCCTCCTCGAGCCGGCCCGCTTCGAGCACCGCCCGCCCGAGGACGAGTTGCGCGCTGCCAATCTCGTGCAGGAAGTCGACCCGCCCGTCGAGCAGCTCGAGCGCATGCCGAGCATGCTGCTCGGCCAGCTCGAAGTGACCTGTCCGCAGGTGAACTTGCGCGAGGGAGGAGACCGCCTGACCGGCCTCGGCTGCGCTTTCGAGCTCAAGCGCGACGCGAACTGCCTGTTTCAGGTACTCGACCGCGATCGACGGCTTGCCGAGCATGAACGAGAGTCCGCCGAGGTTGTTAAGCAGGCGCGCAAGGCTCTCGCGGTCGGCGAGGTGCTCGTATCCTGCCTTCGCGCGCTCCGCGTACGAGCGCGCCTGCACCCAGTGCCCCTGTCGCTCGGCGACGAGGGAGGCCTGGAAGTAGGTGTGGGCGAGCGTTCGCTCGTCGCCTGCCGCTTCAGCGAGCTCGAGCGCGCGCTCGACATCTTCTCGAGCGGCGACGTAGTCACGCTGCTGGCGATATGCGCGTGAGCGCCAGTAGAAGATGTTGGAACGCAGCCGGTCGGACGGAACGGGCGAAGCCTCCGCCAGACGCAACGCCTCGTCGAAGAGCGCGATCGCCGTGCTGATGCTCTCGAGCTTCGTCCGGCACACGCCCAGCTGAAACACGATGTTCGCGCGGTCGAGATCGTCGAACTCCGGCCGCTCGACCAAGGAACGCGCAATCGTCAGGAGCTCGGCCGCTTCCTTCACTTGACCGGTGTGAACACGCGCGCGGGCCTCGGCCGACTGCGCCCGCAATCTGAGGTCGGACGACCCCGTGACGGCGATAGCTTCCTCAGCGGAGGCGAGCACGGCGAGCGCCTCGTCGTAGCGGTTGCTCTCGATCAGTGCGTCCGCCTGGGCGAGGGACACCTCCACTCGCGCTCGGTCGTCGAATGAGATGCCGCGCTCGAGGAAGGTGGGGTCGACGGAGAGTCGCTTGGCGAGCCATTCGATCGTCTCGGACGTCGGGCGCGTCTTCCCGCGCTCGATCTGACTGACGTATTCCTTCGAGAATCGGTCGGCTGCGAGTTCCGTCTGGGTCATCTGAGCCGCAACACGCAGTTGCCGCACACGTTTGCCGAGCGCGGAGGCAGGAGTTTGATCCTGCGGAGTGAATAGACGAGGCGACTGCAACTCAGCCCTCAACCCGAACAGGCGCGCTGCGCGCTTCACCGCTAAACTTGACGCCAACAGTCGGAACTCGCAAGATCTCTCCGTTCGTGCGCTTCGCACAACCGACAGCTGCGGGAACCGTCCCGACGTCGATAGCTGGACAACTCATGAGGAGCGAGACATGATCCGGAACGGAATGTCAGAGGGGAACGGCGGCTGGTAGCTCAACCGCGGCGTCAACGACGCTGCAGGAGAACTCGGGGATGAGCCCAGGCTGCGGCTTCCGGGGCTCATCCCCGAGGGAGAAGCGGCGTCAGTTGAAACCGTTGTGTCCACCACTTCACTCAAGGTGAAGTATCGTGGTCTGCTGCCACGCCGGGTATCGTCCGATCGGGCCCCTTGTAGCGTCGCCACGAGGCGGTAATCGGAGGAGGTTTACCCCTCCGATCGGGTCGGAAACTGGACGTTCATTCGGCGTGATTGCACGCGGGAGGGGAGGAGAGCCCTTCAGAGCTCCGGATGCTCGTAGACGAAGCGATGGACTGCGATCGCTGCCTCGCGCTTCGACTCCACGGCTGCGAGCGTCCGCTCGTCGTTAGGGCGCGATCCTCTCACGTCGCCTGCGGTGGAACAGCGCGCGCCGGAGCGCGCCGAGCACCAGGCGTAGACCGCCGATCGGCTCAGCCTGCGCGGCGGGCGCCGCCGGCGGTGACTGCGTCGACCGTTCCGCGAGCTTGCCGGCGATGCAGTCGGCGAACTGCCCCGTCAGGCGCGACGCGACGTCCCCGACGACACCGCGGCCGTACTGCGCGACGGCTCCACGAAGTGTCAGCTCGGTGACGATGTCGACGCGCGTGCCACCGTCCGCGGCTGTCAGCGTCGACTCGATCGTCGCCTCTGCACTGCCGCGACCCTTGGACTCGCGCGCCTTCGCGGCGAGCACGACGCGCCGGTCCGCCTCATCGTTCTGCTCACGTACGACGTCGGTGAGGAACTGGAGCGCGATCGGGCCGAGTCGCACGTGCAACTTCGCCTTCCAGGCGTTCTCGGCGACCACCTCGACCAGTTCGGCACCCGGCATGCACGGGAGGACGCTCGGGACGTCGTCGAGCAAACGCCACGACTGCTCGACGGACGCCGGAACCCCGAAGCTGTTCTCGAGCCGCATCAGGAGGCGACGATCGTCGTTCGGTCCCACCCGGCGTCGTCGTGCCGGCAGGGGATCGCGGGATCGTCGTGGTTGGTGACGAGCTTCCCGTCCTTCAGCAAGAGGCAGTACGCCGCGATGTGCGGGTCGATGCCGAAGTTGACGTTGCAGCGCGTGATCGGGACGTGAGTGTGCGTCCGCCCGACACGGACGCACGCGACCCACCGGTAGTCGACGTGGGTCGCCTTCAGGCGCGTTGTGAGCAGCCGTTTCGCAAGGCCAGGCGGAGCCTCGGCGAGCTTCGGCGAGCTACCGCCGCAGGCCACCGGCAGCAGGAGAACGGTGAACGCGATCAGGATCCTCATGGCGACAGCACCACCTTCGTCGCCTCGCGTGAGTCGAAGAGGCGGTACCCCTCGGCGGCGTCGGAGAGGGGCAGCCGGTGCGTGACGATGGCGCTCGGGTCGAGCTCCCGGCTCGAGAGCCTCGAGAGGAGCAGCGCGCCGTCGGCATTCGGGTCCCCGATCGAGAAGCGCAGTGTCAGCTCGCGCTCGAACATCAGCGCGTTGTCGAGCGGATAGTCCCGCTCGAAGTGCGCACCGACGACGGAGACGACGCCGCGGCCACGGGCGAGCTTCAGCGACGCGTCGAGGCCGCCGGCCGAGCCCGCAGCCTCGATCACCACGTCGGCCCCGAGGCCGCCGGTCGCCTCTGCGACGGCGGTCGCGGCTTCGTCGGGCGCAGCCGCCTCGGCTCCGAGTTGCGCGGCGAGCTCGCGGCGCGCCGGGACGCCGTCGACCGCGATCAGCCGACCGGCGAGGCCTGCCGCGGAGAGCACCGCCATCAGCCCGACCGGGCCGCAACCGACGACGACCACGGTGTCGCCGGCGGAGACGCCGCCTCGAACGACGGCGCCGTAGCCCGTCGGGAGGATGTCGGCCAGGAAGACGGCCGCCTCGTCACTCACGTGGTCCGGCAGCTCACGCAGCGTGCGATCGGCCAGCGGCACGCGGACCAGCTCCGCCTGGCCGCCGTCGAGCCGAGGATAGACGCCGGAGTAGCCGAACAGCGAACGGCGCTCGCACTGCGTGACCCGGCCGGCGCGGCACGACGGACACGTTCCGTCGGAGATCATGCTCGCGTTGACGACCCGCTGGCCGGGACGCAGGGTCTGTACGTCAGGCCCAACCTCGACGACCTCGCCGGCGAACTCGTGACCGAGCACGGTTCCCGCCTCGAACCCTGGTGTCAGGCCGTGGAAGGGGAAAAGGTCGGCGCCGCAGATCGCCGTCGCACGGACTGCGACGATCGCGTCGTGCGGATCGAGGATCGCAGGGTCCGGCACATCTTCCACGCCGACGTCGCCCGGCCCGCGAAGGACGACGGCCTTCACGCGGGCTGCTCGATCTCGACGAGGTAGCCGTCTGGATCGACGCAGAAGAAGCGGCAGCCACCCCACGGCGGCTCGTACGGCTCGGCGAGGAACTGCACTCCCTCATGCGCCAGTCGCCGGTGCTCCGCGCGCGCGTCGTCGACCTCGACCACCAGCACGACGTTTGCCCGTGACGGATCCGCCGGCGCCGTCATCGCCACGCCCGGCCGGTCGTCGGCAGCGTGTCCCTGCTCGGTTAGAGACAGCCGCGCCCCGGCGAGCGTCAGCGTCGCGTACGGCGGGTCGTCGTAGAGCGCCTCGACCTCGCATCCGATCCGGTCGCGGTAGAAGACGACCGACCGCTGGATGTCCGCCACGGCGAGGATCGCTCCGGCTCGCCGAGCCATCAGTTGTGCGTGTGGCCGCCGTCGACCACGAGGAGCTGGCCGGTGATCCAGCCGGCCTCCTCGGAGGCGAGGAAGGCGACGGCGGGGGCAATGTCCGCGGCGACGGCGCGACGCGGGATCGCCTGCAGCATCTGGACGAAGTCGAATGCCTCCGCGTGCTTGCTCGCGAGCACGCCCTCAGTCTCCGTCAGTCCCGGCGCGACGGAGTTGACGGTGATCCCGTGCGGACCGAGCTCGCGTGCGAGCGCGCGTGTGAACGCCCAGACACCGCCCTTCGAAGCGACGTAGTGCGCCAGGTTCGGCGTTCCCGCGAGGATCACGTTCGAGGCGATGTTGACGATCCGCCCGTAGCCCGCCTCGCGCATCGGCTTCTGCGCGTAGTAGTTCGTCAGGAACGTGCCGTCGAGGTTGACCGACATGATCCGTCGCCACTCCGCGAAGTCGACCTCGTCCCACGGGGTGAAGGGGACGATCGCGGCAACGTTGACGAGCACGTCGAGCTTGCCGTGCTCCGCCACAGTGTCGTCGACCATCCGCTTGACGTCGTCCTCCTTGGACACGTCGATTTGCATCGTGGTGCCGCCTTGCACGTCCGCGCCGACGACCGTGGCGCCCTCGGCCGTCAATGTGTCGGCGACGGCCTTGCCGATTCCCTGCGCGGCGCCGGTGACGATCGCAACCCGGTTGTCCAGCTTGCCCATAGAGCCTCCCTACACCTCGTAGAAGTCCGGCGCGTGCTTGTAGCCGCGCCACGCGTCCATGTCGTGCGAGAAGAAGATCTCGGCGCGGTGCTCCTCGGCGAGACCCTTGACGCGCGCGATCGAGCGAACGCCGGCGACCGGGTCGTTGTGGAAGCCGGCCTGGATCCCTTTCTCGAGCGCCGTAGCCGTGTAAGCGACGTCCACCGGGAACAGCATCGGCGTCGCGCCGTCGACGAGGAACGAGTAATGGCCGACGGTGTGCCCCGCCGTCTCGTACAGCCGGAGGCCCTTCGCGAGCTCGACGTCGCCGGAGACGGTCTCGATGCTCGCCCCCTCGTAGTCCCACGACCTGTCGGAGTAGCCGAAGAACTCGAACGGCTCGTGGTCGCGCGCCTGGGCCAGTTCCCGCTCGTGGATGACGTTGCGGACACCGGTGCCCTTGAACAGCTGGTTGCCGCCGACGTGGTCGATGTGCAGGTGGGAGTTGACGAGCGTCGCCACGTCGCCCAGCGCGAACCCACACTCCGCCAGCTGTGCCGGGATCGTCTGCTCCTCGGTCTGCTCCGGAAGCTCGAACGGGAGCACGCGGTTCATGTGATCGAGATCGATGCCGGTGTCGAAGAGGAAGAGGCCGTCGTCACACTCGACCAGGACGCTGTAGACGGGGATCCGCACCTGGGGCCCGGGCACGTTCCACATCAGCTGTGTGTGCTCGATCACGATCGAGCCGCAGTCGAGAAGCCAGACCTTCATCGGTCTACGCCTCCAGCGCCTTGCGCACGGCGACGAGCTTGGTGGCCCGCTTCGCGCGCAGCTCGTCGATCTGCTCCGGCGTGTAGTCGTAGATGCCGCCTCCCGTCTTCATCCCGAGACGGCCGTCCTCGATCAGGTCGCGAATCGTGGACGAGACTTCTCCGGACGTCGAGAGATCCGGGTTCAGGTACGAGCCGACGGCGTTGTAGACGTCGAGGCCCGCCATGTCCAGCAGCTCCATCGGGCCGATCACCGCGAGCTTGTAGCCGATCCCCCAGCGCACGTTCAGGTCGAGGCCCTCCGGGTCGATGATCCCGCGGTCGACGAGGTCGAGGCACTCGCGGAGGATCGCGTACAGGATCCGGTTCTCGACGAAGCCCGCGACCTCCTTCTCGACGACCGGGTGGTAGCCGATCCGGCGCACGAGCTCGGACGCCGCGTCGACCGTCTCCTGCGACGTTTGCTCGCCGGGGATGACCTCGATCATCGGGATCAGGTGCGGCGGGTTCGACCAGTGCATGCCGACGACGCGCTCCGGGTGCTTGCACACCGCGGCGATCTTCGTGATCGGGATCCCGGAAGTATTCGAGGCGAGGATCGCTTCGCGAGCAACGACCTGCTCGAATTGCGGGAAAACCTCGTGCTTCAGCTCGAGCTTCTCCGGCACGGCCTCGAGGACGAGGTCGGCGCCTTCGAGTGCTGCCGCGACGTCTGTCTCGAAGCGGAGCGCGCCGCCGTCCTGCTTGACCGCCTCGAGTCGCTCCAGGACTCCCGCAGCCAACTCGGCTCCAGCCTTCGCGCGTTCGAGCGCCTCCGAGCTGACATCGTAGAGTGCCGTGTCGATTCCGGCCCGAGCGAGGACGGCGCCCATGCCAGGGCCCATCGTCCCCGTGCCGACCACTGCTGCACGTCTCACTGCTGCCACTTGCCCTCCTTCTTCAGCTCTTGGATGCGCCGCCAGACGCGCTCCGGCGTCAGCGGCAGCTCGGTCATCGGGACCCCTGCGTCGGCGAGCGCGTTCACGACCGCCGCGGGCACTGCCGCCAGCGCGCCCTCGCCGCAGCCCTTGGCTCCGTACGGGCCGGGACCGTCCTCGTTCTCGACGATCACGCAGGTCATCTCGTCGGGGAGGTCCTCGAAGCTCGGCACCCGGTAGTCGAGAAGCGTGTCGTTCAGGAGCAGGCCGTCCTCGTAGACCATCTCCTCGAAGAGCGCGTTGCCGAGCCCCTGCAGCGTCGCCCCCTCGTCCTGGCGCTCGACGAGCTGCGGATTGATCGCGCGGCCGACGTCCGCGGCGGTCGCCGTCCGGCGGACGTGGACGAAGCCCGTCTCGGGATCGACCTCGATCTCGGCGGCGCCGGCACATACCTCCCAGAAAACCGGGCCCTCGGCGTACGAGCCGGTGCCGGTCGGGGCGACCTCGCCGCGGCCGATCAGCTCGCCGCCGGGAAAGCCGAAGTGCTTCCGCATCAAGGCGAGGTGGTCGCTCGGGTCGATGTCGGAGTTGTCGGCGATGCGGTCCAGCTGCGCGCGTATGTCCGCGGCGGCGCGTTGAACCGCGAGGCCGGCGATCGTCGTCGACCGGCTCGCGCCGGTCGAGCGGTCGTAGGGCGTGAACCGCGTGTCGGCGCCGCGGACGGTGACGCTCTCCGGGTCGATGCCGACCTCCTCGGCGGCGATCTGCGCGAACGCCGTTCGCGGGCCCTGGCCCATCTCGGTCGTGCCGACGAGCACGACGACGCCGCCGTCGGCTTCGAGCCGGCAGACCGCACTCGAGACCGGGTGCGCGCCGGCGGCGAGCAGGCCCACGGAGACGCCGCGACCGACGAGCGGCCGCCTTGTCTCGCCCCACCCAACGGCCGCGGCAACCTTCTCGACGTCGCCGAGAAGGTCGGCGTCGAGCGGCTTGCCGCCCGAGCGCACCTCCTCACCGGGCTTGAGCAGGTTCAAGCGGCGAACCTCGAGCGGGTCGAGCCCCGCCTGTCGCGCGACCTCGTCGACTTGCGACTCGCCGATCCACTGCAGATGCGCCGCGCCGAAGGCGCGATAAGAGCCAGCGGGTGCGAGGTTCGTATACACGCAGGACGCGTCGACGCGGTAGGCGGCCCAGCGGTAGGGGCCAGGTGCGGCGTCGCCGGCCGTGGCGACGACGCGCGGCCCGTTGTCTGCGTAGGCGCCCGTGTCGAAGAGACAGTCGACCGCGCGTGCGAGGAGGCGACCGTCGCCGGTCGCCGCAGTGCGCATCCGGCAGGTCATGTTGTGGCGCCGCGTCGTCACCATCGACTCGCCGACACGATTCTGGATCCGGACCGGCCGGCCGGCCTTGCGCGCGAGCGCGACCGTCAGCGGCTCCATCTTCGTGTACGACTTCGAGCCGAAGCCGCCGCCGAGATACGGCACCTGAACGCGCACGTTCGCCACGGGCACGTCGAAGAGATCGGCGATCTCCGCCCGTACGAGGAACGGGTGCTGGCAGGTGGCCCAGAGCGTGATCTCGTCGCCCTCGACCTGGGCGATCACCGTGTGCGTCTCCATCGCGTACTGGTAGACGGAGGGAAACGTGTACTCGCCCTCGACGACGATCTCAGCGCGCGCGAAGACCGCCTCCAGCTCGCCGCGGTCGATCTTGTACCGGTAGCAGACATTCCCATCGCGCGGCGGGAGCTCGCCCAGGCCGTGAAAGAGGCCTTGCTTCGTCGGCCGGTCCGTGACGAGCGGTGCGCCTTCGGCGACCGCGTCCTCGACCGTCGCCACGACCGGCAGTTCCTCGTACTCGACGACGATCGCCTCGACCGCCGCCGCCGCCGCCGCCGCGGTCTCGGCGGCAACGGCCGCGACCTGTTCGCCATGGAAGCGAACCTTGTCGAGCGCGAGGATCGGCCGATCCTTGATCGCGTGCCCGTAGTACGGGTCGATGTCGCGGAGGTCGGCGCCGGTCAGGACGCAAGCGACGTCGCGCATCCTCTCCGCCGCGGAGGTGTCGATCGAGACGACGCGCCCGTGCGGGATCGGGCTGCGAAGGACCTTGCCGTGGAGCATGCGCGGCACGAGCATGTCCCCGACGAACTGCGCTTGGCCCCGCAGCTTCTCGTGCGCGTCGCGCCGCGGCTGCGACCGGCCGATGTGCGTCCGCGCCCCGGTTGCACGCAACGTCGTCGTCACTGGATACCCGCGAGGTCGGCGACGGCCTCGAGGATGCCGCGGTAGCCCGTGCAGCGGCAGAGGTTGCCCGCGAGGTTCTGCTTGATCTGCTCCTCACTGCCGAGCTCACCACTCTCGAGCAGCGCGCTGACCGTGAGGAGCATTCCGGGGGTGCAGAAGCCGCACTGCAGCGCGGCGTGTCGGGTGAACGCCTCCTCGAGCCGCTCGAATTCAGGCCGCTCCGCGAGACCTTCGATCGTCGTCACCTCGGAGCCGGTCGCGTCCGCTGCGAGGAAGCAACACGAGCTGACTGGGAGAGCGTCGACGAGAACGGTGCACGCTCCGCAGACCTGAACGTCGCACGAGCGCTTCGCGCCCGTCAGGCCGAGCGAGTCGCGGAGGAAATCGAGCAGCAGTTCATGCGGCGCGACGTTTCGGACGACGTCGCGTCCGTTGACGCTAAGAGCGATCTCCACCGAGCCCCCCGCCGTCGCGGGCCACCTGCCGCTGCCAGGACGCCCAATACTCGTCGACGAACTCGTCCCGATACTTGACCGGGAGCAACTGCCGCGCCAGTTCCTTGCTGATCGGGCGCAGCTCGCCGAGTGTCGACGCGAGCGACTGCAGCTGCGCCGCTCGCTCGAGAGTTACCGCGGCCAGGACCGCCCACGGAACGTCTTTGCCGACGACGAGCACCCCGTGGTTTTGCATCAGCACTGCACGGCGCTGGCCGAGCGAGGCGGCGACACGGCCGCTCTGGTCGTCGTCCACGATCAGGTCGGGATCGTCGAAGCGACCGACACCGTCCGCAAAGAGGATGGCGTCGTGAGTGAGGAGTAGCAGGTCGGACGTCGTCGCGCCGAGCGCCGTCGCGTACGGCGGATGGCCGTGGACGACCGCCCCGACGTCTCGCCGGACGCGATACACACCCGTGTGCAAAACCGTCTCGAGGTGGAGGACGGCGTCGGTTTCGTCGAGCGCGACGACGTCGTCGGGTGAGACCTCGTCCAGCGCGACACCCTTGCGCTTGATCCAGACGTCGCCGTCAGGGCCACGCGCGCTGACGTGGCCGAGCGTCAGGTCGGCGTAGCCCTCGGCGGCCAGGATGCGGCAGGCCCAGGCGATCTGGTCGCGGATGCTCTGAACGACCGCCACCATCTCTACCTTCGCTCCGTCGGCGGGTAGTCGGGGTGCGGAAATCCGAACACCATGACCACGTCGTCGTCGCCGCCGTTCGCGACGGCGTGCCAGGTGCCCGCGGGAATGTGTACGGCGTCCCCGTGGCGAAACGGCACGGCTTCGCCATCGAGGCGGAGCTCCCCGGACCCTGCCACGACGTACGCCACCTCCTCGGTCTCGTGCTTCACGGGCCCGACGACGGTTCCGGGGGTGAAGACGGAGTAGCCGAGCGAGGATGCAGTCCCGGCAACGCGCGCTGCGGTCACGAGCATCCGGCTCCAGCTTCCCCGCGGCAGCTCGATCGGCTCCGCCGAGTCGAGCGGCACGACGGTTACAGCACCCACTCCCCGTCCTTCACGATGTAGGTGCCGTCGTCGACGATCTGCAGCGTCGCGTTCAGGAAGACGCCGTCAAGGTGCAGCGAGCAGTGGTTCTGGCCGCCGGGATATGCGTTGTGGTTGTCGCCGAGCGCGAGGTGGACAGTGCCGATGCGCCCCTTCTCCGACGGGGTGCCGAACGGTGCCTTCTCGCTCGTGCCGAAGGCGAACTCACCGACGACGTCGGCGTTCTCGACCCCCTCGATCGCGCGGCGCAGCGCCTCCGCCTCGGCGCCGCCCTCGATCTCGACGCAACGGCCGCCCTCCAGCGTCCACCGGATCGGCTTCTTCACCTGACCGGGAAGACCGATACCGAGCATGACGCCGTCGACGACGGCCGTTCCGTGTGTGAATTCCTCGACCGCGGCAAATGCGACCTCAGCCCACAGAGGCACCGGTCCCATCATCTGGCCCCGCCGCTTCATCGGCGTCACCTCGAGCGCGGGGCGCCCGTCGATCGAGACGTAGAAGTCAGTGCCGAGCGGCGTCGTCACGTGGCACTGCTTCTTGCCGTCGAACGCGGCGATCGCGTCCTTCGCGCGCTTCGTCGCGCGCTCGATGTCGTCGACGGTCAGGTCCCAAGCGCCCATCCCAGGCTCGATCGAGGCGATCTTGCCGTTTGCCTCGCACGTCTCGCGCACCGCGTCGACGTGGGCGAAGCGGTTCGCCCACTCGAGGTTGGTGATGATGATCACCTCGTCGGAGCCAACCATTGCCCGGTGCAGGTTCGGTGGCGGCGCCAGCGGAAAGCGCACGTCGGCGCGGCCCCGTCGTACCTGCGCCTCGTTGTTCATCACGACGGGCGAGCCACCGCGGTCGACGACGACCTCGGCGACCGCGGCGGCGTGATCGATGTGCTCGTCGTCACAGACGATCGTCACCACGTCGCCCTCCTCGACGGACATGCAGACGTCGACGACGAGCGCGGCGTCCTTCAGCAGATCGCTGGTTCCCACAACAGTGGCCATCGTTCACCTCACCCTCTCGGCAGAGAACAGGGGCAGCACTTCCTCGGCGAAGCGCTGCACTTGCGCGAACTGGTCGATCGCCCCGAATCTGCAGATGAAATGGTCGACGCCGGCCTCGGCGAAGGTGCGGATCCACTCTGCGATCTGCTCGGGCGTCCCGACCGGGCCCCAGTTCGAGAGGTCCATCGCCTGCGACAATTCGGGGTAGTACTTCGAGATGTACTCGTCGAACGCCAGCCGCGCCTCTTGGTCGGAGTCGCCGATGTTCATCGTCACTTGGTATGAGATCACGAGGCGCGAGAAGTCGCTGCCGCGCTCGTCTGCGTAGCGCTCGATCACGGCGAGCTGGTCGACGAGCTCCTCCGGATGCTGGGCACGGCAGCACGTCATCCAGCCGTCGCCGTACTCGACGATACGCCGGCAGGCTGTGGCGAGCCGGCGCTCGATCACGTCGGGTGGCACGTCGCCCTTGAGGCGGGGGTTCGAGACGACCCAGATCGGCGGCGGCGACTGGATCGGCATCAGCGGCCCCATCTCGGTGCCGGAGTAGAACGCGACGCCGTCGTAGTCGAGGAAGGTGCCGTGGAAGTCGGCCTTGCCCTCGGTCCAGAGCTGGCGCAGCACGGCGAGCCCCTCTTCGAACAGGGTGCCGCGCCTGACGTAGTCGAGGCCGAGCGCCTCGAACTCGCGGCGCACCCCCTCCTCGGGGTTGCCCATGCCGGTGCCGAGGATCGTCCGGCCGCCCGAGATCACGTCGAGCGTCGCCCACTCGAGCGCGAGGTAGAGCGGGTTGCGTGTAGACGAGACCATGCACGCCGTGCCGAGCCGGACGCGGGACGTTCGCTGCGAGATTGCCGACAGGAGCGAGATCGGCTCGTAGCGCGGCTTCGAGAAGAGCGAGTCGCCGACCCAGACCGAATCGAACCCGGCCTCTTCGACCATCTGCGAGAGGTCGAGCAGCATCGGCACGTCGTAGTCGGGCGCGATCAGCGGCTCGCGGTTGTTGAGGTTGATACCGAACTTGAGCTGGCGGGGATTCACGGGCCGGCCTCCAGAGCCGCGAGATCACCGTCGCTCAGACGCTTCAAGCTCCGTTGCGGGACGCGAATGTGCTCCGACATCAGATGCGCCGCGCGCTGGGCGTCGCCGCGCTTCGCGGCGCGCAGGATCGCGGCGTGCTCGGCGACGGAGCGCTGGAGGTTGCCGCGGAGCATCAGGGAGCGGAGCCGGTAGCGGCCCAGTTGCCCGAGCAGCTGCCGGTACAGTTCCTGGAGCTTGGCGTTGCCGGAGGCCTCGAGCAGGCGACCGTGGAACGCGGCGTTCGCCTCGAAGAAGTCGTCGACCTCGTCCCGCTCCGCGTGGTGCGCCATCGCCTCCATCAGGCCCCCCAGCGCCTCGAAGTCCTCGGCGCGCAGGCGAGGGACGGCGAGCTTGACCGCCATCAGCTCGAGCGCCTCGCGCACCTGGTACAGCTCGAGGAACTCCTCCTTCGAGAGCGAGCAGACGACCGCGCCGCGCCGCGGGCGGACGGTGACGAGCCCCTCCGAAGCGAGCCGTCCGATCGCCTCGCGGATCGGCCCGCGGCTGACGCCGAGCTCTTCGGACAACGCGACTTCCGCCAGCTCGGCTCCGGGGTGAAGGGCACCGGAGAGAATCCGCTCACGGAGGTGGTCGTAGACTCGCTGCCAGAGCGTCAGGTTTTCCAGGGGTCCCGGGCGGCTTACCGCTGCCTCAGACGCCATTGCATTCACTCTCCGGACTGGGTAGGGTAGGCCCCGTTCGGTCTTGTCAACAGTCTGCAAGCGACCCTAGCAGGGGGCCCGCCAAGGAGCAAGAGCACGGCGCAACCAGCAAAACACACGGCGGAATTCAATCGATTCGCCGGGAGGAAGGAGAGTCTCGCGATGCACATGCGCGTACCTGGAGCGCGAGTCGCCTTGGTCGTGGCGACCGTCAGCCTCCTCATTGCCGGCGCCGCCTACGCGGCCGGGACGCTCAACGAGGGGAAGGTCACGAAAGTCGGTTTCGCGTCGCCGGCCAAGGCGAGCGACTACGGCTGGAATCAACAGGGCTTCAACGGCGCGAAGGCAGCGGCCGCGGCGACCGGCTCTCAGTTCCAGGCGATCACCAACGTGGGCTATGACAAGACGGACGTCATCCTGCGCCAACTCATCACCGGCGGCGCGAAGTTCATCGTCGCGCACGCAAGCGGCTACGACACGATCGCGAAGCGCCTTGCCACGCGGTACAAGGTGCCGATGATCACCTACGACGTCCCGGCGAACCTGACGAAGGGCCTCGTCTCGTACATCACGACGTCGAGCCAGCAGGGCGCGTACCTGGCGGGCATCCTGGCGGCGAGGACGACGAAGACCCACAAGGTCGGGATCGTCATCTCGGCCGCCGACGAGAACTGGTACAAGATGAGCGGCGGCTTCGCGGCTGGCTTCCGCAGCGTCGACAAGAGCTCGAAGATCTTCTTCGCGACGGTCAGCCCGACTGGCTACGACGATGCCGCCGGCGGCAAGCGCGTCGCCGACAGCGTCATCGCGCAGGGCGCCGACGTGCTCTTCACGATGGGTGACAACGCCTCCTTCGGCTATCTCCAAGCAATCGAGAGCGCGAAGGTGGGCCACAAGGTCTGGATGATCGGCGACATCGGCGACATGACGCCGATCGACAAGCACCACGTTTTTCTGTCGTCGGTTCTTTGGAACTTCACAGGTGTCTTCACCCGGGCGATCAAGGACGTGAACAACGGCACCTACGGCACGCACGGCTACGACCTCAGCCTCAAGAACGGCGGCATCTCGCTGCTCAAGTCGAAGAAGATTCCGGCGGGTGTGTGGTCGCAGATCCAAAGGGCCCAGGCGCGCGTCAAGGCGGGGAAGATCTCGATCCCTGTCGCGCACAACGCCAAGGCCGTCCAGAAGCTGATCAAGTAGGAACGAGGGTAGTGCGCCCGCCCGCGGTGGTGATCGGTCGCCGCGGGCGGTGCGCTTCGCACGGACGCTGAGCCGACGGTGAACGCACGAAACGAGACCGAAGCGCCGCTCGTCGACCTGGTCGGGATCACGAAGTCGTTCCCGGGCGTGCTCGCAAATGACAGCGTGGACCTGACGCTCCGGCGCGGCGAGGTGCACTGTCTGCTCGGCGAGAACGGGGCCGGTAAGTCGACTCTGATCGGGATCCTCTCCGGGCTGATCCGACCCGACGCCGGAACGATCCTAATCGAAGGCGCGGAGACGAGGATCTCGTCGCCTCGGGCGGCGCTCGAGCTCGGCATCGGCACCGTCCACCAGCACTCGGCGCTGATCCCGGCGCTGAGCGTGCTCGAGAATCTGATGCTCGGCGACAACCGAAAACTGCGGCTCGACGAGGCCGGTGCGCGCGGGCGCCTCGCTGAGCTCGCCGGCCAGCTCGGCGTCGACGTCGACCCTGACACGACGGCGGCGGACCTCTCGCTCGGCCACCAGCAGCAGGTCGAGATCGTCAAGGCGCTCTGGCGAGGCTCGCGGGTCCTGATCCTCGACGAGCCGACGTCGATGCTGACGCCGCAGGGTGTCGCCGAGCTGACCAAGGTGCTGGGCCGGCTGAAGGAGCAGGGGCAGGCAGTCATCTTCATCACGCACAAGCTGCACGAGGCGCTGTCGCTCGCAGACGAGATCTCGATCCTCCGGCGGGGACGCGTCGCCGGCACGATCGAGCGCGAGGCGCTGCAGTGGAGGAGCCAAGAGGAGCTGCGAGCCGAGATCGTGCGGATCATGTTCGGCGACGAAGCGCGTGCCGTCGCCGACCTCGCCGAGTTGCAGGAGGAGCTCGATCGCGTCGAGGGCAAGGCGCGCGGGGTCGCCGCGGACGCCGATATCGTGCTCGAGCTGCAGCACGCCAGCGCGCCCGAGGGCACGGAGCTCGGGATCGAGGACGTCTCCCTTCACCTCAGGCAGGGCGAGATCCTCGGCGTCGCGGGCGTCGACGGGAACGGCCAGCGCGCACTCGCCGAGCTGATCGGGGGTCAGCGGGCCGCGACCGCCGGCCGGGTGCTGCTCTATGGCGCTCCCGTCACGCAGATTTCCGCCTCGGGGCGGCAGAAGCTGGGCCTCCGCTACGCGACCGACGACCGCCTCGGCGAGGGACTCGTCGGCAGGCTTTCGGTCGGTCTGAACCTGTTCCTGAAGCGCGTCGGAGAGCGCCCGTTCTGGCGCCACGGCCGGATCCAGCGAGCGGTCGTCGACGGTCGTGCGGCCGAGCTCGTCCGCGAGTTCGACGTGCGGACGCCGTCGGTGACGACGCGTGCGGCGACGCTCTCCGGCGGCAACATCCAGAAGGTCCTGCTCGCGCGGGAGCTGAGCTTCGGTCCGAAGGTCGTCGTCTTTCACAAGCCGACGTACGGGCTCGACGTGAAGACGACCGCCAGCGTGCGCGATTTGATCCGAAAGCTCGCCGACGATGGGGGCGCGGCGCTCGTGATCTCGACGGACCTGGACGAGCTGCTCGAGATCTGCGACCGGATCGCCGTCCTCTCGCGCGGCCGGCTCGTCGGCGTCGTCCCGAACGGGCCGGGCGCGGCCGAGGAAGTCGGCGAGGTGATGGTCGGCGGCGCCGCGAGCGCGGAGGCGGCGTGAGTACCGAGACCGCTACGCGCGAGACTGCACTCGCGGCGCCGCGCCCCGGTCGCACCCGCACCGCCCGCGCAGGTCGGACGCTCGACGCCCTCATCCGCTCGATCGTGCCGGTGGCGCTCGCGCTCGCCGCCGGCGCGCTCCTGCTCCTCGCCCTCGGTCGGCACCCGATCAAGTTCTACGGAGACATCTGGGCCAACGGGATCGAGAACGGCTCCTGGCAGGACAGCGCCGTCCGCATGGCGCCGTTCCTGCTGATCGCGGCGGGTCTGACCGTCATCTTCCGAGCCAACATCTGGAACCTCGGCTACAACGGCCAGTTCCTGCTGGGCGCCGCGCTCGTCTCGGGCTACGGGCCCAGGCTCGTCGACGACGTGCCGCTGGCGCTGGCGATGGTCGTCCTGTTCCTGCTCGCCGGAGCCGTCGGCGCGCTCTGGACGGTGATTCCCGCCGTGCTGAAAGCACGGTACGGAACGAACGAGATCATCACGACGCTGATGATGTCGTTCATCGGGATCGACCTCGCGAGCATCTTGATCAAGGGGCCGTTCCACGACTCGACCACGCCGTTGCCGCAGACGGCCGTCCTCTCGAAGATGCTCCCGAACATCCCGGGAACGCGGATCCACGTCGGGCTGCTCGTCGCGTTCGGAGCCATTCTCGTCGTCCACTACATGCTGACGCGAACCTCATGGGGGCTGCGGCTCCAGATCATGGGAGCGAACCCCCGGGCGGCGCGCCACTTCGGGATCGACTTGACCCGCCTGATCATCGTCGCCTTCCTCGTCTCGGGCTTCATGGTCGGCCTCGCGGCCGCCGCCGACATCCTCGGGCTGCAGGGCTACATCCGCACAGGCTGGAACCCGGCCTACGGGGACACGATCATCCCGTTCGTCTTCCTCGCCCGCCTGAACGCGCTCGCGGTCGTCCCGTTCATCGCGTTCTTCTCGGTCGTCTCGACCGGGGGCGATCTTGCGGCCGCGAACGCGAACCTGTCGACGAATTTTCTCCTCGTGCTCGTCGGGCTCATCCTGCTCTTCATGACGGTGATCGAGTACCTCGGGCGGCGCCGCGAGCTCGGCGCCAGCTACCTCACGCCCGGGCTGAGGCAGGCACTCCGCGGCCCGCTCGTCCGGAGGCGGCAATCGTGATCGTCGCTAGCCAGGTCTGGACGCAAGTGTTCTGGACGAGCGTGATCGCGGGCGGGCTGCTCGCCGGCGTGCCGCTGATGTTCACGGCGCTCGGAGAAGCGATCTCCGAGCGCGCCGGGGTGCTGAACATCGGCCTCGAGGGGATGATGTTGGTCGGCGCGTACGCCGGCTTCCTCGGCGCCTACTACGGTCACTCGATGTGGGTCGGGTACGCGGGCGGGATCGCGGCCGGGGTGCTCGCGTCGTGTTTCATGGTGGTGCTCTGCGTCTGGCTCGGTCTCGACCAGATCGTCGTCGGGATCGCCATCACCCTCGCCGGCGAGGGGATCACGAGTGTCCTCTACCAGTCGCAGTTCAGCTCGACGCAGCCGCGGCTCGGCAGGATCACGACGGATCCGATTCCGCTGCTCGACCGGATCCCCGTGCTCGGCAAGACATTGAACGGCGAGTTCCCGCTCTTCAGCCAGCCGCTCATCGTCTATCTCGGCCTCGGCTTGGCGGTTGTCCTTGCCTGGCTCTTCCGCTCGTCCAACATCGGCCTCAACCTGCGGGCGGCGGGCGAGAAGCCGGAGGCGCTCGACGCCGCAGGCGTCAGCGTCGTTGCGACCCGCAGCTACGCGGTGCTCGCAACGGGTGCGCTGGCTGGCCTCGGCGGCGCGTACCTCGCGATCGCCGGCACGGGCGGATTCCAGGACTTCGTGACGCAGGGCCAGGGCTACATGGCGATCGTGATCGCCATGCTCGCGCGTGGCCGACCGCTCGGCGTCGTCGTCTTCTCGCTCATGTTCGGGATCGCGCTCTCGCTCTCGGGCTTGCTCCAGATCGCCGGGATCAACCTGTCGCCCGAGGTCGTCCACATGCTGCCGTTCGCTGGGATCATCGCGGCGCTGATGCTGTTCGCTCGCCGCGCGTATCTACCACCGGCGCTCGCGCTGCCGTACGTGCGCGGCGCCCGCTGAAAGGAGCTTCATGCATGACCCGGATTTCACTCTGTCGGCCGGGCCCGTGACCGCTTCGCCGCGCGTGCTCGCCGCGCTCGGCTCGCCGATCACGTATCACTACGACCCGGTTTTCCTGGAAGCCTTCCGGCGGACCGAGCGGAAGCTCGCGGAAATCTTTCTGACCGAGAACGACGTGCTGCTCATGCAGGGCGAGGCCGTGCTGGGGCTCGAGGCGTCCGCGCGCGGGCTGGTGCAGCCGGGGACGAAGGTGCTGAACCTGGTCCAAGGCGTCTTCGGCAAGGGGATGGGCTACTGGTTGACGGACTTCGGGGCCGAACTGCACGAGCTCGAGGTGCCCTACAACGACGCCGTCGACTCCGGTGACGTCGAACGCTACCTCGACGAGCACCCTGGAATCGAGCTCGTCACCGTCGTCCACTCGGAGACGCCGTCGGGCACCCTGTGCGACGTGTCTGCGATCGGCCCGATCGCGCACGCGCACGGCGCGCTGACCCTGATCGACTGCGTCTCGTCGCTCGGGGGCATCCCGCTCGAGACGGACGAGTGGTGCCTCGACGTGTGCGTCGCCGGCGCGCAGAAGTGCCTCGGCGGCCCGCCCGGGATGTCGCTGATGACAGTCAGCGACGCGGCGTGGGAACGAATCCGCGCGAATCCGAGGGCGCCGCGCGCCTCCTACCTCTCGATGCTCGACTGGAAGGAGCAGTGGATCGACGGCGAGAAGTTCCCGTTCACCCCGTCGGTCTCCGACCTGCACGGCGTCGAGGCGGCGTGCGACGAGCTGCTCGAGGAGGGCCTCGAGGCGTCGATCGAGCGGCACGAGCAGTCGGCGGCGGCCTGCCGCGCCGGCGTGCGGGCGATGGGCCTCGAGGTCTGGCCGCGGAGCGACGAGATCGCCGCCGCCTGCGTGACCGCGATCGCATTGCCGGACCCGCTCACAGACGTCCAGGTGCGTGCGCACTGCCGCGAGCGCTACGGCGTGATGATCTCGAGCGGGCAGGGCGCCGGCAATCTCGTCCGCATCGGCCACATGGGCCCGTCGGCCCGGTCGCTGCACCCGGTCGTGGGGCTGGCCGCGGTGGGGCGCACGCTCGCGGATCTCGGTGCGGCAGTAGAAATTGGAGCAGGCCTGGAGGCTGCGCTGGCCGAGCTCTCCCAGGCGGAGCCGAAGCCGGCGGTCGCGTGACGACCGTCGCGACCGAGCAGCTCGCACCGGGCTACGGCGACGTGACGCTCGAGCGGGACGTCGAATGCCGGCTGCCCGATCGGATCGTGCTGCGCGCTGACGTCTATGAATCGGTGGAGTGGGCGGCAGGGCTGCGCGGGTCGAGCGGAAAGGTCGGCATGTACGGCTTCTCGTATCCGGGCGCGACGCAACTCCTGGCCGCCGTCGCGCAGCCGCCGAGCCTCGGCGCGATCGCGCCGGGCTTCACCTCTGCGCAGTTCTACGAGGGCTGGACGCATACCGGCGGCGCATTCTCGCTCGCTTCGATGGCCGGGTGGGCGAGCTTCCTCGCCACGGAAGCCGCACGCCGACGCGGCGACGAGAGCGCTCACGCGGGGCTGCTCGGTGCGCTCGGCGCGGCTCCTGCGCTCTACCGGAAGCTGCCGCTCCGCGACTACCTGCCGCTGCTCGACGTCGACGGGCCGTACTTTCGGGACTCGATCGAGCACTCGAGCTTCGACGACTACTGGCGGCCGACGGCGGTGGACGACGACTTCTCGCGGATCACCGTTCCGGGGCTGCACACCGGCGGCTGGTACGACATCTTCCACGCCGGGACCGTCGCGAACTTCCGCGGCATGGGCCCCGCGGCGCAGAAGCTGCTGATGGGCCCTTGGCAGCACTCGCCGTGGCGCGCGATTACGGTCGGCCCGCGGCAGGACGCCGGCGCGAACGAGGTCGACGACTGGCACCTCCGCTTCTTCGACGAGGTGCTGAAGGGGGAGCGCAGCGGCGTCTTCGACCACCCCGGCCGTGTCTTCGTGCTCGGCGAGGACTGGCGCGACGTCGACGGTTGGCCGCCGTCGCAGTCGGTGGAGTCGGCGTACTACCTCCACTCGGGCGGGCGAGCCAACTCGGCCTACGGCGACGGCACGCTCGCTCGACCCGCCGACCGACGAGCGCGCGACGTCTACGTCTACGACCCGCTCATGCCGAGCATGAGCTTCGGCGGCCACTCCTGCTGCAGCGAGACGATCGCCCCCATGGGCCCGGCCGACCAGGAGCCGTACGAGGCGTCGAAGGGTGTACTCGTCTACACGACGGAGCCGATCGAGCGGGAGCTCGTCCTCCTCGGCGACGCAGCGGTCGACCTCTACGCGTCGTCGACCGCGCTCGATACCGACTTCACCGCGAGACTCTGCCTCGTCGATCGCGACGGGACTTCGACCAACCTGAAGGAAGGCATCGTCCGAGCCCGCTTCCGCGAGTCGCTCGCCGAGCCGTCGTTGCTCGAGCCTGGCCGGGTCTACCGGTTCACGATCCCGCTCGGGCCACTCGGTGTTCGCCTCGGCTCGGGCCAGCGGATCCGCCTCGACATCTCGAGCTCCGACTTCCCGCAGTGGGACCGCAACCTGAACACGGGGGGGCCGCTTGGCATGGAGCCCGCGAGCGCCGCCGCCGTCGCCACCCAAGCCGTGTTCCACGACTCGGCTCGCGCCTCGCGGCTGAGGCTGCCCGTCGAGAGGAGCCGCACGTGATCTTCGACTCCCACATGCACGTGGGCTCGTTCGAGTCGATGTTCGGCGTGTCGATCGACCGCGACGGAATCGACCAGCTGATGCGAGAGAACGAGATCGAGAACGGCGTCGTCTTCCACCCCGACAACGTGTACGTCGCACAGGTCGTCGAGTCCATCCCCGGCCTCTACGGCCTCGTCTGGTCGAACCCGCGCACCCCCGGTTACGTTGCCGAGGCGGAGCAATTCCTCGCTCACCCGAAGTTCCTCGGCATGAAGATGCACCCCCTGATCGACGGCTTCCACCCGAACGACCCGTCCGTGCACCCGCTGATCGAGCTGCTCGTCGAGCGCGACATGCCGGTCCTGATCCACTGCGGGCACCCGATCTTCACGCTGCCGTGGAGCATCGAGGAGCTGGCGGTCAGCTTCCCGGCCGCGAAGATCGTCCTCGGCCACATGGGCCACGGCAACGTCGTCTACATCAACGGCTCGATCGAGGTCGCGCTGCGAAACGCGAACGTCTACCTCGAGACGTCTGGCATGCCGATGCACACGAAGATCCGCGAGGCGTACGAGCGCGTCGGCGAGACGCGTGTCCTGTTCGGTACGGACGTGCCCTTCCACCACCCGGTCGTCGAGATCAAGAAGGTCGAGTTGAGCGGGCTACCGCCGGCGGCAGTCGAACGCGTGCTCAGCCGGAACGGCCGCCTGCTCTTCTTCGGCGACGAGCAGGCGACGGCGCCGGTGACGGCATGACGCTACCGCCCTTCGACCTGCACCGCGCGCGGTCGGTGGACGAGGCGCGCGAGCTGCTCGACCGGTACGGCGAAGACGCGGCGGTGATCTGCGGCGGCACCGAGCTCCTGCTGCTGCTGAAGCTCGGCTTCGCCGCGTACGGACACCTCGTCGACATCAAGGGCGTCGACGAGCTCGGCGGCATCCGCGCCGAGAACGGGGCGATCGTGATCGGCTCGACCGTGACGCATCGGGAGATCGAGCGCTCGCCGCTCGTACTCGAGCGGCTGCCGGCGCTCGCCGCGATGGAGCGGCGGGTCGCCAACATCCGCGTGCGGAACGTCGGCACCCTCGGCGGCAACCTTTGCTTCTCAGACCCTCATTCTGATCCGGCGACGTTCCTGCTCGCGCTCGACGGCGAGGCGGAGTACGACCGCCGCCGCGTGCCGCTTTCGGAATTCGTCGTCGGGCCCTACGAGACAGCGCTTCGGCACGGACAGCTGCTCGCCGCCGTGCGGATTCCTGTGCCGACGCCCGGGACCGAGATCGCGCATCGGAAGCTCGCGTTCCACGAGCGGCCCGCGGCGACCGTGACTTGCGCGGTTCGCGTCGAGGGCGGCGCAATCGCCGAGGTCCGGATCGCGGTCGGCTCGGTCGGCGCGCGGGCGGTACGGGCGACGGCCGCGGAAAACGCGGTCGCCGGGAAAACGAGTCGCGACGCGGCAGCCGTTGCGGAGGCGGCGGCGCTCGCGGCCGAGGCATCCGGAGCGGTCGACGACGCGAACGGATCGGCGCGGTACAAGGAACAGCTCGTGCGGGTGCTCGTCGAGCGCTGCTTCGCGGACGCCACCAGGCCAGGCTGAGCCGAGAACGAAGCGACGATGACGATACGCTTCGGGTACAAGGCGTCCGCCGAGCAGTTCGGGCCGGTCGAGCTGTTGGAGCTCGCGGTGCTTGCCGAGCAGGCCGGTTTCGATTCAGTAGCGGTCTCGGATCACTTCCAGCCGTGGCGCCACTCGAGTGGCCACGCCCCCAACTCCCTCGTCTGGCTGGGAGCCGCGAGTCAGGCGACGGCGCGCGTCCAGCTCGCGACGAGCGTGCTCACGCCCACGATGCGCTACCACCCGTCGATCGTCGCGCAGAGCTTCGGCACGCTCGGCTGTCTCAGCCCAGGGCGAATCATCCTCGGTGTCGGAACCGGGGAGGCAATGAACGAGACGCCGGCGACGGCGGCTGAGTGGCCGGCGGCCAAGGAACGCCGGCTACGGCTGGCCGAGGCCATCGAGCTGATGCGGCGCCTCTGGACCGAGGAGCGCGTCAGCTTCGAGGGCGAGTACTACCGGACCGACCGCGCCACGATCTACGACCGGCCGAGGGAGCCGGTACCGATTTACGTCGCCGCGTCCGGCCCACTCGCCGCGAGGCTCGCTGGCCGGGTCGGCGAAGGCTTCATCTGTACCAGCGGCAAGGGTCCGGAGCTCTACTCGCAGCTGCTGCAGAGCGTAGAGGAGGGCGCCCGGAGCGCCGGTCGGGACGCCGCCTCCATCACGCGGATGATCGAGATCAAGGTTTCATACGATCGGGATGTCGAGCTCGCCCGGGCCGCGTGCGACTGGTGGGCGGCGCTCGCGCTCACTGCCGACGAGAAGAGCGGGATCGACGACCCGGTGGAGATGGAGCGCCTCGCCGATGCCAACCTCCACCGCGCCCACGAGCGCTTCATCGTCACCGACGACCCCGAAGAATGCGTCGACCAGATCTGGTCGTATGCCGACCTCGGCTTCGACCGCCTCGTCTTCCACGCGCCGGGCCCTGATCAGGGCCGCTTCCTGGAGCAGTTCTCCGCAGACGTGATGCCGCGCCTGCGTGCGCGCGCCGAGGCCGCGGCGGCTGGGTAGCGAAGTTCGGGGCGGCGTAATTCTCTAGCGATGATCCGCGGACAACCGGCTACGGTAGGATCAGTGCGCGCCCGCGACATCTGGCTCAGCATGCTGCGCCTCGGATTCGCGACGGCGGGCGTGGCTGCGATGACGTATCAGTTCGCGGTTCTCGACGAGCGCGGCAGTCTCAGGCTCGGGAACTTCTTCGGCTTCTTCACGATCCAGAGCAACATCTTTGCCGTCTTGCTGCTGATGGCGGCCGCGATGCTCCGGAAGCCCGAACGGACAGTGCTCTTCGATCTCGTGCGTGGCGGCGTGACGCTCTACGTCACGATCACCGGGGTCGTTTTCGCCTTGCTGCTCGATGGTCACCAGGAAGCCGTGCAGACCGCGACTCCTTGGGTGGACGTCGTCGTGCATCGGCTGATGCCGATCGTCGTCCTCGCCGACTGGCTGATCGACGGGCCTCGATACCGGCTCCCTCTGCGCTCAGCGGTGTGGTGGCTCCTGTATCCGGCGGCGTGGTTCACGTACACGCTTCTTCGGGGCGCGAGCGTTCACTGGTATCCGTACCCGTTCGTCGACGTGAGTACGTTGGGATACGGCGGCGTCTTCGAGCGAGCCGGGGTGCTCCTCGTCTGCTTCGCGCTCGCCGCCTTGGCGTTCGTCTGGGTCGGGAACCGACTCCTCCAGCGCCGCGGCAACCTCGCTACCGGAACACTCCCATGCGTGTCTTGAGCGCGGCGAAGCAGTAGACCGCCGGGGCGTCCTCGAAGGCGAAGCTGTCTTTTCCCAGACGGAGACGTGCTTGGTGCTGTCGCTCGTGAAAGGTTCGCGCTTCCAGCCACTCCAGCGCTCGCGCAGCGTCATCCCGGCGAGCCGCGCCATCAGGTCGAGCTCCGACGGCCACACGTATCGAAACGGGACCGAGAGGACCTCGAGCTTGCCGTCGACGACCGAGTAGTGATGGGAGATGAGACCCTGCCCGGCAACGTCGTACTCGTCGAAGCCGAGCCTCGTCGCGCTCACATTGAACGCCCGGACGGTCTCGCCGGGTGGGAGCCGCTGGAGCCCCGGAACGCCCACCTCGATTACGAAGCACCCGCGTGGCTCGAGATGCGCGGCGACGTTCTGGAAGCACGCGATCTGCTCGTCCTGCGTCGTCAGGTTCATGATCGTGTTGAAGACGAGGTACGCGATCGAGAACGCGTCTTGGACCGTCGCCGTCGCGAAGTCGCCGATCGTCACATCGATCCGCTCCGCACACGGCTTCGCGCGAAGCCTCGTGACCATCGCCGCGGACAGGTCGATCCCGTGCACCGGGACGCCGCGCTGCGCGAGCGGTAGTGCGATCCGGCCCGTGCCGATGCCGAGCTCGAGCGCGGCACCGTGCCCGGCCAGGTCGGCAAGGAAGTCGACAACGGGATCGACGACCGCGGGGTCGAACATGTCGGCTGCGGACTCGTCGTACCGCTGTGCTACACGCTCGCCGAAGTAGTCCTCGGGCATGGGCGCATTCTGTCAAGAGGCTCACGCATCTGAGCTCGACGTTCTGTTACCGATCGGCCCCTTGCCGTTCATAGGTTGCGCGGATGGCGATCCATGAGCGGCGGGCCTCAGGCCCCGACTACCTCGCTCTCGCGACGGAGCTCCTGCAGCGCGCTCGCCTGGCGGATGCGGAGGCGGGGGTTTGGGAAGCCGCCGATCTGCAGTGGTGGTGGCGCACGCCTCGGCGTTCGGACGCGATCGACCAGCTGTTTTGGATCGATGACGATGGGCCCGTTGCGGGGGTCGTACTGACGGACTGGGGTCGAGCGTGGGGGTGCGATCCCATCGTCGTCCCCGATGTCTCGACTGTCCCGCTTCCCACGGTCTGGGCGCGCGCCGTCGCAGCCATCGACGCCTTGGGGCTCGAGGCGGTCGAAGTGCTCGCCCGTGAGGACGACTTCGAGCTGCTGGGCTTGCTGGCCGGTGCCGGCTTCGTGGTCGAACACGACCGATCCGGGATCACGTGGATGGATGCCCAGGACCGGCCTGACGTGACCGCCCTGCCGGAGGGATTCGCGCTCGTGGACCGCGCACGGGAAACGACCGCGCCGCACCCCATGCGGCGACGAAGCGGCGAAGGGGTCGAGGCCCGCCTCCGGCAGTGCTCGCTCTACGACCCGACACTCGATCTCGCCGTCGAGGCGGCTGACGGTCGGGCCGCCGGCTACGCGCTTTTCTGGTTCAACCCCGTGACGGAGGTCGGGATGGTGGAGCCGATGCGAGTCGAGGATGCCTACCAGCGGCGCGGTCTGGCCCGCGCGATGCTCACCGCCGGTCTCGATCGGCTGGCGAAGCGTGGAGCGCGCCGCCTGAAGGTCGGCTACGCCACCGACGCGGCGCGCGCGCTGTACGTCGGCGCGGGCTTCCAAGTGACCTCCACGACCAGGTCATACAGTTGGAGGAGACCGGTCGCGACGGACTGACCACCTCTTCGGGACTCAAGCTGAGACCCGCTGCGTTAGGCGAGACGGCTGTGGTCGGCGAGCACTTCGTCGATCACGTGGCGGGCGCTCAGCCGCCATCCGAATCTGAGGCTGGCGCGGTCTGGCTCGGCTTCGCTTGCCTTCAGTGCCTTGACGAGCGTGATCAGCGCCTTCCAGAGCGCCCAGCCACGGCCGCGCGCCCAGGTCTCGTCGTCCAGCGGAAGCCGCGACGTATGGTCGATTACAGGCCCGGCGGCTCGTCGACATCGGGTTTCCCTCGGACCCCCTTGTGTGGTTCATCGCCCTCGGCGTCCTTACCCTGCTCGTGGGCGCAATCGCCTTCCGCGTCGTGGAGCGCCGTGTCGACGACGTGCGAACGACACTGCGAAGTTACCTCATGGCCTGTGCAGCCGGAGCGGTCGGGCTCATTTGCCTGGCAGGCGCCCCCAGAAAGTGAGTGGTAGTGCAGCCGTGCTGCTCGTGGCAGGGATTGCGCTGCCGCTGACTCGCACTCTCAGCATGATCTGGGTGAACCGGCAGACGAGCGGCGACGTCAGAGCGACCGTGCACTCGTTCCTCGCCCAAGCCGAGTACCTCGGGGTGATCGTGTGCGGGCTCACCGTCGCCGTGGTCGCCCGGTTCGCGGGCCTCCCCCTGGCGCTCGTGACCTGCGGTGCGCTGTTCGCGATCACGATCGTTCTAAATCTAATCCGGCGCCTCGGCACTTCACGAACCGCATGACCGCAGCTACGCCGAGCTGCACCGAGTCCCCTGGCGGCTACGAGCCTACCCGCCGGCGATCGCGCCCACCACGCGGAACGGTTCCGCTCCCGACGCAACCTCTTCCGGCAACGGGTCGTCCGCGGACTCGAGTGTGATGTCCCGCCCGCAGGCGAAGAACCGCACGAACGGCCGACGCTCCGCCGTCGCGTGATCGCGGATCGTTCCCCGCAGGACCGGGTAGCTCACCTCGAGCGCGTCGAGAACGGTGCGCTGCGTCGGCGGCTCCTTCAGGTCCAGGAGCACTTCTCGGTCGACGCCGGCCAGCGTGCGCAGATGGTGAGGCAGGGCGACGCGGATCATGGGAGCGTCTGCGCCTCGACCGACAGCACGGCGGGAAAATCGCGCACGACCGCCGTCCAGTTGTCGCCCGCATCCGACGACGCGTAGACCTGACCTCCGGTCGTCCCGAAGTAGACGCCGCACGGGTCGAGGTCGTCGACGGCCATCGCGTCGCGCAGCACGTTCACGTAGCAGTGGCTCTGCGGCAGGCCCCGCGTGAGTGCCTCCCACTCGTTGCCGCCGGTCCGGCTCCGGTAGACGCGAAGCCTGCCCTCCGGCGGCACGTGCTCCGAGTCGCTCTTGATCGGCACGACGTAGACCGTGTCGGGCTCGTTCGCGTGGACGCCTATGGGGAATCCGAAGTCGGAGGGGAGATTCCCGCTCACCTCGTGCCACGACTCCCCGCTGTCGTCGCTGCGCATGACGTCCCAGTGCTTCTGCATGAAGAGCACGTCGGGACGCGATGGGTTCATGGCGATCCGATGCACGCAGTGGCCGACCTCCCTGTCCTCGTCGGGGAGCTCCTGCGAGCGAAGCCCGCGGTTGATCGGGCGCCATGTCTGACCGCCGTCGTCGGTGCGAAACGCCCCGGCTGCCGAGATCGCCACGACCATGCGCTGCGGATCGTCGGGGTGGATGAGAATCGTATGCAGGCACATCCCGCCGGCACCCGGCGCCCAGTGCTCGCCGCTCTTGTGAGCGCGGAGCCCCGAGAGCTCCTGCCACGTGTGGCCGCCGTCCACGGAACGGAAGAGGGCAGCGTCCTCCACGCCCGCGAACACCGTGTCTGGGTCGGTGAGCGAGGGTTCGAGGTGCCAGACGCGCGCGAACTCCCACGGATGCTGCGTACCGTCGTACCACTGGTGGGTGCCCGGAATCCCGTCGTAGGCGAACTCGTTGCCGACCGCCTCCCACGTCCGCCCGCCGTCGTCCGAGCGCTGAAGCATCTGGCCGAACCACCCCGTCGACTGCGACGCATACAGCCTGTCCGGGTCGGCCGGCGACGCGTTGACGTGGTAGATCTCCCACCCCGCGAACAGTGGGCCTTGGACGTCCCACTCGTCGCGCGACCCGTCCGACGTCAGGACGAACGCGCCCTTTCGCGTGCCCACGAGGAGCCGTACTCCGCTCATTTCTCCCTCCTTGTATCTCGCCGGGACAGTCTCATCGTTCCTTCCTGTGGGGGATTCTCTCCATCCCTCTGTTCCTTCGCCTTCTGAGAGGTAGACCGCCGCGCGGGGCAGAAGTCATCGGTGTCACGAGCATGGCGCACGGAGGGCCTGTATCGCTGGCCGGACGGCTGACCGACGCGCTTCGCCGGATCGGCGACGGGGAGCCGTGATCGACCCGACGATCGTCTCCCACCTCGTCGGCCGCCGCCGACGGGCGGATCCGCTGGCCGAGCTGACCCCGCGCGAGCGTGCGGTGCTCGGACTCGTTGCAGAAGGCCGAATGAACCGTGGAATCGCGGCAGAGCTTTACATCACGGAACGAACGGTCGAGGCGCACATCAAGCAAGTCTTCATGAAGCTCGGTCTCCGCGATGACATCGGCGGGCACCGCCGCGTCCTCGCGGCGAATACCACCTCGCGCACACGTACCGCAAGCTCGACGTCCACTCGCGCGCCGAGCTGACGCGCTTCATGGCCCGAGGTGAGGCCGGCTACGAAACGCCGGGTCGTGTCGCGAGCGAGGGCCTCGTCGCGTAGTTCAGCTGGCCCGCTTTCACGGGCCTTCGATGGGCGGTTGAGAAGATGGGAGACGAGCGTCGTCGCCCATTCAACGACACGTCCGTAGCCCAGCGGGCGTTCATAGAGGCGGAGGGGGAGAGATTCGAACTCTCGACCGACGGAACCGCCGGTAACGGTTTTCGAGACCGCCGCATTCGACCGCTCTGCCACCCCTCCGCGGATGAGCAGGGTAGCCGCAAGCGAACCATTTTCGCTCCGCGCACGAATCACTCTGCTTGGACCCCGTCTAAGCTCCCGCCCCCCGTGGCCGACCGAGCTACAGCTCACGAGGACAAGCGCCGCCTCATCCTCGGCGCGGCTGTTCGTGTCTTCGCGGAGAAGGGCTACCACGCGGCGCGCGTCGGCGACATCGCCGAGGAAGCAGGCGTCGCATACGGACTCCTGTACCACTACTTCAACTCCAAGGAGGACGTGCTCGAGGCGGTCTTTCGCGAGACCTGGGGCCTGATGCTCGCCACGGTGAGGAGCGTGGCGGAAACCGGCGAGCCTGCGCGTGAGCAGCTGCGCAAGGTCTGCGCCGTGATCCTGCGCGCCTGGAAGCGCACCCCAGACGTCGTGCGTGTGCTCGTCACGGAGGTGACCCGCAGTCAGCACATCAAGTCCGACCCGGAGGAGATCCACCAGGCGTTCGACGCGCTGGAGCAGATCATCCGCCGCGGCCAGGCCGACGGCGAGTTCCGCACGGATCTCAATGCCAGGCTGGCGGCGTGGATCCTGTACGGGGCGCTCGACGAGTTCCTGACCGGCTGGGTGCTCGGCCAGTTGCCGGACGCCGAGGAGGACGTCGAGGAGGCGATCTCGACGGTGGTCGAGATCGTCGGTGGCGGGCTGACCGTTCGTACGGCCGCCCCGGCGTAGACCGTCGATCCGAGCTTCGAGCGGAGAAGGAGGGATTCGAACCCTCGAGGCAGGGAGTTCCCCACCTAACGCCTTAGCAGGGCGCCGCCTTCAGCCACTCGGCCACTTCTCCGGGCCCGCGCAGGATAGCGAAGGAGGTTTTGCGCTCAGTCGTGGACGCGGGCGATCAGCTCGTGGCGCTGAACGACCCTGACGGCCGATCCGCCGAGCCGCACCTCGTAGCCCGCGTCCTTCGGGAACAAAACCTTGTCGCCCGGCTGAACGCCCTCGGCGTGCGCGCCGACAGCGGTGACGATGCCGGTGCAGCAGCCCGTCGTGTCGCTCGCCGGGATGATGAGGCCGGCACGGGTCTCCGTCTCCTCGTCGCTCGGCTGCACGACCAGGTAGTCGTCGAGCGGCTCCAGTGAGAGATCGATGCGCTCGGGATCCTGCAGCATGGTCAAACGATACTCCGCGGGGCTACAGTCGGCCGGCCGCGATGATCCGCTGCAGGAACTGCTTCGTTCGCGCTTCTTGCGGATCGCTGAAGATCTGGTGCGGCGGGCCCTGCTCGAGGATGACGCCATCGTCCAAGAAGCAGACGCAGTGCGCGATGTCGCGCGCGAAGCTCATCTCGTGGGTTGCGAGCACCATCGTCATCCCGCCCTCCGCCAGCTCGCGAACGACGCTCAGAACCTCGGCCACGAGCTCGGGGTCGAGAGCGCTCGTCACTTCGTCCAGGAGCATGAGGCCGGGCCGCATCGCGAGCGCGCGTACGATCGCGACCCGCTGCTGCTGGCCGCCCGAGAGCCGGTCCGGAAACTCGTCACGCTTGTCGGCGAGCCCGAAGCGCTCGAGCAGCGCGACCGCCTCCTCCTCGGCCCGGCGTCGCGGCGTTCCGAGCGTCTTGATCGGCGCCAGCGTGACGTTCCGAAGCACGCTCATGTGCGGGAAGAGATTGAACGCCTGGAAGACGATTCCGATGTGTCGCCGCACACGGTTGGCGTCGACGCCCCGAGCCGAGACCTCCTGCCCGTCGACGACGATCCGTCCGGCATCGATCGGCTCGAGCAGGTTCACGCACCGGAGCAAGGTCGACTTGCCGGAGCCGGACGCGCCGATCAGGCAGACGACCTCGTGCTCGGGGACCCTCAGGTCGATCCCGCGGAGGACCTCGAGCCGGCCGAAGGACTTGCGGACACCGTCGAGGACGAGCGCGTTGCTCAGGAGACAGCCTCTCGGGGCTGATGCGGAGAGAGCGACGGACGACTGCGGACGTCACTCCGGCGATCCCAGACCCGTAGGGTATTCATGCGACCCCGGTGGCTTGCCGGCGACGCCGATCGTGCAGGACGAGCCAGTCGGTGAATCGTGCCAGGGGGATCGTGATCGCGACGAAGAGGAGCGCGGCCGCGAGGTACGGCGTGTAGTTGAAGGTCGCCGAGGCGTCGATCTGAGACTGGTTGAACGCCTCGACGGCACCGAGGAAGCCGACGAGAGCGGTGTCCTTCTGCAGCCCGATGAAGTCGTTCAGCAACGGGGGGATCACGCGTCGCACGGCCTGCGGCAGGATCACGTGGCGGAGCGCCTGGCCCCGTGTCAGGCCGAGCGATCGCGCCGCTGCCTCCTGCGACGGATGCACCGAGTCGATCCCGGCCCGGTAGACCTCGGACACGTACGCGGTGTAGACGAGCACGAGCGCGACGATCCCCCAGAACGTGGTCGAGGTGGGGACGCTCTTCAGCTGGAGCGCTGGGGCGCCGAAGCCGAGGAGGGCGATGACGAGCACGGTCGGGACGCCGCGGAAGAAGTCGGCGTAGGCGATCGCGAGCAGGCGGAGCGGAAAGAACACCGGACCCGGCAGCGAGCGCAGCACGGCGAGCAGCAGGGCGAAGGCGAGGATGAAGACCTCCGAGATCGAGAAGATCTTGACGTTGAGCTTGAACGCGCGGGCGATCTCGGGCAGCGAGTCCTTGAAGTAGCCCCAGTCGAAGAACGTGCGCTTGACCTCGGGCCACCCGGGAGAGTGCGTGATCGCGACCGAGACGAGGAGCGCGAACCCGATCGTGCTGGCCAGAGCGAGCGCGACGCTCCTGCCGCCGGCCCGGCGGGGGCGCAGGTCGTCGAGGAGCCTCGACCCGCGGTCTACTACTTCAAGATCGGTGCGCCGGTCGCCTTCGCCAGCCACCGCTGCCGGATCTGCCTGAGCGTTCCGCTGGCCCGCAGCCGAGTGAGGACGTTGTTCACGCAGCCGACGAGCGGGTTGCCCTTCCCGAAGACCATGCCGAAGTGCTCGCCGCCGGGGACGGTGGGGAACTGGCCGAGGATCTTCGAGTTCGGCACCTGGACGGCGGTGACGTAGAAGGCGGTCGGTAGATCGACGACGAGCCCGTCGATCTGCCGGTTCTTGAGCGCCTGAACGGCTGCGTCGTTCCTGGGAAAGACGGCCGTGCTCGACGAGGGTCGGATCGACTTGACGATGTAGCCGTAGCTGGTGGTTCCGAGCTGAGCACCGAGCTTGAAGCGACGCAAGCCCGCCCGCGAGCGGATTTTCGAGATCGGCGTACCCTTGAGGACGACGATCGCCTGATTGACGTCGTAGTAGGACTTGCTGAACGCGACTTGCCTTGCGCGCGCCGGCTCGTACGAGATCTGGTTGATGTCGAAGTCGAAGGACTTCGGCCCTGGCGCGAACGCGCGGTTGAACGGGGTGTACACCCACCGCACCTGGCTCCGCGAGAAGCCGAGCCGCTTCGCGACCGCATAGGCGACCGCCGACTCGAATCCCTTGCCGGTGGCGGGATCGTTGAGCTTCCAGGGCGATCCCTTCGGGCTCCCGCCTCCGAACCAGGGAGGGTAAGCAGGGTTGTCGGTGCCGATCGTCAGCTGGCCGTCGTTCACGAGGCGCAGATTGTCCTTGGAGCACGACGCGGCGACAGCGGCACGAGACACCGGCGTGGCCGGCGTCGGGCGGGCGGCGGCCGCGACGATCGCCGAGAGCGAGACGACGGCGATGAGAAGGAAGCAGGCCCTGCGCATGGGCGCAACAATAACGCCTCAGATGGCCGCGCCGTTCGTCGAGCTGAGTGTGGGTGAGCGCATCGTTCGCGTGACGAATCCGGACAAGGTCTTCTACAGCGCCCGGGGGGAGACGAAGCTCGATCACGTCCGCTACTACCTCTCGGTCGCCGACGGAATCGTCCGCGCCTTGCGCGAGCGCCCGGTCCAGCTCAAGCGCCATCCCGACGGCGCCGAAGGCGAGGCGATCTACCAGAAGCGGGTACCCGAGCGTCGGCCGGAGTGGATCGAGACGGTTCGCGTTCAGTTTCCGTCGGGCCGCCATGCAGACGAGTTGTGCGTGACCGAGGTGGCGCAGGTGGCCTGGGCTGCGAACCTCGCGACGATCGACTTTCACCCCTGGCCATCGCGCCGCGGCCACGTCGACCAGCCGGACGAGCTGCGGATCGACATCGACCCGCAGCCTGGTACCGGGTTCGGAGAGGCCAAGCGCGTCGCCGCAGTCGTGCGTGAGGTGCTCGACGAGATCGGCTACGTCGGTTGGCCGAAGACGTCGGGAAACCGCGGCGTCCACGTCGCGTGCCGGATCGAGCCGCGCTGGAGCTTTCCCGAGGTGCGCCGCTGCGCGCTCGCGTTCGCGCGGCTCGTCGAGCGGCGGCTGCCCGAGCTCGTCACCACCGCGTGGTGGAAGGAGGAGCGCGGGGAGCGCGTCTTCATCGACTACAACCAGAATGCGCGTGATCGCACGATCGCGTCGGCCTACTCGGTTCGCGCTCGCCCGGACGCAACGGTCTCCGCCCCGGTCAGGTGGGACGAGCTCGCGGACGCCGAGACCGAGGACTTCACGCTCGCGACGATGCCCGCGCGGTTCGAGCGGCTCGGCGACGTGCAGGCCGGCATCGACGAGTCGGTCTGCGACCTGCAGACGCTCTTCGAGCAGGTCGAGCGCGAGGAGCACGAGGGGCTCGGAGAGGCGCCCTACCCACCGAACTTCCCCAAGATGCCGGGCGAGCCGCGCCGCGTGCAGCCGTCGCGGGCGCGAGCAGACGACAGCTGAAGAAGGCTAGGCCGCTGCGCTCTTCTCGATCACCGCGACGTACGTGTCCTCGGACGGAATGATGCGGCCGATCGTCCAACCCGTGCCATCCAACAGCCTCGCCAGCTCGTCCTCGGAGACCATCAGGTAGTCGAACCACCGCGTCGCGTGGTCGCGGTAGCGGACGCGGATGCGGATCTGACCCGGCAGTCTGCCGCGATCACGGTTTCGCTCCTGATAGCGGACGTGGGCCGGATCGCTCGTCCTCTGGACGTCACGGCTCTCGGCGACGATTCGCCCACGGTCGCTCGTCAGCCGGTGGAAGCGCCGCAGAAGCCGCCGTGCCTTGGCAGCGCTCGCGAAGAGGCCGAAGTTGTTGCCGAGCATCACGATCGTGTCGAAAGCGCCGAGCGACTCGTCGACGTCGTCGATCGAGCAGAGCCAAGTGTCGCGGACTCCGCGGCGGCGACAGACTTCGAGGGCGCCGGGCGAGACGTCGATCCCGACGACGTCCTGGCCGCGCTCCTGCAGATGCAGGCAGACCCGACCAGCTCCACACCCGACGTCGAGAACGCGGCCCCGCACGTGGCGCATCGCCTGGCGATGGTGCGCAGGCCAGCGTCCGAACGGGGCGAGATACAGCCGCGAGCCGAACCGGCTCGCCGTGATGAAGCGGTCGTCGCGCTCGACGATCTCGGCGACGTCCTCTCCCTCGAGCGCCGCGATCAGCATCTGGCCGTAGCCGTCGTCGGCGGTCATCGTCCGAGCAGCAGCGGCACGGTCAGGTCGTCGGGCCGGCGCGGGGGCCTGAGCTCACGCCAGGTGCACTCACGCGGCGCCTTGTCCGGGCGGAAGCGAAGGAAGCGAGTGCCGTGGCGCAGGCGATGCTTCTCGACCTTGTCGTAGCGCACCTCGCAGACGAGCTCGGGCCTGAGCGCCGACTCTGCCAGCTCGCCCGTACCCCACCGGTTCGGCTCGGAGAACCCGCGTTCGGGTGCGCCCTCGAGCAGCGGCAGAACGCGCTCCGCGATCTCGGCGTGTCGCCGAGCGCCGACAGCTGCCGAGCCGACGTAGCGAAGCTCGCCCTCGTCGTCGTGCAGGCCGAGCAGCAGCGTCGCGATCGTGGTCGGCCGCGCCTTCCAGCGCAGGCCGACGAGCACGCAGTCGGCCGTCCGGTACGGCTTGACCTTGACGACGCCGTCTCGAGAACCGGGCAGGTAGGGCAGACCCATCCGCTTCCCGATCACCCCGTCGAGGCCCGCGGCCTCCAGCCGCTCGAGCCAGTCTGCGGCGGCGTCGCGCTCGCGCGTGAACGGGGAGAGGACGAACCCGCTTGCCAGGCTCTCGAGCTCGGCGCGCCGTTCCTCGAGCGGCCGGCGATGGAGCTCTTCACCGTCCCAGAGCAAGATGTCGAAGGCGATGAACATGGCCGGAATCTCGCCCGACAGCTTGCGGATCCGGCTTTCGGCAGGGTGCAGGCGGAGCTGCATGGCGTCGAAGTCGAGCTCGCCCTCTCGCTCGATCACGATCTCGCCGTCGAGAGCGGAACCGCGCGGCAAGAGGTCTCCGAGCGCACGAAGCTCGGGGAAGTAGCGAAGCAGCGGCCGGCCGTTTCGGCTCCAGAGCGCGAGCTCGTCGCCGGCGTTCTCGAGCATGCCGCGGAACCCGTCCCACTTCGGCTCGAAGTGCCAGTCGCCCGTCGCGGGCAGCTCGGCGACCAGCTCGGCCTCCATCGGCGGAAACGGGACGTTTGGGGGAGGCATCGTCTCGGAAGGCTAGAGACATGGGCGAGTTCGACGGCGTCTGGCGGGTGAAGCGCACCGGCGGAGCGCTTCCGCCGATGATCGGCGTCAGCAAGCGGATCGCCGGATCGCGGGGTGAGACGAGGGTCGGGCCCCTCGTTCGGATGCCGTTCCTCGTCGAGGGACTGTCCCTCCACTACCTGCCGCCGTGGTGGGGCCTCGTCGACGTTCTGGAGCCAGACGGGTCGGGATTCAAGGGCAGGGCGACCTGGTTCGGCCGCGAGCTCGGCCGGTTCGAGCTGCGAAGCGGCGCGGATGGTTGAGCCAGGCCCGCGCGTCTAAGCTCAGCGGCTGATGAAAAGGGTCGCCGTCACTGGTCTCGGCGGGGTCACGCCGCTCGGGAACGATGTTCCCTCGACGTGGCGCGCCGCGCTTGCGGGCGAAAGTGGCGTCGACTTCATCCGCTCCTTCGACCCGAGCGAGTTTCCCGTCCGGATCGCGGCGGAGGTCAAGGGCTTCGACCCGACCACGGTCGCGTCGCCGAAGGATGTGCGGAAGCTCGATCGCAATGTCCTGCTCGCGCTCGCCGCGGCGAAGGAGGCGATGGCCGATGCCCGGCTCGACGGGTTCGATCCCGCGCGCGTTGGAATCGTCTTCGGCTCGGCGATCGGCGGCTTCCTCGGCATCATGCAACAGAGCGAGGTGCTCCGCGAGCGCGGCCCGGGGCGCGTCTCGCCGAACTTTCTGCCGAACGTGCTCGTCGACTCGGCGAGCGGCCAGCTCGCGATCTCGCTCGGAATTCGCGGGCCGAATTACGCCGTCGTCTCGGCGTGCGCGACCGGCTCCCATGCGGTCGGGGAGGGAGCCGAGCTGGTCCGGCGCGGAGCTGCCGACGCGGTTCTCGCCGGTGGTACGGAGGCGTGCATGCACCCGCTGATCCTCGCGGGATTCTGCGCGATGCGGGGCCTGGTCGCTGAGGACGAGCACCCGTCGCGGGCGTCCAGGCCCTTCGACGCCACGCGGGCCGGCTTCGTGATGGGTGAGGGGGCATGCGTGCTCCTGCTGGAGGAGATGGACGCGGCCCGGGCGCGTGGCGCAACGATCTACGCCGAGATCCTGGGCTACGGCGCGTCGAACGACGCCTACCACATGGCCGCTCCGGACCCCGAATCGGTCGGAGTGGGGGAGATGATGCGGGCCGCGCTCGGCCGGGCCGACGTCGCGCCGGAGCGGGTCGGATACATCAACGCGCACGGGACGTCGACACCGCTCGGCGATCTTGCCGAGACGAAGGCGATCAAGGACGTCTTCGGCGAGCATGCGTACAAGCTGGCCGTGTCGTCCACGAAGTCGATGATGGGTCACTGCTTCGGGGCGGCGGGCGCGATCGAGGCGATGATGTGCGTGCTGGCGCTCCACCACGGCGTCTTGCCGCCGACGATCAACTACGAGCATCCCGATCCCGAATGTGACCTCGACTACGTGCCGAACGAGGCACGGGAGGCGCGCATCGACGTAGCGCTCTCGAACGCCATGGGCCTCGGCGGGCACAACGGGTGCGTGCTCGTGGGACGGGTCGAGTAGCAGCGGCGTCATCGGCACACCTTCGTTGCACTTCTAGGCAACACACGTCCGAAGTTCGCCGATAGGATTGAGAACGGAGGGAGGCTCGCGGTCGGCCCCGAACCCTCAACCGTCCCCGGGGGACACGACCGCCGGAACCAGCTCCTCGATCGACCGCAGCACGACGTCCGCCCGCCCGAGCGTCTCCGCGTCTGGCCGAAAAGAGGCGTTCGGGATCGCGATCACACGCATTCCCGCCGCGGCGGCCGCGAGGATGCCGCTGCGCGAGTCCTCGATCGCCGTTACCTGGCCCGGCTCGACTCCCAGCTTCGCGGCCGCCTCGAGGTACACGTCGGGTGAGGGCTTGCCCCGGGCGACCTCTTCCGACGACACCGTCGCGCGGAACCGATCGGCCAGCCCCGAAAGCTCGAGGACGAGGTCGATCAGCTCGCGGTTCGAGGACGACGCGACGGCAAGCGGCCAGCGCTCGGCGAGCCGCTCGACCGCCTCCGCCGCTCCGGGAATGAGTGGCAGCTCGCCGCGGTAGCGCTCGGCCATTCGCTCCACGACCGCGGCGGAGAGAGCCGCGGGCGTCTCTCCAAGGCCGAGCTCGTCGTGCATGTAGCGGGACCACTCGTGCGAGCTCATCCCCATCATGTCCGCCTGCGCGCGGTCGGTCCAGCGACCACCGCGCTCGCGTACCAGCAGCTCTCGCACCTCGTCCCAGACCTCCTCGGTCTGCACGATCACGCCGTCGAGGTCGAAGATGACGGCTCGGATCACGCTGGCCGGAACTCCCCGCCGAGGCGAAGGAGCGGCGCCCCCGCTCGCCCGCTCTCCGCGCCTGTGACCTCGCCGACGAAGAAGGTGTGGTCGCCGACCGGGTACTCCGCCCAGACCCGGCACTCGATCCAGCCGAGGGCGCCCTCGAGAAGCGGCGGCCGTCCGTCACCTCCGTGCGTGATGATCCCGGCCCAGAGCGCGATCGGCGGCACACCGCGCGCGAAGTGCTGCGCCAGGGCCTCCTGCCCCTCAACGAGGAGGCTGAGGCCAAAGGCTCCGGCGCGCCGCAGCAACTCGTGCAACGCCGCGTTACGGCTCACCGAGATGCCGACGAGCGGCGGATCGAGCGACAGCGATACGAGCGACCCGAGCGTCAAACCGAGCCGCTCACCTTCCAGGTCGACTGTCGCAATGGCCACCCCGGCGGGAAACGACCGCATCACCCTTCGCAGGGCGTCGGCAACGCTATCCACCCTCGGTCACCTCGTCGGCGAGCAAGCCGCACGCGAGACATGTTCGGGCCAGCTGCGCGTCTGCCGCGAGCCGGTCGATCAGATCCGATGCCCGCGGCAGGTCGGCTGCTTCCTCGCGCAGCTCGTGGAGCACACGCTCCAGAGCGTCTGCCGGCACCTCTGGAGCGAGCTCGAGTGCGAGCGAGCCCACCGCTCGGTCGCCGACGTGCAACTCGCGGCGCGGATCGCCGCCCGCCGCGAGCAGGAAGACCGCGCGGCGAAGCGCGGCGCTCACCTTCGCCTCGTCCCAATCGATCCGCCGGCCGGCGACGTAGGCGAGCGCCACCGACGCCGCTTCTGGGTCCTCGGCCACGGAGGGCTCGAGCGACTCGAGCCAGGCTCGAACATCGGTCGCGCTCATCCCGAGCACGCTACCCGGCCCGGGCAACGACCACTACGGCACCACTCGCTCCCGCACTGCGTCTCGGTGCCGCCCGAGCACCACCCCGATCCGGAGCATCGCCAGCCCGAGCAGGAAATGCAACCAGTTCGCGGCGCGGTCGAGCCCGAGGATGTTCGCTCCGCTCGACTCGTCGATGATCAGGCCGTAGAGCCACAGGACGAGGTAGATCAGGCCTCCACCGAGAAAGTAGGTTCGGGCGCTTTCCCAGCTGCTGGACAGTGCAAAGCCGGCCACGGCGTAGAAGAGGTACACGGCGTTTCCGAGGATGTTGACCCCGACGAAGCCGATCTCCTGCGCGCCCGCGCCGTCGAAGCTCGTCAGGTCGCCGTAGTGCGTCGTGATGCCGGGGATGAGCCCGCCGATTCCGACGATCAGAAAGATGGCGCCGAACAGCCGCGCCGCGAGCTGGAGGCCGCTCCGGCCGGTTGTGATCGCCGCCCGATCTCTCGTCCTTGCCATTCGGCAACTACGAGCTTGCCTAGCGGCGGAGGCCGCCGAGTCGGGATACCGCCTCTTCGAAAGCGGAACGTCGTCGCGGGTGCGCGGGCGCGCAGCTTCCCCGCGGAGCTGGATACGACCCAGCGGCGAGGTTTGGAGCGAGGCGCGCGGGGGACACAAAGCCGGTGGCAGGAATCGCTCTCGCCCCGACGTCGCTGGATCGCCATGCCTTCGATTGGGTGGTGACGCACCGCGTCCACGCTCTGAACTGGCTCTTCGAAGGCCTTAGCTGGGTCGCGAAGCTCGGGATCATCTGGGTTGCGCTCGCTTTGGTAGTGGGATTCGCCGTCACGCGCACCGTTCGATCTACCGTCCTTCTCGCCCTCATCACCTTCGCGACCGTCTGGGCCGCAGACTCTGTCTCGTTCGGCTTGAAACATCTTTTCGTCCGGGAGCGCCCGTTTTTCCATGACCCGAAGGCACACCCGCTGCTGACGGTGCACTCGACCTCGTTCCCGGCCGGGCACGCTGCCACGAGCTTCGCCGGCGCGGTGCTTCTGTCGTACATCCTGCCGCGAGCGACGTTGTTGCTCATGCTGCTCGCTACTGCCGTGGGCTACTCGCGCGTCTATGTCGGCGTCCACTACCCAACCGACGTCCTGGGCGGCGCCCTGGTCGGTGCGGTCTGCGCCGCGGTTGCGATCGTCCTCCTCAACCTGGCTCGCGAACGCGGGTTGCGCTCGGGAGCCGAGTTGCTCTCGAAGCACGGGGCGGGACGGCGCGGTCCGACTCCCTCGCAGCGAGGGCCCCAGGGGGCACATGTCTGACCGGGTCGGGTTCCCGCGTATCGCCGATCGTGTCCGCGGAGAGGTCACGCGCACGAAGAACAGCCCCTGGCTGAATGCGCTCGCCCGCGCCGGCCTGATCGCGAAGGGAGCCTCGTTTGCGATCGTCGGCGTCCTCGCGGTCAAGCTCGCGCTCGGCGACGGCGGCAAGGCGACGAGCCGGCAGGGTGCGCTTGCGTCGATGGCGCATCACACCTTCGGCAAGATCCTGTTGATCCTGCTTGCGATCGGCTTCGCCAGCTATGCGATCTGGCGCTTTGCACAGACGTTCTTGGACAAGAACCATGAGGGCGACGGCATGAAGGGGCTGGCGAAGCGGGCCGGCTACTTCGGCCGCGGCGCCATCTATACCGGCCTCACCTTCTCGACGGTCAAGATCCTCGCCGGCTCGGGCCAGCAGCAATCGCAGAACGCGAAGGCGCACAAGACGGCCGCGACCGTCCTCTCGTGGCCCGGCGGAAAATGGATCGTCGGCATTGCGGGCCTCTGCCTGATCGGCGCCGGTCTCTACAACGGCTACCGCGGTGTGACGAAGAAGTTTCTCGAGAAGTGGCGGACCGGGAAGATGAGCGAGACCGAGCGAAACTGGGGTGAGCGCTCGGGCGTCGTGGGCCTGCTCGCGCGGATGGTCGTCTTCGGCTTGATCGGGATCTTCGTCACGAAAGCGGCGATCGACTACAACTCCAAGGAGGCGATCGGCCTGGACGGCGCGCTCCAGAAGCTCGCGAATCACAGCTACGGCTCATGGTTGCTCGGCCTCGTCGCCGCCGGCCTGATCGCCTACGCGATCTTCTGCGCGTTCGAGGCCCGCTACCGCGAGGTCTGAGGGGCGCCGCGACCTCGACGAGGCCCCCGGCCTCGGGTATTCGCCGTCCGCCTGCGTCGCCGTTCGAGGTCACGAAACGGAAGGGGTTCCTCGGATTACGCCTGACGAAGCCGGCCTGGCCCCAGTCGACGACGACAAAGTCGCCCCCAAGCCTCTTCGTACCGAATGGCCCCCGGATAACGGCAGTCCAACGCCACGGGCCGAGCTCATCGGGTGCGACTCGCGCCTTCCAGGTGTCACGCTGGTAGTAGAAGCCGCCCACCGAAAATGGGCGATTCCGCGACCGAAAATCGACCCGGACAGTTACGCGCGTCCAGGGATTGACCGGCCCCCGGCTCGTGTAAGGAAGCGTGATCTCGTAGACGGAGTAGCGGCCGACGGTCGGCCCCGTAGCCGTGCCTCCCGGTCCAAGTCCACCGGCGGGGGCCGCCCTCCAAGCGCGGAAACGATCGCCACGAAGGTGACGAGGAGGACTGGCTTGCGTGCAGTACTCATGCCCTGTGGCGTCGGGTCGCGGTGCTTGTTGGGGGGGTGTGTCGTTCCGCGGCCAGCTCTGCCACGAGCTTACGCGGTGCCGGCAAGCGTCAGGAGTCACTGCAGCTCGGTCCCGTCCCTGACGAGCACTCTTCCGGACGACAATCGCAGCACCGCATCCCAGGGCACGGTCTTGGCGCCGGTCCGCAGCTTCGTATCGGTGCGAGCACTACCCAGCCTGATCCCGAAGTGCTCGAGAAGGGCGCTCTTGCCGACGATCAGACCGGTGATCAGCAGCCTCTCGCCTCGCCGTTCCGCGCGCACGTCGTGGACGTGTCCAAGGCGACGGCCGGACTCCGTCTCGACCTTTCGGTGGAGGAGCTCGGAAAGGCGCATCAGGATCCCGGCAGGCGCCGGACGAGCCGCGCCGCGCGATCGTCGCCTCGGCCGAGACGCAACTGCTGCGCCGGCTGCTTCAGGGTCACGACCGAGGACACGTCCTCCACCTCGCTCCAGGGGATGCGCACTGCGCTGCCGGAGAGCGCCGCCGCGAGCCGCCCAAGCATGCCGCGACCGCGCCACGCAGCGCCGCCGACGAGGATGGAGGCCACCTCCGGCTCGCCGCCCGGCACTGCCGTGAGCTCCAGATCGTCGACCTTGCCGCAGTTGCGCCCGTCTCGGTCGACGAGCTGGTGGTCGAGCAGGCCGAGGCCGAGGTCGAGCTCGCGCCCCGGGCTGCTCAACCCTGGCCTCCGTTCGTGAGCAGGAGCAGGGGGATCGCCGAGATGCTGATCGCCAGGATGAGGACGAAGTAGAGGACGCCGAGCACGTTCGAAGCTCGGCCGTTCCTGGAGTCGCCCATGTAGGCCGGGTCGTTGGCGACGAGCAGGATCGGCAGGAAGGTGAGCGGAAGCGCGACGACGGAGAAGATGACGGAGTACTCGGTCAGTTTGACGGGGTCGTACCCGGTCATCACGATCGCGAGCGCGAGCGCGAAGATCACGATCCAGGTGAGAGCAAAGCGAGGCGCGCCGCCGGGGCGTTCGCGCTTACCCCACTGCCAGCCGAAGAACTGAGCCAGGTTGTAGGCCCCGGAGAAGCTCGTCTCGATTGCCGCGCCGCCAACCGCGAACAGGATGCCGACGAGCGCCAGCAGGAGCCCGATCTTGCCGAGCGCGTCCTGCGCGCCGAGCGCCGGCGTGCCGAGAAACTGCGGGTTGATCCCGCGCGGCAGAAAGAGCACGGCGGCGAGGATCATCAGCGAGAAAGAGAGAAAGGCGCCGAGCCCGTAGCCGATCACGGAGGTGATCTTGTTGATCCGCAGGTCCTCCCTCCCCCAGGCATCCTCGACCGCTCCGGACGAATAGAAGTAGACCTCGTACGGGGTCAACGCCGCCCCGAGCAGCCCGACCACGAAGTAGAGGAAGACGAGATGACTACCGGTGTGCATTCCCGGGACGAAGCCGTGGGCGACCTGGCCCCAGCTCGGCCCCACTTTGACCGCGGCGACGGCGAAGACGAGCAGGCAGAGACCCACGTAGCCGAACAGGCGCTCGAGCCACTCGAACGGAAGCACCCAGGAAACGACCACGATTCCGACGACGCCGAGCCCGATCAGGAAGCGGTATGGCAGGCCCGACAAAAGCTGCAGCACGATTGCGACTCCTCCGACCTCGGCTGCGCAGGTCATCAGGTTTACGACCTCCGAGGCGATCAGGGTGCCGAGGCCGGCGCCGAAGCCGGCCCGTTCGCGGACGAGGTCGAAGACGGGGCGCTTCGAGATGGCGGCGACGCGGCCGCACATCTCCGAGTAGACGATGATTCCGACCACACCGACCACGACCACCCAAAGGAGCTGGAAGCCGAACGTGGCGCCGGCCTGGGTGTTGAAGACGAGGTCGCCGATGTCGACGAAGCCGCCGATCGCCGACAGGATCCCGAGCGCGATCTGCAGGAACTGCTTCACAGGCTCTTACCGAGCTTCGAGATGGCATCCGCGGCCTGAGCGAGGTCCTGTTGGAGCCGCCGCTGTGTCGCATGGTCGGAGCCCGAGCGGGAGAGGCGCTCGAGGTCGCTGTTGACACGCGCCGCGAGCTGCGCCAGCCGGCGGCCTTTCGGCGTTTGTCCCCGCGCGAGCTTCGCGCGGCTCGACCGGGCGGCCTGCTCCAGGAAGCGGGCGTGAATCCGGGTGAAGGTCGAGGTCGAACGGCCCCGTGCGGCGTCGTCGGCCAGAAGAGTGCCTTCGGACGCGAGCGACTGGACGCCTTTCGCCTCTTGGCTCAGCGCCTTCTTGCTGAGCATGCCCTGCCCGCCGCAGCCGGCTAGCAGAAGCACCGCCGCGAGTGCGGCCGCAAGGCGTCCGGGCCGCCCGGCTATGAGCATTGCCGCGGTCGGCGCTTCTGTGGGCGGCCGTGGGCCCTCCTCGACGAATGTGACACTGACGAGTACCTGTAGCGGCGGCATCGATCGGCCCTTGTGCTTTGCAGAAATCGAGCTTTCGGTGAGCGCATACCTGATTTACGCGCCCAGAGCTGCCGAAACCCGGCTGCCCGCTCTCGCGCCGATCGCGGCGATCAACGTGCAGGAGGCCAAGCCCCGCCTGAGTCGCTGCGGCGCGCTTTCGTTTCGGGCGCTGCGGCGCGGGAGATACGACGTGTGATGGCGATCGGCGGTACGCAGCCCGACCGGATCGGGGTAAAGGGCGGAGGTGAGGTTCCTCCGCGGCTTGATCGCCGATCCTGGTGGGCGGCGCTCAAGCGGACCGGGAGAGAGTTTCGCGAGGACAACCTGACCGACTGGGCGGCGGCGCTCACCTACTACGGTGTTCTCTCGATCTTTCCGGCCCTGATCGTGCTGGTATCGATCCTCGGACTGATCGGCAGCTCCGTCACCGACCTTCTGCTCAAGAATCTGACCTCGTTCACGCCAGGCCCGGCCCGCCAGATCCTGGCGAGCGCCTTTCAAGGGCTGAGCGCGAGTCGCGGCGGTGCCGGGGTCCTCTTCATTGCCGGGCTCCTTGGCGCCTTGTGGTCGGCCTCCGGCTACGTCGGCGGTTTCATGCGCGCCTCGAACGCGATCTGGGACGCCCCCGAAGGCCGGCCCGTCTGGAAGACGGTGCCGCTTCGCCTCGGCGTCACGATCGTGATGTTGATCCTGCTGACGGCGAGCGCAGTGGCGGTCGTCGTAACCGGCCCGCTCGCGGACCGGGTTGGCAAGCTGATCGGGCTCGGGGGTGCCTTCGTGACCGCGTGGGACATCGGTAAGTGGCCGGTTCTCGTCGTGATCGTCAGCCTGATGTTCTCCATCCTCTACTACTCCGCGCCGAATGTCCGCCAGCCGAGTTTTCGCTGGCTCACGCCTGGTGGAGTTGCCGCCGTTCTGCTCTGGATGCTGGCGTCGGCCGCCTTTGCTCTCTACGTGGCCAAGTTCGGGTCGTACAACAAGACCTACGGGACGCTCGGGGGGATCATCGTCTTCCTGGTCTGGCTCTGGATCTCGAACGTGGCGATCCTGCTCGGAGCTGAGCTGAACGCCGAGCTCGAGCGCGGGCGCCAGATCGAGCTTGGTCAGCCGGAGGACAAGGAGCCGTTTCTGCCGCTCCGAGACGCGCCGTAGGCCGACCGTGGGCGAATTCTGTTCCGCATTCGTTTTCCCCGGGCGGACGCGATCAGGCCACCCGCGCGGGCTCGAGGTCGGTGGGCGGCGCGACGGTCGTAGCTCGCGGTCTGCGCTCGAGCAGGTTGTTCGCGACGAGCGCTGAGATCGTCAGCGCCGCGCCGGCGAGCTCGACGGCGCCCGGCCGATAGCCGCGCACGATCTCGATCGCGAAGGTTGTCACGGGGATGAGGTTCCCGAACAGGACCGCGTTCTGCGGTCCGAGCAAGCCGATCGCTGCATTCCACGCCAGCACTGCGACGACCGCGCCCGGGACCGCGAGGTACGCGATCTGCGGCGTCACCGACCAGAGCTGGTGGGCGGACGGCGACGAGGCGAGCCCGAAGCCGAGCGCGACCGCGGTCGCGGCGGCGATCGACAGCCAGCCGAGCGCCGCGGTCAGCGTCGTATAGCGGAGCGGCGAGAAGTCGCTGAACTGCGTTGCGCCGAGCCCGAGCCCAACGATGAGCGACGCGCTCTGCGGCCGCGCGTGTGCGAGCCCCGTGTACGCGAGCAGGTTGAAGCCCGCGAAACCGAGCGAACCGAGCCAGAACAGTCGGAGCCCCTTTCCGTCGAGCCGGAGCGCACGCATGCCTTCGACCGCCACGAGCACGATGCCCCAGAGGAGCACCGCAGCGGCGTAGCGGATCGTGGAAAGCGGGAAGGCGTTGACGCTGCCGAGCGCCGACTTCCCGACGACGAACTGCCCGCCCCAAGCGAGGGCGGTCGTGGTGGCGAAGATCGCACCGAGCGCAGTCCTTCTCGTCCGCATCTTTGGAATGAACGACGGCCGCGCTACGTGTATTTCGACAATGGTCGAAACTGAGCTGACCGACCTTGCGGCGGCGCGTAGACTCGTGACACCGATGACGTTGCGCTGCCTGGCGGCAGCGCTGGCAGCGGCGCTTTTGCTGCCGGCGTCGGGATCCGCGAAGCAGGTGACGGCGCTGCTCGCCGTCGGGGCCGATGGACGCTCCGTCAACGTCGGCGGCGGCTGGCCCTTGCTGAGCGAGATGCGACCGCTCGATGCACAGCCGCGACACGTCCGGACGGTTCCTACCAGGTGCTCTATCCACTGATGGCAGGCGGCCGCGCTCGGGCTGCTCGTCGCCGGCGATGGAGCCTTCGGGCCCTCGCTCGCGGCCGCGGCATTGCTGAGCGTCGGGACGGCGATGGTCTACCCAACGTTGATCGCGGCCGTTTCGGATGCCAGCCAGCCGCTGCACCGCGCCCGCGTCGCCGGCGTCTACCGCTTCTGGCGCGACTTCGGCTTCGTCCTCGGCGCCCTGATCGCCGGAATCGGCGCCGACGCGGCCTCAGCACAGACGGCGATCCTGATCGCCAGGCGATGCGCGACGACCTCCCGAGCGGCACGGTCACCTCTTGTTCACGGATGTGGAGGGGGCAACGAAGCTCCTCCACGAGTTGGGGCCGGAAACGTATGCGCAGGCGCTGGCGAAGCATCGTCGGGTGGTTCGGGAAACGGTCGCCGCTTCTGGTGGGGTCGAGGTCGATATACAGGGTGATGCCTTCTTCGTGGCTTTTGCGATCGCCCCGGCAGCGCTGGCCGCCGCCACCGAGATCAGCGACGGGCTTGGCTCGGGGCCTATCCGGGTGCGGATGGGTGTGCATAGCGGCACGCCGCTTCTGACCGATGAGGGGTACGTTGGTGTCGATGTGCATCGGGCCGCGCGGATCGCGGCCTGCGGTCATGGCGGCCAGATCTTGGTGTCCTCTGCGACCGCCGGACTGGTCGCCTCGGACTGCTTGCGCGATCTGGGCGAGCACCGGCTGAAGGATCTCTCTGCGCCAGAGCGGATCTACCAGCTCGGCGGCGAGGAGTTTCCGCCGCTCCGAACGCTGTACCGGACGAACCTGCCGGTCCCGGCAACGCCGTTCCTGGGACGCGAGCGTGAGCTGGAAGAGCTGGCGGAGCTGTTCGCGCAGGACGATCGGCGGCTGATCACATTGACGGGGCCGGGCGGTACCGGCAAGACACGGCTGGGATTACAGGCGGCTGCCGCTGCGGCGGATCGCTTTCCCGGTGGCGTGTTCTGGGTGCCTCTTGTGTCCCTGCGGGATCCGCAGCTGGTGCTCTCGACCGCGGGTCAGGCTGTCGGCGCGAAAAACGATGTTTCCGAGCACATCGCCGATCGCTTCTTATTGTTCGTGCTCGACAACTTCGAGCAGGTCGTCCAGGCGGCCGAAGATCTCGCTGAGCTGATGGCGACCTGCCCGAACCTGCGATTGCTCGTGACGAGTCGGGAGCTCTTGCGGTTGCCGGGTGAGCAGGCGTACCAGGTACCTGCTCTCGAAGCTTCAGAGGGGTCGAGCTGTTCGTTGCCCGAGCGCGCTCGGCTGACGCGCAGTTCCAACCGACTGGTGCGGTGGACGAATTATGCGTGCGTCTGGAGCAGCTGCCGCTGGCGTTGGAGCTGGCGGCCGCACGTGTGCGGGTGCTGTCGCCGGAGAAATTGCTGGAGCGTCTCTCGCGGCGACTCGACATCCTGAAGTCAGGGCGCGGCGTCGATGCTCGCCAACAGACGTTGCGAGCGACGATCGAGTGGAGCCACGAGCTGCTGGACGTCGAGGAGAAGGAGCTGTTCGCGCGACTGGCCGTCTTCAACGGAGGCTGCACGCTCGAGGCGGCGGAGGCGGTCGTCGATGCCGACCTAGATGTTCTGCAGGCGCTGGTCGACAAGAGACTCGAATGGGTACGCGATCAGGGCCGCTTTGGATGCTGGAGACGATTCGCGAGTACGCCGTGGAGCAGCTAGACCTGTCTGGCGAGAGAGACGGGGTGGTTGGCCGCCACGCAGACTATTTCCTCGCGTTGGCGGAGGAAGCGGAGCCGCACCTGGTGGAGGAAACAGCGACCGGGTGGCTCGACCGGCTGGAGGTTGAGCACGACAACCTCCGCGCCGCGTTCGCCCGCTTCGACGGCGCAGGCGAGGGCGAGCAGCTTCAGCGTTTGGCGGGAGCGCTGGCGGATTCTGGCAAGTCCGAAGGCCGCTTGTTGAGGGGACGAGGTGGCTCGAGCGGGCGCTTGCGGCGGATGCTCGCCCGACCGCTGCGCGCGGAAACTACTCGCCCAGGCCGAAGGCTCGTTTAGGGAGCTCGGGGTCAGCCAGCCCTGGCTGACGAGAAACAACGACCGGGCTCTCGAGCTCGTCCGCGTGCAACTTGACGACGCCGCCTTCGATGCGGCCCGGGCGGAGGGGGCAGCCCTCTCGACCGAGGATGCGATCGCACTCGCGATGACCGCGCTCGCGGCTGCTTCAAACGATGCGTCGCAACCGTTGGCTACAGATCCTTCGGCGTAGGCCGGGTCTGCGGATCGACGCTCGCGGGATCGCGATGAACCCCTGTGCCCTACAGCGCTACGGCACTCTCACCGCAACCGCCGCGAGCCGGCCGGGTCAGATGACGGCTCAGCAGTACTGCCAGCCCGTGGGCCGGTTGACCGAACGCTGACTGCAGCCCCCGAGGTTGCTGTGCAAGACGACCACGCCGTCCCGCGTGTTTATCTTGAAGCTGCCGGAGAACTTGCCGCCCCCATCGTTACGCAGCACTCCGACCCGCGCATCTGCGAAGAACGCGGTGAGCGTGACGCTGGCGTTGTCGCTGGTCGCCGACACCTTCAGATCCCCGTTCTGCGACAGGGTCGCAGTCGGGATCGTGATGATGTTGGTCTGCGCTGTGGGCACCTGGAAGAAGGTCGTCTGCGCCTCCGTTGTCGAGACACCCGCTGAGACGTGAATCAGGAAGGTGCGGTTGAGCACGAAAGTCGTGATCGGGAAGGTCGCAGACGTTGCCGGTGCAGTGATCGTCACGAAGGGAGGGATTGATACCTGCCCATCCGCAGCCAGCAAGACCGTCACCGACCCGTCGGGTGTCCGGTTGAGCGTGACCGTCCCCGTAGCGGTGTTGCCCTGCACTGTCTTGGCGGGCTGCACGACAAGGCTCGACACTGCGACGGCGGTCGAGGGCGGCGGAGGCGGCGGCGGAGGTGGCTGTGTCGAGATCGTGCAGCCGGCCAGCGTCGCCGACGCCGAGCTCACCGGATCACTGACCGTGACGCGGCAATCCGGCCGTCGAGAAGCCGCTTGCCTGCACCCCGAAAGGCGCCGTTGGCGTCGGCAGTAGCCGCCGCCGACGAAGCACTGCTGCGAACGGTGACCGTCGAGCCGGGCTGCGCGCCCGTTCCCTCCACCCGCAGCTGCCCGCTGCTGAGCTCTGCTCGGGAGACGCTGACCGCGGCCTGCGCGATGGGCGCGAGCGCGAGCATCGTTGCCAGCGCCATTGCCGCTGCTATGACGGCCGCGGGTGCGCGGCGGTGGGTTCGTTTAGTGCGCGTCATGCTTCGCCTCCACTCTTCGGGTACTTGCCCATACGTCCCTTTCGGCGATTCGGATTTCCGGCTCTCGGCGCAGGTGACGACCATCTGGACGCCGAACCTTGCGGTTAAAGAATCCTGAACTCTCGAGGCGGGCGCTTGCCTCCGGCTCGGACGGGGACATACCGTTGGGCCGTGGGGTGGTCGAGAAGGCCTGAGGATGGGGCGCGCCGAACGAGGGCGCCGTTCTCGAGGAAACTCGCCGCTCCCGTCGCGATCGCCTTGACGGTGGGGCTCGCGGCGGCCGGCTGCGGCGGCTCGTCCGGCAAGCCCGCCAAGGCGGTGCCCGTTAGCTTCGGTCAGGTCGAGCACGTCTTCGCGAAGTACCGCTGCGCTGCGTGCCACCCGGTCGTCAACCCCTCGCTCAACATGCGCCCGGGGCGCGCGTACGCGTCCCTCGTCGGCGTGCGCGCGGTCGAGGACCCGCGTCTCGTCCGCGTCGTGGCCGGCGACCCGGGCCGCAGTTTCCTCTTCGAGAAGATCGCCGGCGACCCGAAGCTCGGCGACGTCCCCGCGATTGGAGCGCGGATGCCGCGGGCTGCGCCCCGGATGGCCCAGTCCGACATCGACCTGGTCGCCGCCTGGATCAGGCAGGGCGCGAAGAACGCCCGCGGCAAGACCGTCTCGCCGAGCGTTCCGACACCGGGCTCGCCGGGGCCGTCGCCGGTCGGCAACCAAGCTTCGAGCCCGCGCGGCAATGCGACGATCGAAGGCGTTGTCGAGGACGGGCGTCACCGCCCGCTCGGCGGCGCGATCGTGACGCTGCTGCTGCGTGGCAAGAACCTACCCGGCGGCGAGGAGCATTACCGGGTCGCGGCCACCGACGCTCGCGGCCGGTACCGGCTGCCGAACGCTCCTGTCGGCCAGTACCTGCTGAAGGCCTACGCCTCGAAACGAATCTACGTCTCTCGCATCGTGGCCCTCGAGCAGGACGCGGTCGCGACCGTCGACTTCGGGCTGCCCGACCGGGTCATCCCAAATCCCGTCGTCGCGAGCCCGCATGTGGAACGAACGGCGAGCGGCACCGACCTGTCGATGATCGTCCGGGGCAACTCGCTCGATCCCAACTACACGCTCGCGGTCAACCCCGACGCGGGGCTCGTGTTCGAGCTGCATCGCCCCGACGGCGGGCCGGGACTCTGGAAGCGCTCCATTTCGAAGCGGCTGCCGGGACGCTGGATCTTTCTCGCTGTCGACCACCAGTGCAACATCAGCGGCTTCGCAACGGTTTCGGGCTAGCGGCGGCGGCGCTCGCGCTTGCGCTTGCGCTTGTCGTCCTGCTCGTAACGGCGCGGTCGGGCACCTCGGCGGCCGTCTCGTTCGGCAGCGACGTGCAGCCGATCTTCGATCGCAAGTGCACGTCCTGCCACCCGGTCGCCTATCCGTACCTCGACCTGCGCCCGGGGCGCTCGTACGCGCAGCTGGTGGGCGTCGTCTCGCCGCTCGCGCCCGCCTTCGAGCGCGTGCTGCCGGGGCGGCCTGACCTCTCGTACCTGCTCACGCACGTCCCCGATCCCTCCCGCCGGCACCTGCTCAACAGCCGCGAGCGGAGTGTGATTGCGCGCTGGATCGCGCGCGGAGCGCGAAACGATTAGCCGGCGGATCCTGCTCCTCTCGGGCGAAGAGGGCGGGACCCGTGAGCCCCGAGGGTCCCGTCGGCTCCGTAGACTTGGGTGGTGAGACGGGCGATTTTCACCCTCGCGGCCTCGCTCGCCGGCCGGCGTCTCTATCGCCTCTATGCCGCCGGCGCGATCACGGTCGATCTCGGTGTCGGCAGGACCGTTCAGCCGCTCGGCCCGATCGCGAGACGGATCGCCGCGCCACGTGAGCTTGTCTTCGATGTGATCTCGGCGCCCTATCTCGGCCGGACGTCGCGCGCGCTCGAGCAGAAGCTGCGGGTCTGGGAGCGGGGCTCGGACATGGTTCTCGCCGCGCATTTCACGCCGGTCAAGTGCGGCCTGACGACCACGGTCGAGGCGGTGCGTTTCGAGCGGCCGGAGCGGGTGCTGTTTCGCGTCGTGCGCGGTCCGGTCCCGCATGTGGCCGAGTCGTTCGCGCTCGAGGAAGTCGAGGGCGGGACCGAGCTGATCTGGGCGGGTGAGCTTGGCACCGACCTGTGGGCGCTCGGTGCCTGGTGGGGCGGACGCGTCGCGCTAGCTTGGACGAAGGCGGTCCAGGCGTCGCTCGAGGAGATCGCAGCCGAGGCCGAGCGGCGGGCAGCGCGGGCTCGCAGAGCCTGATCGCACCGCCTCGGGCATCATCCGGCAACGTCGCCGCCCCTGCGGCCCACGCTCGCCTCCGATCGGGCTAATTCCGCGCAACCATGCTGGTTTGCGAGCCAAAAAGCGGCGGGGGTGGAATTCGAACCACGGGCGACCTTTCGGCCGCCTGCGGTTTTCAAGACAAACGGTGCTTGGCTCAACCATGCGGTTTCACGGCCTTACGCGACAGTCCGCGCGACAGTCGCGCCTCGATAACAGGTCCGTCGTCCCTCCGACAGCCGCTCGCGACCGCCTGGGCCCGCTGGTGTCCGCCGAGAGAGGCGTGTGCGAACATTAGTGCAATGGCGAAAGAGAAGACCGACGCTGTTCCTCGACGAGGCCGTGCTGCGCCGAACCGCGGCTGCCGCTGCCGGCTCGGGCCGCGACGAGTCGGAGGTCGTCGAAGAGGCACTTCGCCGCTACCTCGGGCTCGAGGTCGTCGATCAGGTCTGGGCCCGCAACGCGAAGAACGCGCTCGACCCCGACGAGGCGCTCGCCCTCGCCCACGCCGAGCTGCAGAACTTCCGCGCCGCGCGGAGCTCGCCTGCCGCATAGGTGCGCCGAGTCGTAGTCGACCACCCCGGCGTCCTCGTCTCCGCGATCATCACGCCACGCGGCCCGCCGGCCGAGATCGTGCGCTATCCGGGAGGATCGGCTTGCCCTCGTCGTCAGCCCGCATCTGCTCGCCGAGCTCTTCGGCGTCTTGCAGCGCGAGAAGCTCCGGCGTTACGTCAGCTTGGACGAGGTCGAGCAGTACGTGGCGGGCATCGCGTCACACGCCGAGACACTTCCCGATCCGCCGGCCGGGGACCCGATCCGCGCGCGATCCGAACGACGACTACCTCATCGCGCTTGCCCGTGCGGCCCAAGCGGACGCGATCGTCAGCGGCGACGAGCCGCCGATCCTGAGCCCCAGCAGCCTCGTCCAGGCACTCGAGCAACGAGTCGGCGTAGAACTAAACCGAAGGCGCCGCACGACGGACGCGCGATGGGTCTCGTCGGGCGAGAGGACGCTGACCCAAATGAGCAAGCGTCGCTTGGGCTGCGAGAATCTGGTTCGTGAGCGGAGCGAGGCTTGAGGACGCTGGCTCCGGGCTTGCCCCCGTCACGGAGGGTTGGTTCGTCGTCAACGTGCGTGATGCCGAATGGTTCTCTTCGGAGACGAGGGGCGCAGCGTGTTGGTTCGCCAACGAATACGGCGAACGTCCGATCGAGTTCCCGCAGTTCGGGATCAATCTGACCGTCCTCGAGCCCGGCAAGAGCGGCATCTATCACGCCGAGGCGAATCAGGAGGCGTTCCTCATTCTGGCCGGGGAGTGCAGGCTGCTCGTGGAGGGCGAGGAGCGACTCCTCCGAGCCTGGGACTTCTTCCATTCGCCTCCCTGGACGGAGCACGCTTTCGTGGGTGCTGGCGAAGGGCCGTGCTCGATCCTGATGGTTGGCGCACACGTAAGCCCGGAAGTGCGGTATCCCGTGTCGGACCTCGCAGCGCGCTACGGCGCGAGTGTGGAGAGGGAGACATCTGATCCGGAGCAGGTCTATGCGACGGCCGAGAGATTCCAGCGCGAGCGGCCGCGGTACTGGTCACGCCTGCCGTGGGGCAAAAGCGGTTCGCAGTAGTCGTCAGGCGTCATTCCGGAACGCTGGCCCAGCCGAGGGTTCGGCTTCGGCGCTAGATTCGCGCGGCACGGTGAGAGTCCGCGACCTCAACTGGATGCAGCTCGAGGCCTACCTGCGTGGAGACGACCGGATCGTACTCCCCGTCGGCTCGACCGAGCAGCATGCGTACCTCTCGCTCGAGACCGACAACATCCTTGCCGAGCGTGCGTCGGTCGAGGCTGCCGAGCCGCTGGGGGTCCCGGTGCTGCCGGTGCTGCCATACGGGGTGAACGGCCGCGTACAGGCAGTCCCACGCTCCGGGAGTCCACGCTGGTCGCACTCCTCTCGGACGTCGTCGATTCGCTGGGCGGCCAGGGGTTCGCGCGGATCCTCGTTGTGAACGGTCATGGCGGAAACACCGAGTCGGGCAGGGCGTGGACACAACGCCAGCCGGGCACGGCGGTTGTCTGGCATGAGCTTTGGGAAGGGAGACCGGACGAGATTGCGGCCGCAATCGATCGCGAGTACGACCATGCGTCGTGGTCGGAGACTTCCCGTGGACACGGCTTCCAGGAGTCATGATTCCTGCACAGCGCAAGCCGCCGGTGGTGTGGCCCGAGGGCGGAAATCCGAGGGCGTGGAGGGAAGCCCTCGGCGACGGCTCGTTCGGCGGCCTCTATCAGCGGTCAGCGGAAGACGAAAGCCGGCTCTGGGAGGCCGCGGTTCAGGCGATCCGTACGCGTCTCCGCCACCGCGAACTTCGTAGACCAGGTACCTGGTAACGGAGCCCGTGGGGTGCATTAACCCGGTCGTGCTGCGGCGGTTTCATATTCGTGGATGAGTCCGCGGAGCAGATCGCGTCGTTGGACCGAAGCGGCTGAGCTGACGTGACCGCTTCGCGCCGGCGGGCTGGGGCTCGGGTCTGGCGCCCGCAGGTCGAGTGCTCGGTGCGGCCTCTGCTCGTTGTGTGCGCCGGGATAAACCGGCATGGAGAAGGAGAGGAGGGAGCTCTACATCGAAGGAGTAGCGATCCACGGTGGCCCCGAGTCATGCGCCGGCGTTCGTGAGGGCGGCGGTGAAGCGTTG
>JBBSGR010000014.1:0-62816 GCA_038253945.1 Gaiellales bacterium
GCACCCGCGAGCCCGTGTGCTCAGGCCGCGGGCACGTCGCCTTCGCCGCGCTCGTCCTCGGCATCCCGTCCGACCTCCATCGCGGACTGGAGCCTACGCACCCGACCGGCCGTTACCCCAACGCGATGCGAGAGGGGGGCGTGCGCTAACTTCGTCTTCGGACTACCTTGAAGGAGATCGTATGAGAGCTCGGATCCTCGCCCCCGAGAACCGCAAGTGGCTGACGCTCGCCTCCGTGGCGATCGGCCTGTTCATGATCATGCTGGACAACACGGTGGTGAACGTCGCGCTGCCGTCGATCCAGCAGGATCTCGGGATCGGTGTCTCCGAGCTGGAATGGATCGTCAACGGCTACGCGCTCACGTTCGCGGTGCTCATGCTGTCCGGCGGGAAGCTCGCCGACCTGCTCGGGCGCCGCCGCATGTTCATCGCCGGGCTGCTCGTCTTCACGGCGTCCTCGCTCGCCTGCGGACTCGCCGGCAGCGCGAGCGTCCTGATCGGAGCACGCATCGTGCAGGGGATCGGAGCGGCGCTGATGAACCCTGCGACGCTCTCCATCATCACGGCCACTTTCCCGCCGAGGCAGCGCGGGATGGCGATCGGCATCTGGGCCGGCACCGCGGCCATGGCGCTCGCCATTGGCCCGCTCGTCGGCGGAATCCTGACCGAGAAGATCAGCTGGAGTTGGATCTTCTTCGTCAACGTGCCGGTCGGGATCGTCGGCATGATCATGGCCCGCCTCGTGATCGAGGAGTCGCGCGACACGTCGCGCGAGCAGCGCCTCGACCTGCCCGGACTCCTCTCCTCCGCGCTCGCCCTCTTCGCACTCACGTACGGCCTGATCGAGGCGAACAGCTACGGCTGGGGATCGGGGCGAATCATCGGGCTCTTCGCCCTGGCGGCCGTCGCGTTCGCCGTGTTCGGCGCGCTCGAGCTGAGGCAGCGCGTGCCGATGCTCGACCTCAGCCTCTTCAAGAACGCCACTTTCGCCGGCGCGAACGCCGTCATGCTGCTCGTCGCGCTCGCCATGTTCGGCGTCTTCTTCTTCATCTCGCTCTACATGCAGCAGATCCTGGGCTACTCGGCCATCCAGGCCGGCGCTGCGTTCCTGCCGATGACGGTGATGATCACTCTGCTAGCGCCCATCTCGGGAAAGCTCTCCGACCGGATCGGCTCCCGCTGGCTGATGGGCGGCGGCATGACCCTTGTCGCGACCTCGCTCCTGATCTTCTCGCGGCTCGACGTTCACTCCGGCTACTGGGCGATCTTCCCCGGTCTCGTGATCGGCGGGATCGGCATGGCCAGCGCGATGACCCCCACGACCGCCGCGGCGATGAGCTCCGTGCCGGTCGACAAGGCAGGGGTCGGCTCCGCCGTGCTGAACAGCATGCGGCAGGTGGGCGGCTCACTCGGCATCGCGGTGATGGGGGCGATCCTCGCGCAGAAGACGGCGAGCTCCATCCGTGCCGGGAACCCGCGGCCCATCGCGTTCGTCGACGGCCTGCACGTCGGTCTCGAGGTGGCGGCCGCAATCGCCTTCGGCGCCGCAGTGATCGCGATCACGGTCGTGCGCACGCACCGCCGCGCCGAGCACGCCGCGCCGGTCGAGGTCGCCGCCTGACCACCCTACGGGTCTGGGATCGCCGGAGCGACGCCAATGGTCGTCAGTCGCTCGCTCCGCATGAGCCTCGAGAGGTTGCCCTCTGAGCCTTAGCGCCCGCATGCCCGCGGCGGAGCGCCGCGCCTGCTTCGTCGCCACGGCGCTAAAGGCCTTCGCTTCGCACAGCTACCGCGGCGTCACGACGGCGGACATCGCGAGCGCGGTCGGCGTGTCCGAGCCGATCCTCTACCGGCATTTCAGCGGCAAGCGCGAGCTCTACCTTGCCTGCCTCGACGAGGCCTGGGGCGCCGTCAAGGAGATCTGGGAGCGGGCCGTCGCGGCCGAGCCCGACCCCGGCGAGTGGATCCACGCGATGGGACGTGCGTACCTCGAGATCGAGGACGAGAGAGCGCTCGTGGCAAACCTCTGGGTGCAGGCGCTGACGGAGGCGAGCGACGACCCGGAGATCTGTGCGTTCCTGCGTGATCACATGCGCGAGGTGCACGCCTACGTCTGCGCCGCGATCGAGCGGTCGCAGGCAGCGGATGGCATCGTCGCCGACCGGGACCCGAGCGCCGAAGCCTGGACGTTCATCGCCCTTGGCCTCCTGACGACGGTCGGCCGCCGGCTCGGCGGCCTGCTCGAGGACGACCTGGCCGACATCGTCGCGGCACGCCGCGGCTGGCTGCGGGGCGCGTCCTCGCCCTGGCCTGCGCCGGCCGCGGCGGGCGGCGCAGGCTCGAGCAGGCCCTTTTAGCCTAGCCGGCGCTGAGCAGCGTCACAGCGCAGCCTCGGCCGGCTGGCCGACGCCCGAGGCTCGTACTGCTCGCTCGAGCCAGGGCGTCGCCTCGAGCCGCTCGAAGATCTCGCGTGCTTCGGCCAGGAGCGGCTCGGCCTCGGCCGCCCGGCCTCCCGCAGCAAGCCCCTCGGCGTGCTCGAGCTCGGTGACCGCGAGCCAGAACGGCAGCTCGAGCTCGCGGAAGCGGGAGGCGGCGGTCTTGAAACCGGCCTCCTCGCCCGAGAGCTTCGAGCGGAACCGGGCGACGTGCGCGTCGAGCAGCGGGGGCCGCTCACCCGGTCGGAGGGCTTCGATCATGCCGAGAAGCTCCTCGACCTTGCCAGTCGCGCCGAGCTCGGAGGCTGCCTCGAGCGCCTCGACGAAGCCGAGCTTCACCGTCAGGAACATCATCCCGAGCTCGTCGCACGCCGCGAGCACGGGCTCGATCGCCTCGAGCGCCGCCCGCGGCTTCCCCTCGGTGCGCAGCACCAGCGCCTCGTGCAGCAAGAATGAGGTCCGCTCCTGCACGTCGACAAATCCGCGCGGTTTCACGATTAGCCCGAGGCGTGCCCTTGCCTCGCCGACGTTGCCGCGCGCGCAGTCGATCTCGACGAGGTGCGTGGTAAGGAAGTCGTGCTCCTGCATCAGGGCCGAGAGGACGTTCTCGGTCTCCGCCGCCCGCGCAAATGCCTCCTCCCAGCGGCCGAGGAGAACGAGCGCGCTGATCGGTCCGCTGAGAAACTGCGACTCCCAGACGCGGTCGCCGACGCGCCGGGCGAGCTCGAGCCCGCGGTCGGTAGCGTCGACTGCGGCCCCGTAGCGGTCGGCCGACTCGTGAGCGACCGCGAGGTTGTTGATGGCCCGGATCGCGGCCGGGGGCAGATCGTTGGCTAGCGCGATAGCGAGCGCGCCCTCGAGCAGGATGCGCGTTTCCTCCAGGCGGTTGGCGCGCATGATCAGCATCGCCTTGCTCGTCAGCGCCTGGGCGAGCACCTCGGGCAGCTCGAGCACCTCCGCCAGCTGGAGCGCGAGCTCCAGTCGAGGCGCCGCCAGCTCGTGCTGCCCATCCAGTGTCAGGAACCGGCCGAGCTGCGCCGCCACCAGCGCGATGTCGGCGTCCGGTTCCTCCGCGGTAAGCGTCTCGAGAGCTCGCTCTAGGCGGGCGATCCCTTCCGGCCCACGACCCATACGGAAGTCGATCTCGGCGAGGACCGCGGCGATGCGGGCCGTCTGGCGGATCAGGCCCTCCGCCTCGAAGACGGCCAGCGCTCGATCGAACAGCTCGACAGCCTCTTCCGGCCGGCCCCGCCGCCAGGCCATCCGCCCCGCCCGGTCGTCGAGCTCGGCGCGAATGACGGCATCGTCGGCCAGTTCTGCGGCCTGTTGGAAGTAGCGTTGCGCCTCGCGCCCCGCGCCCAGCGAGGCGGCCCGGTCACCGGCCCGCGTCAGCATCGCACGGGCCTTCACCTTGATCTCGTCGGCATCCTCCGCGTCCGGGACGGCCCGGTATGCGTCGAGGTAGTGCGACGCGAGCACCTCCACGATCTCGTCCTCGTCGGTGAACGATCCCTCGAGGTGAGCCGCGGCGGCAAGGTGCCGGACGCGCCGCTCGCGCTTCGAGAGCGTCTCGTAGGCGACATGCCGGACCAGGTCCTGGAGGAAGAGCGCGACGACCTCTTCTCAGCCTGGCGCCTCTTCTTCGAGCGGCTCACCGAGACCTATCCCGTGGTCATGGCGTTCGAGGACATGCAGTGGGCCGACGACTCGCTGCTCGACTTCATCGAGTACCTGCTCGACTGGTCGCGGAGCACACCGATCTGCGTCGTCACGCTCGCGCGGCCCGAGCTGCTCGAGCGCCGCCCCACCTGGGGAGCGGGCCGGCGCAGCTTCACCTCGCTCTATCTCGAGCCGCTTTCCGCGACCGCGATGGCAGAGTTGCTCACCGGCCTTGTGCCCGGGCTACCGGAGGAGGTCAGGCAGCAGATCCTCGACCGCGCCGAGGGGATCCCGCTCTATGCCGTCGAGACAGTGCGCATGCTGCTCGATCGTGGTGCGCTCGTCCAGGAGGGCTCGGTGTACCGCCCGACGGGCACGATCGAGGCGCTCGAGGTGCCCGAGACGCTGCAGGCGCTGATCGCGGCGAGGCTCGACGGCCTGCCGCCGGAGGAGCGGCGGCTGCTGCAGGGCGGCGCAGTGCTCGGCAAGACCTTCTCGAAGCGGGCACTCGCCGCCCTCTCCGGCCTCGGCGAGGCCGAGCTCGAGCCGCTACTCGCATCGCTCGCGCGTAAAGAGGTGCTCGGCGTCCAGGCCGACCCGCGCTCGCCCGAGCACGGACAGTACGGCGTAGCCCGAGCCTTCCTCGAGACCGAGCAGGTGCGCGAGGCGGGGCTCGACGAAGCGGCGCTCCTGCTCGTCGGAAAAGTGCTCCGCGACGATCTCCTCGAGCTTGGCGCGTGCGGATGCCGGCTCCTCCTCCTCCACGATCCGGGCGCGCATCCGCACCATGTCCGCGAGCGCCCAATAGGTGACACCCTCGCCGTAGGAGAGGCAACGGCCGCGGTGCCAGTACGTGAGCTGGGCGATACCGTCGAAGTACTTGTAGAACTCCCAGGCCAGGCGCGACTTGCCGATGCCGGCGATGCCCGCGACCGAGATCAGATGGGCGTGGCGCTCGCTCTCGCAGTCGTGGAACAGGTCCTTGATCAAACGCAGCTCACGATCGCGGCCGACGAACGGCGCCTCGAGGCCCTGCGATTTCAGGGAACCGCGGGCGCCGGAGACGACGCGCAGGGCTCGCCAGACCGGGACGAGCCCGACCTTGCCCTTCAGCTCGTGCATGCCGACGTCCTCGTAGACGACAGTCGGCTCGGTCGCGCGCCGGGTCGACTCGCCCACCAGGACCTGGCCCGGCTCGGCCAGGGACTGGATCCGCGAGGCGGTGTTGACGAGATCGCCGGCGACCATGCCCTCGCCCTCGGCGCCGATCGTGACAGCGGCCTCGCCGGTCAGCACCGCTGCCCGCGCGCGGAGGCCACCCAGGCCGACCTCGTCGCCGAGCGCCGTGACCGCTGCGACCAGGTCGAGCGCGGCCCGGACGGCCCGCTCGGCGTCGTCCTCCGTCGCCGTGGGCGTGCCCCAGACGGCCATCACCGCGTCGCCGATGAACTTCTCGACGGTGCCCCCGTAGAGGCCGATCAGCCGCCGGCACGTATCGAAATACCGCGAAAGAAGCTCACGCGCGTCTTCGGCGTCGCGACTCTCCGACAGGCTCGTGAAGCCGACGAGGTCGGCGAAGAGCACGGAGACGAGCCGCCGCTCGGCAACGGGGGGAACGGCCACCCGAGGGGCGATCCGAGACGGGACCTCGTTTGCGGCGGCCTCGGCAGCGAGCGGTCGCCCACACTCGCCGCAGAAGCGCATTCCGGGCTCGTTCGCGCTTCCACATGCGGTGCAGGCCTGCGCCAGCGGCGCCGCGCAGCCTCCGCAGAACTTGCGCCCCGCAGCGTTCTCCGTGCCGCAACTTGCGCAGATCGCCATCTCGCCGAGGAGCCTACTCCCTCGCGGCGCGGCTGCCTGGCGGCGGCTTCGCTAGAAGTCCACGACCCAACTCTCAGCCGCGAGGATGAGTCCGCCGCCTGCCCTCGCGCGGCCGAGAGCCTCCTCGGCGCGCTGGAAGAAGGTGGGGGCGTCCTCGTCGGGATCGAGCTCCGCAACGGCCGCCGAGAACGCAAGCCGGCCGACCGGCGCGACGGGTGAGGCCGCGAGCACGCGCCGCAGGCGGCGGCAGAGCGCGTCGGCGGCCGTGAGCGTCGCCCCGGGGAGGATGGCCGCGAACTCGTCGCTGCCGATACGGCAGAGGATGTCGGCCTCGCCGAGCAGCGGTCCCGCCCGCTCCACGGTCTCGCGCAGCGCGGCGTCGCCCGTCTCGTGGCCCAGGCGGCGGTTGATCGCGCCGAAGTCGTCGAGGTCGAAGAGCGCCAGCGCGAGCCGACCCCGCTCAAGGTGCGCGACCTCCTGCTCCAAGAGCTGCGAGAAGCGGGCGCGGTTCGGGAGCCCCGTCACAGAGTCGCGGTCGGTGCGCGTGCGCGCCTGCTCGACGAGGCGTGCGTTCTCGAGGGCCGAGCCGACCTGACGCGCGAGCGCCTCCAGCTCGCGGGCGTCCCGGTCGGAGAAGACGCGCGACTCCGCGCGCGAGAACGCGACGAGGCGGCCGCCGGCCTCGCGCTCGCTCGGGACCGGCACGGCGAGAGCAGACCGGATCGGGCGCTGCCCTTCCGGCGCACCGCCCGGCGGATAGCGAAAAGAGAGCAGGACAGCGCGCGGTGCAGACGCCTCGGGCGCACCACCGGCGACGACGCGCGCTTCCTCGACCGACAGCCCGAGATTCGCCGCCATCTGCCGGCCGTCGGTCCCGGTCGCCTGCAGCAGCGCGGCGTCTGCATCGACCAGCGTGGTCGCCGCCTCGAGCGCGCGCCGAACGAGACTCTCGAGACTCGTCGCCTCGGCCAGCTCGCCAAAAAAGCGGTTCCGCCCGGCCTCGGCCTGCGCTTGCTCGAGCGCGCCGCTCAGCTCCCGGCGCATCGCGTCCATGCGCGCGCGCATGTCCATCGTCACCGCGGCGACGCGCTCGTCGGCCTCGCCGCCCGTGACGCGCGGGAAGCGGAGCACGAGCAGCACCACCACGAGCGTGGCGAGCGCCGCCAGCACCGAGACGACGACGCCGATCACGAGCCGCCCCCTGCGTAGCCGGCTGGCAAGCGGGCTACGGGGGCTATTCGAATCTCTACCACTCCCGCACCGGTGGCGGCCGCCCGAGAGCAGGCGAGGCCCCCGCAGCGGTCCATGCTCGCTGAACCCGGTGGCTCATCGCTCCCTCCGGTCGTCTGGGTCGACCCGGAGAGAGGCCCCGCGCGAGCACCGTGCGAGAGCACGACCGCAGGCTGGGGAGCCGCCCCCCGACGCCGCAACTGAAAGATCCGCGCCTCCGGTCTGGTTGGCCGCAGCCGGAAAAGCGCACCTGAAGTATGCCCGCGATGAGGGCAGCGTCAAACCGCCGCGCCGGCCCGGGAGCTATCATCGGCGGGCGGCTCCTCGTCGACTGGCCGAGGGCACTCGCACAATGAGCGGTGTGGCCGACACCAGACGTATCCGCGTCGTGATCGCGGATGATCACCCGCTTTACCGGGAGGGCGTCGCGCGTGCGCTTTCGAGCAGCGGTCAGGTGGAAGTCGTTGCCGAGGCCAGCGACGGGCAGACAGCGCTCACCGAGATCCGCGAGCGAAAGCCGGACGTGGCGGTGCTCGACTACCGGCTGCCCGACCTCGACGGCCTCGCCGTCACCAAGGCCGTCGTCCGGGACCACCTGCCGACGCGCGTCTTGATCCTGTCGGGCTTCGACGACAGCGCGTTCGTCTACAAGGCCCTGCAGTCGGGCGCCGCAGGCTTTCTGCCCAAGGAGTCGAGCCGCGACGAGATCTGCGACGCAGTCCTCGCCTGCGCGCGCGGCGAGAACGTCCTGCCCGCGAGCATCGCCGCGGGCGTCGTCTCGGAGATTCGCCTGCGCGCGGTCGACGAGCGCCCCGTGCTGACGGGCCGGGAGGCGGAGGTATTGCGCCTGATCGCCGAGGGAAAGAGCGTGCCCGACATCGCGGGCGAGCTCTACCTCGGGGCGACCACCGTGAAGACCCACGTGCAGCACCTGTACGAGAAGCTCGGCGTGTCCGATCGGGCCGCGGCGGTCGCCGAGGCGATGCGCCGAGGCCTGATTGAGTAGTCCAGCTCACGCCGACCAGCAGGCCCTCGCCGACCTGGCGAGCGCGACTGCCGTCGACACGGAGCGGCGTGTCGGGTGGCTGCGGCTGCCCGCGATCGCCCTCGTGGCCGCGACGAGGGCGCTCCCGCACGACAAGATCTCCTCGACGGCCTTCGTCGTCGCGGTGGCGCTCGCTCTCATCTACGGCGCGGGAGCTCTCGTTCGCGTCTACTTCCGGCCGGTCACGCCGCGCTTTGCGCTCGTCACGACGGCCGCGGACGTCGTCGTGATCACGGCTCTGACCGGGCTCGCGGGCGGCGCGTACTCGGAGGCGCGCTGGGGGTACGCACTCATCCCGGTCATCGTCGCCTTCCGCTTCCAGCCCGTGCTGTGCGCCGGCGCGGGCGCCGCGTCCGTCGTCGCCTTTCTCGCCCAGGCGCTCGCCGAGTCGTCCGGGAAGGCGCACGCCGCGCGGCTCGTCGCCCTGCACGCCGGCTACCTGATCTGGTTGACGGCCGCGGCCACGCTCCTGTCGTTTCTCCTGCGCCACCGCACCGAGCGCGTGGGCGAGCTGCTCGCAGCCCGGCAGCGGCTGATGGCCGAGGCGCTGACGGCGGAGGAGCGCGAGCGCCGGACGCTCGCCGAGAGCCTGCACGACGAGACGATCCAGAACCTCTTGAGCGCCAGGCAGGATCTCGCGGAGGCTTCCGAGGAGGCGAGCCACCCCGCACTCGACCGCGCCGACGCCGCGATCCGCACGACCCTCGCCGAGCTGCGCGAGGCGATCTTCCGGCTGCATCCGTCGATCCGCGAGGAGGTGGGCCTCGGCGAGGCTCTCCGCGCGCTCGGCGAGCAGGCCGCGCGGCGCGGTCGCTTCCGCCTGCGCGTCGACGTGCGCGACGCCAGCCCGCATCCTCACGAGCGGCTGCTCGTTGCGGCGGCGCGGGAGTTCCTCGCCAATGCGGCAGAGCATGCGAGCGCCGAGAACGTCTCGCTCCAGCTCTACGAGGAGGGCCACGAGCTGGTGCTCGCCGTCACCGACGACGGGCGCGGCTTCGACGTGCGAGCGGCCCGCGAGCGCCTTGCCGCCGGCCACATCGGCCTGGCCTCGCAACGGGCGCGGATCGAGACGGTCGGAGGCCGCCTCGGAATCCGCTCGCAACCCGGGCGGGGGACGACGGCAGAGATCCGGCTGCCGGCCTAGCTGCTTCCTCCTCCAATCGGGGGACGGGGAGGATGACTCCGAGTACTCAGCCCTCCTGGCCCGTGGACTAGTTCACCCCCCGATCAGGGGATCACGGTTCAGCCAGTTCGAGGGCACGCTTGGTTTTCCACAGGAAGGCATTGGACGTGGGGTGCGCGTCGGCGTTGGCCAGTCAGCTGCAACGGGCGCTGCGCTTCCATGATGCGTGATCCCGTGCGCCCGGCGCGCACCCGACGTCCAAATGCGCTCCAACGAATTGGACGATCGGAAGGAGTTGAAATGATTCGCAACGGAATGGAAGAAGGGCCGGGCGGCTGGTAGAGGTATTTGCGACGGACCATGGGAGAACCCCGGCTGCGGCCCCGGGGCTCGATCCCATTAAGGCGGGCTACCGAGAGAAACCGGTAGCAACGAAGCATGGCTCTGCGGCTCAGGCACGCTTCTCCGTGTGAGGAGCACTGTAGGGCTGGTCCGGGTGCTTGTCAAGTGGCGAAGTGAAGTGAATCTCGAAGATTCGCGGTTCACCGGATGTTTCTCTTGCAAATCGCCCCTTTTTCGTAGCGCCGGCTCGCGTTCAGTGCGCTCCCCCTTGGCGCGTGGGCCTTGCAGTCTGGGCGAATATACGCTTAACTGTCGCATGGAGCGCGTTCTGATCGGGACTGGCCAACTTTCACCTCAGCAGTGTCTGCCTGCCCCCACGTCGGCCATCCGAACTATGGCTGAGCGCGTACGTCAACTCCGTGTAGCCGCTGGACTCACGCAGACCGATCTCGCTCACGATCGGTTTTCCAAGGAGTACATCAGCCAAATCGAGCGCGGCAAGACGCGTCCCACGCCCGAAACGATCATCTGGCTCGCTGAGCGTCTTGGCGTCGACGGAGCTTTTCTTGAGCACGGGGTCTCGATCGATGAACGCGCAAGAGTGGAGGCGGCGCTCGCGCGAGCAGCTGCGCTCGTAAGCGGCAATGAGTACGAGCAGGCGCTCAGCGTTTTGGCGGCCGTTCGTCCCTCAATCGCTGCGACAGGCGCAACCGACCTACAGGTTAGGGCCCTTTCCGGCGAAGCGCGAGCGCACGTATACACCGGCGAGGTCACGGCGGCTCTCGCCGCCCTAGCACGGGCGCGCGAGTTGGTTGAACAACCAGGCTTCACAGACCTTGACCGAGCGGAGATCGTGTTCCAGCTCGGTGTATGTCGGTGCAAGCTTTCAAGTATCTCGACCGCAATCGCTCTCTTCGATGAAGCTCTACGTCTGGCCGAGACATCGCACCTGCCGTCGGATGCCTTGCGGGCGAGAATTCTCGACTGGCGGGCGCGCTGCTACAGGCAGCAGAGAGACTACGTTGCCGCGCGCGACGACGTCGAGCGCGCTCTCGAACTCGCGAAGGCGTCACACGACCCTCGCGCGGTTGCACATGGCTACTTCGAAGCCTCACTCATTGCAGAGCGGCAGGGTAACTGGATTCAGGCGCGAACCTACGCCGAAAGCGCCAGGGCCAAGTACGAAGAGCTCGCAGATCGCGAGAGTGTCGCCAAACTACTGAACAATCTTGGCGGGTTGCAGTTCTTACTCGGAAACCCTGCGGGGGCTCTTTCGTTTCTCAAAGAGTCCTTCAGCGTCGCTCTCGAACTTGGGAGTACGACGGGAGCCGGGTTGGCGGTAGCCTCGCTCGCTCAGGTCAATCTCGCCGTCGGGCAGCCAGTTTTAGCGGAGGATCAAGCCCGCCAAGCGCTCGAGATGCTCGATGGAAGAAGTGACTTCCTTCATCAGATTGGGAGCGCGCAGCTGGTTCTGGGGCGAGCCCTGCTTGAGCAAGGGAAATTTGGAGATGCAGAAGTGCAGTTTCGTGCCGCGGATGGCTCCTTCGAGCAATTCTCCTCCATCAGCCATCGCGCGGGTGTATGGCTTGCCCAGGGGGATCTTGCCACCAGCCAGGGCAACGCGACCGATGCCGCGCGCCTGTACCGCAAAGCGGCAGAAGCGCTGCAAGAAGTCCGGTTTTAGCTGCCTCGAGGCGCCGCCCTACCTTGACTTCTTGGCACGTTCGCTACTCTGGGCAGCCAGATCTCGCGCCCTTTCTCCGAGCGTCGAGTTTCCCTTCCGGCGAAATACTCGAAGCGCCGCCTCCGCAAAGTCATTTGCGCGTCCCCAGTTTGACAAGATTATCTCTGTCTCAGAGCCTGCCAGTAAGGCTTCTCCCAAGGCATCTCTGCAATCAGTTTTCTTAGCCAGCTCCACCCCCTTCCACGCTGATTGCACTGCGTCGCTCGATCGATCTCGCCTCGCGAGGAGCTTCGCTCGTGTGGCGTACCACCGCACGCGTGCGCCGATGTCCCGAATTGGGCTGCGGCGCCCGATCTCTAAACACCTCCACGCGTCATCGTAACGCTCTTGCGCGTATAACGCTTGAGCCAACGCCGTTGCCAAGCCTGCGGGGAAAACATGATCGTTGAATCTAGTCGCGGCGTCCAGTCCGCGCCGCAATTCTTGCTCAGCCGCATCCGGACGCCCCGCCATGAGTTCGATCAGGCCATGCACTTCACGCGCCCCGGCTAGGGTTAATTCGAGTCCCAACTCCGCAAGAATCTTCCCATCTTCGGCCACAAGGCGACGCGCAACGTCGAAGCGAGTCGCCATTGCATTTAGAAGCGCGAGCGATCGCACGACGGAGGCGCGGGCTCGCAGACCGATTGCTCGATCGCCAAGCAGGCCGCTGATTCGGCGTAGATTCCTCTCTACGGAAGTCGGTCCACAAACCCATGCGCTCACCTGAAGCCGCAACGCAGTCTCGAACAGGCGCTTGTCGCCTTCACGAGTTGCGTACTTCATGACACGGCTCAGCATGGCGGCCGCGCCCAACGCATTCCCTCGCAATAAATGAGCCCAAGCGAGAGTCATTTCTGCCGCAGCTTGATTGCGTTTAAACCCCAGCTCGCCTGCGAGGAGCAGCAGAGCGTTAGTCTGTTCGAGCAGCTCGTGGGTCGTGAATGCTGGCTCCATGTGCAGGCGGTGCTGAACTTGAAAGAGCCGGGTTCGCACCTCGAGTTGGCGATCCGCCGTGTCGCGGGCAATGCGCATGGCATCCGCGAGATGGCCTTCAGCGGCCTCCCAGTCGCCTCGATCAAGATACGCCGCCGCAAGAAGAGCCAAGAGCTCGCCTCGTGATGCATCACCCTGCTGCTTAAGCGAAGCTGCGCGGCAGAGTAGCCGAGTCGCCGCAGGAGCGTCTGACCCCGTATACGCACGTTGCCCCGCAACGCTGAGCCGATCCGCCGCTCGCTCAGCTAGCACATCGGTCTCACGACTCAGAATGGAAAGCTCAACCCGGTACATGTAGGCCTGCTCCAAGTGGTAGCCGACAATCTCGTCGAGTTCGCTTGCCCGCTCGCCTGCCATTCGATCGAGCCAGTCGGCAAGTCGGGCATGCAGTTCCGCGCGCACCGCCTTCGGAACCGATTCGTACGCGGTGTCCCGGATGAGAGCGTGTCGGAAACGGAACGCCGCCTCACCCCTCTCATGTGAAAGGTGCGGCCGAATGAGCTCCTTCCGAACCAGCTCTTCTAACAGCGCCCCCACACGCGCGCGCTCGTCATCCACCGAAAGATCCTCGATTGCGGACCGCGAGAACTCCCGTCCGACGATGCAGGCGCGCTCAACGACTCGGCGCTCGTCAGGGGCCAGGCGGTCGAGACGTGCCGCCAGGACGGACTGAATCGTTGCCGGAACGGCGAGCTCGCCTGCGTTCCCGGTCTCGTCAGCGAGCGCAAGCATCTGCTCGATGAAAAGCGGGTTGCCCTCAGCTACCTCTGCAACTCGGATTCGGTCGAGATCGCTGAGAGTAAGGCGCTCGCTGAGCGAATGGATGAGAAGGTCGGCGTCGCGGCGCGACAAACCTTCGAGCAACATCGACGCGGCGTTGTACTTGCCTCCGCTCCACGCACGGCGGGTCTCGAGAAGCTCGGGCCGGGCCAAGCAGAGCGCCAGTATCGGCGCCTCTCGCGAGACCTCCGCAAGGTGCTCGATGAAGTCGAGGAGCGTCGGCTCCGCCCAGTGGATGTCTTCGAAGACGAGGAGAAGCGGCCGGGTGCGAGCGATCGACTCGAGAAGCTTTCGGCCTGCCCAGAAAGTCTCGTCGCCGTCACCCCTGGCCTCACCGACCCCGAGCGCGCTCGCGACGCGTTCGGCGATCGCGACCTGACGCTCCTCGCCCTGGAGAAGGCGAGCAATGGCCTTGGGCGTCGTATCCCCGGCGGCCTGTCTGACGATCTCAGACAGCGGCCAGAACGTGATGCCCTCTCCATACGGCAGACACCTGCCGATGAGCGTGGTAGCGCGAGCCGAAAGGGAGGCGCTGAGCTCGTGTGCGAGGCGAGACTTGCCGATGCCTGCTGGCCCGAGCAGGGTAAAGAGGTGGCAGACCCGCTTCCTCGACGCGCTGTCGAAGGCGTCTCGTAGCTGACTCAACTCGATCTCACGGCCGATCAGGGGCGTGTCGAAGCGCCGTGGCAGCGTGGCACCGATGGCAGCCCGCGCGAGCAGCCGCCACGCCTCGGGCTCTTCGACCGCCACCGCGGAGGCTAGGCCGGCGAGCGCCGCATGCGTCGAGTTGCCGAGCAGAACCTCGCCTTCGCGGGCCGAGTCCTTGAGGCGACGGGCGTGGGACATGGGACTGCCCTCGATCAGGTCGGTACCCGAAGCGAGAACCTCTCCCGTATCGATCCCGATTCGCAGTTCGACAGCCCCGCCTCCACCCTCCACATTCGCGACCGAGTTCAGGTTGCGGACGGCTTCGTGCATGCTCACCGCGCTCCTCGCCGCGCGATCCGCATCGTCCTCGTGCAATGCCGGCACGCCGAAGATGGCGAGCAGGTCTTCGCCGCTCGCTTCCAGCACGAAACCGCCGTAGCGCCGCAACATCTCTGTGATGACCTGCCGAGTGCGACGGAGAACTCTCGCGAGGACCTCGGGGTCGAGCGCTGCCGTCGGCGAGATGTCGGCCGCCAGGACGGTCACGGACTTGCGCACGGGATGAGGTCGCGCGGTGACGAGTGAAGCCGCCGGGCCAGGCTGCGGAGCGGAGCGTGGGAGGTCGAGAGCCGGGTCCTGGACGAGAATCCGCGTTTGGAGCTGCTTGAGCGGCGGACTCGGATTGATTCCGAGCTCCTCGAGGAGCAGCCTGTGCGTACTGCGATACGCGTTGAGGGCGTCGCCCTGGCGGCCGGTCCGGTACAGGGCGAGCATGTGCTGACCCCGGAGCCTCTCGCGTAGCGGGTGCGTCGCGATCAGCGATTCGAGCTCAGCGGTCACCTCGACGTGGCGACCGAGCGCCAGCTCAGAGTCGATCCTGTCCTCGACAGCCGCGAGCCGGGCTTCTTCCAGCCTCGCGATCTCGGCCTGCGCAAACAGGTCATAGGTGAACTCGTCGAGCGCCGGCCCTCGCCAGAGACCGAGGGCACGCCGAAGGAGATCGACGGCGAGGGTCGGCTTACCGGCGTCGAGCGCCTGCCGACCTCGTCCGGCGAGCCCCTCGAAGGTGACCAGATCCAGCTCCTCGGACTGCACGCGGATGAGGTATCCAGGAGCCTGGGTCAGAATCCGTTCGGTGCCGAGCACTTTTCGCAGTCGTGAGATGTAGGTCTGAAGAGTGTTTTCGGCGCTCTGCGGGCGCTGCCCCCGCCACACGCCGTCGATCAGTCGCTCCGCAGAGACAACCTGGTTGGCGTGGAGAAGCAGGAGTGCAAGGACGGATCGCTGCTTACCCCGCCCGAGCGCCACGGCACGATCGTCGTCCGAGACCTCGAGCGGGCCCAGCAGCCGCAACTCCACGGACTGTTCATAACAGAAGCAGCGAGCCATTTCAGCCGCAGTCCAGCCGCAGTCCAGCGAGGCGACAGGAGGCAGCGCCAGAGTGGCAGAGCAAACGGACAGGAGTAGTGATGGAACGGAGCGAACCTCATTTCACGCCTCGTCAACGGCAGGTGATCGAGCTGATCGCCGCGGGGTACTCGAACGCGGAGATCGGGCGGAGGCTCGGTGTATCGGCGAGAACTGCCAAGGCGCACTGCGACGTGTTGCGGCGGAAGCTCGGCGTCCTGCGGCGACGCCAAATCCCTGCGGCCTTCCGGCTCGTTACCGGCGACGACCCACTGCCGACGCTGGAGGAGCTGCGGTGCTTCGTCCCTGCGGTCGCGACCCTGGCGGCCTGGCCGGAGCACGCTAGCGACATGAGCGAGGCGCTCGAGCTAGCCGTTCGAAACCGCTGACGGACTGCGGTAAGGAGGAGCGAGCGACGCTCGCTCCTCCTCCCTTCGCCGTAGACCAGTGAAACGTGAGGGCGATCGGGGCCAGGTCTGTTACACTGACCCGGCAGTTTTCGACTGAGAGGCGAAAACATCCTGAGACTCGCGCTCGCCCAGATCAACACCGTCGTCGGCGACATCGACGGCAACCAGGAGCGGATCCTGGGGCGTCTCGAGCAGGCCCGCGACGCGGGCGCCGAGCTCGTCCTCTTCCCCGAGCTCGCCGTCACCGGCTATCCACCCGAGGACCTGCTGCTTCGGCCCGGCTTCGTGCGGGCCGCCGAGCGCTCGCTCGCCCAGATCGCGGCCCGGACGGAGGGAATCGTCGCGCTCGTCGGCGTGCCGCTCTACGAGCGCGATCTCTTCAACGGCTGCGCGGTCTGCTCCGGCGGCGAGGTGAGGGCGATCTACCGCAAGCGCTTCCTGCCGAACTACGGCGTCTTCGACGAGGACCGCTACTTCGCGCCGGGGCACGAGCTCGTCCTGCTGCGTCACGGAGAGACGCTGATCGGCCCCACCATCTGCGAGGACATCTGGCAACCGGGCCCACCGGCGACCGACCTCGCGCTCGCCGGCGCGGAGCTGCTGGTCAACATCTCCGCCTCCCCCTTCCACGTCGGCAAGGATCGCGAGCGCGAGGAGATGCTGGTGGCCCGCGCGCGCGACAACGTCTGCTTCGTCGCCTTCTGCAACGCGGTCGGCGCGCAGGACGAGCTCGTCTTCGACGGCCACTCGGTCGTCCTCGACGACGAGGGGCGCGTACTGGCGCGCGCGCCCGGCTTCGAGGAGGCGCTGCTCGTGGTCGACGTGGAGCCGCGCGCCGCGATCGCCCGGCGGCTGCGCGACGTACGACGGCGGGCGATGACGCGCGAGCGCGGCGGCGAGCCGGCGGTCACGCTGGTCGAGCTCGACGCTGTCGCCCCCTCCGCGGGTCGGCGGCCCGCCCCGCCGGTCGTCGCCCCGCGCGAGGACGACCTCGAGCAGATGCGGCTGGCGCTCGAGCTCGGCCTGGGCGACTACGTGGAGAAGAACGGGTTCTCGGACGTCGTCGTCGGCCTGTCGGGCGGAATCGACTCCGCCGTCACGGCGACTCTCGCAGCAGGGGCGCTCGGCGCGGAGCGCATCCACTGCGTCTCGATGCCCTCGCGCTTCTCGTCGGCGGAGACGCGCCGCGACGCCATCCTGCTGGCGCGGAACCTCGGCGCCCAGTACCTCGAGCTGCCGATCGGCGGCATCGTCTCGGCCTTCGACGAGGCGCTGGCCGAGACGTTCGCCGGCCTCGACGCCGACCTGACCGAGGAGAACCTGCAGGCGCGGGCCCGCGGCGTGCTGCTGATGGCGCTCTCGAACAAGTTCGGCTGGCTGGTAGTCGCGACGGGCAACAAGTCCGAGCTCTCGGTGGGCTACGCGACCCTCTACGGGGACATGGCCGGCGGCTTCGCCCTGCTGAAGGACGTGTTCAAGACGGACGTCTTCCGGCTCGCGCTGCACCTGAACGAGCGGGCCGGGCACGAGCTGATCCCGCAGTGGATCATCGACCGCGCGCCGAGCGCCGAGCTGCGCGACGATCAGCTCGACGAGGACTCGCTGCCGCCCTACCCCGCGCTCGACCGCGTGCTCGAGGCCTACGTCGAGCGCGACCGCTCGCGCGAGGAGCTCTCGGGCGACGGGTTCGACCCGGACCTCGTCGAGCGGGCCGTCGCGCTGATCGACCGCGCCGAGTACAAGCGGCGGCAGGCCCCGCCGGGCGTGAAGCTGCGCCCGAAGGCGTTCGGCCGCGACCGCCGCACGCCGATCACGAACCGCTGGGCCGGCTAGCGCTAGCCGCTCGATCGGTACGTCGCAGCCCGGCCCGTGCAGTCCGGGTCACCGCGGGTTCTCGCGATCGATGTTCCAGTGGCGGGCGGCGGCGGCCAGCCAGCCGCCGTCCTCGCGGGGCAGCAGCCCGAAACGGCTGATCACACGCTGCCCGCCCTCGTGGTCGCCGTACAGCAGGTCCACCGTCAACTGCTCTCTGGCCTCGATCGCCTCTCTCGCGGCCACGAACTCGGAGGACGAGGGGTCGCGAAACGTCCCCTGCCAGAAGCCGATGTCCCCGACCGGGACGTAGAGATCGCGAGTAAGGCGCGTGAACTCCTCCGGCTGAGGAGGGTCCTCGCCGCTGGAGCGCCGTTCGAGATAGAGGTGCCAGCCGTGCAGCACCGCGATCCCCTGCCCGGCATTGCGGAGCGCGAGCGCGAGATAGACGGCCTCGTTCCCCACCTCCGCGACAGCGCCGCTGCCGGACACCTGGAGCCACTTGCCGTCCGCGTAGGTGATCTTCTGCGCGGGGTCCTCGGGCCGGGATGGAATCAGCAGCGGGCGCAGGTTCGCGAGCAGCGAGCGCTCCGCCACGCGTGCCGCGCGGTTCGCCGAGCGCACGGAGGAAAATGTCGCGCCCGCCAGCACGAGGGTGCCGCCGGCAGTCGCCAGCGCCGAGATGGTCACCCAGTCCGCCACGAGAGCGAGTCTACGAGAGGCTGGAGCCCTCGTGATCGGGCCTGTCTGACCCACCCGGCCACGTGCCGTACGACGCTGAGGGGCGCCCGGCCCAGCTGGCTAGGCTTCGGCCCGTGGCGCCAGATCATCCCCCTGTGACCGAGGGGTCGCTCGAGTCCACGCCGGCGGGAGAGGCGGTCGATCTGGTCAAGGTCTTCCCCGCGCCGGAAGGCGGCGAGCTTCGGGCCGTCGACGGGGTGAGCTTTAGTGTCCGCAAGGGCGAGATCTTCGGGATCCTCGGCCCGAACGGCGCCGGCAAGACGACCACGCTCGAAATCATCGAGGGCCTGACGGAGGCCACCTCGGGATCCAGCTGCAGGCGGGCGCCTACTTCGATCTGCTGACGCTCGAGGAGATTCTCGATCTCTTCGGCTCCTTTCTACCCGAAGGCGTTCGCACCGGAGCAGCTGCTGCAGCGGGTCGGCCTGCTCGAGAAGCGCCGCGCGAGGATCAAGGAGCTGTCGGGTGGGCAGGCGCAGCGCTTCTCGATCGTGGCGGCGTTCGTGAACGACCCGGACGTCCTCTTCCTCGACGAGCCGACGACAGGGCTCGATCCGCGGGCCCGCCGCAATCTGTGGGACGTAATTCGCTCGATCAAGGCCGATCGGAAGACGGTCGTGCTGACCACGCACTCCATGGCGGAGGCCGAGGAGCTCTGCGACCGTGTCGCGATCATCGACCAGGGCAGGATCCGCGCGCGCTCGACACGCCGCTCGGGCTGATCCAGGGGCTCCCGCGCGCCTACCGGATCGTCTTCTCGACGCCGTCCGAGGTCGATCGCGACGAGCTCGAGTCGCTGCCCGGAGTCACCGACGTCAGCCTCTCCCTGAACGGCCGCGCCCGCTACGAGCTCGGAGTTGCGCAGGCCCAGGAGCCGCTCGAGGCGTTCATCGCCTGGGCGAGCGGGCGTGGCCGTCACGGCCGACGATCTGCGCGTGCTGCCGGCCACGCTCGAGGACGTCTTCCTCTCGCTGACCGGTCGAGGGTTGAGGGACTGATGTTCCTTCTCTGGCTCTGGCGACGTCGGAAGTGGCGGCGCGCCGAGACAGGGCGAGCGCTCGGCGAGTCGATCGAGGAGGCCGCGGCCGTGTCGGCGGACGATGATCTTCTCGTTCGTGGTCCCGGTCATCTTCGCGGTCGTCTTCGGGCGGCAGCACTTCGGCTCGGCGAAGCACGTCGAGCTGATCGTCGTCCCGCCGGCGCAGTCGCAGTTCGGACGGCAAGTCGTGGCCGGGCTCGGGCGGGACCGCGTCTTTCGCGTCAGCGAGCGGAGCGACCTCGACTCGGCGAAGAAGAGACTGCGCGACGGCAAGACCGACGCGGTTCTGGCGGTGCCGGCGCGGCCCTCGCTGGGGTTGACCGCCTACTTCGAGCCGAACAACTCGAACAACGACGTGACCGAGGGGAACCTGCAGCGGTTCACGGACGCGATGAACCTTCGTCTGGCCGGCGTCACCGCTCCGCAGGTGCGCCTCACCTCACGCGCCGTCGAGAAGAAGGACTCGAACTACTACGACTTCCTGCTGCCCGGACTGATCGCGATGGGAGTGATGAACCTGTCGATCATCGGCATCGCGGTCGCGGTCACGCGTTTCCGCGAGCAGCAGATCCTGAAGCGGATCCTCGCGACTCCGCTGGCGCCGGGAAAGTTCCTGCTCGCACAGATCGGGTCGCGACTTCTGCTCTCGCTCGTCCAGGCGGCGATCATCCTGCTCGTCGCCGTCGGCGCGTTCAGCGCCCACGTGCACGGCAACCTCGTCTGGCTCTTCCTGTTCGTGGCGCTCGGCAACATCGTCTTCCTGAACGTCGGCTTCGCGATCGCAGGCCGCGCGAAGACGACCGACTCGGCCCAGGCGCTGGCGCAGCTGATCAGCCTGCCGATGCTCTTCCTCTCCGGTGTCTTCTTCCCGACCTCGGGCACGCTCGGGCAGATCGTTCGCGCTCTGCCGCTCAGTCCGCTCGTAAGCGGGCTGCGGAAGATCTCGCTCGACGGCGACTCGATCACGAAGACCTGGCCGCAGCTCGGGCTGCTCGCAGCGTGGCTCGTGATCTCGCTCGCGCTCGCACGCACGAGCTTCCGCTTCGACGAGGGCTCGCGGCTGCCCAGGGCCTCCCGGCCGCGAGTCGCGGCGGCGGCCGAGTCCGGCTAGCGTTCGAGGATCGTGGAGAACGTACCGCTAGGACCGCTGCTCGTTTCCCGGGTGGGGCTCGGCTGCAACAACTTCGGCGGGCGGCTCGACCTCGCGCGCACACGGGTGGTCGTGGACGCCGCGCTCGACGCCGGCGTCACGTTCTTCGACACGGCCGACATCTACGGCGGACGCGGCGGCAGTGAGCGCTTCCTCGGCGAGCTGCTCCGCGGGCGGCGCGACCGTGTCGTGCTCGCCACGAAGCTCGGCCACGACATGGGCGACGGCGTCGAGGCGCGCGGCGACCCGGCGTACCTTCGAGGCGCGTTCGAGGCCTCGCTCGCGCGACTGCAGACGGGTCACGTCGATCTCCTCTACTACCACCGGCCCGACGGCGTCACCCCGGTAGCCGAGACCGTGGGCGCGATGGCGGAGCTCGTGGCGGAGGGCAAGACGCGCGCGATCGGCGTCTCCAACTTCAGCGTCGAGCAGCTGGACGAGGCGGCGCGCGCCGGCGAGATCTCAGCGCTGCAGAACGAGTACTCGCTGCTCGCGCGCGAGGCCGAGCGGGAGGTGCTGCCGCGCTGCCGTGAGCTCGGCATCGGCTTCGTTCCCTACTACCCGCTCGCGAGCGGCCTCTTGACGGGCAAGTACAGCCGCGGCGAGCCACCGCCCGCGGGGGCTCGCCTGGCAGGCGACATCCTGGAAGAGGAAGGATGGGCGACCCCGCAAGTATCGATCGCGGGAGGCACGTACGACGAGATCGAGCGGTTGGAGGCGTTCGCCGCTGAGCGCGGCCGCACGCTCCTCGAGCTCGCGATCGCGGCTCTTGCTTCCGAGGAGGGCATCAGCTCCGTCATCGCCGGCGCGACGTCCGCCGAGCAGGTGCTCGCAAACGCGGGGGCGGCCGAATGGCGACTGACGCCGGACGAGCTCTCGCAGCTCGAGGCACGGCGGTAGTCGAGAGGCCGGGCGCTCAGGAGGGCTGCTGCTCTGTGCCGGCGCGCCAGCCGGTATACGGAGGCGATCTCCGGTCTTCCTGGTTCCAGTAGTCGCGGTGGTCGACCACCTGACCGTCGTCGTCGAACCGCAGGACCGTCGCCCCCGCAAGCGTCACCAGCTCCCCGTTTTCCGTCCAGTTCGCCCACCACTCAACCGTCGCCCGGTTCCCGTCGACCAGCGGCTCGCCGAACCAACACTCCACGCCTTCCTCGACCTCGAAGTTCTCCGTGAGGTAGCGGTGCACCCCGCTCAGACCAAGGTCCGGCTCCCGAAAGGCGAGTGCCCGGTACTTCGCGCCTTCGGCGTACAGGGCAACGATCGGCTCCGGCTCTTGCGCAGGCCAGCAGCGCGTCCAGACCTCGGCCCACCTGCGGGCAGCGGCGGCGACATCCACGGGCACCATGGTACGCGGCTAGAGCGGCTGCCCGAACGCGATGTCGTGGCCGTCAGGATCCTGAACCCCGAACTCACGGAAGCCGTGCGGCGCGTCGTAGATCGTGTAGTCGATCGGTGCGCCTCGCTCCTGCACCTCCGCGTACACGCTGTCGACGTCGTCGACGCGGATGTACGCGTTCCACATCTTGTCGACGATCCGCCAGTTGGGGACGATCCGCGCCGGATCGGCGCAGAGCGCGAGCAGGACCGTCGCTTCGTCGCGCCTCGCGGTCGCGAAGTCGGGCGGATCGCCGAAGACCTCGCACTCGAAGCCGAGCCGCTCGCGGTAGTACTCGACCGCCCGCTCGAGGTCGGACACCAGTAGCACCGGCGAGATCCCGGTCAGCGTGGGCACGCCTGGATGGTATGGGTCGCGGCGCGCGCAAGGGGCCGTGCCGGCCTCCCGGCGGGCACCATCCGAGGCGGTGATCGTTCGCCCGGGTTCCGGTTCGTGGAATCTGCGTGACCACGTACCCGTCGATTGGCTCGGTAGCCGCGCTGCCTGGGACAAAGTGACGTTCGGGCCGGATCGCGGCCACCGTCCGTCCAACATCCACGTGCGGCTGCACGGCAGTCCCAGCGAGCGTTGGACGCCCCAACTACGAGACAGTCGAGGCCTGGCTCGGTCAGAGCCTGGACTGACTGGAGGCGTTCTGCGGCCCCCGGCTCAGGCGTCGGCTTCAGCACGGCCCGCGAAGACGTCGCGCGCGGCGAAGACGCCGTTCAGCGCTGCCGGGAAGCCCGCGTAGATCGCCACGTGCATGATCGTCTCGACGATCTCCTCCCGCGTGCAGCCGACGTTGAGCGCACCCTCGATGTGCACGCGAAGCTGCGGCTGTGCGTTCCCTAGCGCGGTGAGGGCGGCCACGGTCGCGATCTGGCGGGAGCGGAGATCGAGGCCCGGCCGCGCGTAGATGTCGCCGTAGGGGAACTCGACGACGTAGCGGCCGAAATCCGGGGCGATGTCTTGCAGGGCCTCGATCACGCTCTCGCCCGCCCCGCCACTCACCTGCTGCAGCAATTCCCAGCCTCGGTCGTATCTCTCATCGCTCATCGGATCCTCCAGTTGCTCGGTGACGCTTTGCCCAACACGCTATGCGGGGTCGGTGCCGCGATGTGGCCCGTGGGCTCTGCGTTGCTGCTCGGGCGCTGACTACCCTGACGGGCGATGAGAATCGCCCTCCTGCTCACGGTCGCCCTGGCCTTCGCAGGCCCGGCCGCCGCCGACCCGGCAAAGGTGGGCTACCCGGGCTCGATCGCGGCGATCGGCGATTCGATCAGCAAGGCCTACAACGCCGATCTCCGCCCATTCGCCGACGGCCCCGCCTACTCGTGGTCGACGGGCACCCGGGGCTCCGTTCAGAGCGCGTACCTGCGGATCCTCCGCTCCAATCCGGCGATCGGCGATCGGCGATCGAACGTTGCGAAAGACGGCGCGCGGATGGTGGACCTCACGGCCCAGGCGAAGGCAGCAGTCGCGGCCCGCGCCGACTACGTCACGGTCATGCTCGGCTCGAACGACGTCTGTCGCCTTAGCGAGGGGGCGATGACGTCCGTCACGCGGTTTCGGGCGCAGCTCGAGTCCGGCTTCCGAGCCCTGACAACGGGGCTGCCGGACGCTCGCGTGCAGCTCGTCAGCATCCCGGACGTCGTTCGGCTGTGGAGCCTCGAGAAAGGCAGCTTCCTGGCGCGAACAGTGTGGCGTGTGGGCGGCATCTGCCAGTCGCTGCTCGCACGTCCGACCTCGAACGCCTCCGCCGATGTCGCGAGACGGGCGCGTGTGAGCGCGCGCACCGCGGCCTTGAACGATCAGCTTGCGGCAGTGTGCGCGGAGTACCTCCACTGCCGGTACGACGCCGGCGCGGTCTTCAGCACCTCCTTCGTCCGCGGCGACATCTCGTCCCGGGACTTCTTCCATCCCTCGCGCGCGGGGCAAGCGCGTCTCGCCGAGACGGTTTGGGGCCGGACGTTCGACTTCAGGGATGCGACCCCGCCTGCGTCGCTCGCCGTGCCCGCCCCTGCCCCCGCGGGCAACTCGGTCACGCTGAGCGCGATCGACAACGTCGGCGTGGCCGGGATCGAGTACAGAACGAGCGGCCTTGCGTGGTCTCGTTACGGCGCGCCAGTCGATTTGCCTCCGGGCCAGGTGCTCGAGTACCGCGCCGTCGACGTCAACGGCAACATCGAGGCCTCCCATACGCTGATCAGCGGCGCATGAGCTTGGACGCGGGGGCCGCGCTCCAAGCTGACGCCGAATCGGCGTCGAGCAACAGGGCGAGTTTCCGGAACCAATGGAGTCGCTCGGCGTACGGGACGGCAGCGTTCGCCGGGGAGGTGGAGGGCAGGACGAAGAGCGAGGCGCTTGCGAGTCGTCGGACCTGGGGGCCGAGATCCGCGCGCTCGTTGAACGCGCCCCGGTAGGCCTCCTTGCCGACGAATGCGATCAGCGCTGGCCTGAGCTCCTCGGCGATGCGGAGCAGCCGCTCGGCGGAGCCGGCGAAGTCGGCACGGCGGAGGTCGCCCGAGCCCGGCGTCGTGCGGTAGGCCGCGTTCGTAATCCCGAACCCGTGGCGGAGCAGCTCCCGCTGCTCGGAGGGGGCGAGCAGCCGAGGGGTGAGCCCCGCGGAGTGAAGGAGACGCCAGAAGTCATTCCGCGAGTTCGCGAAATGCGCGCCGGCCGCGGCGGAGACACGGCCGGGGTTGATGCCGCAGAAGATCGCCTTCAAGCCGGGCCTGAGGAGGTCCGGCAAGGCCCCCGTTGTCACGCTTTCGGCCCTCCCATGTTTCACACCGGTAGACCTTTCGGCCCTAGAATCACAGCCGGGTGGTGGTTCGGGGTGGCCCCGTCAAGAAACGTGTGAGGGGCAGTTGGCGACTGCCCCGCGACCGCTAGGCGGCTCGCGGCTCGCGTGAATCGAGCCGCTCCTCGAACAGCTGCCGCAGCCGCTCTCCCGAGACGTGCACGTCTCTCGCCACCACGCGCCGGCGCTCCCGGTGGACGACTCGCACGGCCTCGTCGCCGCTGCCGTAGCAGCGCGCGTAGCACTCCCGCTCGCTCAGCGTCCGTAGCCGACGCAGCACGGCGCGTACCCTACGTCGTGGCCCGGATGGTTACAAGTCCCCGAGGACTCGGGCCGCAGAAACCCTGCGGGAACGCCTCGTGGAAGCGAAGCGCGCTGGCGCCACACGCGATCAGCATCGCGAGGCGTCTACCGCTCGAGCCCACCGGACGGGAAGGGTACGGTTCTGGCCGTGAGCCCTTCGTCGCAGGTGACGCAGTTCGCCGTCGCGATCGAGCGAGGCGGTCGCGCGACGGCCGGCGACGAGGCTCCGCTCGAGCTGCCTGATGCCTGGACTCCCGAGCACCTCGTCCTGCTCGCGCTCGCCCGCTGTTCTCTCGCAAGCTTGCACCACCATGCGGGACGGCTTGCGCTCGAGGTTTCGGCGGGGCCGAGGCCTCCGGCACGATCGGCAAACGTGGAGACGGCAGCTGGGGCTTCCTCGAGATCGACTGCCGGCTCGTGGCCGACGTGACGCCCGCGCCCGAGGGGGAATCCCTCTCCGTCCTCGTGGCGAGAGCTGAGCGCGGCTGCTTCGTCGGCGGCTCGCTCGAGCCGAGGCCGCACTACACCTGGTCGATCAACGGAGAGGAGCTCTCGTGACCACGGTCCGCGTCCGGTCTCGCCGCGGGATCGCCGAGGTTGCCGCATGACCACGCTCCGCGTCCGGTTACCCCGCTCCTTCCACTTCGTCGATCGGTCGCCTTGACCGCTGGGGCTGCAGGAGGTCGGCCCGTCACCGCGATGCTCGATGTCGAGGCCGTGCGAGCGCGCTTCTCCGCGCTTCGCCGGCCGCTCGCCTTCTTCGACGGCCCGGGCGGGACGCAGGTTCCCGACGAGGTGATCGACGCGATCGCCGCCTACCTGCGCGAGTCGAACGCGAACCTCGGCGGCCCGTTCGAGACGAGCAGGCGAAGCGACGCCGTCGTCACGAACGCGCGGCTCGCCGCCGGAGGCTTTCTCGGCTGCTCACCCGACGAGGTCGCCTTCGGCGCGAATATGACCACGCTCAACTTCGCGCTCTCGAGAGCCGCCGGCCGCGAGCTCGCCGAGGGCGACGAGATCGTCGTGACGCGCCTCGACCACGACGCGAACGTGGCGCCCTGGCTCGAGCTCGCGCGCGACCGCAACCTCCAGGTCCGCTTCGCCGACATCACCGACGACTGCGCCGTCGACATGGACGACCTCGAGCGTCAGCTGTCCGAGCGAACCCGGATCGTCGCGTTCCCGGTCGCCTCCAACGCCGTCGGCACGCTGACCGACGCCCCCCGCATCGCCCGGCTCGCGCACGAGGCGGGCGCGCTCGCCTGGGCGGACGCCGTCCACTACGCGCCGCACGGACCGATCGAGGCGGCCGAGCTCGGTGTCGACGTCCTGATCTGCTCGCCGTACAAGTTCTACGGCCCGCACCTCGGCCTCGCCTTCGGACGCGCCGAGCTGCTCGAGCGCTGGCGCCCGTACAAGGTGCGGCCGGCTGCCGATGAGCCGGTCGGCCATCGCCACGAGACGGGGACGCTGCCGCACGAGCTACTCGCCGGCTTCACGGCCGCGGTCGACTACATCGGCTCGATCGGCTGGGACGCAATCCGCGCGCACGAGCGGGAGCTCGGTGAGCGGTTCCTCGCCGGCCTGCCCGAATCGTGCCGCCTGCTCGGCCCGCCCACGATGGACGGCCGGGTCGCGACGTTCGCCTTCACGGTGGACGCCCGCTCGCCGGGCGAGGTCGCGAGCTTTCTCGGCGAGCGCGGCATCGCCGTTTGGCATGGCGACTACTACGCGCTCGAGGTGATGCGCCGGCTCGGGCTCGACGAGGGAGCCGTCCGGGTCGGCATCGTGCACTACAACACCGCCGACGAGGTCGACCGGCTGCTCGCCGAGCTGGAGCGGCAATGACGCAGACGGCCGAGCTCCGGGCGCTCCACGAGCGCCCGGTCGAGCTGCTGCGGACCCTGCTCCGCTACGACACGACGAACCCGCCCGGCAACGAGTCGGAGTGCATCGAGTTCGTGCGGCGGTTGCTCGAAGCCGCCGGGTGCGAGACGGAGATCTACGCGCGCGACCCAGGCCGGCCGAACCTGATCAGCCGGCTCGAGGGCGCGGGCGACGCGCCGCCGCTCCTGCTCTACGGCCACGTCGACGTCGTGACGACGGAGGGCCAGTCGTGGAGCGTGCCGCCGTTCGAAGCGAGGATTCAGGACGGCTTCGTCTGGGGGCGGGGAGCGCTCGACATGAAGTCGGGCGTGGCGATGCTGCTGTGCGCGTTCCTGAAGGCGAAGCTCGCAGGCACCCGGCTTCCCGGCGACGTCATCCTCGCGGTCGTAAGCGACGAGGAGAACCTGGGCGACTGGGGCGCCGGCTTCCTCGTCGAGAGGCACCCGGAGCTCTTTGCCGGCGTCCGCTACGCGCTCGGCGAGGTCGGCGGCTCGACGATGCACCTCGAGGGCGTCCGCTTCTACCCGATCGAGGTTGCCCAGAAGCAGGTCTGCTGGACGAAGGCCACGTTGCACGGCCGCGGCGGACACGCCGCGATGCCGTTTCGCGGCGGCGCGATGGCGAAGCTGGGCCGGCTGCTCGGCTCACTCGACCGGGCTCGCCTCCCCGTCCACGTGACGACAGTCGTCGAGCGGGAGCTCGAGACGATGGCCGCTGCGCTCCCGACCCGCCGCGCGGGCGCACTCAGGGCTCTGCTCGACCCCGCGACGACCAACCGCGCGCTTCGCCGGCTCGGCCGGCGTGCGCCCGCGTTCGAGGCGATCCTGCGGAACACGGTCAACGCCACGATCGTCCGGGGAGGCCACAAGGTCAACGTGATTCCGGCCGAGATCGAGCTAGAGCTCGACTGCCGGCTGCTGCCCGGCTTCGGCCCCGACGATCTGCTCGCCGAGCTCGAGCCCGTGGTCGGCGACGGCGTGGAGCTGGAGATCGTCCGACACGATCCGGGCCTTCCCGAGCCGGACTTCGGCCTGTTCGAGACGCTCTCCGAGGCCCTGCGGCGCCTCGACCCCGAAGCCGTGCCGCTGCCGGTCCTGATCGGCGGCGTCACTGACGGGCGCTACTTCGCCCGGCTCGGCATCCAGACCTACGGCTTCCTGCCGCTCAGGCTGCCCGAAGGCTTCATTCCGCTCGGGCTCGCGCACGGCGCCGACGAACGGGTGCCGGTGGACTCCCTCGACTTCGGCGTCGAGGCCATCTTCAGCGTGCTCGAGCGCTTCGGCGACGCCTGATCGTGCGCCTACGCCGCCTGGGAGGCCCTCGCCCCAAAGGGCCGTGCCGCCCGGGCGAAGCTGCGGCTCGCGCCCTCGTCGACGGCGAGCACGACGGGGCCGTGCAGAATCAGCCCGTCCTCGGCGTTCTCACGGAGCAGCGACGGCAGGAAGTTCTCGACCAGCCACTCCCGGCCCGGGGCGACGGTCGCGCGCACGCGCATGCGGACGAGCGCCTCGGACAGCTGCTGCACCTCGTCCACGACGGGCTTTCGAATGAACGCGGTCGGGCCCGCCGGCATCAGCGCAGAGACGCGCTCGACCAGCCGGTGGGCTCGCTCCACGTCGCTGACGAAGAACTCGAGCGAGAGCTCGTTCACGCCGAGCGGCCGGACGCGGACCGCCTGGATCTGAGAATTGTGGACGCGGATCTCCTCGCCGGCCACCGTTCGCAGCCGGGTGCTCCTGAGCGTGACGTCCTCCACCACGCCCTGCAGATCGAGCCCGGGGATGAAGACCGTGTCGCCCACGGAGTACCAGCGCTCGAGGAACATCGAGAGCCCCGCAATCAGGTCGACGAGGAAGCGCTGCGCGGCGAAGCCGGCGATCACGAGCGTGAACGACGCCCCTGCGATCGCGGTCAGCTTCCCGATACCGCCGGCGATCTGCGCGATCGCCAGCACGGTGGCGGCGAGTACGGCGAGATAGGTGATGCCGGTGCGAATGACCGAGACCGTGGTCTCCCGGCGCTTGTTGCGGGCAGCCCGCGGCAGCGTCTCGTCGTCGGGGCTCCGGCGGTCGTTCCGCGCGAGCAGCTTGCCGGCGACGAACGCGCTTATACGCGCGACGAGCCAGGCGACCAGGAAGCCCGCGACGATGATGAACGGCTTCCCCGCGGAAGCGGAGGCCGGAGCGCTACCGCTGAGCGTGTCAGTGAGAGTGGAGAGCATGTGGGCGGGTCCTGGCCTCGCAATTGCCGTTCACCCCACCGTAGGGAGAGGCGCGTGCCCTCGGCAAGGCCGCGCGCCCGATCTTTACGCCGAGGAAGCAAACCTTCACCTGGGATCAATCTCGAGCCGAGGGAACACCGATGAAGCTGCTCGTCCTCGGAGGCACCTCGTTTCTCGGCCGCCACCTCGCCGGCACGGCCCTGGAGCGCGGGCACGAGCTGACGCTGTTCAACCGCGGCCGCACGAATCCCGAGCTCTTCCCGGAGGCCGAGAAGCTGCACGGTGACCGCGACGGCGGCCTTACGCCGCTCGAGGGCCGGAGCTTCGACGCGGTGGTCGACACGTCGGGCTTCTTCCCTCGCATCGTTCGCGCCTCGGCCGAGCTGCTCGCGGACAGCGCCGGGCACTACACGTTCGTCTCGAGCGTGTCCGTGTACGCCGACCTCTCGCAGCCGCCGGACGAGTCCTCGGCCACCGGGACGATCGAGGACGAGACGGTCGAGGACTTCGGCGACGAGCACCAAAACTACGGGCCGCTGAAGGCGCTGTGCGAGCGCAAGGTCGAGCGGATGTTTCCGGGGCGGGCGCTAGTGGTCCGGCCCGGCCTGATCGTCGGCCCGTACGACCCCACCGACCGCTTCACGTACTGGCCGCGCCGGCTTGCGCACGGCGGCAAGATCCTCGCGCCGGGGACGCCGGATCGCCCCGTCCAGTTCATCGACGCGCGCGACCTCGCCGATTGGATCGTTCGGATGGCCGAGGAGCGCCGATCGGGCATCTTCAACGCCGCGAACCACGGCGCCACGTTCGGAGACGTCCTGGCGCGCGCAGACGTGGTCTGGGTCGACGACGCGTTCCTGCTCGAGCAGGGGGTGGGCGAGTGGATGGAGCTGCCGCTCTGGATCGCCGATCCAGCCTTCGCGGGCATGGAAGAGGTGGACGTCTCGAGAGCGGTTGCCGCGGGCCTGACGTTCAGGCCGATTGCCGAGACGATTCGCGACACGGCCGAGTGGGACGCAACCCGCGACGAGTACGTGCCGAAGGCGGGGCTCGCTCCCGAGCGGGAGGCGGCGCTGCTCGCTGCTTGGCGGGAGAGAGAGCCCTCGTGAGCGCAAGGGGCGAGCGCGCCGCCGCGTGACCGCCCTACGCATCCGCAAGGAGCGGGCGGCCCAGCCGGGCCGCCCGCTTCGCTCTTACTTCATCCCCTGACGCGGTAGATCGATCCGGTGAGGTCGCCGACGTAGACGTAGCCGCCCGAGGCTCCAACCGCGACGACCGGTGCGACGAAGCCGGTCAGAAACGGCTTCCGGTTGCCACCTCGGGAAGAGATCGTGACCACCTCGGGGCCGCGGCCCGTGCCGTTGAAGAGCGCGACGTACAACGTGGAGCCCTTGACGGCGAGACCGGTGGGCGAGGAATGCGCCGGGAAGAGCGCCACCGGCTTGGCGAAGGAGGCGCACGCCGCCGGCTTCGACCAGTTGCAGGCCGGAAAGCCGTAGTCGTCGCCGTCCTTGGCGACGATGACGTAGTCCGGCGGCTGCTTCTTGCCGAGATTCTCCTGTCCGAGCACCGTCACGTACGGCCGCGGGACACCCTTGACGAATGCGAGCTGCCACGGCTGCCGCAGACCGGTTGCGACCGTCTTGACGTCGCTCCCGTCCGTGCGCATCGAGATCACCGACTGCGCGTAGGGCTTCTTCGACTTCAGGTGATCGGCTGTCAGGCTGACGCCTGCGTAGATCCGGCCGTCCCAGCCGATCGCGAGGCCGTTGAGGCCAGGAAAGCGCGCCGGGCCCGTCCAGACGACGCGTCGATGCGTAAACGTGGTGCCGTTCCAGCCGCTCCACGCCACGACCCGCCTGAGCTGCGGCGGTGACACGGTTGCGTACAGCGTCCCGTTCTTCCAGGCGAGACCAGCCGCAGCAGGCAGGCCCGGCAACTTCACTGCCTTCCCACCCCGGAGCACGAAGATCCCTCCGGGCATCTTGCCGTCCTCGCTCCCGAAGCCGGAGACGAAGACGTGCCCCTTGCCGAACGCGAACACGGTCGGAGTGGGAACGTCGGCGCCCACCACCTTGACTGGAGCCCCGCTGACCGCCTTCGGCGGAGGCGGTGGACCCTTCGTCGATGGGCCCTTCGTCGCCAGCGCTCCAGAGATGCCGATCAGCGAGGCCGCCGTTCCTACTGCGACTAGCGCGACGACTCTGTTTCTCATGCTTCCTCCCATGTCGGTTAGCCAGCTCTGACGACGCGAGTCGGGCCGTGCCACGCGCGCGAGCCGTCGCTGCCGATCTCCTGGATCCAGTAACGAACGGGCTTGCTCCTGGGGGCCTTTCGGTCGAGGAACGTGTAGGCAGCGCCCGCGGTCCGGCCCCTGGCCGGGATCAGCTTGTGATCGACGCGGACTCGCCGGCCGTTGACGTCGCGGTAGACGTGGAAGCCCAGCGATTCGATCTCCGATGCGGTCCGCCAGGCGAGGCGGACGCCGCCGGGTACACGAGTTGCCGAGACCGACTTGAACGTGACAGCCGTCGGCGCGGTGTACGTGATCGTGACCAGCCCGTCGCCGTCGCGGGCGTTCTGTCCGGTGCTCGCCCCGGTGGCAGACGCGACGGCACAGCCCGAGCCGCCACCACCACCGCCACCGCCACCTCCACCGCCACCGCCACCGCCGCCGCCGGCGAAACCGCCACCACCGCCGCCGCCGCCGGAGGTGAAGCTGCTGCCGCCGTACCCTCCGCTGCCGGTCGTTCCGCTGCCGGCTCCGCGCGCGCCCGCGCCACCGTGGGAGCCACACGCGTCGCCGAAGACGCCATAGGCTCCGCCACCACCCGCGCCGGGACTGGGAGTCTGCCCTCCGCCCGGCTGGCCGTCTTCGGCGAAGAACCCCCCGCCCGAACCGCCGCGGCCGCCGCCGGCAAAGGCGTCGCCCCCCACGCCGCCGCCGCCTCCGCCTCCGCCGCCCGCGGTCACCACGCGGTCGGCAAGCGTGAACCCGCCCTGACGGACGTCGGATGCACCGCCGCCGCCGCCGCCGTCGTACGCGGCAGGGCCGCCCGCGCCGCCGCCGTTACAGCCGCTGGAACCAGGCCCGGTCGCGGCATCGCCCCCCATGCCTCCCACGACGACCTGCAGCGTCTCGCCCGGCGTGACCGCGATCGTGGCGGTCGTCTCCCCCCCGCGACCGCCGAGACCGCCATTTCTGAAGGTCCCGAAGAAGTCGGCCGTACCTCCTCCCTGTCCACCCTGCGCTCCGAGGGCGTCGACGGTGACGGAGGTGACCCCGCTCGGCACCTGCCACGGCTGCGAGAGGCAGGCACTCATGAAGTTGAAAGTCACGGTGTCCGCACGAGCAGGTGCGGCAAGGAGGACGGCTCCGAGGCCGAATGCGAGCAACAATCTGAGACGAACGAACATGGGAGCTCCTTTCATCGAGAGGGCCCTGCCCCGTTCAGGAACAGGACGCCCAGCTGGTGGTCTGTCAGGTCTCCGGTGTCGGAGAGGAGGAAGTTGGAGACGATCCGGCCGGTCGCTCCGGCGAAGGCGCCGGCGCCGCCGTCGACGTCCCAGGCGGCGGTCCCGTGTTGCAGCCGGCGGTCTGCGCAGCGCGCGAGCGTGCCTGCCCCGGCGCTGCGGAAGCGCAGCGCGTTGCCGTTCCCGAAGCTGATCGTGCCGACCTCCTCGAAGCTGCGGTCGTCGAGGAAGGTGAGCCGGCACTCGAGATGCGCCTCGTCGCCCTCCCTCGGCTCGAGGCGGCCGTGTACACCTTCCGAGTCGACCTCGGTGACGAGCGCCGAGCTCGGCGCCGTCGCGCGCGCGGTCAGCACACCGGGCGAGAGCTGGTTCGAGTGGCCCCGGAACTGCATCGAGAAGGCGACGTGGTGCATCCCGACCAGCATGCGCCTGTGCCTGAGCGCCTCGCCTCGGGTGTTTCCCTAGTCGTGGCCGTCGAGTACGGTACGGGCGTGCTGATCGGGCGCGACCGGGAGCTGCGGCCCGTCGCGACGCTGCTCGAGGAAGCTCGGCGCGGGCGCAGCGGCACGCTCGTCCTCGCCGGCGAGGCCGGCGTGGGCAAGACGGCGCTGCTCGAGGAGGCCCGGCGCCTTGCGCCCGACATGCTTCTGCTCGCCGCCACCGGCGTCGAGTCGGAGTCGGAGCTGCCCTTCGCGAGCCTGCACGAGCTTCTTCGCCCACTGCTCGAGCTGCTGCCGCGCCTACCCGCTTCGCAGGGCCGGGCGCTCGCGGCGGCGCTCGCGCTCGAGGACGGCAAGCCGGACACCCTGTCCGTGGGCGCGGGGACCCTCTCGCTGCTCGTCGAGGCGGCCGACGAGAGACCCGTGCTGGTCGTTCTGGACGACGCCCAGTGGCTCGACCGCGCCTCGGCGCAGGCAATCGCCTTTGCCGTGCGTCGCCTGAGCGGCGAGGAAGTGGCCGTGCTTGCGGCGGTCCGCCTCGGTTTCGCCACCGCGTTCGAGCCGTTCCCTCAACTGAAGCTCGAGCCGCTGGCACGCGCCGACGCGCGCCGCGTGCTCAGACTGCGCTCCGAATCAGTCCCCGCCGCGGCCGAGTCGCGCCTGCTCGCCGCAGCCGCGGGTAGCCCGCTCGTACTGCTCGAGCTACCCGTCGAGCTGGCGCACGAGCTGCCGATGTCGAAGACGCCGCAAGAGCGGCTGCGGAGAACCTTCGCGCCACGCATCGAGAGCCTCCCGGCGGCGTCGCGGCTCGGCCTGCTGCTTGCGGCCGCCGAGCGGGATCCGCAGGCTGTTCGCCGGGCGGCCGCAGCGCTTGGGCTCGATGACCCGCTCCAGCCGGCCGAAGCCTCCGGCCTCGTGCAAATGGATTCCGGCGAGCTCGTCTTCCGCCATCCCGTCGTGCGCTCGCTCGTCTACGCCGACGGGCGCCCGTCGGAGCGCCGCGCGGCGCATCGCGCGCTCGCGGAGGCGCTCCTCGGGGAAGCCGATCGAGACCGGCGTGCCTGGCACCTTGCCGCCGCTGCGGAGGGTGTCGACGAAGAGGTCGCTGCGCTGCTCGAGCAGACGGCCGAGCGGGCGGCGGCACGGGGCGGGATCGCCGCGCGTGCTCAGGCGCTCGAGCGGGCCGCGCGCCTTACGCCGGAGGGCGTCGACCGCGCTCGGAGGCTCTACCGGGCCGCCTTCGCCGTCAGTAGGGTCGACGCCGAGCGCGCGCTCGAGCTCGTCGAGGAGGCACTCCCGCTCGCCCAGGATCCGCTGCTCCACGCCGACCTGGTCGTCCTGGGCGGTCAGATCGCGCGCCGGCAGGGTGCGGACGTCTCGGAGCAGACGTTCCTACGGGAGGCGAAGGTCGAGGGACTGGACGACGAGCGAACGGCGAAGCTGCTCCACGAAGTCGTCGATCTCCGCCTGTACGCGCTGGACGCCGCCGGAGCGGCGGCGCTCGCGCCCCGCCTCGAAGCCATGGCACGCGGCGGGGAAGCGCGGATGTTTCGCGTTACGGCGGCGAGCGCGTACCTCCTCGCCGGAGAGCGTGAGCGAGCGACGCCCCTCTTCAGTGAGCTCGCGCAGGAGCCGGAGATCGTCGCCATGGCTGCGTGGGACTACCTCTGGCTCGAGTGGTACGACGAGCTCCGAGCCGCGTTCGTGCAGACGCTCCGGACGGACCGCGCGGCCGGTAACCAGCTCAGGATCGCGTTCATTCAGTCGGCCACCGCCCATCTCGAGCTCCGCTGCGGCCGGCTCGGCGCTTCGGCCGCCGCGGCCGCGGAGGCGATTCCTCTCGCGGAGGCGATCGGAACGCCCGCCTTCGCCGGGACGGCGTCGTCCGCGCTCGCCTTCGTCCATGCCTGGCGTGGGCAGGCAGACGGGTGCAACGCGCTGGCCGAGGCGGCTCTGGCCGCCTCCCGCAAGACGGGCGACAGCTACCAGGCCGCCGTCGCCCACCACGCGCTCGCACTGCTCGCGCTTTCAGAGAACCGCCCGCACGACGCGATTCTCGAGCTCGTGCCGCTGGCGCGCCGCTGGGCCGCGAGCACGGTCGTCGAGCCGGGCGTCTTACCGTTCATGCCGGACCTGATCGAGGCCTATGTCGTGACGGGGGCAGCGCCCGAGGTAACCCGCTGGCTCGGTCGCTTCAGCCAGATCGCGACCGAGGCAAACCGCACCTGGGCCCTCGCAGCCTGCGCGCGCTGCGAGGGCCTGCTCGCACCCGCGGACGCGTTCGAGACTCCGTTCGAGCGAGCTCTCGAGCTGCTCGAGCCCTCCCCGCTCGGCCTCGAGCTGGCGCGTACGCGCCTGGCTTACGGCGAGCGCCTACGCCGGCAAGCTCGGCGACGAGAGGCGCGCACCCAGCTCCGGGCAGCCCACGAGGCGTTCGCCGCCGTCGGCGCCGCACCATGGCAAGCCCGTGCTGCGGCCGAGTTGCGGGCGACCGGCGAGCAGGTCGCTCGCGAGGCGCACCCGCTACCCGTCCTGACGCCGCAGGAGCTGCACATCGCCGCGCTCGTCGCCGAGGGAAAGACGAACAAGGAGATCGCGGCCGCCATCTTCCTCAGCCCGAAGACGATCGAGTACCACTTGGCGAACACGTTCCGCAAGCTCGACATCCACTCGCGCGCCGAGCTCGCGCGCATCGTCGCGCTGGACGCGGCGGTCGAGCCCGTTGTCCAGTGAGCCGCAGGGACTACTCCGCAACGCCACTCTCTCGCAAGCTCGGCGCGAAGCCCGGCGTCGGGGTGGTCGTCTTCTTCACGACGAGCCGGGCGGAGCTCGAGCGCCGCTTCCGATCGCTGAAGGGAGTTCTCGATCCGGACGACGGGCTCTGGATCGCCTGGCCGAAGAAGGCCTCGAAGATCGAAGGCGACCTCACGTTCGAGGCGGTGCAGGAGATCGGGCTGGGCGCCGGTCTCGTCGACAACAAGTCGGCGGCGATCGACGAGCACTGGCAGGCCGTTCGCTTCGTCCACAGGCTGCGTGACCGATAGCGGCTCGCTCTACCTTGTACGTCACGCCGGGGTCGTCCTGGACGAGGGCACGCCGACCCGCGACTGGCAACTGTCCGAGACAGGCCGCGCCGAGGCCGCGCGGCTCGCCAGCGCGAGCGTCTGGCGCGAGCTCGCGCTCGTCGCCACGAGCCCTGAGCCGAAGGCACGAGAGACCGCCCGCCCGCTTGCCCGCGCCGCAGGTGTCGAGCTTCGCGAGGAAGCCGGTCTGCGAGAGGTGGAGCGCGGCCGGATTCCGATCGTGAGCCGCCAGGAGTACGAGGAGAGGGTGGGCCGCTACTTCCGGTCCGCAGCCGAGGGCTGGGAGCCGCGAGAGCAGGCGATCCCTCGGATCGTGGATTGCATTCGGGCCCTCCAGGCCGGGTCGGGCGGCCCTGTCTGCGTGGTTTCGCACGGCCTCCTGCTGAGTCTCTACCTCGCGTCCCTCGAGCGGCGACGCCCGACGATCGAAGAGTGGCGCCGGGTCGCTCTGCCGGCGGTCGCGATCGTCGATCTCGAGCGCGGCTCGGTCGTATCGCCCTTTGTCGGCGTCGACAGCTTCCTCGCTCACCACGGCTAGCATCACGCGGATGGATGGCTTCGCCTTCGTCCATCGCGAGCAGGTCCGCTTTCGCGACCTCGACGCGATGGGCCACGTCAACAACGCCGTCTACCTGACCTACATGGAGTCGGCGCGGACTGCGCTGCTGCGCGACCGTGGTCTCGTCCGCTCACTCGACGAGCTCGCGTTCGTCGTCGCGCGGATCGAGATCGACTTCCGCTCGCCCGTGCGCTCGGAGGAGACGGTCGACGTGGGGGTTCGGCCGGCCGGCTTCGGCAGCAAGAGCTTCGAGCTCGAGTACCGCCTCGAGGCCGACGGGCGCCTGGTGGCCGAGGGCCGCAGCGTCTGCGTGACCTACGACTACGAGACGAGGGAGACCGTCACGGTTCCCGCTACCTGGAGAGAGAGGCTTGCCGCATGAACGCTACGCGTCCAGTTCCATCGAGCGCCACCCAGGCCCGCCGAGTGCCTGGCCGGCAGCAGCTGCACGAGGATCGGCGATGACCGAGGACGTCTTCCAACGCCAGACCCTGCCGAACGGACTGCGCGTCCTGACCGCACAGATGGATCACGCCCAGTCGGTCGCGTGCTTCCTGATGCTCGCGGCGGGCTCGCGCTACGAGACCCGCGAGACGAACGGGATCGCCCACTTCGCCGAGCACATGTTCTTCAAGGGAACCGAGCGACGACCGACGGCACGGCACATCTCGGGCGAGATCGACGCGATCGGCGGCGAGTTCAACGCCTTCACGAGCAAGGAGTTCACGGGCTACTACGTCCGCTGCGCCGCCGAGGGACGCGACACGGCGCTCGACGTGCTCGTCGACATGATCCGTCACTCGAAGTTCGAGCCCGAGGAGATCGAGCGCGAGAAGGGCGTGATCATCGAGGAGATGAACATGTACTTCGATACGCCACGCGACTCGGTCGACGGCAAGTACGAGGAGCTGCTCTACGGAGACCAGCCGCTCGGCTGGGAGATCATCGGGCGCAAGGAGACCGTGCGCGGTGCGACCCGGGACACGTTCCTCGAGTACCTGGACCGCTGGTACACGCCCGATCGGTTCGTCGTGGGCGTCGCCGGGCAGCTCGGGGAGGCGCTGATTCCTCGCATCGAGGAGCTCTTGGGCGACCTGTCGCGAAACGGCGGGGCCGACCCCGAGCCCGTGACAGCTCCGTCCTCGAACGGCTCGAGCGTCCGCGTGGAGCACAAGCACTCCGACCAGGCGCACCTCTGCATCGGTGTTCCCAGCTACCCGATCGCGCATCCGGATCGCTACGCGCTGCAGCTGCTCGCGACCGTTCTCGGCGGCGGCATGTCGTCGCGCCTGTTCACCGAGGTCCGCGAGCGCCGCGGGCTCGCCTACTACGTGTTCGGCTTCAACCACAGCTACATCCAGGCCGGCTCGCTCTACTCGCAGGCGGGCGTCGACATCAACCGGGTCGACGAGGCCGTCTCGACGATCGTCACCGAGTTGCGGCGGATGGCGGAGGAGCCGGTTCCCTCCGAGGAGCTCGAGAAGGCGCGCGCGTACTCGAAGGGGCGTTTCACGCTGCAGACCGAGTCGCCGCAGGGACTGATCCAGTTCGGGCTCAGGCGCGAGGTGCTCGAGGGCAAGGCTGCCGAGCCGACCGAGGTCTTGGAAGGCTTGAGTGCGGTGAGCGCCGAGGACGTGCAGCGAGTCGCGAAGGACGTGATCGGCGGCAACGGCCTCCGGCTCGCGCTCGTCGGCCCGTTCGACGACGCCGAGCGCTTCGAGCAGCTGCTGGCCTGAGCTCGACCGCCGGAGGCTTGTCGCCCCCCACGGGGTGAACTCGGGGCTCGTTACGCGCCGCAGTCGAACAACCGAGAAGTGCCGCCGGTCGAGCGTCGCGGCCACGGTCCGCCCGCCTCGCTGCGAAGGATCTCTTCGATTCGCTTGGCCACACATCGCTCCGTCCACTCCGCTCGGAGCGCGCGAAGGTCAGGCGGCCCGAGCTAGGAGACTGGCTCAGCAGCCAAGATTGCGGCGCAGCCCGCCGACACGGACGACGAGCGCATCGCGCCGCACAGCGCCCAGCTTTCGCTGCTTGGGGGCGAGGCTGGCGAGGGCCCGGATTCCCTTACAGCCGGCCCCGAGCAGCGAAGCCGCCTTCCGCTCCAACGAGGTCGTCCCGGGCTGAAGGGCGGAGACGAACGCACGGATGTTCGCGACCTGCTCGGCCCGCGGCGGCGTGAGCACGAAGCCGCGGGTCTCACCGTTCAGAATCCCGTCGCCGACTATCTGCCCCACGTCGTTGACGTCGTACGCATTTCGGAGGTCCCACGCCGATCCGGCCGGAAGCAGGGTGTTCAGGTCGACGATCCCACCAGCCCTGGAGAGGAAGGGGTGCGTCCGGGCACCCAGGCTCCTGAAGGCCGGGCCGACCACCTGGCCCGCCGAGTTGATCGCCAGGCCGCGGCTGAAGGGGTAGTCCGCGAGGCGGCCTAGATCGCGGAGCTGGCCCTTGTCCGAGATGAAGACGTCCGATCCGGCGTCCCCGGTCTTCTCGAAGTAGCCGGCCACCTGCCCGGTGAAGCTGATCCCGTAGGCAAAGCCGAAGTCGAATCCCGTCGGCAAGCCGAAGGGAGATGGCTTCGCGCCCCGCCAGATGACGGGCGTGGAGGACGCGGAGTCAGGCAAGTCGCTTGCGCCGGCCACCACTCCGAAAGAGTTGATCGCGAGGGCGAAGCTCAGCCGTCCGCCTAGGGTGCCGAGATCCTTGAGGCCGCCACGACGCGTCCACACGAACCCGTGGCCGCCGTCCTGCAAGCTGGCGAAGCCAACGATGGTGCCCGCATCGTTGATGCCGTAGCCGGAGCTGGACGACGTCGAGCTGCCGAGTGCGCCGATGGCGGCCATCTTTCCGGCCGACCAGATGAAGGCGCGATTCTGGCCGGTCTCGAGCTGCGCGGTGCCTGTGACGACATCACGATTGTTGAGATCCCCGGCGGAGCCGCGGCCGCCGCCGAGCGTTCCCAGGTCGACCGGGCGCACGCCCCTCCGCCAGAGGGCAGCGTGCGTCGCTCCCGAAGCGACGCTCGAGGAGCCGGCCGCGTCTCCCCGCTCGTTGATGGCCAGTCCCGTGCTCGTAGGGCCCGCAACGGGCGGCAGCTCCCTGATCGTCCATCGCGTCTCGGCGGGCGCCGCGCCGCGCGATCCGCCCGCCGCCGCCGCAAGCGCGGCAATCGCGACAGCCGTGGAGGCGAGGATCACTCGGGCTGGCATGTCTCACACTATGCCCAGCTCGCTTGCGAGTAGCCATACCCTACGTGGTACCCTACCTCCGTGAGGCGAAAGACGAGCGTCTATCTCGAAGAGCGTCACAGCCGGCGGCTTTCCGAGCTCGCCAGGCGGGAGGGCATCTCAGAGGCTGAGGTGCTCCGCCGTGCGATCATCGCGTATGCGCCCGAGGGTGCCGGGGACCGCGATTTCGTGGGCGCCCGCAGCGGCGTAGGCCCGGGAGACTCCGTGGCGGACGTTCCGGAGGACGAGCTGCTCACTGGCTTCGGCGAGTGACGCTCGTCCTCGACGCGGGGCCGGTCGTGGCCCTGCACGATCGTCGCGACCGGCTCCAGGGCTCCGTCGAGCGCGTCATTCGCGCGGAGCCGGGGCGGCTCGTCCTGCCGGCGCCGGTAAGCGCGGAGGTCGACTATCTCCTCGGACGGCGGCTCGGCCAGGCCAGCCGCCGCGCCTTCCTGACCGATCTCGCGGCGGGACGGTACGCCGTCGAATGCCTCCAAGCCGAGGACTACCGAACAATCGCTCAGCTGGACGCTGCGTACGCCGCTCTCTCAGTCGGCTTGGCCGACCTCTCCGTCGTGGTGCTCGCAGCCCGGTTCGAGACTCGGCGGATCCTGACCTTCGATCAGCGTCACTTCAGGACGCTTCGCCCGCTTGACGGCGGCGCCTTCACGCTGCTTCCGGCGGACTCCTTCAGGCGGTCGCCGGTTTCGTGAGCTTCTCGCCCGCGGAGGCCCCCGATCCGCTCGAGCTTGCCGCGATCCGGGACGACAGGCCAGGCGATCTCGGTCACGTAGTCCGCCGGGTCGAACGTGTTCTGCGGGTCGGTCCAGTAGATCTCCCGCGGCGGACCGGCCGTCTCCAGGTCCTGCTCCGCGATCCACCGCGAGAGCGCGTCATAGGCCTTGATCTTCAACTCGTTCAGGACGTCGGCCGGCTCGGGCACGAGATCCTCCTTTCCATCGATCAGTCGTGAGAGCTCGTCGAGGATTCGTGTCGCAGCCGCCATCCGCTGCTCGACACGAGCGCGATGGGCGATCAGACGTTGCCGCTGCTCGCCCGGATCGGCCGCGAGCACCGCGCGGACCTCCTCGAGCGGCAGCTCGAGGGCGCGCAAGCGGCGGATCACGATGGCCTCGGCTACCTCGCCCGGGTGTGTAGAAGCGGTACCCGGTGGCGTCGTCGACATAGGCGGGCTCGAGCAGCTCGAGCTCGCCGTAGTGGCGAAGCGCCTTCACCGAGAGCCCGGTCACGCGCGAGAAGCGGCCGATCGACAGCAGATCGCTGTTCGTTCCCTCACCCATCGCGGTCACGCTACGGCCTCCCCTCGGGGGAAAGTCAAGCGCGCCACTCGGAGCGCAGGATCCCGTACGCGTCGTCGTCGACGAGCTCTCCCCACTTTCGATGATGCTCGCGCCGCACGCCCTCGTGGCGCATGCCGATCTTTTGCAGCACCCGGCCCGAGGCGGGATTCGTGGAGAAGTGGTAGGCGTAGACGCGGTTCAGCCCCAGCTGCTCGAACGCGTACCCGACGATCGCCGCGGCCGCCTCGGTCGCGTAGCCGCGGCCCCAGTGCGGTCGTCCGATCCAGTAACCGAGCTCCGCGCGCTCGTGCTCGCGCTCGATCCGGAGGCTGATCGCGCCGAGGAGCGCGCCGTCCAGCAGCCGCTCGACCGCCAGCGTGAGCCCGTCTTCGCGTTCGGCGCCGCCGGCGTGAGTGGCGATCCACGTCGCCGCGGCCCCTGCGGGATATGGATGCGGCATTGTCAGCGTGCCCGCGGCCACCTCCCGTTCCCCGGCAAGCCGCTCGACCTCGGGCGCGTCGTCCGGCGTGAAGGCGCGGAGCACCAGCCGCTCGGACTGCAGCTGTCGAAGCTCGGCCATGCCTACCGCTCCTTCCAGCTCGGTCTGACCGGGGCGATCAGATCCTGGAACCCGTGCTCCGCCGCGATCGCGGTCATCCCCTCGAGCGCCGCTCGGCTGACGCCCTGGCCCTGACGCGCCGCCGGAACCATGATCACGAGCGCGCAGAGAGCGTTCGCCCCGCCCTGCTCGAAGCCACGCTCGATCGCACCGTCGATTCCCTGCGGCAGGTCGTCCAGGTCCCGTTCCAGCGCAGCGGGATCGAGCGCGCCCGCGCGATCTCGTTGCCCTCGACGAGGTGGAACTGGAAGTCGGGCAGCTCCTCGGTGAGCCGCCCCCAGTACAGGTTGAGGACGTCCCCGTGGTTGTTGTACTCGGGGAGGACGTCCTTCGTCAGCTGCCACGCCGGCTCGACCAGGTCCGGGCGCTGACGGACCGTCTCGACTATTCGTCGCCCGTGGCCGCCTCGGCCGCGGCCCGGGTCTGGAGCTCGTCGACCACGGTCGGGTCTGCGAGTGTCGTCGTCTCGCCGAGCGCGCGCTTCTCGGCCACGTCCCGGAGCAGGCGGCGCATGATCTTGCCTGAGCGGGTCTTCGGCAGCTCGGGTGTGAAGACGATGTTCGCCGGCTTCGCGATCGGCCCGATCTTCTTGCCGACGTGGGCGCGCAGCTCCTCCATCATCTCGACCGAGCCCTCGTCTCCGCCCTTCAGGCTGACGTAGGCGACGATCGCCTGACCTGTCTGCGGATCGGCCCGACCGCAGACCGCCGACTCGGCGACCTTCGGATGATCCACGAGGGCGCTCTCCACCTCGATCGTCGAGATGCGATGACCCGAGATGTTCATGACGTCGTCGACGCGGCCGAGCAGCCAGAAGTCGCCGTCCGTGTCGATCCGTGCGCCGTCGCCCGCGAAGTAACTGCCTTCGTAGGAGGACCAGTAGGTCTCGGCATAGCGATCGGGGTCGTTGTGGATCCCGCGCAGCATGGCCGGCCAGGGCCGCCGCAGCACGAGGTAACCGCCGCCGCCCGGGCCCACCTCGTTGCCCTGCTCGTCCACGACGGCCGCCTCGACGCCCGGGAAGGGTCTCGTCGCAGAGCCCGGCTTCGTCGTCGTGATGCCGGGAAGCGGCGTGATCATGATCATCCCGGTCTCGGTCTGCCACCAGGTGTCGACGACAGGGGTCCGGCCGCCACCGACGTGGTCGCGATACCAGATCCAGGCCTCGGGGTTGATCGGCTCGCCGACCGAGCCGAGCAGCCGCAGGGACGAGAGGTCGTGCTTCTGCGCGTACTCCGGGCCCCACTTCATGTGCGTCCGGATCGCAGTCGGCGCCGTGTAGAGGATGTCCACCCCGTACCGCTCGACCATCGCCCACCAACGATCCCTGTCCGGGTAGTTCGGCACCCCCTCGTAGATGACGCCTGTCGTCCCGTTGCACAGAGGGCCGTAGACGATGTAGCTGTGTCCGGTGACCCAGCCGATGTCGGCGGCGCACCAGTAGACCGAATCGGGCTTGACGTCGAAGATGTAGTGGTGGGTCGTGGCGACCCCGACGAGGTAGCCGGCGGTCGTGTGCACGATTCCCTTCGGCTTGGCGGTGGTCCCGCTCGTGTAGAGCAGGTAGAGCAGATCCTCGGAGTCCATCGGCTCGCATGGACAGGTCGAGGCGTCGGCGCTCTCGTCCTCGACGAGATCCTGCCACCACGCATCCCGACCAGCTCGCATGTCGATCGCGCCGCCGGTGCGGCGGAGGACGACGACTTTCTGGACGCCGGGTGACCGGTCGAGGGCCTCGTCGGCGTTCCGCTTGAGCGGGACCTCCTTGCCGTTTCGCCAGCCCTCGTCCTGCGTGATCAGGAGCTCGCAGCCCATGTCGTTCATGCGACCCGAGAGCGAGTCGGCCGAGAAGCCGCCGAAGACGACGGTGTGCGGCGCGCCGAGCCGCGCGCAGGCGAGCATCGCCACAGCGAGCTCCGGAACCATGCCCATGTAGATGGCGACGGGCGTCCCCTTCCGCACGCCCAGCTTCTTCAGTGCGTTCGCGAAGCGGACGACGTCCGCCCGGAGATCGGCGAAGGTGATCGTGCGCCGCTCGTCTTCCGGCTCGCCCTCCCAGTAGTAGGCGACCTTGTTGCCCTGGCCGGCCTCGACGTGCCGGTCGACGCAGTTGAAGCAGACGTTGAGCTTGCCGCCGAGGTACCACTTGGCATAGGGCGGCTCCCACTCGAGGAGCTGCTCGAAGGGCTGGAACCACGTGACTCGCTCGCGCGCCTCGGTCTCCCAGAACTCGTCCGGGTCGCGCTCGTAGATGTCCGCCTTCGCGTTTGCATCACGGGCGAAGTCCTCGGGCGGCGGGTAGCGCCGCTCCTCGAGAAACATGGTCTCGATGGTCTGAGCGGTTGTCTCGGTCATGCGTCCTACCTTCCTCGCGTCGTCGCGGGCCTGGCCGGTAGGCCGGTACCCGTCCACAGTGGGCGCCCGATCGGCAGGATCGGCCGACCCTCGTTCATGCCGGCGACCACGAGTGCGGCAGACGCGTACCAGGCGGTGAGGGCGGTAACGATGCCGAGCCAGCCGCCGAGGTGCGTGATGTAGGCGCTGTTGCCGTGCGCCTCGCGGAAGAATCCGATCGCGAGGACGATCTCCGTCAGCTCGAGCGTCGCGAAGACCGCAAAGACCGCCATGTTGATCCTCGTGCTCCAGAGAAGCATGTACGTATTGAAGATCGCGAACGCCAGCAGAAACCAGGCGAGCGCATTCGGAACGTCGGGGCCGTGCAGGCCCGCCCCTAGCTTCGTCGTCTCGATCAAGACGACGAAAATCCCCAGCGAGAGCCAGAAGCCGCCGTAGGTGGAGAACGCTGTCGCGCCGAAGACGTTGCGGTTCCTGAATTCCCACATCCCGGCAAACAACTGCACGAGCCCGCCGTAGAAGAGTGCCGCCCCGACCCAGATCACGTCCGGGATGAAGGTGGCGTTGTGCCCGCTCAGCAGGAACGTCGTCAGCGCAAAGGCGGCCAACCCGAGCGGCGCGGGGTCGGCGACGGGCAAAGATGGTCGGTCAGCAGCTACCGCAGGTATCTCCTCAACAACCGCCATGGCGATCCCTCCCTCGTGTGGAGGCCCCTTCGCGCTCGCAGCGCGCGGCGAGGTCTGATTGCTATCGCGTTGGCCCTACCCCGCAGGCGCGTCTTCTAAGCGCGCCCCGCGCCTACGGCGCCAGGTCGTAGGGAAAGCTCGTGAGATTCTCGGCGCCGTCCTCGGTCACGAGCACGAGATCCTCGAGCCGGCAGCCGCCGAATCCCTGGCGGTACAGGCCCGGCTCGATCGTGATCACGTCTCCCGGGACGAGCTCGTTCTGCCCGACGCGCCCGATCACGGGATCCTCGTGCACGTTCAGGCCGACGCCGTGGCCGAGCGAGTGGAAGAAGCCGTCGTTCAAAGGCTCTCCGTCCTCCTTCGTCCGCGGCGTCGGGTAGCCCTCGCGCTCGAAGATCTCGCACGCGCCGGCGTCGAGGTCCTTCCCCGTGACGCCCGGCCTGATCTCCGCGAGCGCCCGCTCGATCGCCTCGCGGCAGAGGCGCTGCCACTCGACGACCTCAGCCGGCGGCTCGCCGATCACGAAGGTCCGCGTCATGTCGGCGAAGCAGGCGGACTCCTGGTCGCGCGGCCAGATGTCGATCACGATCGGCTCGCCGGCCCGGATCGGCCCCGAGCCGAGCTCGTGGCCGACGGCCCCCTGCGGCCCCGGCGAGAGGATGAAGTCGTCGGAAGTCGCGCCATGCTCGAGGAACGTCTGCGTCATCGCCAGCTTGACCCGCTCGACGGTGAGCGGCTCGCCGTCCACGAAGATGCCTTCGCCGTCTGGCTCTGCGCGGCGGAGCAGGTCGCGCGCGACCCGCATCCCGGCCTCGGCTGCCCGCTGTGCGCGTCGCATCCCGGCGAGCTCTGCCTCGCTCTTGACTCGACGGCGCTCGGCGAAGAACTTGCGATCGGCGCGCAGCCGGATGCCGTTGGCGCGCAGGTGATCGGCAAGCTGGAGCGGAAACCAGAACGGGACGACCGCCTCTCGGACGCCGAGGGAGCGGCAGGCGCGCAGCAGCAGCTCGTCCCGGAGCTCGTCGGGGGTGAGTCCCGACTTGACCAGTTCGTCGATCCCGAACTCCTCCTGCGGATGCAGCTCGAGCCCGAGCGAGCCCATGCGGGCAAGCTCCATCGTGTGGTTCACGACGTGGCGGGTGCCGTCTCGCTCGACGTAGAGGAACGGGTCCGGGACCAGCAGGGGCACCTCGTGGCGCATCTCCTGCGAGCGCACGGTGTCGCCATAGATCAGGACGTCTGGCACCGGGCGCGATCCTACCTCGCGGGCACGAGACCGGTTCGGGAGGCGGGTCCCGGGACCGGGTCCGGTACGTAGACTCCAGCGTCATGCAGGACGTCCTCTCGCGCGCGCAGAACCTCTTCGCCGCCTACGACGAGGAGCTCCGGCGGGAGCTTCCCCAGGGCGCGGAGATCTTCGACGCGCACGTCCACCTCGGTAACGACATCGACGGGATGCGGGGCGACTACGAGGAGCTCGAGGCGCTGCTCGACGGCTACGGAATATCGCGCTGCTTCATGTTCTGCATGGACGAGCCCGATCGCCACCCGGCTTTCCGGGCGGCGAACGACCGGACGCTCGCCTTCGCGGAGCGCTCGGGCGGCCGATTCATTCCCTTTGTGCGGCTCGACCTCACAGAAGGGCCGATCGAGGAGGCCGCACGCTGCCTGGACGCCGGCGCGCGGGGAATCAAGCTTCACCCGCGCGCGCAGGGCTTCCTGCTGAACGACGAGCGCCTCGCGCCCGTGTTCGAGCTCGCCGCCGCGCGGCGAGTGCCGATCCTGATCCACGGCGGGCGCGGCCTGCCGCCCATCGCCGACCACCTCGCCCGCCTCGTCGAGACCTACTCGGAAGCCCAGCTCATCATCGCCCACGCGGGCATCGCGGACCTGGGCGCGCTCGCCGAGCGCTTCGCCGGTCGAGCCGGCGTGTTCTTCGACACGTCGGTCTGGAGCCCGGTCGACCTGCTCGACTTCTTTCACCGAATCGCTCCCGAGCAGATTCTCTACGCCTCGGACTACCCCTACGGACAGCAGCCCTCCTCGCTCCTGATCTCCCTGCGAACGGCGCGGCTCGCCGGGCTCGAAGACGACGAGCTGCGCAACATGCTCGCCGGGAACGCCGACCGCATTGCCGAGGGGGAGGCGCCGCTCTCACCGACGAGGGCGAAGGGGAGCGACACGCTCGTGCAGCCGATGGCCCTTGCGCGCATTCACCAGTATCTGTCAATGGCGACGCCGCTGCTGTGGACTCGCCAACCGGATACGCTCGGTGTGCTCGGTCTCGCGATCAACGCGTGCCAGGAGCGAAACGGGCTGCCCGACGAGCTCGACCGGATCAAGGAGCTGCTCCTGACTGCCCGCGACCTCTGGCGCGACCTGGCCGACGCCGAGGACGAAACGGAGCGGCGGCGCCTCACGCGCACCACCTTTCGGCTGATCCACCTGGCCGACATCTGGGCGGTGACCTCCCCCGGTGCCTGAGCAGCTGAAGGTGAACGGCGGCGCCTACCAGGTCGACGTCCCGGTCGGGTGGACACTCGCCGAGACGCTCCGCGACGAGCTCGGCCTCACCGGCACGAAGATCGCGTGCGGCGAGGGCCACTGCGGCGCCTGCACCGTCCAGCTCGACGGTGTTCCCACACTGGCGTGCATCACGCTCGTCCACACTGTCTCCGGCCGGGAGGTGACGACGATCGAGGGTCTCCGTCACCATCCGCTCGTCGACGCCTTCGTGCGCGCCGACGCGCTGCAGTGCGGCTTTTGCACTCCCGGGCAGATCGTGTCGGCCGCTGCACTGGTCGAGGCGAGCCCGAGGCCGTCGCGCGACGAGATACGACATGCCATGGCCGGAAACCTGTGCCGCTGCGGCGCCTATCCGAAAATCGAGGAGGCCATCGAGATGGTGAGCAGACACTCTGCCAGCGAGGAAGCGAGCTGACGTGGCGCGACTGATCCGCACCGAGAAGGAAGTCGAGGGCCGCTACACCGAGCAGTGGATCGTGGTCGAGGAGGACGCGCTCGACCAGTGGCCTGCCGGCCCGCTCGAGGTCGTCGGCCGCGACGCCACCAGAACGGACGGCCTCGAGCGCGCGCGAGGCGAAGCGCGGTACACGGCCGACATCCAGCTCCCCGGCATGCTCCACGCGGCGGTTCTCCGTAGCCCGCATGCGCGGGCACGCCTCACGTCGCTCGATCTGGCTCCGGCGCTCGCCGCGCCGGGTGTCCGTGCCGCGCTCTCGCCCGGCGAGATCGAGCAGCTGACCCGCGAGCCGGGTTACATGGGCGCGCCGGTCGCAGCCGTCGCGGCCGACACCTTCCGTGAGGCGCGTGCGGCCCTCGAGCTGATCGACGCCGGGTGGGAGGAGCTAGAGCCGCTGCTCGACCCCGACGAGGCCGTCGCCCGCGGCTCGTTCGTGAGCGACCCGAGCCGGTACGAGCGGGGCGACCTCGAGCGCGGGCTCGCCGAGGCGGACGTCGTCGTGGAGGCCGAGTACCGAACGCAGACGGTGCTCCACAACTCGATGGAGTCGCACCAGGCCGTCTGCGCCTGGGAGGGAGACTCGCTCACCGTCTACATCTCGACGCAGTACATCTGGGGAGTGCGCGACGATGTCGCGGATCAGCTCGGGCTGCCCCCCGACAAGGTGCGTGTCGTCTGCAATTTCATGGGCGGCGGCTTCGGCTCGAAGAACGGCCCGGGCGACTACACGTTCATCGCGGCGGAGCTCGCGCGGCGCACCGGCCGACCGGTCCGCTGCGCCCTGACGCGGCGCGAGGAGAATCTCGCAACCGGCAACCGCAACGCGACGATTCAGCGCCTCAAGGTGGGCGCGCGCTCCGACGGCACGTTGACGGCACTCGGCGGAGACTTCGTCAACGCTGTTGGCTTCCGCGGCTGGTCACCGTCGACCGGCGGCCCGATGCAGATGCTCTACGCCTGCGACAACGTCCGGATCGTCGAGCACGGCGCGAAGCTCAACACGCCGCCGAACGCGGCCTTCCGCGCGCCCGGGTTCGTCGAGGGCACTTTCGGACTCGAGTGCCTGATGGACGAGCTCGCGGCGAAGCTCGACGTCGATCCGCTCGAGCTACGGCGCCGGAACTACGCACACTCCGACCTGGTCGACGGCCGACCGTTCTCCTCCAAGAATCTCGCCGAGTGCTACCGCCGCGCCGAGCCGCACTGGGAGCGTCGCAAGGAGGTGCAGGCACGCTCGGAGGGATCCTGGAAGCGCGGCGTCGGCCTCGCGAGCCAGGTCTGGTACGGCGGCGGCGGACCGCCCTCGTACGCGTGGGTGCGCGTCGGCTCGGACGGTCACGCGGCGGTTATCACGGCCATGCAGGACATCGGAACCGGCTCGCGGACGGCGATGGCGCAGATCGCCGCCGAGGAGCTCGGGCTGTCGGTCGACCGCGTGGAGGTCTCCCTCGGGGATTCGGCGCGCGGTCCGTTCGCTTCGATCTCCGCCGGCTCGTCGACGATCCCGAGCATGGGGCCCGCCGTGCGGGCGGCGGCCGCAGACGCGGCGAGCCAGATCATCGAGATCGCGGCGCAGCGCTACCACCTCGAGGAGCGCGTTCTCTCGCTGAAGAGCGGCCACATCGTCTCGGCCGACGGCGGCTCGTGGCCTCTCGAGGAGATCACAGGACTGCTGGGAGACGGGCAGATCCTCGGCAAGGGCGCCCGCGGCCCCAACCCGGCCGGGATGCGAACGCTGACTTTCGGCGTCCAGGTGGCCGAGGTGGCCGTGGACGTGGAGACCGGCGAGGTTCGCGTCGACCGGATCGCCGCAATCCACGACGTCGGACGCGTGATCAACCCACTCGGCGCGTCCAGTCAGGTCGAGGGCGGAATCATCCAGGGCATCGGGCACACGCTTTCCGAGCAGCGCCTGATCGACCCGGGGACGGGCCGGGTCCTGACGCAGACGCTCGACGCCTACAAGCTGCCGACGATCGCGGACGTGCCCGAGATCGTGACCGAGCTGATCGATGAGCCCGACGCGCACCTGACGAATCTGGGCGCCAAGGGGCTCGGCGAGCCGCCGATCATCCCCACCTCGGCCGCAATCGCGAACGCGATCCGCGACGCGACGGGCGCTGACGTGCGCTCGCTGCCGATCAGCCGCGAGGAGATGCTGCGAGCACTGCGCGAGGCGAGGGAGCGGGAGAGGAGGGCACCGGTTGGAGCTGCTGCGAGCTGAGTCGGCCGAGGCGGCGAGGGCCGCACTCGGCAACGGCTCGGTCGCGCTCGCCGGCGGAACGGAGCTCGTTCCGCTGCTTCGCGACGGAATCGTTCGCGCCGAGCGGCTCGTCGAGCTGCGCAGCGCTGTCCCCCGGGGCATCTCCGACACCGGCGTCGGCAGCGCGTCCAGCTCCATCGTGATCGGCGCAGGGACGAGCCTCGCCGAGCTCGAGGTCGACCCGCAGGTGCCGGATGCCCTCCGCGAGGCGTGCCGGCTAGCCGCATCGCCGCAGCTCCGCTCGGCGGGCACGATCGGCGGGAACCTGCTCCAGGCGACCCGATGCTGGTACTGGCGGCTCGAGTTCCCCTGTTATCTGCACGGCGGCGATCGCTGTCACGCCAGGGAAGGCGTCCATTCCGAGCACGCCATCTTCGGCAACGAGCGCTGCGCCTCTGCTCATCCATCCGACCCGGCGGCGGCACTCGTCGCGCTCGGCGCGCGCCTGCAGACGACGCATCGGGAGCTCCCTCTCACCGACCTGTACCGCCTGCCCACCGACGACGACCGCAACGTGACGGCGCTCGCGCCCGACGAGCTGATCCTCGAGCTCGACGTTCCCTCACCCCAGCGGAGCGTCTACTTGAAGGCGATGGACCGGCGGCGCTGGGCTTTTCCGCTCGTCGGCGTCGCGGCTGCTCGCTTCGCAGAGGGAAGCCGCCTCGCGCTCGCGGGGGTGGCGCCGATTCCATGGGCGCTGGACGGCGAGGGAGCGCTCGACCAGGCGACGCCTCTCCCAGGGACGGCATACAAGGCCGAGATCGCACGCGCACTCGTTCGGCGCGCTCTTGCTTCGCTCCAGTGAGACGGGCGGGGCTGGCAGCGCTCTGTATCGTCCTGCTCGCCGCCGGCTGCGGTGGCTCGAAATCGAAGAAGGAGGGCGGGATCGAGGCGGGCAAGACATATGACGCGGTGGTCGAGACGGATCACGGCACATTCACGATCAGGCTCGATACCGAGCACTCGCCGAAGACGACCGGCTCGTTCGTCAAGCTCGCGGAAAAGGGCTTCTTCGACGGCACGATCTTCCATCGGATCGTTCCAGGGTTCGTGATCCAGGGCGGCGATCCGACCGGCACGGGAACCGGCGGTCCCGGATACAAGACGGTCGAGGCGCCTCCATCCGACACGCGTTACACGCATGGGGTCGTCGCGATGGCGAAGGCGGCAAACGAGGCAGCCGGAACGGCTGGAAGCCAGTTCTTCGTCGTGACGGCAGCCGACGCGGGCCTGCCGCCGGATTACGCCGTCCTCGGCAAGGTCAGCGACGGGCTGGACGTGGTCGACACGATCGGCAAGCTCGGCGCCCCCTCGACCGAGAAGCCGACCGAGCGGGTCGAGATCAAGCACCTGACGATCAAGACGTCGTAGCGCCGGCAGCCCTCAGCCCGCGACCCCGCCTGTCTCCAGCTTCGCCTACCCGAAGGGGGTCCAGTGCCTCTGGCCGCCAGCGGTCCCAAACGCCGTGTCCAAGGGACTGTCCCCCAGACATCGCTCCGAAGGACGACTACGGGTGTAACGGAAGCGTGACGATGTATGCACAGGTGGGCCCGTGATTGCGGCCATCGTCCTGGCCGCCAGCGGTCCCAAACGCCGTGTCCAACGGACTGTCCCCCAGACACAAGGGACTGTCCCCCAGACATCGCTCCGAAGGACGACTACGGGTGTAACGGAAGCGTGACGATGTATGCACAGGTGGGCCCGTGATTGCGGCCATCGTCCTGGCCGCCGGCGCATCGACTCGGTTCGGCTCGCCGAAGCAACAGCTCTTGCTGCCGGTCGTGCTGGAGCGCGTGCGGGAGGCGCAGTCGGTCTCGGACCTGGTGGTCGTCCTCGGCGCCCACCAGGTCGAGACGGATGCCCGAACCGTCCGCTGCGCCGACTGGGCGCGCGGCCCCGGCGCCTCGCTTCGCTGCGGGCTCGCTGCTCTGCCGAACGACGGTGAGGCCGCCGTCGTGGTGCTCGCCGACGGGCCGCACCTCTCGCCGGTCGCGATCGACCGAATCGTCGAGGCGTGGCGCGAGGGACAGGGTCCGCTGCTCGCGGCGAGCTACGCCGGCGAACGGGGTCATCCGGTGCTGCTGAGCCGGGAAGCGTGGGGCGATGTCCCGGACGAGGGCGCCCGTGCCCTGCCCGTCGCGCTCGTGCCCTGCGACGACCTCGGCCCGCCTGGCGACGTCGATCACCCGCTCGAGTCAGACCCTTCGAGAACAGGTTGGGGCCTGAGCGGCTAGAGAAGCTAGAGAGGTGTTCGCAGAGCGGCCAGCTTCCGTCTCAGCTCAGGCCCCATCGGCTCGACCGCGGCCTGCCGCACGTACCGGCGCAGGTGCTCCTCGAAGCGGTAGCGCCGGCGGCAGTAGCTGCAGGCTGTCAGGTGCTGCTCGGCCTCGGCCTGCTCCGCATCCGTGAGCTCCCGGTCGAGGTAGGGCTGCAGCAGCTCCTCACACTTGGCACAGGGATCGAACGCGTGGATCACGTGGGTGCTGTCCCTTCCACGGTCACGGCCAATCTGCCCTTCAGGATACGCCTACCTCGATGCAAACGTGACATGACGGTGCCGATCGGAATGTCCAGGATCTGCGCCGCCTCCGCATAGCTGAACTCGCCGATGTCCACCAGCACCACCACGTCGCGAAAATCGTGCGGTACCTCGGACAGCGCGGAGACCACGCCGTCCTGCGAGAGCCGCTCGACTACCCGCTCCTCGTCGGTGACGGGTTGGCTCGACGACTCCTCCAGCTTGTTGTAGAGAAAGTAGTCGCCCTCCTCCAGCGGCTGCATGTCGGGCGCGCGCTGCACCCGCCGACCGCGATCGATGTTCAGGTTGGCGAGGATGCGGAGAAGCCACGCGCGCAGGTTCGTGCCCGGCGTGAACGTCTGCCAGCTGCGAAACGCGCGCGCATAGGTCTCCTGCATCAGATCCTCGGCCTCCTCGCGGGACGACACGAGCCGTCGCGCCACGCGATACACCTGGTCTGACAGGTCGAGTGCCTCTTCCTCGAAGCGAACACGGTCTCGCGCCTCCTCTGCGATTCGCCGCCCCTCGGTGTCTGGGATCGCCTCGCTCACGGCGGCCACCCTAGCAACGGTAAGTTGAAGGGTTCAACGAGCCGCGGAGAGGCGCTATTCCCCGTTTGCCGCGGCCTCGGGCGGGTACTTCTACTCTGAGCTACAGAGGAGCGACATGGATGGTTACGACGTCAGAACGATCGACGACGACAAGGTCGGCCACGTCGTCGGCACGAAGGGCGGGTACGTGGTCGTCGAGCACGGAACGATTCTGAAGGCAAAGCAGGCGGTCCCTCGCGAGCTGACGAACGTCGAGGAGGCCGATCGCATCGTTCGCATCACCGTCTCGAAGGACGTCTTCGCGGACAGCCCGAAGGTCGGAGACGACTTCGACGAGCGCGTGATCGCCGAGTACTACGGAGTTGGCGCGGGCTACGTAGCCCCCGACCCCGAGGACGCCGTTTCGGAGGACGCTCCTGCAGCGAGCGCCGAGGTGCAGGGACGCGATTACGACGTCGTCTCACCCGTCGAGGAGCGCGCTGCAGTGAGGGACTCCCTCAGGACAGAGGATTAGGAAGGGCGAGCGGGCGAAAGCCCGCCTGCGACATCCGGGCGACGAGCGCCTCCCGATTCGTGCGCTCGTCGTCCCAGGCGAGTGACACCTCACCCATGAGGTTGGCGTGGGCAGTCTCGAGCCCGTCATGGTTCTCGAGCGCGGCGGCGAGCCGCATGACGCACCGCTCGCAGCGGATGCCGCTGACCTGAATCGTCTCGGTCCGCTGGGCCATCTACGCCGATCGTAGCGTCCGGCGGACGAGATCACGGCACAGCGCCCCGAGGCCGTTCGCACGACCGACGGCGAGCTGCTCGATCGCCTCACAGCCGTCCGGGTCGAGGCCGGCGAGGAGCGAGGCGGAGCCGAGCTCGTCGCCCGTAGCAGCCACCCGCTCCCTCAGCTCCCGGGCGAGCTCCGCCGCGCGCATCGTGCGCTCGCCGTCGGGATGGATCAGCGTTGCGCCCGGGCCCAGGCGCGACGCGGCCCACCGGTTCTGCTGGAAGTCGCCGCGCTCGGCCGGTCGAGTCGCACCTTTCGCCTCGGCCGCGAGCTTGCAGAGCGCCTGCAGGAGCGCGACCAGTGCCCCGCTCAGCTCAACCGACGTCGGCTGATCAGGCATCCGGATCTCGAGCGTGCCGAACCTGGGATGTGGGCGGATATCCCACCAGAAGCTCGTGTAATCGTCCGCGAGCGGTAGGCCGCTGTCGCGGACCCTCGCAACGAAGCGCTCCCAGCCCGAGTACGAGCCGAACACGGGCGGCGCACCGCTCCGCGGGAGAGCGCCGAGCAGCTCGGCCCGGGCCGAGAAGAGGCCGCTCTCCCGGCCGGCGAGGTACGGCGAGTTCGCCGAGAGAGCGAGCACGACCGGCAGCCAGGGCAGAATTCGCTCGAGGGCCGTGAAGCATGCATCGCCGCTCGGCATTGCGACGTGCACGTGCAGGCCGTTCACGCCTTGCCGACGGGCCGTGATCCCGGCGTACTCGACGAAGCGGCGGTACCGCTCCTCGGCGGCTATCTCCTGCTCCTCGGGCACGCTGAGGGGATGTGTCGCCGCAGCCATCAGCAGCAGACCGTGTCGCTCGGCGATCTGCGCTGCCTCGGCCCGCAACCGGACGAGAGCGTCGAGCGCCTCCTCCGCCGTCTCGCAGATGCCGGTGTTGAGCTCCACGACGGAGGCGAAGAGCTCGGTCTTCAGGCGACCCGGTAACTCGAGACCGGCCGCCTCCCGCACGAGGACGTCGACAGCCGGCACCTGAGCCAGCGTATCGCCGTCGACGATCATGACCTCTTCCTCGACGCCGATCGACCACGCCGAGCTCTCGCCCCACCGCGAGCCGTCCGTCAAGCGGCGCGGATCCCGTGAACCGGGCGCCCGGCGGCCTCCCAAGCGTAGTACGAGGCGCTCGGCCCGAAGGACGGCTCGTACGCCACTATGCGGGGATTCCTGCCGACCTCCTTCGCACGCTGCGCGTGTCGGAGCAGGTTCGGATCGTCACGATCCTGCCAGACGAGGATCAGGTGCGCAGCCGTCATGAACTCGGCGACGAACGAGCAGCCTGCGGCCGGACACGGAAAGGGCTCGGTACGCACGCAGGACCACCCGGCGTGATCGTCACCGCCCTCGTCCGTCCAGAGCTCCTCCTCCTCCTCGCCCAGGATCACGTCCTCCTCGACGAGGAGCCGGCCGCGCTCGAGCGGTTCCATGGAACCTAGGGTAGGCGCGCCGCAGCCGCCGCGTCGACGATTGCGGTCGTTCGCCCCTCGCGCGAGCGGACGAGGCTCGCCGGGGTGGCGCGATCCGGCGGCCGGGCGAACGCGCGCTCCGCCGCCTCAGCCTTGTCGGAACCGACGACGAGGAAGACGATGTGGCCCACCGACGCGAGCGCCGGCAGCGACATCGTGACGCGCTCGACGAGCGGCTCGAGTCCCGGGCTGGCCGCGAGCGCGAGCCGGTCCGCCTCGTCGAGGCTGGGCGCATTCGGGAAGAGAGATGCCGTGTGGCCGTCCGATCCGAGCCCGAGCAAGGCGAGATCGAGCGTTACGCCGCGTAGCAGCGCGTCATACTCGAGGGCCGCCGCCTGCGGCTCGAGCTCGCCGCGGATCCGGTGAACCGCGGGGGCCCCTTGGAGACGGTCGAGCAGAGACTCGGCGGCCAGCCGGTAGTTCGAGCGCTCGTCGTCCGGTGGCACGCAACGCTCGTCGCCCCACCAGACTCCGGCACGACTCCAGTCCGGCTGCAGCCTCGCCGCCAGCTCGTGTGCCGGCCCGGGCGTCGAGCCTCCGGAGAGAGCGAGCTGCGACCCGGCCCGAGCCGCGTGAGCAAGCAGCTCCGCGGCAACGGCGATCGCCTCGTCGGGCGCGTCCACGCGGATCAGCTCGATGTCCACGGCCCTATCCTCGCACCACAGGCGCGCGGGTGCGACTCGTCCGGATCAGCCCGTGGCGGGCGTCGACCGCCGGCCGAGCTTGACCTTGACCGACAGCTTCTTCGAGCCCCGGTAGAGCTCGAGCTTGAGAATGTCGCCCGGCTTCTTGGCCCCGATCAGGTCGACGAGCTGCGCCGCCGCCGTCAGACCGACCCCGTCCGCCCTCGTGAGCACGTCGCCACCGAGCTTGTAGCTGACGCCGGAGACGACGACCGTCGTCGTCCCGGGTCGGATGCCGGCCTTCGCGGCCGGGCCTCCGGCGTCGACGTCCTGAACGAGCAGGCCCTTCGAGACGGGGAGCCGGAAGAGCCGCCCGAGGGTCGGCGTGATCGTGGTCGCGGCGACACCGACATCGGCATGCTCGACCTTGCCGTGCCTGATCAGCTCGTCGGCTGCATCCTTGACGGTGTTGATCGGCACCGTGAAGCCGATTCCGATGTTGCCGCGCGAGCCCGTGTCGCCCGTCTCGATCGCGGTGTTGACGCCGATCACCTTCCCTTCGGCGTTGATCAGCGGGCCGCCGGAGTTGCCGCTGTTGATGGCCGCGTCGGTCTGGATCACGTTGTCGATCGTGAATCCGCCCTCGGACTGCAGCGGCCGGCCGAGCGCGCTCACGATCCCGGCCGTGACAGTCCGGTCGAGTCCGAACGGGTTGCCGATCGCAACGACCGAGTCGCCGACCTGCGTCGAGTCCGAGTCGCCGAGGACGAGGGGCGTGAGGGCACGTGAGCTCGCGTCCACCTTGAGGACGGCGACATCGGTGGATGGATCGGTTCCGATCACGCGCGCCTTCATGCTGTCGTCGTTCGAGAACGAGACCTCTATCGACCTCGCGCCCTTGACGACGTGGTAGTTCGTGACGATATGGCCGGCCTTGTCGTAGACGAAGCCCGACCCGAGGCCCTGCTGCTTTTGCCTCTGCGTGAAGCCGAAGAGCGGGTCGACCGCCGTGGTCTCGCTCGTCGTCGCGATCTGAACGACGCCGGGAAAGCTGCGACGCCAGATGTCGTGGATCGAAAGGCGCCGGCTGGCCCTGAAATCCGCTGCGGGGAGAGAGTTGCCGCCGCTGAACTCGCGGATGGTGGTCGAGCTACCGTGGAAGCCGCCGAGCGCCCAGGCGCCCACCAGGGCAGCGCCGCCGCCGAGCGCGGCAGCGACGAGGAGTGCGCCCGCGGCGGTGATCGTTCGCGATCGAGCTGCCATGTCATCCTTTATAGGGCGCGTTCCTTGAAGCGCCCGTGAACCGGCTTTAAGTATCGGTTAAGCAGGCCGGGGTTTGGGAGCAAGCGGTCAAGGGGCCTGTCCGGAAAGTGGCCGCGGTGGATGGCACGCGGGTACGTGGTGCGAGGCAAGGACGCAGGGAGCGTGAATGTGCAGGCACATTTGCGCGACCGAGGACGCAGCCTCGCGCTGCGTAGCGCCTGTCAGGCGCCCTGGTCGACTTTCCGGACAGGCCCCTAACGCGCCAATCTTCGGGTCGACCGTTGACTTCGTTCTCAAGCACGCGCCGTGCCGCGTCCTCGTCGCCGCTACGCGCGATTCGCCGGGGCATGGCGCGAACCGCGCGTCCCTCGCGAATCGCCCGCGCGTGGCTTAGAAGCCTGAGCGTCAGGTATTCGCCGGCGATAGCGGCTCGCACGCGGCGAGACGCATCGATTGAGCGGGGTTTGAGAGCAAGCGGATGCGGAACTCAGCTCGAGTGCCGGAATTTGGCTATGCCCTCTCGAGCGAGGAGCACCCTCCGAATGACCTCGTCTCGAACGCGCGGCTCGCGGAGGAAGCTGGCTTCACGTTCGCGCTCATCTCCGACCACTTCCACCCCTGGGTGGACGAGCAGGGACACAGCCCGTTCGTCTGGAGCGTCATCGGCGCGATCGCGCACGCGACCGAGCGGCTTCGCCTCGGCACGGGGGTCACCTGCCCGCTGATCCGCACCCACCCGGCGATCGTCGCGCACGCGGCCGCGACCTGCGCGGCGATGATGCCGGGCCGCTTCTTCCTGGGCGTCGGAACGGGCGAGAACCTGAACGAGCACATCCTCGGTGACAAGTGGCCGGCGCCCGACGAGCGGCTGGAGATGCTGGAGGAGGCGATCGAGGTGATCCGCCTGCTCTGGCAGGGCGGCTACCAGACCCACCGGGGCGAGTACTACGACCTCGAGCAAGCGCGGCTGTACACGCTTCCCGCCGAGCCCCCGCCGCTCGCCGTTGCGGCAGGCAAGCCGCTCGCCGCCGAGCTTGCCGGACGCGCCGGGGACGCGCTGATCACCGTCGTGCCCGACGAGGACGTGGTGCGGCGCTACGAGGCGGCCGGGGGCACGGGCGCGAAGTACGCGCAGCTGACAGTTTGCTGGGCCGGGAGCGAGGAGGAAGGGAAGAGGACAGCTCGCCGGATGTGGCCGAATGCGGCCGTCAAGGGCGAGTTGTCACAGGAGCTGTCCCTGCCGCTCCACTTCGAGCAGGCCTCGCAGGACGTGACCGAGGATCAGGTCGCCGAGACGGTCGTCTGTGGACCCGACCCCGGGCGCTACCGCGAGCAGATCGCGAAGTACACGAATGCGGGCCTCGACCACATCTACTTCCACCAGGTCGGTCGGGACCAGCAAGGCTTCATCCGCTTCGCGCAGGAGCACTTGCTCTAGCGAGGGCGGAATGGCCGCCGCAGGCGGCTCAGCCCGGCCAGCGGCCGCCGAGCAGCCGCTCGAGACTCGGCGTAACCCCCCACAACGAGGCGAGCGCCCTGTACTCGGCGAGAGCTCTCCGCTCCGCGGCCTCGTCACGCCGCTGCCTCCGGACGGCCCGGATCATGAGGTTCTTGGCCGTGTGCTCGGCGGCGACGAACTCGATCGCCTCGGCGCGATAGCCGAGCGCTTCGAGCGCGCTCGCCCGGAGACCGTCCGTCACGAGCTCGGCGGCGCGCCGGCGCAGCAAGCTGTGCCGGGTCACCGGCGACCAGCCCTCGGCGTCGGAGAGCTGGCGAGCCAGCTCGTGCTGGCAGCAGGGCGCGAGGACGATTGCCTGAGCGTCGAGAGCAACTCCGGCGGCGAGCGCTTCGTCGGTGGCCGTATCACAGGCGTGGAGGCTGACGAGGAGGTCGACCGGCCCGCTGTCCGGCTGCGCCGCGAACGCGCCGATCGTGGTCGCCTCGAAACGAGTCGCCTCGTAGCCGAGCTCGGCGGCGATCGCTCGGACCTGCTCAACGATGCTCGCTTCCCGGTCGAGGCCGACCAGGTCGACGCTCACGCCCTGGAGCTCGCCGTAGAGGACGAGCGCGAGGCTCATGTACGCCTTGCCGCAGCCCGCGTCCACGACCCGAAGCGGACGGCCGAGCTCGCGCGCGCGCTCCCACACGGGCAGCGGCTGCAGCAGGTTGACGTAGTGCTGCACCTGCCGGTACTTGCCCGCCGCGCGTCCGCGCACCCGACCCTCTGCCGTCAGGAGGCCTGTCGCCGAAAAGAGCCGGCGGACGGCCGGGTGCTCTGGTGGCAGCGGATACCGTCGCTCGCGATCGTGAGCCGCGATGGCGCTGTCCGGCGCGGATGGGCGGGCGTTCGTCAGCAGCCACTTGCCCCGCTTGGTGCGCCGTCCGTGCCAGTCGCGGGTTCGCGTCTGGAGGTGAATCCGGTCGAACGGCTCGTCCAGGATCTGCTCGAGCCGCGCCGGCCAGTCGGAGAGCGCGAGCGTCTCGGCCTCCTCCCGGCGGTCGATCGTCCTCACGAGCCTTACAGCCGTTCCGCCGCGCAGCGTGACCGGCGAGAGCACGAGCTTGCGCCAGCGGTCTCCGGTGGTGGCACGGCCGAGGACGCAGGCCCGCCATTCCTCGATCTGGCCGGGGTCCGCCATCGTCTCGTACAGCGGCGCGAGCTCGGAGAGCACGGCATCGATTGTAGGAACCGACGCTACACTTGCGGCGAGCCGGGGTGCCCCCTCTCGAGGGGCTGAGATCACACCCGTCGAACCTGATCTGGTTAGGACCAGCGAAGGGAGCGTCATGGAATCGAAGACACCTGCGTGGGGGATCGAGCCCGTTCCGGAGCGGCTGCGAGTCCTCGGGCTCGTCGACACGTCGCTCCTCTGGGCAAGCCTCTCGGTCTCGCTGCTCGTGATCGTCGCGGGCGCGCTGCTCGTCCCGGCGCTGTCCCTCGGGACCGCACTCGCGGCGATCGTGGTGGGCGCGCTCGTCGGCAACGCGATGCTCGGCGTCGCCGGTTTGATCGGCGCGGACGCACGGGTGCCCGCGATGGTGCTGCTGCGCGTGCCGCTCGGCCGTCGCGGCTCGTACCTGCCGACGGCGCTGAACGTCGCCCAGTGCCTCGGGTGGGCGACCTTCGAGCTGATCATCATCGCCACGGCGGCAGCCGCGCTCTCCGACCAGCTGTTCGGGGTTCAGGCCAAGTGGCTGTGGACGCTCGTCTTCGGCGCCGTCTCGATCCTGCTCGCCTTTCTCGGGCCCGTCGGTGTGGTGCGCCGCTACATCCGCAAGTTCGCGGGCTGGATCGTGCTCATCTCGCTGGCCTACCTCACATGGTGGGCCCTGCACCACGCCGACCTCGGCGAGCTCTGGTCGCGGCCGGGCAAAGGCGGGTTTCCAAGCTTCTGGAACGCGACCGACCTCGTGATCGCCAGCGTCGTCTCCTGGACTCCCCTCGCCGCCGACTACACGCGCTTCTCCCGAAGCCGCGCCGGCGCGTTTCTCGGGACGGGCGTCGGCTACCTCGTGCCGACGGTCTGGATGTTCGGGCTGGGGGCGGTGCTCCTGCTCGACCGCGGCCTCGACGATCCCGCCGGGATCCCCGCCGCGGTCGCTGCGTCCGGAATCGCGAGCGTGCTCGCGCTCTTCGCGCTCACGGTCGACGAGAGCGACGAGGCGTTCGCGAACGTCTACTCGGGCGCAGTCTCGCTCCAGAACCTCCTGCCCAAGGTGCCGCAACGGGCCCTGATCGCCCTCGTGAGCGTGATCGCGACTGGCGGCGCGCTCGTGCTCGACCTCGGCAGCTACCAGACCTTCCTGTATCTGCTCGGCTCGTTCTTCGTACCGCTCTTCGGCGTGCTCGTCGCCGACTGGCTCCTGCACGGCGCGCACTACACGGCGCGCGACGTCTTCGACGGCGACGCCGTTCGGGCGGCGCCGATCGGGGCCTGGCTCGCCGGGTTCGCCGCCTACCAGTGGCTCGCTCCGGTCGGCCCGTCGTGGTGGACCGACGTCGTCAACCGACTCCATCCGGCGCAGTTCGACATCACCGCGTCGCTGCCGAGCTTCGCGCTCGCATGCGGCCTGACGCTGCTCGCGGGCCTGCTCGAGAGGCGTGCGCGACCCGCCTCCCTCCCCGTCTAGAAACCAGGCGTGGTTAGGCTCCCCGGCCGTGAGGCCGGTTGCCGTCGTCGGAAACATCGCGCTCGACCGCGTCGACGGCGGGCCGCCGCGGATCGGCGGTGCGCCCTACTACGCCGCGCGGTCACTTCGAGTGGTCGGGCGGCCGGCCCGGATCGTGACGAAGTGCGCCGACGCCGACCGGACAACGCTCGTTCCCCGCTTGGCGGCGATGGGCATTCCCGTCAGCTGGAGGGCGAGCGAGCACACAGCGGCCTACTCGATCAGCTACCGCGGCGACGAGCGGCTGATGACCGTCGACAAGCTCGGCGAGCCCTGGGGCGCCGACGAGACTGACGGCTGGCTGGAGAAGGCAGTGGCGCGCGCCGAATGGATTCAGGTGGGCGCGCTCTATCGCGGCGAGTTCCCCCCCGAGACGCTCGAGCTGCTCGCGAGACGGCGTCACCTCCTCCTCGACGGCCAGGGCATCGTCCGACCGGCCCGGGAAGGGCCGCTGAGGCTCGAAGGCGTACACGAGCCCGACGTCCTCAGGCACCTGAGCGTCCTCAAGCTCGCGGAGGACGAGGCGCAGGCGCTCCTGGGTGACGTCGACGAGGACTCCGTCGGCGCCCTCGGCGTTCCGGAGGTACTGGTCACGCTCGGCCCGCGCGGCTCCCTCCTGTTCCAGAACGGACGGCTGGAGCGGATCCCGGCTCGTGGCATCTGGGACCGGGACCCGACCGGGGCCGGGGACGCGTTCGCGGCCGCCTACGTCGTCGGACGCAGCCTCGGCCACTCGCCGCCCACGGCAGCCCGCCGCGCGACCGCCGTCGTGGCGACGCTACTCATGTCCAGGCGCCGGTGAGGGCTGCCGTCCAGACCGCGGAGGGCGTCTACGACATCGACGTGGAGGACGAGCTGCTGGTGGAGTTCCGATCGGGCGAGCAAGCTCCTCGCGCGGCGGAAGTCGTGCTCCCTCTCCCCCGTGTGATCGCGGCGGCGCGGTCCGGCTCTACCGTCGTGGCCGTGGTCGACCGGCGGCCGCCGGTCGTCGTCTCCTACGACGCCGGCGTGACGTGGACAGAGACGGGGGGCGGGCTGCCCCCGGGCCGAGCAGTCTCCATCGCCGTCGACGACCCGGACCTCGTGCTCTTCGCCGCTCGGAACCGCCTCTATCTGTCGCGCGACGGCGCACGCTTCTGGCGCGCGCTGGCGGTCGAGCTGCCCGAGATCGAGACGGTCGCGCTCCTACCCTGACGAGGCCGCCCATTGCTAGTGTCCCGTTCCAGAAGTTCGGTGATGATCCCGGCGCGCGAAAAGCAAGCCGGACAAGGACGCAGGGAGCGTTCGTATAGGCCCATACGGGCGCGACTGAGGACGCAGATCCGGCGCGGCTTTGCAGCCGTCGGGGCGCGCCGCACTTCTGGAACGGGACACTAGTAGGACTTTGTTAGCCGGATAGAGGGACCTCTCCCTCGCCGTCGAACGGTGTCCGCATCAGTGGTCATCGTTCGAGGGAGGAGAGGATGGAAGCCGCGCTGCATTTGGAGAGTCCGGCGGCCGAGGTGCGTGAGC
>JBBSGR010000015.1:0-58098 GCA_038253945.1 Gaiellales bacterium
CGAGCGGGCCGGCTTCAGCTATCTCCGCCCCAAAGGCACGAGGAACTGCGTGATGCGCAGGGTTGTGCCGTGAGACCTACGTTTGCGGGATGCGGGCCTCGTCGAGCGACAACGACTCGTCGGGTTCGAGCCGATTCCAAATCACAAGCCATACCCGCAGCTCGTCGCCGAGAAGAAGACGCCGGTGCTGATCGCGGTCGAGAAGCGCGGCCACGGCATGGGCCGCGTCCGGTTGGCCCACATACCCGACACGAGCGCCGACAGTCTGCTCCCGCCGATCAAGGCACTGATCGATCACGGCAGCGTTGTCTGCACCGACGGTCACACCGGCTACAACGGCGTCGCCGAGCCCACTCCCAGTTGGTGAGCAGCCCAACCTGTGAAGCGCCGCCCACTCGACGACCAAGGTCAGGGCGCGTCGAGGAAGCGAGCCGGCAACGAGCTCGCCGTCGAGCCCGATCGACGCGCGCGCAGTAGCGAACGCCCACGCGGTTCGGATGGCCTAGATGTCAGCCGATGCCGCGGCTAGTGTGCGGCGGGATGCGGCGGCAGTACAAACGCCCAAGCTTCCCGCGACGGCCCTCGCCGGCAACCGCGATCTCCTGCCTCGCGCTCGCTGTCGCCCTCGGCGGAACGAGCTGGGCAGCCGTGACCCTTCCGCGCAACAGCGTCGGGACGATTCAGCTGCGAAACGACTCTGTGACATCGCCGAAGGTGCGAGACGGCTCGTTGCTCCGGGACGATTTCAGGCGCGGCCAGCTATCGGCGGGCCCGGCCGGCCCGGCCGGAGCCACCGGACCCGAAGGTCCCGCGGGCGCGCGAGGAGCCGCGGGCCCAGCCGGCCCGGCAGGAACCGCCCGCGCCTACGGCCTCGTCAGCGCCGACGGGAAGCTCGACCAACCCAAGAGTAAGGGCGTCGTCAGCGTCGCTCACCCGGGGTTCGGGACCTACTGCATCACACTGGCGGCGGACATCAACGCGGCGACGACGGACGTCGTCGCGAGCATCGACTACAGCGGCACGCCGACGCGGAACATGAGCGTGGAGCGCAGGGACAGCCTGACGTGCGGCGGCCTAGCCGGCAACACCGTGGCCGTGCAGACGACCTACCCGAGCCTGGTCGGCGCACCAGGGGTCGCGACGCTTGCCGACGCTGCGTTCTTCTTTCTCGTGCCGTAGCGGGACCATGCGTTCGGATCGTCTACGCGCGCTTCGACAGGCGACGGCCGGGCAGGTCGAGTAACGCCGCGGTCGTGGAGGACAGGACGAGGCTCAGCCCGCTCAGCCCGGCGCAGGAAACGAAGAAGACCGTGTGCAGTCGCCCGTAGGTGACGAGCTCAGGGCGCCGGGAAACGGCGATGGCGACCGCCGCGCTCGAGATGATGGCGACCAGCACGATCAGGGCGGCCGCCGCGGCCCTGTTGACCCTCGTGACGCTGTGCGGTGCTGCTCGCCGTGCCTCGAGCACCGCGAGAACCGCCGCCACGAGCGCCGTCCACGCGCCACTGACGAGGAAGCCGCCCGCGACGTCGCTCGGGTAGTGCCAGCCCAGCGCGACCAGGGCGACACCGACCGCGGTTGCGTAGAGGGCGCCGGCCAGCGCCGCCAGCAAGCGCAGGCCGCGCGGGGCGGCGAGTACGGCTGCGAGCGCGAGCGACATCGCAACCGTCGCGTGCCCACTGGGGAACGAGGGGGGCAGCGCCGAGCGACTCGCACCGGAAGGATCGACCCGGCCGAGCCAAGGCTTCAGCTGTTGAGTCGTCACGTTCGCGCCGACGAGGACGACGGCCACGCCCATCGCCGCGTCAGGTCGCCGCCGCAAGAGTGCGAGTCCGATCAGCCCCCCGCCCATCACGGCGAGCGACGTGACGTCGATCGTGCGCAGCACCTCGCGCGTCGCGTGATGCAGCCGCGGGGCTCGCGCCTCGGTCAAGCCGTGGATGATCGCGGACGAGTCGATGCGCTCACCGAGGCCGGTATGCCGCGCGATCCAGTAGACGCCGAGCAGAGCCGCTCCCGAGACGAGTGCGCCGAAGACGAACAGCCGCGCGGACCGCATGCCGACAGGTTAAGGGCTCGAGCCGTACGTTCGTCAGGCCTCGCCCCTACCATGAGCCGCCGTGCGCGCGATCGTGACAGGAGGCGCGGGGTTCATCGGCTCCCACGTCGTAGACGCCTTGCTCTTGCGAGGGGACGAGGTGGTCGTGATCGACGACCTGTCCACGGGAAACCGGGCGAACGTCGCGCCCGACGCCACTCTGATCGAGGCGGACATTCGAGAGCCGCTCGACTCGCTCTTCGACGAGGTATCGCCCGACGCGTGCTTTCACCTCGCCGCTCAGGCCGACGTCCGGGTCTCGGTCGAGCGCCCGACGTTCGACGCGGAGGTGAACGTGCTCGGCACGATCCGAATCGCGGAGGCGGCGAGACGGCACGACGTTCCAGTGGTCTTCAGCTCCACGGGAGGCGCCATCTACGGAGAGGTCGAGCGTCCTGCGAGCGAGGAGCACGCCCGCAGGCCGATCGCACCCTACGGCACCGCGAAGCTAGCAGGCGAGGAATATCTCTCCATGTACAACCGGCTCTACGGTGCGCACCATTGCCTGCTGCGGTATGCGAATGTCTACGGGCCGCGGCAGAGCCCGCACGGCGAGGCAGGTGTCGTGGCGATCTTCCTCGGTCGCCTGGCTGAGGGCGTGACGTCGACGATCTATGGCGACGGCAGACAGACACGCGACTACGTCTTCGTGTCGGATGTCGTGGCGGCGACGCTCGCCGGGCTGGGCAAGGCAGGCGTCTACAATGTCGGGACGGGAGTCGAGACCTCCGTCGTCGAGCTCTACGACCTCTGCCGGCGCGTCGCCCGAAGCGACGCGGAGCCCGAGTACGTGCCGGAGCGGCTCGGTGAGGTGCAACGGAGCGCCGTTGACGCGGGCCTGGCCTCGCGGGAGCTCGGTTGGCAGCCCGCCACCACGCTCGAGCGAGGCGTCCAGGCGACCTGGGAGTCGCTGGCCGGCGCATCCGGAAACGCGTGAAGCAGGAAGGGGTCACCGGGACGCGGCCCGGAACCACCGCCGAGCTCATGCCGGACCGGCCAACTCTTCGGACGCTGAGCGAGGCGGCGGCAGGCTGCCAGGCCTGCGACCTGTGGAAGACGGGCACGCAGACCGTCTTCGGAGAGGGGCCGAGCGGAGCCGAGCTGATGGTGGTCGGCGAGCAGCCGGGCGATCAGGAGGATCTGAGCGGGCGTCCGTTCGTCGGGCCGGCGGGCCGCCTGCTCGACCAGGCGCTCATCGACGCCGGGATCGACCGGAGCAAGGCGTACCTCACGAACGCTGTCAAGCACTTCAAATGGGAGCCGCGGGGAAAACGCCGGATCCACGCGAAACCGAGCTGGTCGGAGGTCGCCGTGTGCCGGCCGTGGCTCGACGCCGAGATCGAGCTGCTGCACCCACGTGTAATCGTCTGCCTGGGGGCAACCGCCGCGCAAACCCTCCTCGGCAAGCAGTTCCGCGTCAGCCGGCAACGAGGCGAGCTCGTGTCCTCGCCGCTTGCTCAGTTCGTGACAGCGACGATCCATCCCTCGGCCATTCTCCGCACGCGGGGCGAGGACCGAGACCTGCGGCGAGGAGAGTTGGTCGCGGATCTGCGGAAAGTTGCGGCGCTGCTGAAGAAGCCAGCGGCTGAATAGCGCGGGTACGCCCTACTCCTCAGTCGGACCTTGTGTGGCTACACCACACCCCGTTCGTTGCGAGACGCGCCGGCGAAAGAGTGGCTCAGTCGCCCCAGTCGAAGTCCCGGGAGCGACTCCAGAGCTGCTCATCTCCGCCGAACGGGAGCGCGTCAAGACTCTCGTCCGCGAGAGGCTGCGCCGCCTCCGGTCTCACCATGTGAGCCTCGACCGCGATGTTCTCCATCGTCTCCTCGAGACGAGCTTGCTCCTCGGTCTTGAACAGTGGGTGATTGTTGAACGGATCGCCTTCCTTGTAGCGATCGATGGGCATCGCACGCTCGAGCTCGGAATTTCGGTGCTTCAGCTCGAGGTGGTCCTGGATGATCTGGGCGAAGTAGAACGGCGTCTCAACCGGCATAGAACCTCCTCCGCAGGTGGCGGCCTTGTGGTCGAGCGGCGGATTCTAGCCGCTGTGACGTGGAACGTCGCCCCCGAGGTTTCCTCAACGCCCGAACGTGCCATAAGAGTTCCATGCCCCGCTTGCCGTATTTCCTGCTCGGACGACGGCTCGGTCCGTTCGGCGTCGTGCTGACTGCGTGGGACCTTTGGCGCCGGCTTCCTCCTGCCCAGCGCCGGCGGATCATGGACGCGGCCCGCAAGCATGGTCCGCGCCTGGCGGCGCGCGCAGCCGAGCGGCGCAGGCGCTAGCAGAGTCGCGGAAGCTCCGCGGGCCGCCTCAGGCGGCGGCCGAGTCCCGCGGGGCACGCCGTTCCGCCCCGGCGGGGCCGAACAGCAACGCCTCGCGGATGATTCTGTCCTGCTCCCGGAGGTGCGCGGTCGGGTATCCCTCGCTCGGACTCGCTCGCCACGGCCTGCCGACGTAGCGCAGGCGAACGCCGGACGGCAGCGCTTGCTCCAGGCGATGCCGGATCGAGCGCCACGCCCCCATGTTTTGCGGCTCCTCCTGGGCCCAGATCACCTCCTCGAGGTTCGACTGGGCTGCCAGCAGCGAGGCGACTGCTTCAAGCGGGAACGGATACAGCTCCTCGACGCGGGCGACACCGACGCTCGAAGCGCCGGCGCGCTGTTCGTGGCCCACGATGTCGTAGTAGACCTTCCCGGAGCAGAACACGAGCCGCCGCACCGCGGCAGGGTCGCGCTGGGCGTCGGCCAACACGGGCGCGAACGAGCCCTCGGAGAGGTCGGTGAGGGTCGACGAGGCTTCCCGCAGCCGTAACAGCCCCTTCGGGGTCATCACGACGAGCGGCCTCGCCACCACGTCGAGCGCCTGGAGCCTGAGCAGGTGGAAGTACTGCGCCGCTGTGGTGCAGTTCGCGATCCGGATGTTGCCTTGGGCGGCCAGCGAGAGAAACCGCTCCAGGCGCGCACTCGAATGCTCGGGCCCGTTCCCCTCGTAGCCGTGCGGGAGGAGCAGCGTGAGGCGCGACGTCTGCTTCCACTTCGAGAGGCCCGAGACGAGAAACTGGTCGACGATGATCTGCGCCCCGTTGATGAAGTCGCCGAACTGAGCTTCCCAGAGCACGAGCGCATCGGGGGCCGCGATCGAATAGCCGTACTCGAAGCCGAGGGCCGCGTATTCCGAGAGCGGCGAGTTGTGAACCTCGAAGGTCGCCGCGGCCTCGGCAAGATGCTGGATCGGCGCATACCGCTCGCCGTTTCGGACGTCGTGAAGGACCAGGTGCCGCTGCGAGAACGTCCCGCGCTCCGTGTCCTGGCCCGTCAGGCGAATCGGGATACCCTCGACCAGCAGGCTGCCGAAAGCGAGCGCCTCGGCCTGGCCCCAGTCGATACCGCCCGCGTCCAGCGCTCCGACGCGACGCTGGAGCTGGCGGGCCAGCTTGGGGTGAACGGCGAAGTCGTCCGGGACGGTGAGGAGTTGCTCGTTCAAGGCCCGCAGGGCCGCATCCGAGACGGCGGTCGAGATCGCCGTCTCGGCGGCGCCGCTACGGCCAGCCTCGGGGACCGGGCGCGGGCGAGCCGCCTGTCCGAACGCCCCCTTCAGCGCCTCGTGCGCCTCGTGCAGCCGGACGTCGACCTCGAGGACGTACTTGCTCGCCTCAGCCTCGTCGATCGCGCCCTGATCGGCGAGCAGAGCGGCGTAGCGCTCGCGCACCGTGGGGTGACGCGCGACGAGCTCGGCCATCAGCGGCTGGGTGTACGCGGCCTCGTCCTGCTCGTTGTGTCCGTGGCGGCGGTAGCCGACCAGATCGACGACGACGTCGCGGGCGAAGCGCCGCCGGTATCCGAGCGCCAGGCGAATCGCCGCAACGGAGGCCTCGGGGTCGTCGGCGTTCACGTGGATGATCGGAGCGTCGAAGCCCTTGGCGAGGTCGCTCGAGTACCGGGTCGAGCGACCCTGCTCGGGATCGGTCGTGAAGCCGACCTGGTTGTTCGCGATCAGGTGAAGGGTGCCCCCGGTGCCGTAGCCGACCAGCCCTTCGAGGTTCAGGGTCTCCGCGACGATTCCCTGTGCCGGGAACGCGGCGTCGCCGTGGATGAGAATCGCTAGCGCGACCGTCGGGTCGTGCACTCCCTCCCGTGTCGAGCGATCGGTCTGGTGGGCCCGCGTGCGGCCCTCCACGACCGGGTTGACAGCTTCGAGATGGCTCGGGTTCGCGGTGAGCGTCACGCTGAGCCGCCCTGACGCGGTGGAGCGGCTTCCGGCCGCGCCCAGGTGGTACTTCACGTCACCCGTTCCCCCTTCGGGGTCGGCGGCGACCGCCTCGATCGTGCGCTCGCCCTCGAACTCGCGGAGGATCGACTCGTAGGGCCGCCCGACTGTGTGGGCGACGACGTTCAGGCGGCCGCGATGCGCCATGCCGATCCCGACCTGCTGGGCCCCTTCCTCCGCCGCGAGCTCCAGTGCCTCGTCGAGCATGGGCACGAGGACGTCGAGACCCTCGATCGAGAACTGCTTCTGCCCGAGAAACGCGCGGCGAAGATAGCGCTCGAAGCCCTCTACCTCGCTAAGCCGGCGCAAAAGGTGGCGCTTCTCCTCCGCGGGGAACGGTCTGCGGTAGCGGCCGGACTCGATTGCCCGCCGCAGCCAGACCCGCTCCTCGTGGCTGGAGATGTGCTCGATCTCGTACGCGATCGTCCCGCAGTAGGTCTCGCGGAGCTCCGGCAACACTTCGGCGAGCGTCTCCCCCGCAACGTGCACCCTGAGTACCGAGGCGGGAATGCGCGCCTGGAGCTCCGGTGTGAGCTTGGGCTGCAGGCGATCCGGCTCGAGGGCAGGGTCTCCCACCGGCTCGGAGCCGAGGGGATCGAGGCGCGCGGCCAGGTGACCGTGCGTGCGATGCGCCTTCACGAGTGCCATCGCCGCGGCGACCCCGCCGAGCAGGAGGTCGTCCGCGGCCGCTGGGGCGGTTGCAGCGGGTGCCGTTGCGTCGGACAAGGCCCTCGTGCGACCGTTCTCCTTGGCGCCAAGTGCTGCCTCGAGCAGCCGGGTGAGGCCCGGCTGGCTCGCGACCAGCTCGCTGTCACCGCTTTCGAAGAGAGCGCGCCATTCCGAGTCCACTGACCCCGGGTTCTCGAGGTACTGCTCTAGCAGGAGGCGTGCGTAGCCCGCGTTGAGCCCATCGACGTCGAAGTGCGTCACAAGAGTGTTGTAGCAGGGTAGAGGCGCGGCAAACCGGCTCGGGCCCAGCTCCTCAGAACAGCGGAGCGCTCCGGAGGACGGCAATCGTCATGCCCACGACAAAGCAGATGGTCGCGACGGCGACAGCCGCAGCAGCCAGGCGGCTGTGCCTGCCACCGAAGCCCGCCGCGACCAGGGCGACGACAAGCGAGACCGGGGCGATACGAAGCGGGCGGTCGACCAGCGCGACGAGGCTCACGAAGATCGATGCCGCCGCCATGAGCCCGGCCAGTGCCTCGCCGGGGCGATCGCGTGGAAGGCTCGGAACGCTCATCGTGGGAGCGGCGCGTGGACACGCTGCCGCCCCCGCGCACCGCTTCGGCGAGCGGGGCCGCCGAGACGCGGCCGCGGCCCTCGCCTACGGCGCCATGAGCAGTCGGGTGCCTGCGGCGCGGGGTCGAGAACGGCAGGAAGGGCAGCTCCGTCGAGCGGCCTAGGCTCGGCCTTGATCGCCCAATACACGACGCCGCACAGGTAGGCAATCGGAATCTTCAGGATGAGAATCATGAAGATCAGCTCCCACACGTCGCCGGAAGTGTAACGCGCTCAGGGCGGCTACTCGTCCGTCTTCAGCTGAACCGTTCGCCCTCGTCCCGCCGATATCCCCAGACGCTCAGGAGCGCGAAGACGGTTGCGTAGATCGCGAGCAGCAGAATCGGTTCGGGCCGCCACGGGTCGCCATCGACCGCGTGCCAGAGCCAGTTGCCCCACTGGCGAGTGGGCACGTAGGACGAGACGCCGGCAAGTGAGCCGGGGAGCGACCGGGGTCCGCCGAAGAGGCCGCCCGTGTACGCCAGGGGGAGAAAGAGGAGGTTCGCGACAGGCAATGCCGCCTTAGGCTGGATCCAGTAACCGAGGGCGATGCCGAGAAACCCGAAAGGGAGACTGCCGAAGAGCAGAGCCAGAACGAGCCCGACCCAGCCTTCGGGGGACAGAGTCACCGGTGTAGCGACCACGGCGGTGGCGATCAGGACGGCGCAGGCTGCGGTTGCAAAGAGGAGAGCCGAGAGCACTCGGGCTAGCAAGCGCGCCCAGACAGGCACGGGCAGCACCCGCAGAAACGACTCCCACGGGGAAGCACGCTCAGCGGCGATGCCGACGCCGAACTGGAACAGCACGACCCCCAGAACGGCCATGGCAAGGAACGCGGCCATGGCCACATCGGGATTCTTGCCGTGCAGGGACGGGGCCGCGAACAACAGGAACAGAAGGGTCGGAAAGGCCAGTGTCGGCACGCTGTAGGCCGGATAGCGAAGCAGCTCGAGCGTTCCGGCTCGAACGTGCCGAAGAACCAGCATCAACTCCCGCCCGTCAGGCCGAGGAACGCGTCCTCGAGGCTTGCCGGAATCACCTCGAGGCCGGCAAAAGGGGTGCCGCTCTGAACGAGCTCCTGCACCAGGCCGTCCGGGTCGGCCGTGTAGATCAGGAACGAGGCGCCTTCCCTGGTCATCCGCTCCACGCCCGGAAGCGCCGGCAGAGTCGTCGCCTGCAGCCGCACCCGCGCGAGACCCGCACGCGTTCTGATCTCAGGCACGGACCCCTCCGCGACGATCTCCCCTCGTTGCATGACCGCCACGCGAGTCGCGAGTGCCTCCACCTCGTCGATGTGATGCGACGTCAGCAACACCGCTCCGCCGCTCCTGACGTACTCGCGGATCTCCCGCCAGACGGCATGCCTCGACTCGACGTCGAGTCCTGACGTGGGCTCGTCGAGAAAGAGCGCGCGCGGTCTCCCCACGAAGGCGAGCGCTACCGCGAGACGGCGTCTCTGACCCCCGGAGAGTCCGCCGGCCTGCCGGCCGGCGATGCCCGCCAGGTCGAATCGCGCCAGGAGCTCGTCGCGGGCCACTGGACTCCGAAAGTGCGCGCGCACGAGGTCGACGATCTCCGAGACCCGAAGGGTGGGAGGGAAGCCAGTCTCCTGTGGAGTCACTCCCACCGACGCCCGAGCACGCCTGCTCCTCGGGTCCAGCCCGAACAGCCGCGCCGTCCCAGCGTCGGGGCGACGTAGCCCCAGCAGCAGGCCGAGCAGCGTGGTCTTGCCCGCGCCGTTCGGCCCGAGCAGGCCGAGTAGCTCTCCGGCGCAAAGCCGGAATGAGATTCCCCGAACGGCCTCCGTCGAGCCGTAACGCTTCGTGACGTTCGTCGCCTGCGCGACGGCGACGGTTCCGTCAGCGTCCCGTGGCGAACCCGCCTCACCAGCCAGCGCGAGGGCGACGAGCGCGTTGTAAGTACCGTGAGCGGCAATCGTGCCCGCAAGGCTTCCGGTGGTGTAGTAGAGGCTCGCGAATGCACCTCCGGTCACGAGATGGACGACCATCCGCCAGCGCTGCGACCGCCAGTGGGAGAGCGCAAACGCGAGGGTCGACCCGCCGAGCGCCGTTGCGGCCCCCAACCGGGCGAGCAGGCCGAACACGAATCCTCGCCACACCACCTCCTCGAAGGCCGACCGAGCGAGCAGGAAGACACCGGCCGCAGCGAGCTCGGGCGCGCGGGAGGAGCTGAGGCGGGGTCGGGGCATTCGACCGGTGGTGAGAAGGGTGAAGACTGCGAAGCCGACCACCAGGCCGAGCGGGATCGCAAGCGTCCCGACCGAGGCCGGGGGCTCGAACCGAGGGAGTCCCGATGCGAGAGCGAGAAGAACGGCGACACCCCACGTCGCGGCCCGCACGGCGACGAGGAACGCCGGCGAGGCGGTCACCCGCTCACACGCGGGCCCACCGAAACGGCGTAGATCGCCGATTCGTTGACCCCGTCGACCCCGAGCAGGCCGTCCACGCGCCTGTCGTAGAAGCCGCCGATCGGCACCGCGGCGAGACCGAGGGCAGCCGCGGCGAGCAGGAGGTTCTGACCGACGTGTCCGGCCTCCAGCAACGCGAAGCGGTAACCGCGAAGGCCGTACTTGAACCGGGTCCGCCAGAACATCGCGGTCATGACGAACACGATCGACGCGGGCACGAGCAGGTGCGGATAGACGGTCAGATGCTCGAGCTCGGGTGCCGGATCTACCTCGCGCAGTGCCTCGAGCGCGGCATGGAGCGGGTCGTAATGGTAGAGCCCCGGAGGCAGCGCTTCGACGCGGCAGATGATCGGATAGATCTCGAGTGGATAGAGCGCGCCTCCGGACGGGGCAGTCCGGAGCGGCTGATCGGCCGCCACGAGGTGATGCGTTACGCCGTAGGCGGCGTGGAGCAGCGTGGCGACCTCAGCCGTCTTGAGCGGCCGAGAGCCGAACGCTCGCTCCGACTCGCGACGATACAGCGCAGCCGAGAGGCTGACCCCGCCGAGGCGCGGCTGCGGCAAGGGGATGCGGCGAGCCTGCGGGTGCCGTTTCACCGCGCGGACGACGCTCGCCCGCAGCTGCTCGTCGCGTTCCAGAAGGCGGCCGCCACGCACGCGATGGTCCACGACCGCCGGACTCAACTTCGAGGCCTCGTGGAAGATCTCGGCAGGATCGTCGGGCTCCGGCGCGTGCTCGCCATAGACGACAGGTGCCCAGTTGACGGTCTGGCTCACGGAAACGGATGCGGGTCGGGATTGAGGTCGTCGATCGTGAGGGGAGCGGGCAAGAGCCCCGCCTCGAACGCGGCGCGAAACAGCCGCACGCCACCCAGAAAGCGTGCCGAGTGGGCCACGTCGAGCGAGCACAACTCGGGTCCGACGAAGCGCATGACGCAAAGGCCCGCCTCCCGGATGTCCGGCGCGGTGACATCGACGGCGTATGCCGAGATCGCTCGCTCCCGCAGACGCGCCACCGCGGCCCGGATCTGGGCAGCCACGTCGCCCCCGTCGAGCGGCCGAACCGCTGCGACCTCTCCGTATTCGGGCGAGGCGTCCAGGAATGACGTGCGCTCGGCGCGCGCCGGCTCAGCGTAGAAGAGGAGGTGGTCGTCGAACGTCCGTACCGCTTCGGCGTCGCTCGGCGGCTTCGCGCTCCTGGAGCGCTCGCCCATCCAGCGGTAGACGGAGAACGCTTCACTCAAGGCCTTGCGCCACGCCTCCTCAACGGTTGGGGCGCAGCCGGCGCCGACCCCGAAGGGCCCGGAGGAGTCCGCGCGGGCGCGGACGATCCCGAGCACGGTCGGAATTCCGAGAAAGCCGCTCAGGTCGACGGCCGCGTAGCGCAGCCCCGTGGGAGCAAAGAACCGCTGGTCGAGCTCCCGGAGAACGAGGCTTTCCGCCCAACTCAACAGCCGCAGCGAGAGGCGGTTCCGCCAGACGAGCATGAAGGCATCCCGCTCGGCGGCTTCGCAGAGGGCTCCGAGGATGGCCTCCTCGCGTGTCGGGCCGCACGCGACGCCGTTGCTCGTCGCGTAGGCGATCGCCGGCTCGCCGGACGTCGGTCGCCGAAGATAGACGAGCTGAGCGGGCAGCAGGATCGGCTCGCCCTCTGGGAGCGACCATCCCTCGACCCAGTGCAGAAGGGTGTCGCGATCGAACCGCACGAACGGAAATCCGGGGTCGTCGTACTGGCGGTCGTGGAAGAGCGCGAAGCGCTCTGGGTCGACCGCCGCTGCGCCGAGCTCGCGCGCCGTCGCCTGGATACTCCGTTCCTCGGGGAAATACGCCGCGGAGTACCGCTCTGCCGCCTCGCCGAGCGCGGCCGCGAGCGCAGCCTCGCGTGTCACGTGCGAGCCGCCGGTGTGCTCAACGGTCTCGGCTCCGATGACCTCGCGGCCACTCGCGAGCGAACAGCCAACGGTCACGAGCCGAGCCTCGTCGGGCGCTCGCAGTACTTCGGCTGTCGCCTGAGCTATGCCGACGTACGGCGAGAGGAGCGACTCGAGCCGCGGTAGCGATACGGCCAGCGGCGTCGGCGGGCCTCCGTGAAGATCAAGCCGCTGCACGCGCGGCCTCCTTGAACCACGGCAGCGGCTCGGCAAGCCCGGCGAGGCCCGAGCAAGCGCGGCAGCGCGGCACTCGATAGACGCGGTGGGGCGTCAGGCCGAGCGTCGCGCCGAGCTCGAGTGCGTGGAAACCGCCCGCGAGCGCGTTGAGCCCTCCAGCGACGAACTGCAGGGCGACCGTCGCAGCGAGGCCAGCCGTGGCGGCATCGAGCGCGGGGCTGGTTCGGCTAGGAGGCGGAGAGCCCTCCACAGCGCGAAACTCCTCCGGATACTCGAGTCCAGCGGCTCGCCGCATGCTGAAGCACTCGTAGCAGCACGTCTCACCCGGGAGAAAGAGCGGGCCGATGGCGGCGAAACGCCCGTCGAAGGGAAGAACGAGAAGCCAGGGCAACTCGGCCGCAAGCGCACGCTCGTTCCAGCGCGGAACAAGATGCAGCTGCTCTGAGCCCGGCGTGACCACGGCGAGCGAGAGCGTCGGATCGGCGTCGCCGTCGTCGAGAGCCACCTCGCGGACGACGGCGACGCCGGAGAGATGGAGGAGGCGTGCGACGTCCAGTCCGATGCGCCCGCCACCCCCGATTCCCACTCGAGCTCGCTCGAGTGCGAGCAGTAGGTCCGCCGCCGTTCCTGGCCGGCCCGATGTCGCCGCGAGTAACGCCGCCGTCTCACGGAAGGACGCAGGCGCATGATCGCCCGGCTGGGGCCCCTCGCCGAGCAGGCCGTGCTCGCTTAGCGCTTCCAGCGCCTTACGAACCGCCGGCTCCACTCGCTCGCCCAGGCACGCGACCAGGTCATCCACCGTTCTCGTGCCATCGAGGAGCGGCAACAGAGCCGGTAGCAGCCGGGTCGCCGCCGCCCCCTCGAAGATGACGACTCGCTGTGCGTACTCGACCACGAGACGGCCAGACGTCTCGACGACCCGGTACCACGGCTTCAGGTGCGGCCGGATCGGTAGGCGGGGACTCATCTTTCCTTCCAGCGTTCTCGCGAGCGCTACCAGCAGAGGTGCCCGCAGCAGAGCACAATCGTGCAGCAGAGGGTGAACGAGCCCCCGCCACCGCCGCCGTCCTGGATCTGGGCGTACATCGCTCCGCGGTAACCCTTCTCGCTCGACGTGAGGTCGAGCAGGTCCTGCGTCAGCTCGTCGAACATGATGCTTCTCTCCTCCCGGTCGACAACATGACGAAGACCGTAGACGTTGCCTGGAGAGAAAACAAGACGTCTCTTGGGGACACGTCTCGACGGGACGTGCTCGCTGAAGGCGGGAACCCGGGGCCGGCTCAGGCCCCTCAGGCCACCGGAACGCCGGCGTCCGTGAGCGTCTGCCTCAACATGAACGCGTTCGTCGGCGCCTGGGCGAGCCACTCGGAATCGCCTCGACCGGGATCGGCCGGACTACGTCCGTTGTTGTTGAACATCACGTAGACCTGCTCGGCAGCCTGGCTCAGGCCGGCGAGCGGCTCGACCCACTCCTCGAGCTCCTCGGCTGCGTAGAGGTAGTTGAACCGCTCCGAGGCGCTCTTTCCCCTGACGTTCCACGTCTTGGCGTTACGGCCGTGGAAGCGAACATAAGCCGTCGGTGTGGTCAGAGCGACGACCGTCGGCACGAGGTTCTTCGCCTCCGTCTTCGGCGCGTCCACGATCACGTTCCCCATCCCGTGCTGCTCGAGGAACGACAGGACGTGCGCACGGTTTTCGTCGTCGAGCCAGCTGCGGTGGCGGAACTCGACCAGCAACTCCTCGCCCTGGAGCTGCTCCCGGAGCCACTCCAGATAGTCGAAGGAGGCGCGCTTGCACACGATGTACGAGGGAAATTGGAGCAGGATGCCTCCGAGCTTGCCCGCACGACGAAGCGGCTCGAGGGCGGCGCGGAACTCGGCACAGACGGCGGCGCGGACTTCACGCGGGGGCCGGTCGACTCGCCCTCGCTCGTCGACAGATACGCCCTCGCGCAGACTCGGCGGGAGGGTCTCGAGCTTCACGGGGTGCCGGGTCATCATCCCGAACGCCTTGACGTGCATGACGAAGCCGGGCGGCGTTCGCTCCGCCCAGCGCTCCACCATCTGCTCGGCCGGCAGCCGGTAATAGGTCGAGTCAACCTCGACGGTGCCGAAACGCTCCGCGTAGTGATGCAGCCGCGCCTCCGCCGACCGGACGCCCGGCGGGTACCAGTGCTTGACGAGCGACTCGTCGGCCCAGGAGCACGTGCCGATCCGCACGGTTGCGCTCACGACTCGATCCCAGGATGAGGCCGGCTCATTCACGGCGAAAGCGCGATCACAGTGGAAGCATCCCACGCCTGCACTCTCCGCGCTGAAGGGGGGACACCTTCCGCTCTGCAGCCGATCCGGGGCCGAAATAACCGCTAGCCTGCAAAGGCAGAAGGGAGCTGCGGACCACCTTCGAGGGGGCCGCAGCCCTCGGGGGAAAATTTCAGTCGCGGCTTCCTTCTCGCTCTTTCTCTCGAGTCCCACCTCGCCGACACCGCGGCCTTCACGGCTCGGCATGACCGAAACCTCCGATCGGTGAGTGGGCCGAACCGAGTATTGCGCGAACCGGTCAGAGATCGCCGTGACCGCGCCACCGTTCACGCTTTGACGAAGGTACCGCTCGCCAATGCCACGAGAACCATCCTTTAGGGGCCGTTACTGAGCGCCGGAATGCCCCAGCTCGGCTCGGGCCTCCACTCCGCCCACGGCTCGGAGAATGGCGGCAGCCTTTGTTCGGTTGCGCGTATGACGGAGGCCGCTTCGGCGCGCACTGTCTGTACCTCCCGATCGTCGATCAAGCCCCACTCGATCATCGCCTCAAACTCGTCCTCGTCATTCCAATGCCAGGCGGAGCAATCGTGCTCAACGAGAATGTCGAGCAGGAGGTCCATGGTCAGCACTCCACCGGGCGTGCGGGCGAACGGGCGCTGAAAGTTGATGTACCAGCCCCAATGCTGACCATCGCCGAGGAAGGATGACCTGGGTGAACGGTCGCTTCGAGGTAGGCGGCTCCCTCCGCACGCGCACGGGCCGCAAGCACGCCGACAGCTGCCCGCCCAACCCCTGCCGCGGCGCCGGTCGGGTAGGACAGAGAACTCGGCGATGCTCCACTCGACGCCACGCCGCCGGATGAGGCAGAGACCGACGGTGTCGCCGTTCGCCTCGATCAGCAAAGGCAGACGCCCGGGCTCTTCCCAGTACGCGTCGAAATACGGATACGGCTCTATCGTCCCATCAAACTCGAACAGGTAGTCCGCGAGCAGCTGCCGCAGGAGGCCGCGATCGCTGAGCTCTGCGTCACGCAACGTCACCGACATGGTCGCGACCGTATAGGGATCGTGTGGCTCAGACGAGCGCGACGCGGTGGCCGCACATGCCTCTGGTCGCGCGTTCACGCCGCACGCGAGAGCGCGTAAGCGCGGCGGTGGAGCTTCCCGATCATCGTGTAGACGTGCCAGAGGCAGTCGCCTAGCATGACCTCGTAGTTAGTTCGCCCGGCCTGCTCGACCTGCCCGTCGAACTCGTGCTGCCCGCGCACGGCCAGCCAACCGATCGCGCGGCGCTCGAACGCGTGCTTTCTAAGCGCGGCGGCGGGACTGTTGCGAGCGGCGCTTGGAGCCCAGGCGTCTCGGTGCACGAACGTTCCGCAGACGGCTGAGTAGATCAGCCCGATGGCGTGGCGGCAAGCCGTCTTGCGAGCGGGGCCTCGGCGGGAGAAACCCGGCGCGACCGCGTCCGGCGCACGACCCAGCCGGTTCCTTCACGCAAGCTTCGCTCGATGAGTTCGCGGACATGAGGTTCGTCGACCGCAGAGGCGATAAAGAGCGTCCGAAAGCTCGCGTGCGAGTCGCCAACTTCAATGTGGTTGTTGTGCGGCCATCGGCAGTGCCCGCTGTGCTCCCAATGGCCGCAAAGCGCCACGTCACGGCGGCGCCTACCGAAGCTGATCTATTCCTGGGCCGAGTTGCAATTCCGCCTCGAGTACGAAGCCGGGGCGCTCTACTGGCATACTCAAGCCAATTCTACGACGACTGGGACCGCATAGGCGTCGCGACCGACGCGGCGACCGGGAGCCTCTGGTGCCCCCAAGTGACACCGACTGCGGCTTGCGGGAGTTCGCCCTCGTCGACCCGAACGGCAACCTCTTGCGAATCGGCTCGCACACTTCCTGACGGCACGCGCTCGCCTGTGCCAGCGTTCTGGATGACGCCTGACCTGACCTGATCTAGGACGAGAAGGCGGGTGCGTACTCGAATGGTCCGGCGACGGACGGTGTGTACGTGCGTAGAGCTCGAGCTTGGAAGGCACTGCCCCACTTCGGCTCCGGCGGCATCACACCAAGTTCCACGGCTGGACGGAAGCCGAAGCGGCCGTAGTACTGGGGAGACCCGAGCAGGACTACCAAGGGGACATCCTGCGCGTCTGCGGCGCTGAGAAGCGCGTTCATTAGGGCGCTTCCGATCCCTTTGGCTTGGTGGTCGGGGAGGACGCCGATTGGACCAACTGCGACCACGGAATCGAGACCGACCTTCGCGCGACTTGCGGTCACATGCCCGACAACCGCGTTCTGAGCCAATGCAGTAAACGACAGCTCATCAATCACGTCCTTCGCCGCCCAAAGTGCGGCTAAGATGCCCACCTCGGGTGGCACAGGATCGCCGTGATCTTGTCGCTTGAACGCTTCTGCGTAGACAACCTTCGCTGCTTCGTAGTCGCGCGGCTCCTGTGGTCTGACGATCACGCGCACATGGTCGCACGCGCCGCACGTTCGCGTGCGCCAGCGTTCGCCGATGACGCCTGAGCGACGCCAGTAGGGTGTTCTTGTGTCGGATGACGCCGAGATGATGTCGGTTGAGTTCCTGGCGGAGATCGTTCGTGAGCCGCTCCCTGACGAGGAACGAGTTCGCTACAGGTACATCCAGGACGACGTGAGCGAGGTCACCATTTCGGTCGAGTGGTGGGTGTCTCTTGGACGACCTGAATACATACAGGTGAAGGTCGAACCTGATCGACAAGAACTCGAAGTCGGTCGCGACCACGAATGATCCGGCGTCAGCGCCGTGGTCTGCGCCAGACCGTATGGAGTGTCCGGCGCCTCGATCGTAAGTTGTCGCGGGTTGCTGTCGGGGTTGGCCCGGCGGTAGAGCCGCTATTCCGGGAGGCGCCGGTGATGAGCGAAGGTAGCTGGGTCGGATTGGATGTGCATGCTCGGTCGGTGGTGGCGGGCGTGATCGATCAGGGGAGCGGTGAGGTGCGGTGGTTGCGGGTGCCGTCCGAGTGTGGTGCGACGGTCGGGTGGCTGAAGACGCTGCCGGTGCCGGTTCGGGTTGTGTACGAGGCGGGGCCGACTGGCTACGGGCTTGCGCGTGCGTGTGCCGGGGCGGGGATCAGCTGCGTTGTCGCGGCGCCGTCGCGGCACTCTCCATATGAGTGTTCCGGGTGACGCCTGAGCGCTGGGCTGGGTCCGCTGCGATGAGTTTGGGCGTCCTGCGTAGTCTCGTACGCGGAACCCACGAAGGGAGAACCTGATGAGTACCGACCTTGTTCGGCAAATCAACCTTGGCGCGGTCGCGTGTGAGCCGCGTCCACAGCTGCCGGACGGCTTCCGGCGGAACAGCACCCGCATTGGGGCGGGGCTCGGCGCAGTCCGGTCCGGCCTCAGTGTCTATGAGCTGCCACCCGGCCAGGCTGTCAGCCCCTACCACTACGAAGAGCCAGAAGAGGAGTGGCTCCTGGTCGTCTCAGGCGCGCCAACGCTGCGGCATCCGGACGGCGAGGAGCAGCTCGAACCGTGGGATCTCGTCTTCTTTCCCGCCGGTCCCGCCGGTGCACACCTTGTTCGAAACAACAGCGAGTCAATCGCCCGCGTCGCGATGTTCTCGTCCTCAGGCGCAACGGTCGGCACCGTCGTCTACCCGGACACCGACATGGTCTGGGTCTGGACAGCCGACGACGCAGTCGACTTCATTGTTAAACGAAGCAGCGCCGTGGACGACTTGGCGCCCTGGACTGGTGGAGAAAACAAAGCCGACGACCAGACGTAGCTCTCGGCGAGGCGAGCGTTGCGAGTGCACCTCGAAGTTGCGGTAAGGCTGGTCGCTGGGTTGGTCTGATAATTGGCGCGGCGGGGGGGTGGGGTGTCTTTCCCGAGGCCCCGTTACGTGAGATGGGGTTTGCGGTGGCGCGGGGTCAATCCCCGGGGAGCCGATGATGGTGAGCGACATTCATGGGGCCGTCAAATGCGTTCTCGATGACAGCGTGCCTTTGTCGAGTGTGAAGGACGCTCTGTCTGCCCACGCAGTCGGCGGTGACCAGCGATTCAAGCGCGTACGCCGGGGGATCTACGAACTCGCAGGTCGCCATACGTCGAGCAGCCGTTTCGCGCGACGCACCTAGATTCGCGCGATTCCTGCGAGTGGGCGAGTCGGGCGCTTGCGTTATCCCTGGAGGGCGATCGCGGCGGCGTCAGCTTGGAAGTTTCTTCTTTGTAGAGATGGGGGGCAGTTCAGGGCGTGGCGAGGCCGGCTTGGTAGGCGATCACGACGAGTTGGACGCGGTCGCGTGCGTGGAGCTTGGTGAGGATGCGTGAGACGTGGGTCTTGATTGTCAGGGGACTGAGGTAGAGCGCTTCGGCGATCTCGCTGTTGGTGTTTCCTTGGGCGACGTGGCGCAGGACTTCCAGCTCGCGCTGGCTTAGCTCGTCCAGCCCGTTGGGGACGGCGGCGGTCGCTTGCTCGGGTTGGGAGATGTATGCCTCGATCAGCCGCTTGGTGACGCTCGGTGCGAGCAGGGACTCCCCGGCGGCGACGAGTCGGATTGCTGAGAGCAGCTCGCCGGGTTCTCCGCCCTTAAGCAGGAAGCCGCTCGCCCCGGCGCGCAGCGCGCCGAAGACGTACTCGTCGAGCTCGAAGGTTGTCAGGACGAGGACGCGTGTGTTGTTCAGTGTGCGGTCGGCGGTGATCTTTCGGGTGGCTTCGAGGCCGTCGAGTTCGGGCATGCGGATGTCCATCAGGACGAGGTGGGGGTGGAGATCGCGAGCGAGCGCGACGGCTTCCCGCCCGTTGGCGGCTTCTCCTGCGACGTCGAGGTCGGGTTCGGCGTTGAGGAGGGCGCGAAAGCCGGCACGGACGATCGCCTGATCCTCAGCGATCAGGACGCGGATCGGGCTGCTCATGGACGCTTGGCCGGCGTGAGGGGGAGAAGGGCGTGAACACGCCAGCCGCGCTCGGCGGGGCCGGCGCTGACGGCGCCGCCGAGGGCGGCGGCCCGTTCACGCATGCCTCGCAGGCCATGGCCCTCGGTCGATCGCGAGCCGGCGACGCGGTTCGACCCGTCGTCGGTCACGTCGACGTGGAGCGCGTCGCCTACGACGCGAAGTTCCACGACGGCGTGGGCCGCGGCGGCGTGTCGCAACACGTTCGTGAGTGCCTCTTGGACGATCCGGAAGCCAGCCTGTCCGACCGCGGTCGGAATCGGGTGGCCGTTGAGTTCGACCTCGGCGTTTGCGTCGAGCCCTGAAGCGTTGGCGCGGTCGAGGAGCTGCGTCATCGACGCGAGGTCGAGCGTCGGCGCGGTCGGCGCCGGGTCGTCGGCTTCGCGCAGCAAGCCGAGAGTCGCTCGCAGGTCGTTGAGTGCTTCGGCGGAGACGGCCATGATGTCGGTCAGCGCGCCGTCCGGATCGTCGGTTTCGTGCAGATGTGCGGCGACGCCGGCGCGGATGTTGATGGCGACGAGCGCGTGCGCGACGGTGTCGTGGAGGTCGCGCGCGATTCGCAGCCGCTCGTCCGCGAGGCGACGGAGACTCTCCTGCTCGCGCTCCTGGACGATGCGCAGGTCGCGCTCGCGTCTTGCCTCGCGGAGCTCGCGCCGAGAACGGACCGTGTCGCCGATCGCGAGCGCGGCCAGCGCGACTCCGAGTCGGATGCCCGTGTTGGTTGCGAGGTTGTCGGAGGCGATGATCTTGATCACCGCGATGAGGAACAGCGCGGTGCCCGCGCCGACGACGAGCGAGCGACGGCGGTCGCCGACACGTGCGACGTTGTAGAGAGAGAGCGCGAGCACGAAGATTGCTGTGTCATACGGCTGGAAGGCGGCCAGGCAGGCGAGCAGGCCGACTGTTGTGCCGAGGAATGCCCTCACCGGCGCCTGGCTCGACCAGCCGAGCGGCAAGCAGGTCAGTAGCGACAAAGCGACGGCGACGCCGGCCGATCCGTTCCCGCGATGGATCTGCTCGCTTACGAGGGCGGCGGCGCCGGTGAGTGCGAAGAGGATGTCCCAGGGCCGCGGGCGAGTTAGGTACATGCGCTGACGGTATAGAAGGACTGGCGCGCTCACATCGGCCGCGCGGAGTTTCGGATGTAGTCCTCTAGGCGTAACGGTGGCGCTTGTTTTGAGCCTAGGTTACTGCTGGCGAACGAGGGCAAGTGCGTTCCGGCGGCCGACGACGGGAACCTCAGCGCGGCCTAACGTCGAGGTGTCCCGTCGAATCGAAGGAGTCCCCGTGAACGCAGTCACCCGTTGGGCGCTGAACCACAAGTTGGTCGTCGTTGCTCTTTGGCTTTGTTTGACCGTGACGGGTGCGTTTGCGGCTACGAGTGTCGGCGGCAAGTTGATCAAGGGGCTCCCGATCCCCGGCCAGCCTGCCTATGAGGCGAACCTGAAAATGCTGCGCACTTTCGGCATCGACGGACACCAGCAGCCGACGATCGCCGTCCTCCAACTGCCCGCGACGCTGTCCATGCGCACAAGCGCGGGCCGAACCGACGCAGCCCGCACCTTCGCAGCGGCTTCAACGGCGGGACCTGTCGCGGTGATCGACTACGCGACGACCCATGACAGCCGACTCATCTCGGTCGACGGCCGCTCGACGTTCGCGATCTACGACATGCCGAGTCCTGACGTGGCCAAGACGGCGGCAACGATGGATCACATCCTGCCGGCGCTGAAAGCACAGGCGCCTGCCGGCGCGACCGTGGTCCTCACCGGCTACGAACAGCTCTCGGCCGGATCGACCGGCGCCGGCGGCGGCGGGCCGAGCGTGCTCGTCGAGACGCTGATCGGCGCTGCGGGGGCCCTGCTCGTGCTCGTGTTCGTCTTCGGGTCGGCAATTGCGGTGATACCGCTTCTGATCGCCGTCGTCACGATCCTGACAACCTTTCTGCTCGTGCTTGGGATGACGCAGCTGACGTCGGTGAGCTTCATCATCCAGTTCCTCGTCGCCCTCGTCGGCCTCGGCGTCGCAGTCGACTATTCACTGCTTATCGTCAACCGCTGGCGCGAAGAACTCGCGGGGGGACTCGACAACCGCGAAGCCATCGTCGCTGCTGCGAACACCGCGGGCCGCGCCGTCGTGCTCAGCGGCGTCGCCGTCGCGATCGGGCTTCTCTCTCTCGTCGTTCTCCCCGTCCCGTTCCTGCGCAGCCTCGGTGTCGGCGGAATGCTGATCCCGCTCGTCGCGCTCGCGGCGGCAACCACGCTGCTGCCGATCATGCTCGCCGCGTGGGGACCGACGCTCGACCGTCACCGCCTCCATCGCGCCTCCAGCTCCTTCAGCCGCCCCTGGGAGCGGTGGGCGCAACTCGTCGTCAAGCGCAAATGGATCGCAGGTTTCGCAGGCGCCGCCATCATCCTCGCCCTGGCAGTCCCTGCACTCAGCCTCAACACGGCGCGGCCACACACAAGCGCACTCGCAACATCCGGCAGCGCGCACGATGCCCTCGTGACGCTCGAACAGGCCGGAGTTCCAAGCGCCGTCGTCTACCCCTTCCAGGTCATCGCCCACAAAGGTTCGCGACACATCGCGCTCGCCAAGATCCGCGCAACACCTGGCGTCTGGGCTGCGCACTCCCCCAGGACTGCGAGCTTTCTTCGTGGCCGGGATGTGCTGATCACGATCGTGCCGACCGCCGAGGCCAACACAGGCGCGGGCAAGGCGATCTACCCACGACTCCGTGCCGATCTCGCCGGCGTCCCCGCAGAAGTCGGTGGCGGACCCGGACAGGACATCGACTTCAACCACGCCGTCTACGGCAGCTTCCCACTAATGCTCGCCCTCATCGCGCTGGTTACCTTCGTGCTGCTGGCCCGCGCCTTCCGATCGCCGATCCTCGCCCTCAAAGCCGTCCTGCTAAACATCTTCTCGCTCGGCGCCGCCTACGGGCTGATGGTGCTCGTCTGGCAGCAGGGGCACGGCTCGAACCTGATCTGGGGCATCCCCGCCACACAATCGATCAGGGAATTCGTCCCGATCCTCGTCTTCGCCTTCCTCTTCGGGCTCTCGATGGACTACGAGGTCTTCGTGCTCGCCCGCATGCGCGAGGAATACGACAAAACGGGATCCACCGAACACGCCATCGTCAACGCGCTCTCACGCACCGGACGTCTCGTCACCAGTGCAGCGATCATTCTCTGCATCTCCTTCGCCTCGATCACCCTCACCCCGAGCGTCGACATCAAAGTCCTCGCATTCGGCCTTGCCGCCGGCATCCTTCTCGACGCAACAGTCATCCGCTCACTCCTCGTCCCCGCACTCGTCGCCCTCCTCGGAGCCTGGAATTGGTGGATGCCCGCCACCCTCCAGCGAATCTTTCGCACCCCGCCCCCTCCTGTCCTAGATAGCTCCGCGCCGTAGAGGCGGCGCCCATCGCTAAAGCCTGAAGTCGTAGCGTGCTTTCGTCGCTCCAACGAGCCACCGGGTTCACGGGACCTGGATCGCGGCAAATTGTGGCAGAGACGACGACCCGATGGTTACGGCGGCGTGAGAAGCCAGGCTCTTCTCGAATCAGCGGTCAACCGAGGGATGGAGCCAGCCGGGCTCGAACCGGCGACCTTCTGGCTGCCAGCCAGACGCTCTCCCAGCTGAGCTATGGCCCCTTGCTCGGCTGAAGTGTAGCGCCCAGCCCGACTGGAAGCCGGGTCGAAACGAAGCACCTGCTAACCGGCGGCAGCCTCCACGGCCTCGGACGGCACGTCCGCCCAGAGATCCTCCAGCCGGTAGAGGGCGCGCGCTTCCGGCGTGAAGACATGAAACACCACGTCGAGGTAGTCCGCAACGATCCAGTTCCCTTCCTTCTGCCCGTCGACAGATCGAGGGATCAGCCGGTCGTCGGCCTTCAGCCGAAGATGCACCTCGTCGTGGATTGCCCGAGTCTGCCTGGTGTTCTGACCTGTGCAGACGACGAAGAAGTCGGTGTAGGCGCACACGGGCCGCATGTCGAGAATCACGACGTCCCGGGCCAGCTTCTCGTGAGCGAGGCCGGCAATTCGGCGGGCTTGGTCGAGCGGGTTCAGAGTGTCGGTAATTCTCGATTGATCGCTCTGAGAGTGTAACGGCGCGTGCCGAAGAGCGGCCTACGCATCGCGGTAGAGCCCCAGCTCGTCGATCAGGCCCGCGACGGCGCCGGGAACGAGGTCGTGGATCGACTGCCCGCTCGCCACGCGGAGGCGCACCTCGCTCGAGGAGACCGCCACCGGCTCGATCTCGAAGAACTCCACCTGCTCGGGACGTTCGACAGCTTTCAAAATGGGGGCGAGATCGTGCTCGCCCACCCCAGGGCGCGTCGCGACGCCGAGGCGCGCGAAGCGAAGCACCTCGTTGGGCTGCCGCCAGGTCATGAAGTCGGCGAAGCGGTCGGCCCCGACGAGGAAGACGATTTCCCCCCAGCGCTCGCACGCCCAGCGAACCGTGTCGAGCGAGTAGGCGGGCTGAGGCCGGTCGATGTCGATCCGCGACACCTCCGTACGCGACAGCCCAGCAAATGCCGCCTCCGCGAGCCGGAACCGGATCTCCGCATCGACGGACACCTCCTTGTGGGGCGTCTGACCCGTTACGGTGACGAGCAGGCGTTCCGGATCGAAGTGCTCGAGGGCGCCTCGCGTGAGCGCGAGATGGCCGTTGTGAGGCGGATTGAACGTCCCGCCGAGAAGGGCCGTCACTCCCACTCGAGGACCTCGTTTCCGAGCTCGACCTCGTCGCCGCGCCGCGCGCCCGCCGAGCGCAGGACGGCTTCGAGCTCGACTCCGCTCGGCGCGTCGCCGACCACCCGTAGCCCTCGGTCGGTACGAAAGATGCGGAAAGGACGTCGGCGCTCCGGCCGCGGTCTGTAGACCAGGAAGTCCGCCAGGCCGTCCTCTTCCTCCGCCGGCTCGGGCGGCGGTGCGCAGAGCTCGAAGAGAGCGCGCTGCAGCTCCGACACGCCGGCCCCGGTCGCGCACGACGTGCCGAACGTCCGCACCAAGCGATCACCCGCCGGCACGAAGGAAGGAGGCTCCGTTAGGAGGTCGATCTTGTTCAGGACGACGATCTCCGGAAGCCGGTCGAGGCCCGCGCCGTAGAGCTGCAGCTCGCGCTCGATCTGCGCATATCGCAGGGCAACGTCATCGGCCGAGGCGTCGATCACATGCAGCAGCATCCGCGCTCGCTCGAGGTGAGCGAGAAACTCGTGGCCGAGCCCAACACCTTCGCTCGCTCCCTCGATCAGCCCCGGAACGTCGGCGATCGTCAGTTGCGATCCGTCGGGCGAGTCGATGGTGCCGAGAACGGGAGCGAGCGTCGTGAACGGGTAGCTCGCCACCTTGGGCCGTGCGTTCGACAGCCGTGAGAGAAGCGAAGACTTGCCCGCATTCGGCAGACCGACGAGCGCGGCGTCGGCGAGGAGCTTGAGCTGGAGCGTCAACCACGCCTCCTCACCGGGAAGGCCGATTTCTGCAAAGCGTGGCGTCTGCCTAGCCGGTGTCGCGAAGATCTTGTTCCCGCGGCCCGAGTCTCCACCGCGCGCGACCTCGGCGCGGGCTCCGGGCGTCACGAGGTCGGCGATCAGCTCGCCGTCCTCGTCCAGCACCTGCGTTCCGACCGGGACGCGAAGCTCGAGGTCGCTGCCGGCTGCGCCATGCCTGTTGGCTCCGCGGCCGGGCTCTCCCCGCCTCGCCCGCAGGCGCTGACCGGGGCGAAACCGAGAGAGGTCCCGAAGATCGCTGTCCGCGACGAGTACGACGCTCCCCCCCGGTCCGCCGTCCCCCCCGTCCGGCCCGCCTCGCGGCACGTGCTTCTCGCGCCGAAAGCTGAGGCCCCCGTCGCCGCCCTTGCCGGCCTCAACGTAGATGCGGGCCTTATCGTGAAACAAGCTCATCTCCCAACGGCACTCGAACACCGCCAAGGCGTCGGTCGGGCGGAGCCTGGCTCTGCCCGAGCGCAGCCCACACAGCTGCCAGACCGCCGAGAGGCGTGAAGGAGGGGGCTCGCGGGGGAACCATGGGTTCACCCGCGCTCGAGGAGGGGGCCAACGAGGGAATTATGGGTTCACCCGCGCTCGAGGAGGGGGCTCGCGGGGGAACCATGGGTTCACCCGTGCGCACGCCACGCGCAACGAGCCGCCGCCGAAGGCGGGCTCTGCCCGCCGAGAGGCTCCCTGCGGCCGGGATCGCCGCAGCGGCGAAGGAGGGGGCTCGCGGGGGAACCATGGGTTCCTCCGCGCTCAACGGCGTGGCGGAGCTTTCGGTCAGTCGGTGATCGACACGAAGCGGCGCTCGCCGCTCGTCCGGAAGGCGGCCCGCCCGTCCCTCATGGCGAAGATGGTGTCGTCGCGGCCGATTCCCGCGCCGGGGCCGGGGCGAAAACGGGTGCCCCGCTGGCGGACGAGGATCATTCCGGCCCTGACCTCCTGCCCGTCGAAGATCTTCACCCCGAGCATCTTGGGGTTTGAGTCGCGGCCGTTTCGTGACGAGCCGAGCCCTTTCTTGTGTGCCATTACTCGCTCTCTTCCTTGGCGTCCGCCTTACTCGAGCGCGACGCCTTCTTCCCGATCGTCTCGATCTGGATCTCCGTCAACCTGCTTCTGTGACCAGCGTGCTTCTTGTAACCCTTCTTCGGGCGATATTTTCCAATCCGAACCTTCTTTCCCAGCTTGTGACCGACCACGCGAGCCGTCACCTCCGCGCCCTTCGGCCCGAGCTCTGTCGAGCCGTCGCCGCCGAGGAGGAGCACGTCCGGGTGGAGCATCGCCCCCTCGTCCTCGCTCAGGCGCTCGACGAGCAGCCGCTCGCCTTCGCGAACGCGGTGTTGCTTGCCTCCAATTGAGATGATCGCGTACGCCATGGCCTCGTAAAACGTGGAAACGCGGGCTTGCGCCCGCTCGCGAGAGCATAGCCGACCGTGACGCGCTCCGAGCCCGCGTCGGCGGCGCTCCCCTACGTCGTCTCGACCGCGCCCGTCGGCGCCGCCGCCGCGTCGGCGGCCTCTTCAAGGGCTGCAGCTGGCTTCTTGCGCCGGTTGCGGCCGCCGCGAGAGCCCCGCCGCGTCTTGCGCTTCGGCTTTGAATCGCCGTCGGCGCTCTCGGCGCTCTCGGCGGTGTCCGCCGAGGGAGCTTGCTCGTCTGCGTCGTCCCCGTTACGCCCGAGCTCCACGTCGGGCACGTGGATCCTGGGTGCCGCCGGCGCCGGGAGCGGCTCCTCGACCGCCTTCGCGGGCGGGTCTGCTGCCGTATCGACGACCTCATCCGTCACTTCGCCGTTGCCCGACGTCGCCGCGACCGTCGTCGTCTTCCGTTTGCGACCGCGCCCACCGCGCGAGCCCCGCCGGGTCTTCCGCTTCGGTTTCTGCTCGCTCTCTTCGCCCTGCTCGCCGGCCTCGGCACCGGTCTCCACTTCCTCCACGGGCTCGACGGTCGCCTGCAAAGCCTCGTCCTGCGGCTCCTCGATCTTGCGCACGCGCGCGCGTCGCGTCGGCTTCTCCGCTTCGCTCTCGGCGGTGACGGGGGCAGCCGGGGGCAGTGCCGGCGCCGGCTCGAGCAGCGCACCAAACGCCGCACCGTCCAAGACGCGCTCCAGCCGCGTCTTCACCTTCTTACCAACGAGCTTCGCGGCTCCTCCGACAAGCACGGGATAGCCGTCCACGCGCCCGACACCAGCTGTCGAGTCGTGCCGCCCGATCTCGACGAGCTTCAACTGGATCTCATCGCCCTCATTCACCGGGGCCTTCGGCGCCAGGTCTTCGAGCTTTCCCTGCGTCACGACGACGAAGTGGTCGAGTGGCGCATCGTCTCGGCCTTCGAGGAAGAAGCGTCTGCGCGCGCGGCTCTCGAGCTCGGTCAGCCGGCTGGCACCGGGGCCGACGAGGACCTCGCGGACGTGGGCATTGAGCTCGACGCGGAACGCCTGCACCCGCGACCGCGTGGCGAGCGTGCGCAGCCTGCGCTCGGCGTCCAGGGCAGCTGAGGCTTCGGAGAGGAGAATTCCGTCCCCGCCGCAGGTCGGACAGCGCTTGGTGAGGATCTCGCGCGGGCCGTCGGTCACGTTCTGCCGCGTCATCTCCACGAGCCCGAGCGGCGAGATCTCGACCACGTACGTCTTGGTTCGGTCGCGCTCGAGCTCCGTCTTCAGCGCGTCCTCGACCTGGGCCCTGTTCCTCGGGTTGGCCATGTCGATGAAGTCGATGACGATGATCCCGCCGATATCGCGCAGCCTCAGCTGGCGGACGACCTCCTTCACCGCCTCGAGGTTGTTCTTTGTGATCGTGTCCTCGAGGCCCGACCCGGACTTCGATCTCGAGCCTGTGAATCGCCCCGTGTTCACGTCGACGACGGTGAATGCCTCGGCGTAGTCGAACACGAGGTAGCCGCCCGACGGAAGGTCGACGCGCCGAGAGAGCGTGGAGCGGATCTCGTCCTCGACCCCGTAGGCCGCGAAGAGCGGCTCCTTCTCGCGGTACCGGTTGACGCGATCGACCATGTGCGGTGACGTCTTCTTCAGATAGCCGACGACGCGCTTGTGCGTGAGGTCGTCGTCGATCAGGGCTCGCTCGAAGTCGCCCGCGAAGAGGTCGCGCACGACGCGGAGGGGCAGCTCGGCCTCCTGGTACACGAGCGCCGGCGCCTTCACCTCCTCGGCGCGCGCCTCGACCGACTTCCAGAGCCGCTGCAGAAACACGACATCGCGCTCGATGTCCTCCGCCGAAGCACCCTCGGCCGCGGTACGGACGATGAGTCCTCCCGACGGAAGCTCGAGAGCCTTCAGGATGTCGCGCAGGCGCGTCCGCTCGTCGTCGTCGAGCCGGCGCGAGACGCCGAGGCCCTCCCCGTGCGGGACATACACCACGAAGCGCCCGGGCAGCGAGATCTCGGTGGTCAACCTCGCTCCCTTGCTCTTCATCGGATCCTTGACTGCCTGGACGAGAATGTCCTGCCCTCGACTCAGCAGGTCCTGGATCTTGCGACCGCGGCGCCGGCCCTCGAGCTCGGGCCCGACGATCTCGTCGACGTACAGGAAGCCGTTCTTCCCGAGCCCGATCTCGACGAACGCCGCTTCCATACCCGGCAGGACGTTGTCGACCGTGCCCTTGTAGATGTTGCCCGCGATCGAGCGGCGCTCGGGCCGCTCGAGGTAGACCTCGGCGACGCGACCGTCCTCGAGGACGGCAACGCGCTGCTCACCAACGTCGACCGACACGAGCAGCTCGCGCTTCGCCGCCGGCAGCGGAGAGCGCTTCTGCTGCTGCGCGCGGCGCCGTTGCGGCCGCTCGCGCCTCGCCTCGGCCCGCCTCTCCGACTGCTGCGACCGGCGCTCGGGCTTGTCCTCCCGGGCGCGTGCCGGTTTCTTGTTCTGCTCGTCGGCCTCGGCGAGGACGACGGGAGCGGTAGCGAGCTGCGGCGGCGGGGCGACTCGCTTACGGCCTCGACCTCCGCGTGTTCCGCGGCGTCGCTTCCTCTTCGTCTCGTCTATCGTGCCCGCGTCGGCGGGCGGGTCAGGCTGTGGTACTTGCGGAGCGGCAGCCTCTGTCGGCGCCTCCTCCGTCTTCTCCCGTAGCTTGCGTCGGAACCAGGGCAACAAAAGCAATCTCCTTGGTCAGTGCGCGCGCGGGCGAAGCTCCCACCGAGGGGGCGCACCGCGCGCTGCGGATAAAAGTCACGTGCGTCATCACTGACGACACCGTAGCAGGGGAACCAGTCGTGACCCTTTTTTGGCTGGAGGCGGGGCCGGGCTGGGGCCGGGATGTGGACTCCGTCCGGGCGTGGTCCTACCATCGCGACGAGTAAGGTGACGAAACAGCGAGACGCCCACGAGCTCCTCCTGATCGAGGAGGCAGACGCCTGGTTCGAGTACCTCGAGGCGACCAGGGGCCAGACGGCGCTCCGCTACCAGGAGCTTGAGCCCTGGGCATGGGTGCGGCTGACGCAGCGACTGCGCGGGGTCCGCGCCCGACGCACGAAGCTGCGGCCGGCGACCGCGGCGTAGAGCTACGGGGCGGCTCGCCCGCGGGCGCAGACGCCCTCGAGCACGCCGACGGCGAGCAGGTTCGTGATCAGAGACGAGCCGCCGACGCTGACGAACGGCAGCGGGATGCCCGTCACGGGCGCGATTCCCATCGTCATTCCGACGTTGACGAAGATCTGGAAGAGCAGGGCACCGATGATCCCGCCCGCCACGACCGCTGAGAAGGGGTCCCGCGCCCGGGCCATGATGCGAAGGCCGCGCCAGACGACGAGCAGGTAGAGCCCCAGCAGGATCGCCGCTCCCACGAACCCGCGCTGCTCCGCAAACGAGGCGAAGACGAAGTCCGTTGCGTGCTCGGGCAGGTAGTCGAGGTTCGTCTGCGTCGCGCCCGTGATCCCGCGGCCCCTGAGCCCCCCGGCGCCGACCGCGGTGATCGACTGCTTGACATTGTACGTAGCACCGCCTGGGTCGCTGTCCGGGTTTGTGAAGCCGGTGATGCGCTTTGCCTGGTACGGCTTGAGCACGTGCACCCCGGCCGCCGGGAGCAGCCATAACGCAGCGACGGCCGCGATGGCGGCGAGCGTTCCGAGCGCGACGAGGTGCACCCACCGTGCCCCGGCGGCGAACAGCAGCGCGAACAGCGCCGCCCCGTAGACGAGCGCCGTTCCGACGTCGGGCTGGACGAAGACGAGCAGCACCGGGACGAGCGCCAGGCCGAGCACGGTGGCGATCGTGCGCGTCTCGCCCAGCCGCTTGCCGCGGTCGGCGAGGAACGCGCCGAGCGACAGGACGAAGAGCAGCTTTCCGAACTCAGACGGCTGAAAGCGGAAAAAGCCGAGGTCGATCCAGCGACGCGATCCGCGCGTGAGCGGAGCGACGAGTACGACGAGCAAGACGAGGCCGGTCATCAGCCCGTACAGGATGCGTCGATGGCGTCGGTACAGATCAGGGTCGACGAGGAGAGCGAGGATGAGGCCGACCGTTCCGGCGGCAGCAAAGATTCCCTGGCGCACGGCGAAGTAGTTCGGATCCCCGACGACGTCGGAGCGCGTGATCCCGGCGATCGCCCACAGCCCTGTCCCCACGAGCGCGCCGACCGCCAGGAGCAGGATCCAGTCGAGGCGCCGGAGCAGCGAGGCGACGTGAAGTCCGCTCTCCGTACGCGCTCGAGCGCTCGTTGCGACGTAGTCGACCATCAATCCGACCTGGAAGGCAGCTGGTAGGTGGCTCGGATCCCGAAGAACTGGGCGAAGACCTGGAGAGCCGCAGGCGCGGCGATCGAGCCGCCGTGACCGCCGTTCTCGATCAGCGCACAGACCACGAGGGTCGGCTTGTCCTCCGGGCCGTAGCCGCACCACCAGGACTGATCGACGAGCGCCGCCGTCCTCCAACCGGGCAGGACGACGGCTTTCTCGGCCGTCCCCGTCTTTCCGGCGATCCGGATCGGGTAGCCGCCGAAGACCGCCGTGGACGTTCCGTCGGCGCCGTGCGTCGCGAGATCGAGGCCCTGCTTCACCGCCTCGAGCCCGAAGGGGTCGAGACCGACCGGCCGCGGCGGCGGGGCACTGAAGCGGCGCAGGACGACCGGGGCGGCTCGGCCCGCGCCCGGCTGCTCCACAGCGCTGACGACGTAGGGCGTGACGAGCTTGCCGCCGTTCGCCACCATCGCATAGAAGCGCGCCATCTGCAGCGGCGTCACCTGCAGATCCTTCTGACCAATCGCGAGCTGGATCGAGTCGCCCGGCTTCCAGAGCCTCTCGATCTTGTTCTTGAACGTCTCCCTGCGCCACTTGATCGTCGGCAGGAGCCCGCTCGCGTCGCCCCCGATGTCAAGCCCCGTCGGCCGGCCGAACCCGAAGCGGCGCGCCCAGAACTGCAGCGGTTGGCCGCGCTCGGGTGGGAGGTCGTAGAAGAGCCTGCCGACACGGTAGAAGTAGGTATCGCACGATTGCTCGAGCGCGGCGGGCAGCGTGAGCTCGCTGAAGGCGTACGGGGTCCAGTTCTTGAAGACCTGGCTGACGGTTCCGTCGGCCCTGCGCACGACGTAGTCGGGCGAGCAGAGGATCGGCGTTTCCGGGGTGATCAGCCGCTCCTGCAATGCGGCGAGGGCAGTGACGGGCTTGAACGTCGAGCCCGCCGGATAGAGGCCGGCCGTCGCGCGATCGAGAGCCGGCGAGTTCTTCTGCTCCGAGGTCTTCGGCGTCAATCCCGCTGCGGCCAGCTTGCGCGGGTCTACGCGGCCCGCGTAGACGCTCGGGTTGAAGGATGGATACGAGGCGAGCGCGCGGACGGCGCCGTTTCGCGGGTCGAGCGCGACGATGGCGCCGCCACGGGAGGCCCAACAGCCGAAGCAGCCTTGCTGTGCCCGGGCGCGGGCCGTCCACTCGCGAAGCGCTAGCTCGGCGGCTTGCTGCAGCTTGAGATCGAGGGTCGTCCGCAGCTCCTCGCCCGAGCGCGGCTGCTGCCGCAGCGTCAGCTGGCTGCGAGGCCGTCCGAGCGAGTCGACCCGCATCTGCGCAAGCCCGGGCCGACCGCGCAGGTACGGATCGAAGGCGCGCTCGATTCCCGCCTGGCCGATCTTGTCGCCCCCTCGGTAGCCATCTCGCGTCAGCTGCTTCAGCTGCTCTCGCGAGACCTCACCGACCGAGCCGAGTATGTGAGCCGCGAGCGCCCGGTGCGGGTACACACGCGCGTAGGCGTTCGCGAGGTCGACTCCCCGGAATTCGCTCGCGTGCTCCGTCAGGTACGCGATCTGATTCCGGTTCACGCGTGAGGTCACGGTGACCGGCGTGAGCGGATCGCCCGCGCGACGGCGAATGTCCACCAGGACCCCGGGCAGCGAGACGTGGAGGATCCCGGCAAGGCGCCGAAGCTCCGTGTAGCGGCCGTTCTTCGGCAGGTCGGCGGGCCAGACCTGAACCGCCGTCCCGGGCGCGTTCGAGACGAGCAGCCGGCCGTAACGGTCGACGATCGGCCCGCGCGCGGCATCGACGCGCACGGTGCGAAGCTGATTGTTTCGGGCTTCACGCAGGTAGTCCGTCCCGGAGAGGACCTGGAGGGCCCAGAGGCGCAGGAACAGCACGCCGAAGACGGCGAGCGTCAGCATGCCGAACAGCCCGATCCGCAGGGCGAGCTGAGGGGTGACCCTGTACGGCTCCTGAACCCGTGGATCGGGAGGTAGGAAACGCCGCGAGGGTCGGTGGATGCGCGTGCTAGCCAAGAAGGCTCACCTCCCGCGTGCCCTCGAGAGCGTCACGCCGCCCCAGCGCGCGACGGCAGCCGAAGACGACGGCCGGCGCCAGGAGGAGATTGCAAACGAGGCCGGATGGAAGCGCTCGCGCGAGCGAAGCGCCGTCTGCGGGCTCACCCAGCACGAAGCGGAGGCCGAGCGCGGCCAGGCCGTACAGGAGTGTCGCGGCGACCATCGCGACGAGCGAGGCGTGCTGCTTGTCACGTCCCGTCGTCTCGCCGTAGCGGCCGGTCCAGTAGCCGACCAGGGTGAGCAGCAACGAGGTGACTCCAAGCGTGGCGAGTGTCGCCGTGTCCACAACGAGCCCGGCGAAGAAGCCCACGCCGGCGCCGTAGACGGAGCCGCACACGAGCGCGACGGAGACGAGCGTCACGAGCAGGAGATTCGGCGTCCCGCCCACGATCGACACTCGGTTCAGAATGCTGACCTGGACGATCGCGGCGACGAAGACGAGCGCCGTGCACTTCGCGATCTGCCCGATCACCGCCTAGCCTGCTGCCTCCTGATCAGCACGATGACGGCTTCGAGCTTCGAGAAGTTCACGTAGGGATCGACCTGAACCCGCTTGAAGATGTCGGTGTCGACCTCGTTGACGCTCGAGACGACCCCGATGGGGATCCCCTTCGGGTAGAGCGGGGTGAGACGCCCGAGCCGCCAGCCGGCGGTCACGACCCGGTCACCACCTCGAACCCGGTCTGACTTCTGTACCTGGTTGAGCACGAAGGAGCCGCTCGCACCGCCATTGTGTTGCACGATCCCGCGCGCGCCTGTGCGCTGGTCGGCGGCCGAGACCGCGCCGGACTCGTCCGTCAGGAGTTGCACTCTCGCTTCACGGCTGTGCGCGAGCGAGACGATCCCGACGAGGCCGTCCGGAGTCACGACGGCGTCTCCCCGACGAACGCCGGCGTTGACGCCCGCATCGATCACGAGTTGCTGGTCGTAGTCGTCGGGCTGGCTGATCACGCGCGTCGGGACTCGCCCGTAGCCCTGGAGGTACTCGGCCGAGCTGACGAAGTGCAACGCCTTCCGCAGCTCGCGATTGTCGCGAAAGATCGTCTGCGCCTGGCTCGCTTCCAGCCTCAGCGCTCGGTTCTCGCGTCGCAGCTGCGTGGCATCCGACTTCGCGTTCAAGAGATTCGTGACGTAGCCGTACGCATCCCGGAACGGCCGAGCCAGCCGGTCGGCGCCGACCTGGAACGGACGAAGCACGCTCGCCGCGACGCCCTGGGCGTCGTGCAACCCACCGCTGTCCGGCTCGCGGAAGTACGCCGTGATCAGGGCGAGCGAGAGCACGACCAGCAGCCCCACCACGATGCGCCGCCGGAGGGCGGGGCCGGTTCGGGAGGAGTACGGCGTCGAGGCGGACCGCTGAAGCGACGAGCCCAGGACCGCCAGGCGAGCTGTGCGGTTACGCGGCACGGAGAACCGCCTAGTCTAGAGAAGGATCGAGCGAGGGGGCGGTCGGAGCGTATCCACCGCGGCGTCTTACCGGCGGTGGTGGCCGTTCCGCCGGGCTCGCGCGCGGGCGCTGCGATGGATCGCCTCGAACTCCTCGAGGCTGCGGCCCGACCCCACGGCGACGCAGGTGAGCGGCGACTCTGCCAGGTGCACGGGCATCTGAGTCTCGTGGCGGAGGCGCTCGTCGAGCCCGTTCAGCATCGCGCCGCCGCCGGCGAGCACGATGCCCCGATCCATGATGTCCGCCGCCAGCTCGGGCGGCGTCTTGTCGAGGGTCGACTTGATCGCCTCGATGATCTGCGCCACAGGCTCCTCGAGCGCGCGCCGCACCTCCTCGGAGCTCAGGATCACGGTCTTCGGCAGGCCGGTCAGCATGTCACGGCCGCGCACCTCTGCCTGCACTTCCTCGCGCAACTCGTAGGCGGATCCGACCTCGAGCTTGATCTCCTCGGCGGTCTGCTGGCCGACGAGGAGCTTGTAGTCGCGCTTGATGTGGTTGATGATGGCCTCGTCCATCTCGTCGCCGCCGACACGCAGGCTCTGGGAGACGACGATGCCGCCGAGCGAGATGACGGCAACCTCACTCGTGCCGCCGCCGATGTCGACGATCATGTTGCCGGTCGGCTCGCCGACGGGCAGACCAGCTCCGATCGCCGCGGCCATCGGCTCCTCGATCAGATACGCCTGGCGCGCGCCTGCCGAGAGGGTCGCTTCCTCCACGGCGCGTTTCTCGACACCGGTCACGCCGCTCGGCACGCATACAACGACGCGCGGGTGCGCGAAGCGGTGCTGGTGCACCTTCTGGATGAAGTGACGCAGCATCTGCTCGGTCACGTCGAAGTCGGCGATCACGCCGTCCTTCAGCGGGCGAATCGCGGAGATCGAGCCCGGCGTCCGCCCGATCATGCGCTTTGCCTCGACTCCGACGGCGTGAACCTCTCCCGAGCGCTGATCGATCGCGACGACCGACGGCTCGGAGAGGACGATGCCGCGACCCCGCACGTAGACGAGGGTGTTGGCGGTTCCGAGGTCGACCGCCATGTCGCGGCCGCCGAAGCCGTTGAGGTAGTTCATGATCGGCATGTCGGCAGTCGAGTGTACCCGGCGCCCGTTCGAGAGCATTGAGCAGGGCTTTTCTAGCGGAGATCCAGCGTGTAGAGAAACTCGTGCCGTCGCTCGCGCTCGCCCGCCTCGATGCGCTCGCCTGAGCGCCGAAAGCCGGCGGCCTCGTAGAGCCGCTGAGCGGCGGTCATCTGAGCGGCCGTGTCGAGGAGGAGCGTCTCGACGCGCTGCTTCCTGGCCCACGCGACCGCCTGGGCGAGCAGGCGGCGCCCGAGCCCCTGGCCGCGCCGGCCCGGCGCGAGGTACATGCGCTTCAGCTCCGCCCGGCCGCCGGCGATCAGGCGCACTGCAGCCGAGCCTTCGACGCTGTCCCCGTCGACCACGAGCCAGATCGCGTCGTAGGTTTGCTCAGGCGCCTCCAGGTCGGCGTCGATCAGCGGATCCTCTTCGAAACCGAATTCCTCGAGCACGGACACGACGAGCTCGCGGAAGCCGCGTTGGTAGCGGGGTTGGTAGCAGACGAGCGAGGGTTCAGCCAAGCCCGTACCGGCCCGGGAAGCGCTGGACGAGGATCTGCACAAGGAGTGCCGCGGGCAGGCCGACGACGTTCAGGTAATCGCCCTCGATGCGCTGGACGAGCGCGGCGCCGAGACCCTGGATCGCGTACGCGCCGGCTCGGCCCTCCCATTCGCCCGTTGCCAAGTACGTCGCAAGATCGCGGGGAGTGAGAGGGCGGAACGAGACGCGCGTGACCTCGTGGCGCACCTCCTCCCAGGCGGGCGTTCGCAGACAGAGGCCCGAGACGACCTCGTGCGTGCGACCCGCGAGGGCTTCGAGCATCGACTCGGCAGCCGCCGCGTCGGCCGGCTTCCCGAAGACCGCGCCGTCGAGGAGCACCGCCGTGTCGACGCCGAGAACCGGACGGTCGCCGGCCTCGCTTGCGACCGACTCCGCTTTGCGGCGGGCGTGCTCGCGCACCCCAGCGGCGGCCGCGGCGCCGTCGAGCGGGCCCTCGCCGTAGTGCGGCGCGACGACGTGGAACGGGATCCCGAGCTGTTCGAGGATGGCCCGGCGCTGAGGCGAGGTAGAGGCGAGGAGGAGTGGCGGGGTCGGCGGAACGCTCATGCGGCGCGGGCGATTGACTCACTTTCGGCGCACCCGGAGCCGGCTCTAGGGGACTCGTCTGGGGACAGTCCCCGCGGTTCGCGGCGCGGCGCCGCCGGCACGAGAGTCCTACGAGAATCGCGCGCCGTTGTCACGCGCGCTTCCGGGCGACCCAGATCTCCTCGGCGGGCCACTGCCGAGCCCACTCCGCCGTGACGAAATCGTAGCGAGGGTGCGTCTCAGCACCCTCAGGCGCCTGGAGCTCCACCAAGTCCTCCACGTCGAACCCGTTCGCCCGGAGGACGCGGATCCAGTCGCCGTGCGAGAGGTGGTACTCGACGCCGCCCTCGGGCCATTCGAATCGGTGCATGCCAAACTGAGGGCGGGTAAGCCGCTCGCCGGCGGCGGCGTCGTCCGGGGAGCAGAGGATCACGAGCGTGCTGTTTCGAAGGAAGACGAGGCGGCCCGCCGGGCGCAGCAGCCGGGCCGCTTCGGGAATCCAGCGGTACGGATCGCACCAGATCGACGCCCCGTACTCCGAGAGAGCGAGGTCGAAGCTCGCTTCCGGCAGGCCCGTCTCGGTCGCGTCGGCCTCGACCAGCGGGAACTCCACCCCGAGCTTGTGCTGGCAGCGCCGCGCGCTCTCGAGCTGCGCCGGAGTCACGTCGACACCAACGGGGCGGGCTCCCCGCCTGGCAAGCCAGGCCGAGAAGTACGCGGTGCCGCAGCCGAGCTCGACCGCGTCCTTGCCCGCGACGTCGCCGAGCACGTCCAGCTGGGACTCCGGCACGCCCCAGATGCCCCATGCGATCTCCGCTCGAGCCCACGCCTGCTCGGCCCGCTCGTCGGTGTACTCCGCGTTCGACTTCGTCCAGAGCTCGCGATTGCGGGCCGCGTCGTCCCGCAACCTCACCGCTTGCGTGCTTTCCAGATCGCCTCGGAGGGCCAGCGTCTGGCCCAGGCGAGCTCGCTCTCGTCGCGATACGTCGACCTTGCGCCCCACGGAGCGTCCTTGTCCGCGACCTCGCCGAGAATGCGAAGCTCGTCTTCCGGTAGCTGCCACGTGCCCCAGCGCGGCTCGGGCTGCCCGATGAAGGCGCCGTGCGTTCCCTGGTACTCGTCGCTCGTCCGGTCCCAGTGGCTCCCGTTTCGGCGCGCGTCCTCAGAGATCCGCATCGGGGAACCAGAGGGCGATCTCGCGCGCCGCCGACTCGGACGCGTCTGAGCCGTGCACGAGGTTGTCCGGCATCGCTAGCGCAAGGTCGCCGCGAATCGTGCCGGGCGCCGAGCTCGCCGGGTTCGTGGCGCCCATCGTCGTCCGCGCGACGGAGATCGCCGACTCACCCTGGAGCACGAGCGCAAGCGTGGGCGCAGAGGTGATGAAGTCGACGAGCTCCCCGAAGAACGGCTTCCCGTCGTGCTCCGCGTAGTGCTGCTGGGCCAGGTCTCGATCAACGGTCAGCAGCTTCGCCGCCCGGATCTGGAGGCCGCGACGCTCGAAGCGCGCGAGAATCTCTCCCGCGAGCTTGCGCTCCACGGCGTCAGGCTTGATCAACACGAGCGTGTGTTCGATCGCCATTGGAGCAGCTTATGCGGAATACGGCGTCGGACCGACGGAGCCGCCGCTCCGGCGCGGAGCGCACCCTCTCAGCGGCGCCTGCGCTGCCTGCGCGGCGGCGTAGCCGCCTCCCAGCCCTCGCCTAGCTCGAGCGCGGCCGGAGTGTCGATCGGTGTCTCGCAGTACGGGCAGACCTGCCAGATGGGCTCGAGCGGGGCCTTGCAGCTCGTGCACGCCTGCTTCAGCTTCGACGTGCAGACGGGGCACACGAGGAAGGCCGGATCGACTTCCGCGCGGCAGACGGGACAGTGCAGATCCCGGCGGCCGAGTCGCTCCTCCATCTCCTTGATCTCGAGATCGCGCTCGCGCACGTCGTCGAGATACTCGGGTGGCCGGAAGAGCATGTAGACGAATGCGCCCAGGAATGGCGGGACGAGCCCGAGAATGGTCGCCACTCCGACGAGCCAGTGATCGGCGATCCGCCGGCGCGCGTCCTTGAACACCCAGAAAGCGACGGCCAGCCAGAACACGACAACGAAGGCGAGCAGGGCGTCCCGGATCAGCAACCAGGTCGTGGAGCTGAAAAAGTCGCGCACGCCTCCGAAGAAGTCGTTGCTGCTGGCGGCGAGAAGAGAGCTGATTGTCATGACCTACAGGAGCAGTTTGCCGATCAGGTAGCCGGCGGCGAAGGACAGGCCCACGATTGCCGCCACCACTGAGGCGGCGAACGCAAAGACGACGAGGCGCTCACGAAGTCGAGGCATGGTACGTCTTTTCCGCTGCATACAGATCCGCAAGCAGGTAGAGCGAGCCGGTGACGAGCACGGCGCCCCGCTCGCCGGCGAGCTCGCGTCCGCGCCTGAGAGCCGCGTCGGGCTCGGTCACTGCCTCGACCCGGTCGAAGAAGCGCGCGGCACCCGCGGCGAGCTCATCCGCGGCGAGCGCGCGATTGTTCGAGGACGAGGTGGCGACGAGCCGGTCGCCCACCGCGGCCAGGCCGGCCAGCATCGCCTCCGCGTCCTTGTCGGCCAGGATCGACGCGACGACGACGTATCGTGCTCGCGGCAGGCGGGGCAGCAGGTAGGCAAGACTGGCGGGGTTGTGGGCTCCGGCCCAGAGCTCGAGCGGTGCGTCCCCGCGTCGTTCGAGTCGACCCGGCGGCGCGGCACTCTCCGCCGGCGAAGGCCCGACCGGGCGGCCGAGGAACGCTTCTGTCGCGGCGAGCGCGAGGGCGAGGTTGTCCTGTGGGACAAGCCTTACCGCGCCCGCGCCGTTCGCGCGTGCCAGGCCCTCCCACTCCACCTCGCCGAGCACCACCGTCGAGCCCGGCTGGACGACCGCGAGCTTCTCGGCTGCGATCGCCTCCCGCGTCTCGCCGAGAACATCGGTGTGATCCAGCGCCACGTTCGTCAGCACTTGCACCTGCGAGCGCAAGACATTCGTGGCGTCGAGGCGACCGCCGAGACCTGCCTCGACGACGGCCACGTCGACCTCCGCCGCCGCGAAGGCGGCGAGCCCGGCCGCAGTCAGCGCCTCGAACTGTGTCGCGCTGAGCGCTTCGGCCGCCGCCCTGACGCGTCCGACCGCTCGTCGGAAGTTGCAGTCCGCCCCGTCAATCTGGATCCGCTCGCTCCAGCCGCTCACGTGCGGAGACGTGTACGCCCCGACCCGGAGCCCCGCTGCGCAGAGCAGGGCGGCAGTCATCCGGGTGACCGTCGATTTCCCGTTCGTCCCGACGACGTGAATCGAGGGGAACCGGAATTGCGGCTCGCCGAGTGCGGCGAGCAGGCGGCGCATCCGCTCGAGGCCGAACTCCTCCGGCCACGGGCTGAGGCCCTCGATCCAGGCGGAGTCAGCTTCCGAGCGCATCGAGCTGGCGCCGGTAGCGCTCGAGCTTCTCGCGCTCGGCGGCCACGACGTCGGCCGGCGCCCTCCCGGTGAAGCTCTTGTTCGAAAGCATCCGCTCGGCGCGCTCTACCTCCTTCGCCAGGCGAGCACGTTCCAGCTCGACGTTGCCGTTGGCTCGCATCTTCTCGGGCCGCACCACGGCTTCGAAGATTCGGCGCTCCTCATCGCCGAGATTCATCGGGACGCCGCTCCGTCGAAACATCTCAGCGGCGTCCTGGACGCGCTCGAGCGCGGTGGCGTCGCCCGAGTAACGATCCTCCGCTTGCGGCCACGCCGCGACGATCAGCCGCGACTGACGGTCGGGGAGATTCGACCAGATCTCCTCTGTCACGTGCGGCATAACGGGATGGAGCAGCTTGAGCAGGCGCTCGAGCGCGGCGAGCGCGGTGGCCCGCGCATCCTCGTCGCCGGCGTAGAGGCGCGGCTTGATCGCCTCCGCGTACCAGTCGCAGAAGTCATCGAAGGTCAAACGGTAGAGCTCCGCAACCGCGTGCGAGAAGTCAAACCCGCCGACGAGTCGCTCGACGTCGCGCTGCGTCGCGGTCAGGCGGGCGAGAATCCACCGTTCCTCGAGCGCCGCCGGCCGCTCCGCGGGCCGTGCGCCTTCCGTTGCCTGCAGGATGAGCCGGGAGACGTTCCACAGCTTGTTCGCGAGCTTGCCGCCCTCCTCGATCGCTCCGGCCGAGAAGCGAACATCCTGGGTGGAGGCCATTTTCATCAGCCCGTACCTGGTCGCGTCCGCCCCGTGCCGCTCGATCTGCTCCATCGGGTCGAGCCCCGTGCCGAGGCTCTTCGACATGCGGCGGCCATCGGGGGCGTTGACGGTGGCGTGAATGACAACGTCGCTGAACGGGACCTCGCCCATCAACTCGAGCCCCGAGAAGATCATGCGGTTCTCCCAGAGGCGGATGATCCCGCGATCGGTGGTGTTCAGATCCCCGGGGTAAAAGGTGCGCAGATCGGCTGTCTCCTCCGGCCAGCCGAGCGTCGCGAACGGCCAGAGCGCGGACGAGAACCACGTGTCGAGCACGTCCTGGCTGCGGACGAGCTCCCGCGACCCGCACTCGGCGCACGAATCGGGCTCGGTCTCGGCCACGGTCGCGTGACCGTCCGGGCACTCCCAGAGCGGCAGCTGGTGCCCCCACCAGATCTGGCGGGAGATGTTCCAGTCCGGCGCGTGCTCGAGCGAATCGAAGGCGAAGCGATGCTGCGACTCGGGGTGGTAGGTGACGCGGCGCTCGCGCAGCGCTTGGAGCGCCGGACGCTTGAGCTCCTCCATGCGGCACCACCACTGCAGAGAGATGAGCGGCTCGATGCGGGTCTTGCAGCGCTCGCAGAGCGCAACGGCGTGGCGATAGGGCTCCCGCCGCTCGAGTTGATCGTGGTCGCGCAGCCACTGAAGCACGCGCTCGTCCGCGTCCTGCTGCGTGAGACCCGCGAGCGGACCCGCGTCGGAATTCATCAATCCGTCCGGCCCGATCACGGTCAGCTCGGGCAGGCCGTGGTCCCGGCCGAGCTCGTAATCGAGCGGATCGTGCCCAGGCGTGACCTTGAGCGCGCCCGTTCCGAACTCGATCTCGACGCGCTCGTCGGCGATCACGGGCACCCGGCGCTCGACGACGGGAACGACGACCTCACGGCCTACGAGGTGCTGATAGCGCTCGTCGGCGGGGTGCACGGCGACCGCGACGTCAGCCAGGATCGTGGCCGGGCGGACTGTCGCGATCGTGACGTGCCCGTCGCCGTCGGCGAGTGGGTAGCGCACGTACGTCAGCGCGTCGTCGACGTCCTCGTGCTCCAGCTCCAGGTCGGAGAGCGCGGTGCGGTGGAACGGGCACCAGTTGACGATGCGGCTGGCCCGGTAGATGTAGCCCTTCCGGTAGAGGTGGACGAAGAAGTGGTTGACCGCGCGGACGTACGCGTCGTCCATCGTGAAGCGCTCGCGCCGATAGTCGAGCGAGGCGCCGATGCGGCGGAACTGGAGCATGATCTTGCCGCCGTACTCGCGCAGCCATTCCCACACACGCTCCACGAAGGCCTCCCGGCCCAGATCCCACCGGGTCAGGCCCTCGGCGGCGAGATGCCTCTCGACCGCGTTGTGCGTCGCGATGCCCGCATGATCGAACCCGGGCTGAAAGAGGACGTTGTAGCCCTGCATCCGCTTCATCCGCACGATCGTGTCCGCGAGCGAGAGCTGCAGCGCGTGGCCCATGTGGAGATCGCCGGTCACGTTGGGCGGCGGGTGTGCGATCGTGAACGCCTCGCGGGGGTCGTCGGCGTCGGCCGCGTAGAGGCCCTCCTCCTCCCAGGAGCGCTGCCAGCGCTCCTCCACGCCGTCGGGGCTGTAGCGCGACTCCATCGCGCCAGAGTGTACGGAGGGCGCCCGCGGCGCTAGCGGCCCGCGGCGTAGCCCTGCATGCCGCGCGGGTCCGCGGCGGCCAGCAAGACGCCGTCGCGGTCTCGACCTGCGGCGCTGACCCGCCCGAGCGCCCAGTCCCCCGCGACCGAGACGTCGTGGCCTCGCCGGCGAAGCTCGGCGATCGTCGCTTCGTCGAATCGCCCCTCCAGCTCGACGTGCCCGGGTCTGGCGTGGCGGGGGTAGAACGAGCTCGGGAAGTGATCCGTATGGAACGTCGGCGCGTCGATCGCGGCCTGCAGATCCAGGCCGGAGTGCAGATGGTGGAGAAAGAAGACGAGCGTCCACTGATCCTGCTGGTCGCCTCCCGGTGTGCCGAAGGCGAGGTACGGGTCACCGCCGCGGAAGGCCAGCGACGGCGACAGCGTCGTGCGCGGGCGCTTTCGCGGCTCGAGCGAGTTCGGCAAGCCCTCCTCGAGCCAGAACATCTGCGCCCGCGTACCGAGCGGGAAGCCGAGACCCGGTATGACGGGTGAGCTCCAGAGCCAGCCGCCGCTCGGGGTTGCCGAGACGATGTTGCCGCAGCGATCGACGACGTCGAGGTGGCACGTGTCACCGCTCGCACGCGTCGGCTCACCGACTCCCGCGGCGAGGGCGCCCTGTACCGGCGAGGCAAGGCGCGGGCGGCGCCCGCCGGGGCTTCCCGGGCGGAGCTCGCGCGACGCCTCGGCGCCGACGAGCGCCCGGCGCTCCGCCGCGTACTCGCGGGAAAGCAGGAGCTCGAGCGGCACATCGAAAAACTCGGGGTCGCCGTACCAGGCCTCGCGATCCGCGAACGCGAGCTTCGCGCACTCCACGACCACGTGGACGAAGTCTGCGCTGCCGGCTCCGATCTCACCGAGATCGAACCCCTCGAGCAGCGCGAGCTGCTGCAGGAAGACGGGCCCCTGGCCCCAGGGCCCGGTCTTGAAGACCGTGTGCCCGTGGTAGGAGAGCTCGACGGGCGCCTCGAGCCGCGGCTCCCACGCGGCAAGATCCTCGCCCGAGAGAAGCCCGCGGTGGCGGCGACCGGAGCTGTCCATCACTTCTACCCGGCAGTGAGCGTCGATCCGCTCGGCCACGAAGCCGCGGTACCAGATCCCGATCGCGCGTTCGATCTCCGCCTCGCGGCTGCCGCCACGTGACTCCTCCAGGACGCGTCGGTACGTCGCGGCGAGGTCCGGGTTGCGGAAGAGCGCCCGGGGTGCCGGGGTGCCGTCCCGCAGGTAGATCTCGGCCGAGCTCGTCCACTCCTCGCGGAACATCGTCTCGACGCTCGCGATCGAAGCGCTGATCGCAGGGACGAGCGGGTAGCCGCCGGCGGCGAAGCCGATCGCATGCTCGAGCACGTCCGCGAGCCGCAACGTCCCGAGCTCGCGCAGGAGGAGCAGCCAGCCGCCGAACGCGCCGGGGACGACCGCTGGGAGGAGGCCCGTGCCCGGGATGAGGTCGAGCCCGAGCCGGCGGAACCGGTCGCTCGTCGCTGCAGCGGGCGCCGGTCCCTGCCCGCACAGCGTCAGCACCTCCTCGCGATCGGCGCTGTAGACGATCGCGGGAAGATCGCCGCCCGGCCCGTTCAGGTGGGGCTCGACCACCTGCAAGGCAAAACCCGTCGCGACCGCGGCATCGAACGCGTTGCCCCCACGCTCGAGCATCGCCATCCCCGCCGCGGAGGCGAGCCAGTGGGTCGAGGCGACCATCCCGAACGTGCCGCGCAGCTCGGGCCGCGTGGTGAAGGGTTGCGGCGTCATCAGCCCGCCCCGAGCTCGACAGCCGGTTCGCCGATCAGGTGTGGACCTTCTCCGCCCGGGCCGACGAGATGGCACGCGACGAAATGGCCGCCTCCGACGTCGCGCAGCGCCGGCTCGAGCTCGTGGGAACGCGGCTTGGACTCGGGCTCGAGCGGGCAACGCGTCCGGAAGGCGCAGCCCGAGGGTGGCGCGAGCGGGCTCGGGATGTCGCCCTCGAGCACGATGCGAGTCCGGCGCTGCTGCAGCTCGGGATCGGGAGTGAGCGCCGCAGAGAGCAGCGCCTGCGTGTAGGGGTGCTTCGGGTCGGCGAAGAGCTCACGCGTCGAGGCCGTCTCGACGATCTTGCCCAGGTACATGACGGCGACGCGATCGCAGAGGTACTCCACAGTTGCGAGGTCGTGCGTGATGAAGAGGCACGAGAAGCCCATGCTCTGCTGGAGATCGCTGAGCAGGTTGAGGATGGCCGCCTGCACCGAGACGTCCAGAGCCGAGACGGGCTCGTCGGCGATCAGCAGGCTCGGATCGACGGACAGCGCGCGCGCAAGCCCCACGCGCTGGCGCTGCCCGCCGGAGAGCTCGTGCGGGTAGCGGTAGCGAAGCTCGGGCCGCAGCCCGACGGAGTCGAAGAGCGAAGCGACGCGGGTGTCGAGCTCTGCGCCGCGCGCGATGCGGTGCAGGCGAAGAGGCTCGCCGACGATCTGACCGCACGTAAGGCGAGGGTTGAGCGACGAGTAGGGATCCTGGAACACCATGTGCAGACGGCGACGGAGCGGGCGCATCTGGCTGCGTGAGAGGTGCGTGATGTCTTGCCCTGCGAGGCGGATCCTGCCCTCCGTCGGCTCGAGCAGCCGAAGGATGCAGTTACCGACCGTCGACTTGCCGCTGCCCGACTCGCCGACGAGGCCGAAGAACTCCCCCGCACCGATCGAGAACGAGACGCCGTCGACGGCGTGGACGATGCCGCGCGTGCCCACCAGGCGGCCGCCGACCGTGAAGTGCTTCTTCAGGCCGTCCAGCTCGAGGACGGGGCTGAGCGTCGTCATGAGGTGCCGTCCTCGCCGGGATGGAAGCAGGCGACGAGGTGGTCCGCTCGCACCTCTCGCAGCGGCGGAATCTCGGAGCGGGTGCGCTCGTCTGCGCGCGGGCAGCGATCGGCGAAGGCGCAGTGATCGGGCAACTCCGACAGCGAGGGAACTCGCCCCGGGATCTCCTGCAGCCTCCGCCGTCGCTCTCCCTGGAGCACCTCGCCGGGCCGCGGGATCGCGCCGAGCAGCCCGATCGTGTAGGGGTGCTGGGGGCGCGCGAACAGCTCGCGGACGGGAGCCTCCTCCGCCTTGCGCCCGGCGTACATCACGATCACTCTGTCGGCAAGGTCGGCCACGACGCCGAGATTGTGGGTGATCAGGACGATGGCCGTGCCCAGGCGCTCGCGCACATCGCGCATGAGGTCGAGAATGCCCGCCTGAATCGTCACGTCGAGTGCCGTGGTCGGCTCGTCCGCCACGAGCACCTTTGGGTCGCAGGCGAGGGCCATCGCGATCATCACCCTCTGGCGCATTCCACCCGAGAGCTGGTGCGGATACTCGTCCACCCGGCGCGAAGGGGCCGGGATCCGGACCAGCTCGAGTAGATCGATCGTCCGCTTGCGGGCGGCGCTGCGCGAAGCGCCGAGATGCTTCCGCAGTACCTCCCCGATCTGAACACCGACCGTGAAGACGGGGTTGAGCGACGTCATCGGCTCCTGGAAGACGAACGAGATCTCCTTGCCGCGCACTCGCCGCAGGCGCGCCGGCCGCACCTGCAGCAGATCCTCTCCCTGGAAGAGGACACGGCCGGAGACCGTCGCGGTCGGGGGCAGCAGCCCGAGCATCGACATCACCGTCACGCTCTTGCCGCACCCCGACTCGCCGACGATGCCGAGCACCTCGCCCTCGCCGAGCGAGAATTCCATCCCGTCGACGGCGTACACGCGGCCCTCGTCGGTGTCGAACCGGACCGAGAGCTCCGACACCTCGAGCAGCGGCGGCATCAGCGCTGCGTCTTCGGGTCGAGAATGTCGCGCAGCCCGTCTCCGAGGAGATTGAACGCGAGCGCGGCGAGCACGATCGCGAGGCCGGGATACACGGCGAGGCGCGGGGCCTGCGTGAGGTACGACTGGGCGCCCTCGAGCATCACCCCCCACGACGGAGTCGGCGGCTGCACCCCCAGGCCGAGGAAGGAGAGAACTGCCTCGCCGACGATCGCGACCGGGATCGTGACCGTCGCCTGGACGAGCAACGTGCTGAGCATGTTCGGGAGGATGTGCCTGCCGAGGATGGTCAGGTCGCTGCCGCCGTTCGCGATCGCCGCGCGAACGTAGTCCTCCTCCCGCAGGCTCAGCGCCTCCCCCCGTGCGATCCGGATCAGGCCGGGCACGGCTCCGATCCCGAGCGCGAGCGTTGCGTTCAGGAGCGACGGGCCGAGGATCGCCGCCAGGCCAACCGCGAGGATGAGGAAGGGGAATGCGAGCAGGACGTCCGTGATGCGCGAGATCACGGGATCGATCCAGCCGCGGTAGTAGCCCGCGGCGAGACCGATTGGAACTGCGATCGTCATCGCGAGCACGGTCGCGAGGAAGCCCGCGAGCATCGAGGCGCGGGAGCCGTAGACGATGCGTGAGAAGATGTCGCGCCCGAGCTCGTCGGTCCCGAGCAGGTGCTTGCCGGACGGATGGCCCAGGACCGCGTAGAAGTCGGTGGCGCTCGGGCTGTAGGGCGCGATCAGCGGCGCGAAGATCGCGGTCGCGACGAAGGCGAGCACGACGGCCAGCCCAGCCACCGCCATCGGCCGGCGCAGAAACCGCCGGCGGAGCAGCCGTCGCCGGCGCGACGCCGGGCTCAGAGCCGCCGCCTCGACGTAGCTCACGCCGCGCCTCCGGAGATGCGGATGCGAGGGTTGAGGAACGAGTAGAGCACGTCGACCGCCAGGTTGACGAGCACGTACCCCGCCGCGGTCACCAGCACGACCCCCTGGATCAATGCGTAGTCGCGCTGGCTGACGGCGTCGATCGTCAAGCGACCGAAGCCGGCGATCCCGAAGATCGTCTCGGTGATGACAGCACCGGAGATCAGCGCGCCGAACTGCAGCCCGATGATCGTCGTGACGGTGATCAGGCTGTTGCGGAGCGCGTGCTTGCAGACCACCGACCACTCGCTCAGGCCCTTGGCCCGAGCCGTGCGGACGTAGTCTGCGCCGAGCGACTCGAGCATCGCCGAGCGCATCTGCCGCATGACGACCGCAGAGAGCCCCGTCCCGAGCACGAGCGCCGGCATCGCCATGTGGCGGAGATTCCCGATCGGATCCGCCCTGAACGACACGTAGCCGCCCGAGGGCAGCCAGTGCAGGTTGACGGAGAACTCGATGATCATCAGCAGGCCGAGCCAGAAGTGGGGAACCGACAGGCCGATCAACGCGATCCCGTTGCTCAGGTAGTCGGCGAGCCTGCCGTGCCGGATCGCTGCCAAGACCCCCGCAACCGCCCCGATCAGGGTTCCGATCAGAAGCGAGAGCCCGGCGAGCTCGAGGGTGAGCGGGATCCGCGTCACGATGGTGTGCGAGACGGAGAGCTCACGCGAGTCGCGGCCGAGATCGCCCCGCACGGCGAGGCCCACCCAGTGGAGGTACTGGATGGGAACCGGCCGGTCGAGCCCGTACTTGTGCCTGATCTGGGCGGTCACGGCAGGGTCCCGCTCCTCTCCGCCGAGCGCGAGCGCGGCGTCGCCCGGGATGGCGCGGATCCCGCTGAAGACCAGCACGCTCGCCAGGAAGAGGACGATCAGGGCGGCCCCAGCTTTTCGGAGGATGAAGCCGCCCACGATCGCCCTGTCTGCCCGCTCCTACTTGAACGCGGCGAACTGGGCTCGAATCAGCCCGTCGCCGTAGAGCTGCACGCCCGTGACCTTCTTGCTCACGCCGTCGCGCGTCTTCGCGTGGTAGAGGTAGATCAGCGGCCGGGTGCTCCGGATCGTCGACACGGCGGCGTTGTACAACTTTTGCCGCGCCGCCGCGCTCGTCGCATGCCGGGCGTTGTCGAGGATGAGATCGAGCCGGCCGTTCGAGTAGCCCGAGTCGTTCTGAGCCCCCTTCGTGTGCACGAAGTTGTAGATGTTGCCGTCCGGGTCGATCCGGCCCGACCAGCCGATTGCGAAGGCATCGAAGTTGCCGTTGTCGGCTTTCGCGAGCGACGCGACGAACTCTGTCGGCTGGAGCGCGACCTCGATGCCGGCGTCTTTCTCCTGCGCCTGGATGAAAGCTCCCAGCCGCGCCGCCACCTGATCGTTGCCGATCATCAGCTTGACGGATGGGTTTCGGACGCCGGAGCGCGCCACGAGCTGCTTCGCCCGCTTCAGGTCCCGGTGGATGTTGCACCTGGTCTTGCCGTTGAACCACGGGCTGACCGGCGCGATCGGCCCGCATCCGGGCTGCACCTGTCCCTGGAAGACCACCTTGTTCAGCAGCTGCCGATCGATGGCGACCTCGAACGCCTCACGCAGCGCCGCATGGGCCGAAAGAGCCGAGCCGACGTTCTGGTAGGGCAGCTTGAGCAGCCCGTTCTTGTTACCGATGTTGATCGTGATTCCCTGGTAGCCGATCGACGTCGCCTGCACCACGCTCAGACTCCTGTCGCGCTGGATCGCAGAGAGCTCGGTCGGGCCGATGCGATCGAGGACGTCCACGTCGTGCGCGCGGAGCGCCTGGGCCGCCGCGGTCGGCTCGTTGATGATGCGGAAGACGATCTGGCTGAGGTGGACCTTCTTTTTCGCGTAGTAGAACTGCGACTTCTTCACGACGATGCGATCGCCGACCGTGCGGCTGACGAAGCTGAACGGCCCCACGCAGACCGGGTCCGTGGCGAAGCGCGTGCCGAGCTTGTCGAGCTGCGCCGGAGACATGATCATGCCGGCCCGGTCCGCGAGCTGCGCCGCGAGCGGAGCGAACGGCTCCTTCAGATGCAGGCGGACGGTCGACGCCCCGACCGCGTCGACCGAGTCGACGGGTGAGAGCTCACTGGCGCGACGCGAGGCCGTCAGGGTGCGGTGACGGTCGACCGAGATCTTGACGGCGCGCGCGTTGAACGGCGTTCCGTCGTTGAACTTGATCCCCTTGCGCAGCTTGATGGTGACCGTGCGCTTGTCGCCCGAGACCTGGGGCAGGTTCGCCGCGAGCTGCGGCACGATCTGGAGCTTGCCGTTCAGGTCGTAGAGCTTCTCGCAAATGTGCAGGAAGACCATGCGCCCAACGAACGTGCGCGCGAGCGTCGGGTCGAGGGCATCGGGATCCTCGGCCAGCGCGATCGTCAGCATGCCGCCGTTTCTCACCGCGCGGCTCTTTCCGCCGGCCCCCGCTACTCCCACCGCAATCGCACAGACGACGGCGGCCAGCAGGAGCGAGAGCAGCGCCCCGCGTCCTGAAATGCTTTTCATCACAGTCCCCCTCAGAGAGATGTACCGAACGAAACCTCACCCGAAGATCGCGGACACCGATCTCCTGACCTTAGTCTGGATCCAATAGGACGTCAAACGGATCCCGAGTAGTGCTACGGTCGCAGCTGCCATGGGGTCACCGCTCGACAACGCGGACGGGCGTGCGCTCGTCGATCACCTGGCCGCGACCATCCACTCGCGCGTCCTGAGCGGGGAGATCGACGTCGGCGCCCGGCTGCGGCAGGAGACGCTCGCCGCCGAGTTCGGCGTCAGCCGGACTCCGATCCGAGAGGCCCTGCGCAAGCTCCAGGCGAATGGCATCGTCGACGTGCAGCCACACCGAGGAGCCGTCGTGCGCGGGCCCACCGCCCGTGAGATCCGCGAGGCGTACGAGGTGCGGGCCGAGCTCGAGGGTCTGGCCGCCGCCCTCGCGGCCGCACGCATTCGCGACGGCGAGCTGCGACAGCTCCGCGAGGCCGACCAGATGTTCCGGAAGTCGATCGCGACGCTGGCCGAGCCCGGCCCGCCCTCCGCGAGCGGTTCGCGGACGGCCCCGGCGAACGGAGAGTGGACGCGGGCGAACGACCTCTTCCATGCGGTGATCCAGGATTCGGCGGGCAACGAACGGCTGATCGCGATCGTCCAGGATCTTCATCGCAGCTTTCCCCGTGGGTTGACCTGGGCCGCGCTCAACGGAAGGTCGGCGTTGCTCGAGCAGAACGTCGAGGAGCACCGCGGGATTCTCGACTCGATCGAGCGCGGCGATGCGCACAACGCTCGAAAGCGCATGATCGCCCACATCCGCCACGCGGGCGAGCTGGTGACGCTTCAGTTCGAGCAGCGCGAGAGGACAGGCACGGCCACGTCACTCAGATGAATACGTTGGAGCGGGGTCAACGGTTTCCGCGCTCGGAGCCGCCGGGCCAGTCGTGCGCCTACGCGGACTCTTCGGCGAGCTCGTCGTCGTCGAATGAGGCTCCGTCGGCGCTCGTCACGAGGGTCGGCTTCAGGTTCTTGGCGATCGTCTCCTTCGTAATCACGCACTTGGAGACATCCGTGCGCGAGGGCAGCTCGAACATCACATCGAGCAGCGCGTGCTCGATGATCGAGCGCAATCCGCGGGCGCCCGTCTCGCGCTCGAGCGCCTTGTCGGCGATCTCCCAGAGGGCGTCCTCCGTGAAGACGAGCTCGATCGAGTCGTAGTTGAAGAAGCGCTGGTACTGCTTGACGAGCGCGTTCTTCGGCTCCACCAAGATCTGAACCAGATCCTCGCGTGTGAGCTGGTCAACCGCCGAGACGACCGGCAGGCGGCCGATGAACTCGGGAATCAGGCCGTAGGCGAGCAGATCCTCCGGCATCACCTGGGAGAGCAGCTCGTCGTTGTCCGCCCCGTTCTTCGACCGGATGTGCGCGCCGAACCCGACCGCGCTCTTGCCGATCCGCTTGCCGATGATCTTCTCGACGCCCGAGAACGCGCCGCCGCAGATGAAGAGGACGTTCGTCGTGTCGATCGAGAGAAACTCCTGGTGCGGGTGCTTGCGGCCACCCTGTGGCGGCACCGAGGCGACCGTTCCCTCGAGGATCTTGAGCAGTGCCTGCTGCACGCCCTCCCCCGACACGTCGCGCGTGATCGAAGGGTTGTCCGCCTTGCGCGCGATCTTGTCGACCTCGTCGATGTAGATGATCCCGGTCTCGGCCTTCTTGATGTCGAAGTCCGCCGCCTGGATCAGCTTGAGCAAGATGTTCTCGACGTCCTCCCCCACGTAGCCCGCCTCCGTGAGCGCCGTTGCGTCGGCGATCGCGAACGGAACGTTCAAGATCCGGGCGAGCGTCTGCGCGAGCAGCGTCTTCCCGCAGCCGGTCGGCCCGAGCAGCAGGATGTTCGACTTCTGCAGCTCGACGTCGGTCTCCTCGTGACCCATGTGGACGCGCTTGTAGTGGTTGTAGACCGCCACGGCCAGTGTCCGCTTGGCGTCCTCCTGGCTGACGACGTAGTCGTTCAGCACCGAGTAGATGTCACGAGGGCGCGGCAGGTTGTCGAGGTCGAGCTGGGTTGGTGCTGTCAGCTCCTCGTCGATGATCTCGTTACAGAGATCGATGCACTCGTCGCAGATGTAGACGCCGGGCCCGGCGATCAGCTTCTTGACCTGCCGCTGACTCTTGCCGCAGAAGCTGCAGAGGAGTTGCTCGTTGCCGTCGCTTGCTCGCGCCATCTCGGACTAGGTCGGGTGGGAGTCCCGGCTCGCCACGACCGTATCGATGATGCCGTATTCGCTCGCTTCCTGCGCGGTCATGAAGTAGTCGCGCTCCATGTCGCGTGAGACCTTGTCGAGCGGCTGCTCGGTGTGGTGGGCGAAGATCTCCTCCATGCGCCGTTTCATGTTGATCGTCTCCCGTGCCTGAATCTCGATGTCCGTCGCCTGTCCCTGGAAGCCGCTCGATACCTGGTGAATCAGGATCTTGGCGTTCGGCAGCGCAATCCGTTTCCCTTTCGCGCCGCCGGCCAGGAGCAGGGCGCCCATCGACATCGCGATCCCGATGCAGATCGTCTGCACGTCGGGCTTGACGTACTGCATCGTGTCGTAGATCGCGAGGCCGGCGTACACCGATCCGCCCGGCGAGTTGATGTAGATGGAGATGTCCTTGTCTGGCTCCTCCGACTCGAGATGGATCAGTTGCGCGACGATCAGGTTCGCGATCTGGTCGTCCACGGGCGTACCGAGAAAGATGATCCGTTCGTTCAGCAGGCGGGAGTAGATGTCGAACGAGCGCTCGCCGCGCGAGGTCTGCTCGATCACCATTGGAATCAAAGGGCTCATGCAGGCTCCTTACTGGCGGGGGTCCACAACGTCGCGCCTTCGGGTCGCTCCTGCCCGGGCGTCCAGAGCTTCTCGCGGGCGCGAGCGAGCTCGACGGGGATCCGCTTCACTTCGGCGGAAACCCGGTCGAGGGCCTTGCGCAGTCGGAGATCGTCGCGTAGGGCTTCCTCGCGCCCACCGGCGCGGACGCGCTCGACCGCCTCGTCGGGATCTTCGTCGGCGAGCTCGGCCTGCTCGCGGATGAAGGCGTCGAGGTCGCCGTCCGAGATCTCCAGGGCGAGCTTCTCCGCCACCGCCTCGAGCACGAGCTCGCGTGCCACCGACAGGCGAGCTTCCTCGCGGAGGCGCTCCTGTAGCTCCTCCGGCGACTGTCCGGCCAGCTGCAAGTAGGTGTCGACGCTGATGCCGCGGCTCTCGAGCGAGCGAATCAGGCCTCGGACGAGCTCGTTCGCGCGAGCGTCGACGAGCGGCCCGGAGGGATCTACCCGAGAGGCCTCGACCAGCCGATCGACGGTGGCCGCGCGAAACGCGGACTCGCTCTCGGCCTCGATCTGCTCGCGCAGCCGCTGCCCGAGGTCGGCGCGCAGCTCGCCGAGGGTCTCGAACTCGCTGGCACTTCTCGCGAGGTCATCGTCGAGCGGTGGCAGCACCTTCTCCTTGATGTCCTTGACGGTGGCTGTCAACGTTCGGGCGGGCTCCTCGCCGCTGGAGAAGGAGATCTCCTTCGTCTCGCCGGCCGACAATCCCACGAGGCCCTGCTCGAGCTCGGGCACCATCCGTCCCGAGCCGAGCTCGACGGCGACGTCCCGCTGCGCTTCGCCCTCCTGTGAGACGAGGTCGACGACGATCATGTCGCCCTCCTGCGCCGAGCGACCCTCGACCGGAACGAGCTCGGCGACCGCGTCCCGCAGTCGCTCGAGCTCTGCGTCCACGAGCTCGGCCGGCACTTCGGTGTCTGCCGCGGGAACCTCGAGCGCGCTCCAGTCGGGCAGCTCGGGCAGCGGCTGAACCGGAACCGTCGCCGTGAAGCGAAAGCTCTGACCGTCCGCGGAGGGAAGGTCGTAGCCGTATTCGGGTGAGGCGACGGGTCGGATGCGCGAGCGGGCCGCCGCATTCCAGAACCAGCCGCCGATATGGGTCTCGACGGCCTCGGCGTAGACGCGGTCCTTGCCCACTCGCGCGAAGAGGACGGGAAGCGGCACGTGGCCCTTCCGAAAGCCCGGAATACGGAGACTCTGAGCAAGGTCGGACGCGGCGTGCTCGACCGCGTGCTGGACGTCGGCGCTCGGCACCTCGACCTCGAGGCGCACCTTGTTCTCGGGCAGCGTTTCAACTTGGGTCTGCATCGGCGCCCACTGTAGCCGCTCACCTTTGGCCTACCGGGGTGGCTCTATCCTTGTCTCCACGCGGGCGTGGCGGAACTGGCAGACGCGGCGGGTTTAGGTCCCGTTGGGTGAAAGCCCTTGGAGGTTCGAGTCCTCTCGCCCGCACTCTTCGCCCAGCCCCGAGCCGCACCCAGCAGGACGAAGAGGCGGATCGTCTGACGTTACGTGTGTAGGCAGCTCGATCCAGAAGGACGACCCCTCGCCCTCGACGCTCTCGAAGCCGATCTGGCCGCCGAGAGCCAGAACGATCTCCCGGCAGAGGGCGAGCCCGAGACCGGTGCCGCCGATCCTGCGGCCCTCGACAGAGTCGACGCGGAAGAACCTCCTGAAGATGTACTGCTGCTGGTCGGCCGGAATCCCGATGCCACTGTCGCCGATCGAGATGCGGACGCAGCCGTTGTCCGCTGCCACCGCCACGGTGACTCGACCGCCTCCGGGCGAGTACTTGATTGCGTTGGAGAGCAGGTTGTCGAGCACCTGCACGACTCGCTCGCGCTCGCCGACGACGACCATGAGTTCCTCCGGCAGCTCGAGCTCGAGCGTGTGCGCCGCGCTGCGCTCTGCGAAGAGCCGGACCTCGCGGCGCAGAAGCTCGCCGAGCTCGAGCTGCTTGCGCGCGAGGGTGAACTCCCCCTGCTCGATCCGCTGCAGGTCGAGCAAATCGTCGATCAGGCCTGCGAGCCGCTCCCCCTCGCTCGAGATCGTCTGCAGGTAGCGCCTCCGCGTCTGCTCGTCGACATGGGGCTCGAGCGCGAGCTCCGCGAATCCAAGCACGCCCGAGAGGGGGTACGAAGCTCGTGCGAGATGGTCGCGATGAGCTCTGTCTTCAACCGCTCCCCCACGCGGGCCGTCGTCGCCACGCTGCGCGACGCGAGGCGGAGCTCGAGCTCGTCGATCACGATCTGGGACAGGTCGCGCAGGGTCTGCTGCTCGGCATCGGTCACCTCCCGCGGCTCCCTGTCGAGCACGCAGATCGTGCCGAGGTTGTAGCCGTCGCGCGTCGTCAGCGGCATCCCGGCGTAGAAACGAAGCCCGAAATCCCCGGTGACGAGCGGATTCGCGAGCGTCCGCGGGTCGTCAGCGCATCAGTCACCACCCAGGGGCTCTCGTGCAAGATCGCCGACGCGCAGAGGCCCGGGTCGCGCCCGATCTCCTCGACCTCGAGACCGTAGCCTCACGCCCGTCTCATGGCTCGCCCCGGCCCGTACCATGTTCGTGAGCCGTCGAGTGCCCCAATCAGGTTCGGAGCTCCTCGGAGGCGAGCTTCGCCCCTTCGACGCGGTTCGCGATCTTCTGCATGGCGATGTCTCGCGCGAAGTCGGGCGAGCCGTGCTTGGGCTTCTCGTCGCGGCTGAAGGGCGAGAAGCCGCAGTCGTCGGTGGCACCGAGGCGCTCGACGGGGATGTACTTGGCCGCGGCGACCAGCTGCTCCTTCACCTGCTCGGGGGTCTCGACCTCAGGGTTGAGCGGGTCGATGACGCCCATGAAGCAGACTTGCGCGACGCCGTTCGCGTCCTCACGGCTGTACTGGCCGCAGAGCTTGTAGACGTTCTCGCGGTCGTCCTCGCTCGCGCACTGGATCAAGAAGTAGCCCGCGTTGAGCTGGAACATCTTGCTCAGCAACTTCTCGTAGGGCACCTCCTTGGAGTGCACCGAGTCGCAGTCGCCACCGGGGCAGGTGTGGATACCGATGTTGCGGCGCTCCTCGGCCGAGAAGCGGTCGATGACCCGGTTGTTCAAGTCGATGAACTCCTGGAGCATGTCCTTGTTCGTCCACGGGTTGCGGGCGTCGTTCTTGTTCGCCAGCCGGCCTTCGGTGAAATCGATCGAGACGCGCTCGGCGCCGGCGGCGAACGCTTGCCGGATGTCCTTCTCGACCTCGTCGCAGAGGTCAGCGAGGAACTGCTGGCGCGAGTAACCCTCGATCTCGCCCTCCAGCGGGTAGAGCAGCATCAGCATGGACGGCGCGATCACCGCCTGCTTGACCGGCTTGGACGCGATCGCCTTGTTCTTCTCCACGAACTCCGACGCAAATCTCTTGTAGCGAAACGGCCCGCCCGTCAACCGCGGCAGCTGGCGGTGATGGCCATCGTCGAAGATCGCGAAGAACTGGCCATCGCCCGCAAGGTTGTCGGCGAGTCCCGTCCCAGCCAGCGTGTCCGTGATCGGATACGTCGCGAAGCTCGACTCGCGCTGCTCACCGTCGGTCACGTAGGTCTCACCCGTCTGCTCCAGGCGCCTGATCGAATCCTCAGCCGCCCTGTCTTGCTCCGCCTCGAGCTGCCCAAAATCGATCTTGCCCTCGTCATAGGCCTGATAGGCCTCCTGCAACTTCATCGGGCGAGGCAGGGACCCGACCAACTCGGTGGGAATCGGCATCTTCTCTCCTTTGTGGGACGCAAGGATCGTGGCGAGGCTCCGCCCCGCGCACGCTCGTCGCCTCGTCCATCCGCGAGGGGCAGACGGACAGGGCTCTCCTGCCCAGTATCCCACGGGTCCCGCGACTTCGAGGTTGCGACTGTTCGTCTCGCGCGCGAAGTGCCCGTGCCAGCGGACCGCGGCGCCTTCGGGTCGGGCTCTCTTCCGTAGTGGCCCCGGGAGGAGTCGAACCTCCGCGCACGGATTCGAAGTTCTAGGCTTCGAGCGCCACTTGGCTCTACAAGCGGCTTTGCGGTGCGCTGAGGTTCTCTCAGTTCGCTCGGATTTCGGTGTTTCGGGACACGGTTCCGGGATAGTCGGACTCGGGCAGGCGACCGTACGTTCATCAGCGATGAATGCGCGCGCAGACCATCGCATCGCCAGTACCCACTGGAACGTCGCGTCGCCATCGGGCTCGCGGAAGGTAACGAGCTCATCGCGAAGGATCTCGAAGCCCGCCTCCCGCACGAGTCGTGTGTTCGTCTCGTGCGGGAAGCTCGAGAAGAACGTCGGTGCACCAAGCCAGTCCCCCGTCCAGGCCTCCGTGTCGCCCGTCCCAAGCGCAGTCATCAGCAGACCCGACGGCACCAGCCACCGGTGGATGCGCGCGAACGTCGGGGCGAGCAGCTCGCGCGGCACGTGATTGAACGCGTAGAAGGAGACGACCGCGTCGAACGACTCCGGCTCAAGTTCGAGCGCAGTGAGGTCCGCCTGTATGAACTCGGCTTCCGGCACCGCCGCTCGGGCGCGCCGCACCTGCTCCCTAGAGATGTCGACGCCGGTGACCCGGAAGCGCGCAGCGAGACGCTGCGTGTCGGGCACACCTGCACCGCAGCCGAGCTCGAGCACGCGCGCCCCGTCCTGCAGCCGCGACACGAGCTCTGCCTCCCACTCTCGCCGCGGATCGCCGACGATCCGATCGCGCCACTCGGCGAAGTACTCGCCGATCGCGTCGTAGCCGCGACCGACGAGTTCCGTCCGCGGATCGGTCACTCGACGAGCACCTCGACGCCACGCTACCCCAGAGCGCCGTTGGCGCGCACGGCGCTCGAGGGGGCATTCCTGCACGCTGCCCCTAGCCGCCAGCCGCCCTGCTTGACATGGAGCCCGAGACGGTCGGGCGGATCGTGGCGTCGGCGTGAGCGACGACGTTCGCCGTCAGCAGCGGCGGCCGAGCCCGAACCGGACGGTCGCAGACCTCCCGCCGACGCGGAAGAGGAGCGGGACGCACGCCGAGGAGGAACGCAGGTAGAAGCCGCCGGAGTAGGCGTCCCACGGCTCCTCGGGGTCGGGGGACGAGCGCGGGCAGGACGGGATGCGCACGACGGCGGCCGGGCCTCCGCTGCCCCACGTGATCGCGGCGCGCCTCCGCCACGCTGGCGGGACGCTGACCGTCACCGTCGGCGCGCCGCCGCGCACGACGAGACCCGCCTTCCGCCACCACGGCCACGCCGCTTCGTTCGATCGGACTACCTGCCGGTTGTAGGCGCGCGGAACCGAGACGACGCCGAGCACAACGCGGTAGCCGTCCTGCGTGCCCGACCGTTCGCGGAGGATGACGCCGTCGCACGCAGCTCCCGGCTTCGACGAGCCCCATCCCGAAGCCGAAGCAGTAAATGCCGCGGCGGCGACGGCTGCGAGCAGCGCCGCCAGAACGCTCGAGCGCGTCATACGTGAAGTATTGCAGATGGTTACGCCGCCTGACGCCGAGACCCCGAGGCTCTCTCACGCGATCCACGGCGTTGACGCGGCCGGGTGGCGGTGATCGTCCAGCTCGATCGTCGCGACGCGTCAGACGGGCTCCCAGGGCTCTCAGCGGCGATCGTGTCGGCGAGGATCTCGGGACACGCTGGGGACACATCGAAGATCGTCGATGAACGGAAGTGAGCGAAAATGGGCATTATGCAGGGCTTCCGTAGTGGCCCCGGGAGGAGTCGAACCTCCGCGCACGGATTCGAAGTCCGTCGCTCTATCCGCTGAGCTACGGGGCCCGTTTCGCAGCCTAGCCCACCCCCCCCTCTCGCTTCTCGTTGGGGTAAAGACGGGCCTGGGTCGCTGGGGTCAGCGCAGTGATGGGGCGCTGCGCCGGTCGGCGATCGCGCGCCGGGTTCCGCGCGGGTGGCCGCCGTTGGCGGTGAGCCAGTCCCGGATC
>JBBSGR010000016.1:0-54393 GCA_038253945.1 Gaiellales bacterium
CGGGGCTTCTTCTGGAGGTACCGTCACCCTCTGGGCTATTAACCCGAGTGGCTTCGTCCCTCCTGAAAGCGGTTTACAACCCGAAGGCCTTCTTCCCGCACGCGGCGGCGCTGCGTCAGGCTTCCGCCCATTGCGCAAGATTCCCCACTGCTGCCTCCCGTAGGAGTCTGGGCCGTGTCTCAGTCCCAGTGTGGCTGATCGTCCTCTCAGACCAGCTACGGATCGTCGCCTTGGTAGGCCATTACCCCACCAACAAGCTAATCCGCCGCGGGCTCGTCCTCGGCCGGAGGCCGAAGCTACCTTTTCTGACGAGTCCGAAAACTCGAAAGGCCATCCGGTATTAATCCGGGTTTCCCCGGGCTATCCCGGTGCCGAGGGTCGATTACCCACGTGTTACTCACCCGTTCGCCGCTGTCCCCAGTCCCGAAGGGCTGGTTCTCGCTCGACTTGCATGTGTTAAGCGCGCCGCCAGCGTTCGTCCTGAGCCAGGATCAAACTCTCCGTGAAGAAGTGTTGTCACATCGGCCATGAATCGGCCGGCTTGACAGCCTTTCAGGATGAGCTTGTGCTCAAAGTCATGACCCTTGCGGGCATGACGAGGTATTGATGCCTCGCGCTTCCAACGAGGGAAGCCCGAGGTCTCGACGTTTCACGCTGTTGAGTTTTCAAAGACCGGTGCCGCGACTGCCGTAAAAAAGCCTCCGACTCGCGCCAGAGGCCCCAGAAGCTCGGAAAACATCGTATCCGAATCCTTCGAAGGCTCTCCAGTGTCGAGTTGCGGAACTTCCGACGTGCAGCCTTGTCCAGGCGGCCCGAGAATGATAGCAGTGGCCGGGGGGGTGTCAAGCGGCGCGGAACCGCATGAAACGGCGTTTTCCGGCCTGCACGACGGCACCGGCGAGCCGCGTTCGCGGAACGTCCAGATCGCGGACGACGGCGCCGTCGACGCGGACGCCGCCCTGCGCGATCAGCCGCCTCGCTTCGCTCGTGGAGGAGAGGCCGACGCTCCCGGCAAGCAGGGCCGGCAGATGGATTGGATCACCTGGCGGCAGGTCTGCTTCGGGCACCTCCTCGGGCGCCTCGCCGCGGCGCACGACGCGGGTGAAGTGCTCCTCGGCTCGGCGGGCGGCTTCCTTCCCGTAAGCGCGTGTGACGATGAAACGAGCCAGCCTGAGCTTCGATTCGAGGGGAGCGCCGGCGCTGCCCGGATCCTCGTCTGTCTCGAGGACGAGGCGGTACCACTGCTGCAGGAGGGAGTCCGGGATGCTCATCGCCTTGCCGAACTGCTCCTCGGGCGCCTCGAGGAGCCCGATGTAGTTCCCGCGCGAGGCGCTCATTCCGGCCCCGTCCCAGCTATCGAGGTAGTTCACCGTCAGCGCGACCTGAGGCTCGAGCCCGTATGCCTCCATCACATCACGACCCATCAGCAGGTTGTAGAGCTGGTCCGTGCCCCCGAGCTCGACATCAGCCTCGACCGCGACCGAGTCGTACCCCTGCATCAGCGGGTAGAGAAGCTCGGAGATCGAGATCGGCGCTTTCGCGGCGAACCGCCTGGCGAAGTCCTCACGCTCGAGCAGTCGAGCGACCGTCGCTGTTCGCGCGATCCTCACGATCTCGGCGTAGTCGAGCCCGCCGAGCCACTCGCTGTTGAAGCGCACCTCCGTGCGCTCGGGGTCGATGATCGTCGAGGCCTGCTCGAAGAAGCGCGCCGCGTTCCGGTCGATCTCTTCCGGCTCCAGGATCGGACGGAGGGCCGAGCGGCCGGACGGATCGCCGATCCGTGTCGTGTAATCGCCGACGATCAGAACGCCCACATGGCCGGCCTGCTGGAAGGCGGCCAGGCGCTGCAGGGGCACGCCGTTCCCGAGCGTCACGTGCGGCGCCGTGACGTCGATGCCGAACTTCACTCGCAGCGGCCGGCCAAGCGCAAGCTTCCGCTCCAGTTCCCCCGCAGGCAACACGTTCGCCGCGTTTCGGGTCAGCTCGTCGAGGGCCACGGGAAGCGAGTGTAACCACGCCCATCGAGCCCATTCCGGAGCACGAGAGCCGGGTCGGCCAGCCGAGCCCCTTGACCTCTTGCTTCAGGTCAGAAGTAGTACGGCAAGAGGTTCTGGGCGCCCAGGGCGTACCAGAGACCGAAGAGCAGGCTCAAGATTCCGAGGGCGGGCGCGACCCGGTTGAACGATCGCTGCACCGGCGCGCTCGTCAGCGTCAGCCCGAAGCCGGTGGAGAGAATCGCCATCGAGACCGCGGTGAAGAACGCGAAGAGCGCGAGCGCGGCGACGGCGACCAGATGGCTGTGGATCGTCGCGAGCAGGAGCACGCCGACGCCTGCACTGCCGCCCATCCCGTGGACGAGGCCGATGCCGTAGGCCCCGAGGCGGGTCCGGACCGGCCGCGCATAGCCGTGAGCGTGCTGGGGGGGCGACGCGTGGTCGTGGACGTGGGCGTGCCTGTTTCCGCCGTGCTCGTGGAGATGAACATGGAAGATCCCTCGCCGCCAGCGCACGAGCAGCCAGACGGCGAGCGCCATGATCACGAGCCCGATCGTCGTCTCGGCGCCCTGCTGCACCCGCTCCGGCAGGTACGCCTTGAACAGGACGATCGGCAAGCCGAAGACGAAGAGGGAGGTCGCGTGCCCGAGACCCCAGGCGAAGCCGAGTGCTCCCGCTCGCCGCGCTCGCCGCTCTCTTCCGGAGGCGACGAGCGTGCTCACCGCGGCGAGGTGATCGGGGTCGGTCGCGTGCCGGAGCCCGAGCAGGACCGCGACGCCGATCACCACGAGCAGCGTCGTGCCGTCCGAGAGCGATGCCATCCAGTGATCGAGTCCGAACATCCGCCGCTCCTCTCAGGTTACTCTCGGGATCGCGCGGACCGTCATGGCAACGCCGAGCGCGAGCACGATGAGGGCGCTGACCGCCGGAAGTAGACGGACGAGCCCGTGGTCGAAATCGACGCGGTTGAAGACGCGCTTGGCCGAGACGGCCAGAAGACCAATGCCCGTCATTGCTGCGGCCAGGCCGATGCTGAAGGCCAGGATGAGAACGAGCCCGTAACCGACACGGTGCAGAGCGATCGCAGCAAGCAGGACCACGAGCGCCGTCGGGCACGGGATGATGCCGCCCGAGATACCGACGCCGAGGAGCCCCCGCAGGCGGAGCGACTCGTGCTCGTGCTCGTGGTGGTGGTGGTCGTGGCCCTCGCCCTGTCCGTGATGGTGGTCGTGGTGCTGGTGATGCCCGTGGCCGGCGCCGTTACCGCCGCCTCGCCAGTCACGGATTCGCCAGCGCAGGATCGCGAGCCCGACGGTCACGATCATCAGCGCAGATACGAGGTTGAGCCACGGGTAGAGCTGCTCGGGAACGACGAACTGCGACAGGCTCAGCGTGATCAGGCCGAGCGCGAACACGCCGATCGTGTGCGTCACCGTGACCGTCAGGCCGAGCAGGACCGCCTGCCGCGGAGTCCCACGCGTGCCGACGAGGTACGCGGCGACGATCGATTTGCCGTGACCGGGGCTGAAGGCGTGCGCCGCGCCCCAGAAGAACGCGATCAGGAGCGAGAGCAGGATGAAGCCGGCGCCCAGATTCCGGTGGGCGATCAGAGAAGCGAAGCCGCCGTCACCGGTCGAGCGGACGGCGACCCGGCGATCCAGCTCGGACTGCGGGGTGAGCGCCGGCGCCACACCGGCTCCGGCTCCCGCCGAGACCGCCGCAGTTGCGAGCCCGACGTCGAGCGGGCTCTTCAGCAAATCCTTCGGGTAGGCCCGGAGCTGATCGCTCGCCGTGTGCGAGGGCACGCTCGAGGACGACAGCCGAGCGCCACGATCGGCCTGGAGGACGATCTCTTTCCAACCGATGCGGTCCCGAAAGTTCCGGTCGCGGTACTCGAGCCGAACCCGGGCGCCCCGGTTGACCGCGCCGCCGTCGAGCAGTACCTCGAGCCGGGTCGTCCTGAGCCCGGCGACGCCCGGCGGAAAGGCCAGCTCGGACCGGCGAGGAACGAGAGGGCGGAGCGCCCCACCGAGCCGGAGATCGACGCCGGCCGCGATCTTGCGGGCGAGCCGCCTCGCGTACGCCGCACGGCCCACCCGCTCGACGTCGCCCTTCGCCTGGAACGTCGGGATCTCCGCGAGGTCGAGGACGTAGAGGACGTAGACGTGCGTCGCGGAAACGTGGATCTCGCTGTAGCGGTTCGTCGTGAAGTTGCCGAGCGGGTGAGCGACGGCCGCCGAAGGCGCGACGAGCGCCACCAGCGCGGCCGTGACGGCGAGCGCTCCCCTCATCGTGCGTACCTCCTGGCGACGGGGGCCCAGATCAGCGAGAAGTGCGCGTTCTGGTGGAGCGAGCGGCGCAGCCAGGAACGCGCGGCGGAGCGATTGCCGAGGCAGCGCTCGATCATGCCTCGATGAAAGTACTTGAGCGCGTCGCGCGTGCCAAGTCGGAGGGCGCGCACCGAGTAGTGCCGCGCCTCGCCGCAGTGACCGTTTCGCGCGAGCGTCCAGGCCAGCACGTCGTCGCCGTCGATGCTCGGCCGGTCGCGGTACGAGACCCGGGCGAGCTCGAGCGCCGCGGGAAGTCGGATCCCGTGATCGACGTCGAAGAGGGCGAGCTCGAGGTCGGTCTTGACGCCGTTCGCGCGCAGGAGACGCGCGATCACGTCCATCAGCGCGTACTGGCGCTCCGCCTGGGCGCGGCGGCCGGAGACCCGCAGAAGATCCCCCAGCGTCGTGACGAACTGCGGCAGCGGCGTCCGGTTGACGGCGCGCTGCTCGAGTGCGATCGCTCGCGGAAAGTGGCCGCGCGCGGCTTCCACCTGCGCGAGCGCGTCGAGCCCGTAGACGTAGCCCGGGAAGATCGCAAGCGCGCGCCGGTACTGGAGCGCGGCCGCGTCGATCCTTCCGATCGACCAGTAGAGCTTGCCGAGCTGTACGCTCGTCCAGGCGTACGGCTCCCGCTCGAAGTTGCTCTCGGCGACGGCTCGCTGCATCATCTCGATCGCCGTCCGGGGATGCCCGAGCAGCTCGCGTGCGTAGGAGATTCGGGCGTAGGCGGGGAGCCCGGGCTCGACTCGAACCATCGCGTCGAACGCCCGGAAGGCCTCTGGATATCGGCCAAGCTCCAGGAGAGCGTCGCCGACGATGCCCCAGTTTCGACCCGAGCGGGGAGCGCCCGCCAGAGTACGACGGCCGAGGATGAGCGCGTCGCGGAAGCGGTGCCGGGAGAGCGAGAGCGATCCCAGTCCGGCAGTCGCGAGATTGTCTCCCGGCGAGAGCGCAAGCGCCCGCTGCAGCACGCCCTGGGCCTTCGGGTAGTAGCTTGGATCGGCGATCTCGCGGGCCCGCTGCAGGTACGCGAACCCGAGCGAGTCGAGCGCGCGAACGTCCTCGCCGTTTCGCCGCAGAGCCTGCTGAAGCGCTGCAATCAGGCTTGGCGTGTCCTTGCCCGCGAGCGAGACGGGCGCGCGCTCGGGAAAGAGGACGTCAGCCTGGCTGCTCGGAGGCGCGGGCTTCGCCTCGTGAGGGGGGGCGAACGCCCCACCGAGCAGGAAGACGGTGGCGGCCATCGCCGCCACCGTCCCCCCCAGTGCGATTCGTCGCATCACTTCTGGGCCTGCGACCTCATCAGCTCCCCGGTGCGGCCGGCGTGGCAGTTCGATTGAAGTGCACACGGTTACGGCCGTCCGACGGCGTCGCGAGGAACGGGAACGTGTTCGGCAGTGCTGCGTCGTCCACGTTGATTCCGTCACCTGCGCGATTGGTGATGTAGAACGGTCCGCCGACGACTCGAGTCGCGATGTCGGTGACATCGTCCCTCGGCCGCCGACCGTTCGGGTAGCCGAACGCATCCCCGGCGAGCCCGCCCAGCCGCTTCTGACTCGCGACGACGGGAGGCGTGCCGGGCGTCGCCAGATTGAGCCGCAGCCAGTCGCCCGTGAGCGGACCGGTGGGGCTGTACTTGGCGAACGCGTTCACCAGGTCGGTTCGATTGTTCGCATTGCACCCGGCGACCTGGTCCGGGGCCAGGAAGAGCGGCACGCATCCCGGCGGTCCTCCGAATCGAAGCTGGAGTGCCGTCGCGAAGCGCGGGCTCAGGACGTACTGGGCGAACTGACCGTCCTGTGCGGGGGTCAATGCGTTCCAGCGGTCCTTGTCCACCGTGCCGATGACGAGCTCGTTCACGAGCGGGTTCGCCAGGCGATTCGTCTGGGCGAAGCCGCCCGATCCCCGGCCGTTCCCCGCACCATCCGAGGACGCTGTGAACTTGCTCACGTTGGCATAGGCCCCGATCGCCTTGCTCGAATCCGGTGTCAGGTAGCTGGCCGGAACCTCGAGTGCGATCGTGCTCACGTTGAAGCCCGAAAGCGTGTCAACGCCGAACGCGTTCGCGTTGTCGTTGGCGTCCTCCGGTGCCGTGAGAAGCGGCGGTGTCCGAGCGAAGTTCAGGGTGTCGAACGCCCCGCCCAGGTCGATGTAGAACGGATCCTGCCTTGCACCGGCGAAGACACGCACGCCAGCAGGCAGACTCGGCTCGGCCGAGTTCGAGCTGCCGTAGATGCCCTGCGCCGCGAGCGACGGGTAGTCGGGCATCGTCAACGGTCCGACGTTCGAGGGAACCGCGATCAGATCGTTCGCCAGCAGTCCCGGCTTTCCGATCGGCTGATCCGGTCGGGTGAACATCCGCACCGTGTAGCGCTGGCGCAGACCGAGTCCCTCGGACCCCGCCCCGTCGAGCTTCGTGATCGGCGGCAGAGCGGCGTACGAGAGCGGAAGCCCGAGGTCGCGTGTGACGCCTCGAATCTCCGTCCTGAAGTTGACCTCGAACCGGACGTCGGTGATCCCGTCCTGGTTGTTGTCGATGTTGAACGCGTAGGTGGCGTTGGGGTCGAAGTTGTAGTAGTTCGGCCCCGCGCCCGGCTCCGACAGCGGGTTGACGTTCATGATGAGGTCGACCTTGTCAGTGTTGCCGGGCTCGTAGCTCCGGAACATGAAGAAGTCGGTGAGATCCTCAGCAGGCGACATCGAGATGAGCGGAGCCTCCCTGTGGCTCGCCGCGCTCGCGCTCTGCGGGCCCGACCCGCGCACCAGCCCGAATGCGAGAGCCAGCACGCCCGCGGCCAACGCGAGTGTGACGACTAGGGTCTTTCGTCCCATGTAGTTCCTCCTTGCAGTGTGGGAACGCGACTTGTTCGGCCGTCCCCCGCTTTCGGTTCGATTCGTGAATCGAGGTTCTAGGCACGAACCGCATCCGCGCTGAGGGCGAAGGACCTGCATGAGCCAACGGAGGACTCGTCGGGTGTTAGCGTTCACACCGCGCCCACGTGCGCGTCCAACGATGCGCCACGACTTCGCCCATCTCTCCGACGAGGCCCTGATCGCTCTCGTCGAGCGGGCCGAGGAGGGCGCTCTCGCCGAGCTCTACGACCGGTTCGGCCGACCAGCGTTCAGCCTCGCATTCCGCATGCTGCGCGACCATGCCCTCGCCGAGGACGCGGTCCAGGAGGCATTCCTCACCGTCTGGCGGAACGCGTCGAAGTTCGTCCCCGAACGCTCGAAGGCGAGCACGTGGGTCCTGACGATGGTTCACCACCGAGCCGTGGATCTCGTGCGGCGCGAGGAGCGCCGCAGGGCCGACTCGCTCGAGGGCGTACCCGAGGGCGCCGACGACAGCACCGAGGACACCGTCTGGCTTCGGTTCGAGCGGGAGCGCGTCCAGGCCGCCCTTCGCACCTTGCCGGACCAGCAGCGAGAAGCAATCGAGCTCGCCTACTACGGTGGCTTTACCCAAGCCCAGCTAGCCGACCGGCTGGGCGAGCCACTCGGCACCATCAAGAGCAGGATGTTCACGGGACTCTCCCGCCTGCGCGAGGTTCTCGTGCAGCCGAACTCAGAGCAGGAGCTATGGAACAAGTCGCCCTCCACGAGTTGACCGCCGCGTACGCGCTCGACGCGCTCGACGCGGATGAGCGACGCGAGTACGAGAATCACCTGCGCCGCTGCGAGCGCTGCCGCGGGGATCTCCGCTCGCTGCAGGAGGCTGCAGCCATGCTGGCCTTCGCGACCGAGCCCGTCGCTCCGCCGGCGTCGCTCCGGGACCGGATCGTGGCGCGTGCGACGAGCGAGGGCCGCAAGGTTGTGCCGCTCCGTCCTCGCTGGGTGTATTCACTCTCGGGTCCGGTGGCCGCCGTAGCCGCGTGCGCCGCGATCGGGCTCGGACTCTGGGCAACCTCGCTCTCGCACTCACTCGACCAGGAACGTCGCAAGACGGCCGTCATCGACGAGGGCGCTCGCGTCGTCGCGCTCAAGGGAACCCGGGGTCGCCTCTTCGTCTCCTCGAGCGGAAAGGCCTCCCTCGTCCTGGCGAAGGTTCCACCGGCCGGGAAGAGCGAGACGTACGAGGTCTGGGTCGTCAAGGCCTCGGGCTCGAAGCCCGTGCGTGCAGGACTCTTCTCGGGCGGCAGGAAGCGCGAGATCGTCTCCGTCGACGAGCGAGTGCCGCACGGCGGCAAGGTCATGGTGACCCGCGAGCGCTCGGGCGGGGTCGACGCCCCGCAGAGCAAGCCGCTCTTCAGCGCCCAGGCGTAGGCGCCGCTTGCGGCGCCGACACTCAGGACGTGCGGCAGCGGCTGCGCTTGCGCTGCCGCTCGGAGAGCTCGCGGGCTTTGCCCGTGAGCCCGTCTGGTTCGCCCCGCACGTCCGTCTGAATCGACCGGTCGAGCGCAATGGATAGAGATCCGCGCCCCTAGACCGGCGGCAAGCAACGGCGATATAGACTCCCCCGCTTCGTGCCTCTCCGACGCAGGAAGGCTGCGACGCGCGTCCCGCGCCGCAGGATTCGAAAGCTCCGCCTCTTCCTTCTCCTGACACTTCTCGGGCTGCTTTCGCTCGCCGCGTTCACCGTCGGACTCGTGCGGGCGATCGCGAGCGAGATCCCGGCGCTCGATCCCGCGCACCAGCAGAGGATCGAAGTCAACGGCTACGTGTACAGCTCGAACGGACATTCCGTCCTCGCCGTCCTGCGCGGCTCGGAGAGCCGGGTCCTCGTCCGTTCGAAGGAGATCGACCCGCGGATGATGCAGGCCATCGTCGCCGTCGAGGACAAGCGCTACTGGGAGCACCGTGCCGTCGATGTGCGCGGCATCCTCCGTGCGGCGTGGGCCGACGTCAGGGCGAACAACGTCGTGCAGGGCGGCTCGACGATCACCCAGCAGTTCATCAAGAACGCCTATGTCTCAAACGACCGCGCGATCGGGCGCAAGCTCCGCGAGGCGGCGCTCGCCTGGCAGCTCGAGCAGCGCTGGTCGAAGCTCCGGATTCTGACTGCCTACCTGAACACGATCTACTTCGGCAATGGCGCCTACGGCGTCCAGCAGGCTGCCGTCACGTATTTCCACCACGCGGCTCGGCCCCTCACGCTGGCGGAGGCAGCGCTCCTCGCCGGGATACCGAAGGACCCGTCCCTGTACGACCCGGTCGCAAACCCGGGGGAGGCGCGAGCGCGACGCGCCCTCGTGCTGCGGACGATGCTCGACCAGGGGCTCGTCACACGCGAGGCTTTCCGTCGCGCGCGGCGGGCGCCCATGCCTGCTCCGGCCTCAGTGAGCCTTCCCGACACGCAGCGACCGAACGCAGCTCAGTACTTCGTCAACTACGTCAAGCAGCAGCTCGTCGACCACTACGGCTCCGCGTGCGTCTTCGGCGGCGGCCTGCGGGTGACGACGAGCGTCGACCTCCGACTGCAGAAGCTCGCCCGCAACTCGATCGCCCGCTGGCTGGGCAATCCGAACGGGCCGGCGGGAGCACTCGTCGCCGTCGATCCGCGCGACGGGCGCGTGCTGGCGATGGTCGGAGGGCGCAACTTCCGCCGCAGCCAGTTCAACCTCGCGGTTCAGGGGGAGCGCCAGCCCGGATCGGCGTTCAAGCCGTTCGTGCTCGCCGAGGCGCTCGAGCGCGGCGTCTCGCCCGTCACGAGGTTCGTATCGAAACCGGTCGTGATCCCGTTCGACAACAAGCTCTGGTCGGTGCACAACTACGAGGGCGACTATCTTGGCTCGATCGATCTCGAGGCGGCGACGATCCAGTCGGACAACTCCGTCTACGCCCAGTTGACGAGCGTCGTCGGGCCGGCGGCCGTCGCCGCCACCGCGAAGCGACTCGGCATCACGAGCCCGCTCAAGGGCTACCTGTCGATCGGCCTCGGCGCCCAGGCTGTGAACCCGCTCGAGATGGCGCGCGCGTTCTCCACGTTTGCGCGCGGCGGCGTTCGCGTCGACGGGTCGCTGCTCGGGAACCACGCGCGTGCGATCCTCGCCGTCGGAAAGGCGCGAAATGGACACTGCGGCAAGAGCCAGCTGAACCGCCCGGTCGGGCGGCGCGCCGTCAGTCCGCGGACGGCCGCCTACGTGAGCGCGATCCTGCAGAAGGTCGTGCGCGAGGGGACCGGAACGAGGGCGGCGCTCGGCGACGGTCGGCCGGTCGCCGGCAAGACGGGGACGACCGAGAACTATGGCGACGCGTGGTTCGTGGGGTACACGCCGCAGCTCGCGGCTGCCGTGTGGGTGGGCTATCCGAAGCAGCTCCGCCCGATGCTGACGGAGTTCCACGGCGACCCGGTCGCTGGCGGGACCTACCCCGCCCTGATCTGGAAGACCTTCATGCAGCTTGCGCTCACCTACAGGAAGGACCCTCCGGAGTCGTTCCCGACGCCGCCGAGCGAGTACTCGGTGGCCGAGAACGCCGTGTTCCGAGACGGCCGGCTCGAGCGCGACAACGGTGTCTGCCACAACGTCAGGTCGCTCTCGTTCTTCAGCGGCTCCGGTCCCGAGGCAGTCGCGACGTGCAAGCCCAACGAGGTCGACGTGCCGCAGCTCGTTGGATCGACCTTGCAAGCGGCGACGGCGCGGCTGCGAGCACAGCCGCTGACACCGAACGTCGTCTCGAAGCCCGCCGCACCGCGCCAGCGGGTTGGTGTCGTGCTACGGCAGTTCCCTCGAGGCGGCACGCTGTCGTCGTTCGACCAGGTGACCCTCGTCGTCGGCAAGCCGCTCTACGGGGTCGTTCCGAAGGTGGTCGGCATGTCGCTGCCGCGTGCCCGGCGCCGGCTCGAGCGCGTGCAGCTCGATCCACGCGTCGTCCCGTCGCCGACCGGCCGGCCCGGGCGCGTGCTCTTCCAGCAGCCGAAAGGCGGGGTTGCCGCCGCGCCTGGAATGGACGTCAAGATCGTCGTGGCCGGAGTGGGCGGCTGAGAAAGCGGGAGTCCGACCTGCCGTAGCGCCACGGCAGCTCTGCCGCCAGCCTGATGCCGATTCGCGGCGCGGCTGTGACGTCCACCCTCTCGGGGTGGTGCACGAGCCGGAACGGCGGTTCGTCGAGCGGGCGGCCGTCGTGCTCGCTTGTGATACCGAGCGCCTGACAGAGACGGCCGGGCCCCGAGCAGAGGAGGCGCGCCTCCCCGACGCCGCGGCGTGCCCGCATCTGCCCCAGCCCAGCCGTCGGCTCCAGCGCGCGAATCAGAACTGCGCTGGCGATTCCCTCCTCCTCGCAGACGAGGTTGAGGCACCAGTGGATTCCGTAGGAGCGGTAGACGTACGCGTGACCGGCGGGCCCGAACATCGACGCGTTCCGCGCTGTCCGTCCGCGGTAGCCGTGACTTGCCTGGTCCTGATCATCGTAGGCCTCGACCTCGACGATCGTTCCCCCCACGCCGTCCACGAGGAGCGTCGCACCGACGAGCTCGGGCGCGACCTGGTGCACGCTCCGCGCGAAGAAGCTTCGACCGAGCCGCTCAGGCATGCGGGCTCTGTGAGTCGTAGCGCAGGAGGGCCGGCAGCGCCAGGGCGGTCGCGAAGGTTCCGACGACGCAGGCGAGGCCACCCGAGACCACCGAGAAACGGAGGCTCGTGAGCGTGGCGACGACCCCGGCCTCGACGTTCCCGAGCGCCGGTGCGCTCGCGACCTGCGCGAGCTCGATCCCCGACAGGCGTCCGCGCATGGCGTCCGGCGTGGCGGTGAGCAGGATGGTCGAGCGGAGAACGGCGCTCACGTAGTCGGCTGCACCGGCGACCGCCAGCATCGCAAGCCCGAGGGGAAGCGCGTTCGCGAACCCGAAGCAGGTGATCGCCACCCCCCACATGCCGGCCGCGACAAAGACCCCGAGCCCCTGGCGCCGGACGTGACTCACCCAACCCGAGAGAAGCGACGCCACCAGCGCGCCGCCGTACGGGGCTGCGTAGAGAAGGCCGAGCGACGTCGCCCCTCCACCGAGTTTCTCTGCGAAGGCGGGAAAGAGGGCGCTCGGCATGCCGAAGAGCATCGCGTTCGTGTCGACCACGAAGATGCCGAGGAGCACCGGCTTCGCTCGCACGTAGCGCAGACCGTCTGCAATCGCGCGGAGGCTCGCCCGCTCGGCGTCGTGCGAGGGCAGAATCGGCGGCAGCAGCCAGATCGCCACGAGCGACGCGGCGAAGGTGCCGAGATCGACGGCGTACGCGCCCTCGAGGCCGATCGCGGCGATCAGCACGCCTCCGGCCGCCGGCCCCGCGATCCGAGCGAGATTCGAGACCGCGTCCTCGACCGCGATCGCAGCCGTCAACTGCCTCTCGGGGACGAGCCTCGGCGTGAGGGCATTTCGCGCCGGCCGCTGGAAGCCGTACGCCGCCGTCCCAGCGACCTCCGCGGCGAACAGGGCGGCGACGCTCGGGTCCGGCAGCAGCGCGTTGGCGAGCAGCCCGACCGTGACGAGCCCGAGCACGACGTCCGAGAAGAGCAGCAGCCGGCGCTTGTCGACGGAGTCGGCCACCGCTCCTCCGTAGAGCGGAACCGTGAGCAGCGGCACGAGGCCCGCCAGGGCGAGCAGCCCGACGGTGAGCGTCGAGTGGGTCAGCGCGTAGACCTGGAACGGAATCGCAACGGTCGTGATCTGGCTGCCGATCGCCGAGATGCCGGTGCCGAACCACAGGCGGCGGAAAGGCCTCGAGATCCTGAGCGGAGTGATGTCGACCGCCATCCGGGAGAGCAGGCCGAGGCGGCCGGGCCTCTCCGTCTCGCCGGCTGGATCCTCGCTCGGGCCGCGCCGCTCGTCCGCCACGGCGGCGGACGCTATCTAGAAGAGCTGCTCGGGCTCCGCGGGCCGCGCAGTTCGCTCCAGCAAACGCCGCGCGCGGCGGCCGAGGTCGCCGAGATCGACGCGGCCGTCCTCGGCCGCGGCGGCGAGCCGCTCCGCCAGGTCGAGCGCCTCCTCGACGAGCGGCGACGCGGCAGCGGCGTCCTGGCCCATCTCGTGGAGGATCGTCCGCTCGGTTCGCGACGCGACGATCGGATCCGGCACGCCTTCGACCCAGACGCGGGTGCGTCGCCCTCCGCCACGCTCGTCGCCGACGAGTGGGTCGAGCGCGTAGATCCGGTCGGCTCGCGCGTACTTGCCGAACCCGAGGAAGACCATGCGCGTGCCGGAAGCCACGGATGGATTATGACCGGCGCGCGCTCGCCTCAGCCGCCGTTGTCCGAGGCGAGCCAGCGGAACGCGAGCTCCCACTGGTCGAACAGGAGGTGGCCTGCTCCTGGGACGAGCTCGAACGAGGCGCGGGGCACGCGGGCGGCAAGGTACTCGCCATGGCTGCGCGGGACAAGAACGTCGAGCTCCCCCTGCCAGAGCCGCACCTCGACCGCGACCTCCGACGGCGAGAATCCCCAGGGCCGGACGAATGCGAGGTTGTCCTCGATCCAGCCCTCCGAGCCCTGGCGGACCGCCTCACCGGTCGAGCTTCGCAGAATCGCTCGGACGTTCTCCTGGCGGAGGAGCGCCTGGTCGGGCTCCGGCAGCTCGTGCGCGATCGCGTCGAACGCCCGCATCGGGTCGTCGCCCATCGCCTCGACGTACCTCTCGAGCACCGGCGCGAGCGCCTCCCTCCCCTGCCGCGCCGCCTCGAACTCCTCGATGTTGCCCGGCGACATGCCCGCGAGGGCGTCGAACTCGGGATCGTCGATCGGGGCCGCCCCTACGAGGATTGCGACACGCGACACGCGCTCGCCGAGGAGCGCGCCGCACGCGAGCGCGTGCGGCCCGCCGCCCGACACGCCGAAGACGCCGAACCGAGCGAGCGAGAGCTCGTCTGCGAGCGCGGCGACGTCCGCAGCGCCCGCCGCGACGTCCCGGCCCGGAAGGGACGTCGAGCCGCCGTAACCGGGTCGGTCGTACGCGATCACGCGAACGCCCGCTCGCTCGTAGACGCCGCGGTCGTGGTGCCTGCTCAGCCGGCTGCTCGGCGTCCCCGGGCAGTAGACCACGGGCTGCGCATCTGGCTCGCCGGTCTCCTCGTAGGCGATCGTCCGGCCGCCGGGTCCGCGGAACGACGTCAACGCCGCTGCAGAGCAGCGTTGAGCGCACCGGCCACCCGCTCCTGATCCTCCGCGTCGAGCTGCGGGAAGAAGGGCAGCGCGAGCGTGCGTGCGCTTGCGTCCTCGGCCACCGGGAACATCCCTTCGCGGAACCCGTAGCGCTCGCGCATGTAACTCTGGAGATGGATGCACGGCATGTACGGGCGGCTCTGGATTCCCTCGTCCTCGAGCTCGGCGATCAGGCGGGCACGGTCGGTTCCGCGGTCGAGCTTGACGACGTAGACGAACCAGGAGCGGCGGTGATCGGCGTCGCCGGCGGAAGGCGCCTCGACTCCGTCGACACCGGCGAGCAGCTCGCCGTAGCGGGCGGCGACCTGTGAGCGCAGCTCGAGCAGGAGCGGGAGCTTCTCGAGCTGGGCGATACCGACGGCGGCCGAAAGGTCGTCGATGCGGTAGTTCCAGCCGAGACGCGAATGATCGAGCCAGCCGTCCGTGTCGGCGCGCCCCTGGTTTCGGAGGCTGCGGAGCAGGCTCGCCTGCTCCTCCGAGTCGGTGACGACCACTCCACCCTCCCCCGTCGTCATCTGCTTGTTCGGATAGAAGGCGAACACGGCGAAGTGTCCGTGCGAGCCGAGCGGGCGCCCCTTGTACTCGGCGCCCAGCGCCTGGCACGAATCCTCGACCAGCGCGAGGCCGTGCCGCTGTGCAACGCCGCGCAGCTCGTCGACCGCGCACGGAAGGCCGTAGATGTCGACCGGGACGAGCGCCTTGGTCCGCTCGGTAATCGCCTCCTCGACCGCTTGCGGATCGACGTTCAGCGTCACCGGATCGATGTCGGCGAAGACCGGCGTCGCGCCCTCGTAGATCGCGCAGTTCGCAGACGCGACGAACGAGTACGGCGACGTGATCACCTCGTCCCCCGGCCCGACGCCAGACAGGCGAACAGCAAGGTGGAGGCCGGCGGTACCGCTCGACACGGCGGCTGCATGGCGAGCGTCGACTCGCTCGGCGAAGGACTCCTCGAAGCGCTCGATCGCCGGCCCGAGCGAGAGGAACCCGGACCGGAGCACTTGGAGTACGAGCTCCTCCTCCCGCTCGCCCAGGTACGGCCGTGAGAGCGGTATCCGCCGGGTGGCCGCCTTCACGTGGGGCCTAGGAGCGCGGGTCTTGATCCGGTCCGCTCGACCGGTCATTTCAGACGGAACGCGGGCGGAGCCCGCATCTCCTGAGGTCGGCACCGCAAGCGGTGCCTAGGCGGGCGCGCGGGCCGGCACGTACTCGAGCCAGTGCGCCCAACGCTCGCTGCCGCCGCGGACGGTGTCGAGATAGGCCTGCTGCAGCTTCGTCGTCACCGGGCCCGGCGGACCGACCTCGTGATCGTCGACCGAGCGAATCGGCGTGACCTCCGCTGCCGTCCCGGTCATGAAGACCTCGTCGGCCAGGTACAGGTCGGAGCGAATCAGATTGCGTTCCTCGACCGTGTAGCCGAGGTCCTGGGCGATCTGGATCAGCGTCTCCCGCGTGATCCCCGGCAGGATGGACGTCGAGAGCGGCGGTGTCGCCAGCACGTCTCCGTGGACGGCGAAGACGTTCTCGCCCGAGCCATCGGCCACGAAGCCGTCGTCGGTAAGGAGGATCGCCTCGTCGTAGCCGGCGCGGTTCGCCTCCGTGACAGCCAGCATCGAGTTGAGATACACGCCGGTCGCCTTCGAGGCGTGGGGAATCGTGTTCGGCCCAATCCGCTTCCACGAGGAGATCTTGACCCGGATGCCGTTCTTCAGCCCTTCCTCGCCGAGGTATGCGCCCCACGGCCAGCTCATGATCACGACTTCGACCGGGTTGCCGGCGGTCGAGACGCCCAGCTCCCCGTAGCCGTAGAACGCAAGGGGCCGGAGATAGCACTCGGGCAGGTTGTTCACGCCGATCAACTCGTTGCACGCAGTCCGGAGCTCGTCGATCCCGTACGGAAGGTCCATGTGGAGCAGCTTCGCCGAGTTGTGAAGGCGCGTGAGGTGGTCTGTCAGCCGGAAAACGGCCGGCCCCCTCGGCGTCTCGTAGCAGCGGATCCCCTCGAAGACGCCCGTCCCGTAGTGCAGACCGTGCGTGCCGACGTGGATCTTGGCATCCGCCCAGTCCACGAGCTCGCCGTTCATCCAGATCTTCTCCGTCTCGCGCATGCGCCTCCTCTCGCTCGACCGGAGGATACAAGGTCGGCCCCGTCAGGGGCTCAGGCGGTCAGATCTGCACGCTCGGCGCGGGCGAGCCGGACGAGCTCGTCCGGCGCGATCGAGGCGAGGTGGTTGAGCGAGCCGGCACCGATCCAAACAACCTCTTGTCGGAGGATCGAGCTGTCGACCAGCACTCGGTCGACAGCTCGCAGCGCGATCGGAGCCACCGCCCCGGGTGCGAAGCCGGTGGACCTGAGGACGAGGTCGGCTGAAGCGACGCGAGCCTCCCCGCAACCCGCAGCCTTAGCCACCTTGCGGGGGTCGGCCCGCCGATCGCCCGGTACCAGCGCGAGGACGACCGGCCCTTCGCACTCGAACACCAGCGACTTGACGATCTGCGCAAGGTCGCAGCCGACGGCCCGCGCGGCATCCTCCGCCGTCGGGGTGCCCTCGGAGAACTCCTCGAGACGAGCTTCCGCTCCGGCGGCTCGCAGGAACGAGGCGACTCGCTCGACGGCGTCTGGCCAGCGGTGCGCCATGGGGCGCGAGCCTAGACGATCGACTCTGTGAGCTCGGGAGACCGCGGGCGCCCTGGCTATCATCGGTAGCGGGAATGAGCGCTCGATGAGCACCCTACGGGTCTGGGATCGCCGGAGTGACGCTTGCGGTCGTCAGTCGCTCGCCCCGCATGAGCCTCAAGAGGTTGCCCCATGAGCATCCGTGGTCTCCGCTCGGGCAGAGCGCTCGTACTCGTCCTCTCGCTCCTGCTCACGGGCGGGGCTTCCGCAAGCGCGATCGTGCTGACCGAGCGCGGCGGAGGCGGCGCGACGACGCAGGCGGCCTCCGGAGGCCTCTCCGCCGGCAGGAAGGTCGACAACTCGCCTCATCCGATCGCGGGGAACTTCAAGCCGGACAACACGAAGCTCTCCGACTGCCACGTACAGAGCTGCTACGAGCAGGCGTTCGGAAATCTCTCGTACAAGGAGGGCCCGAAGGCGGCGCTCAAGCTCTTCGACGAGAAGATCGCGAGCGATCGCGCGATCGAGGCCGGCTGCCATCGCATCGCGCACTTCATCGGCTCGGCGGCGCTCGCCCGCTACCACGGAAACGTCTCGGAAGCCTTCTCGCAGGGCTCGTCGAGCTGCTGGTCCGGCTACTACCACGGCATTCTCGAGCGCTCCTTCTGGGGGGTCTCTTCGATCAAGAAGGTCGGCGAGATCGCGCGTACGGTGTGCAGCGATCCGAAGATCCGCGCCACGACCTGGCTTGCGTACCAGTGTGTCCACGGACTCGGACACGGGTTGATGATCTACACCGGGCTCAACCTCCCCCTCTCACTCTCGATCTGCGACCGGCTCGCGACGAAGTGGGATCAGACGTCCTGCACGGGTGGCGTCTTCATGGAGAACATCACGCCCTCGGGCGGCACACGTTCGCCTTGGCTCAGGAAGAACGATCTCGTCTATCCCTGCGACGCCGTCAAGGAGCGCCACAAGGTCTATTGCTATCTGATGGTGACCTCGAGGATCCTGCAGGCGAACGGCTACGACTGGAAGGCGACTGCGAGCATCTGCTCGAAGGTGGAACGAGCCTGGGTCGCGACCTGCTTCCAGTCGTACGGCAGGGATGCCGACGGCAACTCACGCCAGAACCCGGCTCGGGACCTTTCGCTCTGCCGAATCGCCGGCGCCGGTTTCAGCAACTGCCTGTACGGCGCCGCGCGCGACATGACCTCGAACTACGCGAACGGCATCCGGGCGGGGCAACTGTGCGCCAGCGCTCCCGCTGCGGAGCGGTCGCGCTGCTTCTTCGGCGTCGGGACGGTGCTCGGCGGGATGTCGGCGACCGTATCCGGCCGCCGCGCGCTCTGCACCCAGATCACGACGAAGTACCTCAGCCCCTGCCTGCGCGGCGAGGGCCTGCCCGCCTGATGGTTGATCGGAATTCGAGTGACGGTCGGGGGCGGTACCGGCCAAGCCGGGCGCCGAGGTCGCCCGCAGCGCGGGCCTCTAGGCCCGGGGAAGAGTGAACTCGACGATCCGGCGCCGCGCCGGGGCCGTTATCCGGCGCCGCTCGAATTTCTAGATCAATCATCTAGCCAGGGGAAGAGCCGCCGCGGCACGCTCCGCCGGTAGGCCGCGTACCGCTCTTCCCTCGCCTCGAGCCAGATCTCCTCCCGGCGGGACTTCAGCCCCAGGACGAGCCAGAGGCCCGCCGAGAAGCCGATCGCCCAGACGCTCGTCGTCGCGAGCGCCCAGCCGAGCGACAGCAGCACGAGGCCGCCGTAGATCGGATGCCGAGCGCGGCCGTAGATGCCCTCGGTGACAAGCGCGGCACCCTCTCGCGGCCGCGGGAACGGCGTCAGGTCTCGCCCTAGCGTCCAGGCTCCACCGACGGCGAGTGCCGCACCGCCGGCTGCGACGACGACCCCGGCCGCGAGGGCTGGATACCTGAGTGCGCCGGGCCAGGGGCCACCGACGAAGCCCGCGGTGACGATCGCCGCCACCAGCGCGAGCTGGATCGCGACCCAGCCCTCTCCACGCGGACCGAGCGCCGGCACCCACGCCGAGCCGCTATTCGAGGGTGATGAGCTGGGCGTCGTCGAACCCTTCCTGCCGAAAGCGCGAGACGAGCTCGGCCGGAGGCGGTGAGTCGAGGGTGAGGGCCATGAGTGCCTTGCCCCCCCGACGGGTCCGCGAGACCGTCATGTTGGCGATGTTGACCCCGGCGTTGCCGAAGAGCGTTCCGACCCGCCCGATCACGCCCGGCACGTCGTCGTAGCGGAAGAAGACCATGAGCGGCGCGAGCTCGATCTCGAGCTCGAAGCCGAGCGCGCCCACAAGCCACCGGCGGTGGTCGCGGCCGATCGTGGTTCCGGCGACGCGCACCTCGTCGCCGTCGGCCTGCACCCCGACCCGCAGCAGATTGGTGAAGTCAGGCGACGCGCGTCGTTTCTCCTCGCGGACGTCGATCCCGCGCTCGGCCGCTATGACGGGCGCATTGACGTAGTTGACCGGCTCGCTGCTTCGGCCGCGGAACGCCCCGTTCAGCGCAGCCACGGTCAAGAGGCGCGTGTCGTAGTCCGCGAGCCCGCCGTAGTACGTGAGCGTGATCCGCTCCGCCCGTCCGCCGGCCAGCTCCGTCGCGACCCGCCCCAGCTCCGCCGCAAGGGAAACGAACGGCCCGAGAGCCTCGAGGTCTTCGGGTCTGATCGACGGGATATTGACGGCGTTCGTCACGAGCCCTCCCTCGAGCGCTGCGGCCACCTGCTCGGCGACGACGACGCCCGCGCGGTCCTGCGCCTCCTCGGTGGAGGCCGCGAGGTGCGGCGTCACGACGACGTTGTCGAGCTCGAGCAGCGGGCCCGAGTAGGGCTCGGCCGAGAAGACGTCGAGCGCGGCGCCCGCCGCCTTGCCGGACACGAGAGCCTCATGCAGGGCCTCCTCGTCCACGAGCTCGCCGCGGGCCGCGTTCACGAGCCGCACTCCATCCTTCATCGCAGCGAATGCGCCGGTGTCGATCGAGCAACGCGTCTCGTGCGTGAGCGGCAGGTGAAGCGTGAGAAAATCCGCCTCGCGCAGCACGTCGTCGCGCGAGTCGGCACGTTCCACGCCGAGCTCGCGAAACCGCTCCCGCGAGACGAACGGGTCGTGCGCGGCGACGTGCATCCCGAGCGCGAGCGCCCGCCGCGCGACCTGCTGACCGATCCGCCCGAAGCCGAGCACGCCGAGTGTCTTGCCCTCCAGCTCGATCCCGGCGTAGCGCGAGCGGTCCCAGCGACCCTGCTTGAGCGCGGCGTGTGCCTGCGGGATGTTGCGAGAGAGGGCGAAGAGGAGACCGAGCGTGTGCTCGGCCGCCGAGACGACGTTCGACTCCGGCGCGTTCGCGACCACGATGCCGCGCCTCGTCGCTGCGGCAACGTCGACGTTGTCGACCCCCACGCCCGCTCGCCCGATCACCTTCAGGCGCCCCCCGCGCTCGATCAGGTCGGCATCGAGGTGCGTTGCCGAGCGGATCACGATCGCGTCGTAGTCCCCGATTACTCCGGCCAGGTCGGGCGCGCCTCCGACGTCGACGTCGAAGCGTTCGCGCAGGAGCTCGACTCCCGCGTCCGCGATCGCCTCGCGGATCAGGACCCGCGGGCGCTCAGCGCTCACACCCGCGCTGTCTCGGCGTACGCCTCGAGCGCTCGCGTTACTGCCGCGCCGCGCTCGACGTCCGCTCCCGCATCCGCGAGCACGAGCTCGAGACCGGCGAGCGCGGTCGTGATGTCGAAGACGTCGAAGTAGCCGATGTGTCCGATTCGGAAGATCTTCCCCTTCAGCTCGCCCTGCCCGCCGATGATCTGAATCCCGAAGCGGTCGCGCAGGGAGAGGACGACCTCGTCCGCGTCGACGCCGTCCGGCGCACGAACCGCCGTCACGACGGCGGAGCGATCGTCGTCCGGCGAGAAGAGCTCGAGCCCCATCGCCTTCACCCCCTCTCGGCAGGCCCTCCCGAGAGCGACGTGGCGATCGTGCACCGCGCCAAGGCCCTCCTCGAGCAGCATGCCGAGCGCGATGTTCAGCCCGACGACGAGCGTCACCGCAATCGTGGTCGGGGTATCGAGTTTTCGCTGACCGTCCCGCGTCTTCGCCCAGTCGAAGTAGAAGCGCGGCGAGGTGGCCCGCCCCTGCTTTTCCCAGGCGTCCGCGGAGGCCGAGGCGAAGCCGAGCCCGGGCGGCGTCATCAGCGCCTTCTGGGAGCCGGAGACGACGCTGTCGATCCCCCAGAGGTCCGGCTCGAGCGGCACGGCACCAAGGCTCGAAACGGCGTCGACGACGACGAGAGCGCCGGCTTCCTTGGCGACGCCTGCGAGGGCCTGCACATCTGCGACGACGCCCGTCGACGTCTCGGAATGGGTCAGGAGGACGAGGCCGGCCCCGCACTCCCGGAGCTTCGACGCGAGGTCATCGGGCGCCGGCGTCTCGCCCCATGCGTAGCGCAGCTCGACGACGTCGCAGCCGTACGCGCGCGCGACCTGTGTCCAGCGCTCGCCGAAGTATCCGGCAGAGACGACGAGCACGCGCTCGCCGGGCGACGTCAGGTTCGCGACCGCCGACTCGAACGCGCCCGTTCCCGACGCCGTGAAGAGGAGCACGTCGTTCGCCGTCCGGTAGACGGCCTGCAGCCGCTCGAGGCACTTGGCGTAGACGCGGCGGAAGTCGGGGCTGCGGTGGTGGATGATCGGCTCGGCCATCGCGCTCAGCACCCGCGGCGGCACCGGAGTTGGTCCGGGCGTCAGGAGATAGCGCTTCTCGACCACCGCTCTGAGCGTAGCTCACCCGTCGTACGCCGTACGCTCACCGTATGGAGACGCTGCTCGCCTTCGGCGCGGCTTTGCTCGCGCTCCGGCTCGCCGGCGCACTCGCGCGCCGGTGGCGGGCACGCAAGGCGCCGGCGCTCGCCATCTGGTCCGCCTCGCTCGCGTCGTACGCGGTGGCCTCGGGGGCTCTGGCGTGGGGCTCGGCCGCGGGGTGGGACGGGCGGTCCTTCCGCGTCTACTACCTGTTCGGGGGCCTGCTCACGGCGCCTCTGCTCGGGCTCGGCTCCCTCGCGCTCCGCGGCTGGCGGGCCGCGGTCCCGGCGGCGCTCATCTACACAGGCCTTGCGGTCGGAATCGCAGTCGCCGTGCCGCTGAGCGGTCACCTTGCCCGCAACGACATCCCGAAGGCGCAGGCGCACCTCGACCTGCTCCCCGCTCGGCTGCTCGCGATCGTCGCCAACTCCGCCGGAACGCTCGCGGTCGTCGCGGTCGCGGTGCTGACGATCCGGCGCCGCCCCCTGGGCAACGCACTCATCCTGGTAGGCGTCTCGATGGCTGCGCTCGGCTCGGCTCTCGCCGGTCTCGGGGTCGCGACAACGGCCGCCTTCATCGCCGCGGCCGTCGTCGCCCTCTACGCCGGCATCGTCGCAAGGCAGACTTGAGCCATGCCGCGCTGCGCTAGCTGCCGGCACGACAATCCGGCCGAGGCCCGCTTCTGCCTGGCGTGCGGCAGCGCCTTGAGCGCCCCCGCGCCGCTCGCGACAGCGGAACCCGCCGCTGTCTGCATCGCCTGCGGCGAGAAGAACCCCGAGGGCGCCAGGTTCTGTCTCGCGTGCGGAGCACCCTTCACGCCGCCAGAGCCGCTGCGGGAAGAGCGCAAGCTGATCACCGTCCTCTTCACCGATATCGTCGGCTCCACCGCGCGAGCGGAGCAGCTCGACCCCGAGGACGTGAGGGCAATGCTGCGGCCCTACTACTCCAGGCTGCGAAGCGAGCTCGAACGCTTTGGCGGCACGGTGGAGAAGTTCATCGGTGACGCCGTCGTTGCCCTCTTCGGCGCGCCGGTCGCCCACGAAGACGATCCGGAGCGAGCCGTGCGGGCGGCGCTTGCCATCCGTCAGGCAATCGACGAGCTGAACGCCGACGACGAGTGGCTGGATCTCAAGATCAGGATCGGGGTCAACACCGGGGAGGCACTCGTCGTCGTCGGCGCCCGTGCGTCCGAGGGGGAGGGGGTGGCTGCCGGAGACGTGATGAACACGGCCGCGCGACTCCAGTCGAGCGCGCCGGTGGACGGCATCCTCGTGGGCGAGCTGACGTACCGAGCGACGAGTGACGCGGTCGACTACCGCCAAGCCGACCCGATCGCGGCGAAGGGCAAGTCAGAGCCGGTTCCGGTCTGGCAAGCCCTGGGCGCGAAGGAAAAGCTCGCGCGCCGCCCGGTGCCACAGACGCCGCTAGTCGGCCGGCGGGAAGAGCTCGACGCGATCTGGTCGGCGTGGCGCTCGGCAAGCGAACGATCGCGACCGGCGCTCGCCACCGTTCTCGGCTCGCCCGGCGTCGGGAAGACCCGCCTCGTCTGCGAGTTCACCGAAGCCGTTGCCGAGGTCGCAGACGTGCACTGGGGCCGCTGCCTCTCCTACGGCGAAGGCATCACGTACTGGCCAATCAACGAGGCCCTGAAGAGCGCCGCCGGAATCCTGCAGAGCGACGACGGCGACACGATGTCCGAGAAGCTTGGCGGCCTGCTCGAGGCGCTGCCGACCGACAACGAGGACGAGCTTCGCACGATGGCGGCGGCGCTCGCGAACCTGGTAGGCGTGGCCACTACGCCACGCGGCACGTATTCGGCGAGCCAGATCGGCCAGGGAGAGCTGCACTGGGGCATCCGCCGCGTCCTCGAGCTGCTCGCGAGCGAGCGCCCGATCGTCCTCGTCCTCGAGGATCTCCATTGGGCCGAGCCGACGCTGCTCGAGCTGATCCACTTCCTCGTCTCGGGCTCGGCCGCGCTGCTCGTGCTCGGCTCCGCCAGACCTGAGCTTGCCGAGAAGCAGCCTTCGTTCCTCTCGGGCGGCCAGACGATCGCACTCGATCCGCTGACCGGCGAGGAGAGTGTCGCCTTCCTGAGCGGGCTGCTTGGCGACCTCGGGCTGCGCCGCGAGACGGTCGAGACGGTGCTCCGGAACGCCGGCGGCAATCCGCTCTTCCTCGAGGAGACGGTGCGCATGCTCGCCTCCGGCCAGGCAGCGGGCGGCGACGGAGACGCGCTCCCGGTGCCGACCAATCTCCAGACGCTGATCGGGTCGCGGCTCGACCAGCTCGTCTCGACCGAGAAGCAGCTCGTGCAGCTCGCGGCCGTGATCGGCAGCGTCTTCTGGTCCGGGGCGGTGGCGCACCTGGAGCATTCCTCCGCCGACACGCTCGGCGCCCGCCTCGCCGCGCTCGAGCAACGCGACCTGATTCGGGCGCACGAGCTCTCGACCGTCGCCGCCCAACACGAGTACGCGTTCAAGCACATCTTGATCCGCGACGTGGCCTACGGCGAGCTGCCGAAGGGGCGGCGCGCGGGGCTCCACCTCGATTTCGCGGGGTGGCTGGCGATGCTGCCGGGCACGGGCGACGAGCTGATCGAGATCGTGGCGCATCACCTGGAGCAGTCGTGCCGCCTGGCCCGCGAGGTAGCCTCGAGCCCGGTCGAGCCTCCGGTGGCAATGGCGGTCGAGGCTCTGACGCGAGCGGCCGACAAGGCCGAGCGGCGGGAAGGCTTCCGCGAGGCTGAGCGCTTCTATGCACGAGCGCTGGAGCTGCTCGACGACGACTCGTCGGAGCCGGTCCTCGAGCTGCGGCTCGGTCGTGGGCGGATGCTGGTCGCGCTCGGCGACCTGGGGCGCGCGCAGGAGACTCTCAGGCTCGTGACCGACGGGGCGCGCGACCGTGGTCGGCGCGACCTCTGCGGCCGCGCGCTCGTGGAGCTCGGCAACATCGCGTGGAAGCAGGGCCGAGCCGCGGACGGGCGAGAGTCGCTGCGGGAGGCGGAGTCGATCGCCGCCGAGATCGGGGAGCGCGCCCTCGAGGTTCGGGCGGCCTACGAGTCGGCGTACCTGCGGGCGTGGCTCGACGGCGAGTCGGAGAGCGCCCTCGAGGATCTGCTCTCCGCGCTCGCGATCGCGGACGAGCTCGACGATCGCGCGCTGAGGATCGGCGGGCACATGCGCCTCGGAAGCATGCTCTTCAACGCCGGGCGTCTCAGCGAGGCCGAGAGCCATCTGCGGAGCTGCGTCGAGCTTGCAGCCGAGCTCGGGAGCCGGCGCGATGCCGCCCGGGCGACGTGCATGCTGGGGATTCTGAACGGCTACCGCGGCGACGACGATGACGCGGAGCGCCTGGCTCTCGAGGCCCACGACTGGCTCGAGCGGACGGGCGACAGCCGCATGCAGGTGCAGAACCTTCGCACCCTGGCGCGCTCGGCGCTGAGCCGGCGCGACCTCGAGGCTGCCGAGGAGCGCCTTCGGGAGGCGCTGCCACTCGCGCTCGAGGGAGGCGGCTACCTCGTCGTCGAGGTGTACCGCTATCTCGCCGAGGTGCTCGTTGGCCAGGCGCGGGTGGACGAGGCGAACGAGTTGGTTGCCTTCGCCGCCCGCGACGTCTCGGAGGATGACTCGTATGCGCGAGCCGCGCTCCTGCTCGCGGAGGCGGCCGTCGCCACGGCGGGCGGCGAAGCTTCGGCGGCGACGAGTGCGTTCACACGCGCCTTGCAGCTCCTGGAGGAGCAGCAGCTCCTGGTGGACCTGGCGGAGGCCCGCCTCGCGTTTGCCCGCTCACTTCGGTCGCTGGGTGAGGAGACAGGCGCCCGCGCCGAGCTCGAGCAGGCCCGGGCCACGTACAAGCGGATCGGCGCGGAGACCATCCTCGCCGTGATCGACGGAGAGCTCGAGGAGCTGACGGGGGCCGGCGGCGCCGGCCCCCGCACGACCTACTAGGACCCTCGCTTCGCCATGCTCCGGCCCTGAACGGAGCCCGGTCCTCCTCCGCCGGTCGGAAAGCAGAAACCGGTTCCCGGGCTCGCCGCGGCCGTTGAGCTCTCGCCGCCGGAGAAGCACACGATCCCGATCGCGACATCGGCCCCGCTGCTCGAGTTGTGCTCGCTGTCACCGTTGACCCTGGCGAACTGATTGACACTGCAGATGCCGCTCGATTCGCAGAGGCCGTCGATGCGTGTGAACTGGTCCGCGAACGGCGAGGTCGCGCTCAGCGACGAGCTCTGGTCGAGGTTGAACCTGTCGTTCGGGTTCACCGACTGGTTCGAGCAGCATTCCATCGGGCCCGACTGGGACTCGCTGACCGTCGAGTCCTTCGGGGACTTCTGGTCGAGGTCCTCGTGCTGGCGAACGGCCGCCTCCGAGATGTCGACGCTGTTCTGGGTGACGTGGCCCTCGAGGGTGCTGTCCTGCCTCTGGTTCCCGGTTGCGGTCTTGCCGGTGGCCCTCTCGTCGGCCTGGACGGTCTGTTCCCCGTGGGCCGAGTTCTTGCCCGAGTCGGAGCTCTGCTGCACCGAGACGTAGATGCTCGGCTTCTGGGTCTGGTCGACCGAATCACCGCCTTGCGTGAGGCTCTGGTCGATGCGCTGCTTGCTCTGCACGCTGTTGGAACCCGATCCATTGTGCTGCTCCACTGCCGCTTGCTGCGTCCCCGTCTGGAGTGCCTGGTCGGTCTGCGTCTGTCGGATCACCTGCTCGATGAACGCCTCGTTCGCCCCGGTCGTGTTCTGCTGGTAGATCGCGCACGACTCCGTGACGGGGTTCATGGTCGAGCGAATCACGCAGCGGGCGGTGTTCTTCGTCCCGCTCGAGTTGATCTGCACGATCACGCAGTCGGTCGGCGCATTCGTGGTCGTCGGGAATCCGGGAAACGGAAATGGAGGCTCCGGCGGGAAACCCGGGGGATTCGATCCGCTGGACGCCGGCGTCGCGGTGCACTCGAAGGTGTTCTGGCCGTTCGAGCTCGGGTTCGCGACCTGCAGCACCCGTGTCGCCTTCGTGCAAATCCAGCCGCTGCCCGGGCAGCTCGGTCCAGCGTAGTTGTGTGCGCCGCGCTGAACGACCATCCCGACCGTGCTGATGTGCCGCGCGCGAAGGTATTTTCGGATCTGCGGCACGCTCGCGAAACGGATCGGGTGGGCCGCGGCGCCTCGACTTGAAGCCGAGCCCGCCCCGGCAGCTCCGACGAGCAGGGCTGACCCCGCGACGGCGGCCAGCAGGATAATCGCGATTCGGCGCTTCATTTCTCTCCTTGCTTCGAAGGGGGCGCGTTCGTCGACGCCGCAGAGATCGGAGTCTACGACCCTCTGGCGCCAGGTTCAATGCGAACCCGCCGGCCCGCGAGATGAGGCTACTAACCAAAACGACCCGCCCGAGTCTCATCGAGGGAAGCCAAAACTTCGACAGTCGTCGTGGTCGTCGGCCGAGCTCGCTCCTACTTAGCGATCCGGCGACCGTGACGCTTCTCTCAGGGGGTTCATCGGATGCGGAGATATCTGCTGCTGTTACTCATCGTGGTCGTCTCCGGCGCAAGCGCCGGGCTCAAGGCGCCGCCGCAGGCAAAGGCGACCGGGACGGCCTTCGTCCTCCTCGGTCAGATCGACGGCTACCGGAAGGAGACGTGGCGTTGGCAGAGGCTGATGGGTGTCCGCCCAATGCCTACCCACTACACGGAACGGCGGGCCGGCGCGGGAAACGCGTACCGAGCCTGGGTCCGGAGACTTTGGCGCCGGCGCGCGGCGGCCACCCGCCGCCGAGCCGCGAGCCCTCCGCACGCTTCGGCCTGGCGGTGCCTGCAGCGCTACGAGGCGCCCTGGCACGCGGCGACCGGCAACGGCTACTACGGCGGGCTTCAGATGGACATCGGGTTCCAGGCTCGCTACGGCGCGGACCTGCTCCGCTCCAAGGGGACAGCGAATCGCTGGACGTCGGTCGAGCAGATGTGGGTCGCCGAGCGGGCCTTTCGCACCGGGCGTGGCTTCTACCCGTGGCCGAACACCGCGCGCACCTGCGGCCTGATCTAGCGCCCCTCCAGAAGCGCGGGTCCCGGGACGCGGGTCCCGGGACCAAGGCTCCGCCGGCTCAGGTCGAGAGCAGCCGCTCGAAGAAGGAGCGGTACCGCTGCAGCCCGACGCGGAGATCTTCCGTCGAGACGTCGCCACCACCGCTCCACTGCGCCTCGAGCGACTCCCGCTCGGAGGCGAACGTCTGGGCGAGGCGCTGCATCAACTCGGCCACGAGCGCGTCGGCCTGCTCGACCGACTCGCGCGGAGCATCCACGAAGCGCGTCTGAATCGAGCTCCACCGGTCGCGGAAGCTCTCGGTCTCCTCGCCGGGAAGCAGCGACTCGAGGGCACCGTCTCCAGCAGCGGCTGCGTCGTCCTCGACGGCCGCCGTCGAGGCGATCTCGGCGGCCTGTGGCTGTGCGATGTCGGCGGTGGTCAGGTTTCGGTTCTCCTCGGTCATCGACCGGCCTCCACGCGATCGGGCGCACCCGTCTCGAGCAGCTGCTCGAAGAGCGAGCGGTAGTGCACGAGCGACTGGCGCAAGTCCTCGGTGGATGCCTCTCCGCGCTGACTCGCGAGCGACACACTGTGGGCCGCACGATAGTTCTCGACGATCTGCGGATGATCGACGGAGATATCGGCCGCCCGCTGCTCGAAGTCGTCCGTCGGGTAGCCGCGCTCGCGCATGACCTCCTGCACGAGACTGTCGGCGTCGCCGACCGCGCTCCCGGGATCGTCGACGAACCGTGCCTGCGTCTCGCGCCAGCGATCGAAGTAGCGGTCGCGCGCTGCCGGCGTGAGCGGCCGGATGTCGAGCTCCTGACGCCGTTTCTCGCGTTGGGCCAGCTCCGACTCGGCCTCCCGGCGGCTCCCAGTCTCCTCGACCGTGCGGTCGTATTCCGGCCCGAAGCCCTCCTGCAGGTGCGCGGTGCGGCGCTTTCGCGTGAAGCTCCATGCGATCAGGCCGAGCACGAGGACGACGACGGCGACGATCACGATCCATACCCAGGTACTCATCTACGTCTCCTCTCCCTGACCCGCTCGTTGACCCTCGGGTCAATGTGCCAGGTGGATACCCGCTGATCGAAGCGGTAAACGGGGGGCGTCAGCCGAGGTTGGCGCGAAGCAACTCGTTGACCGTGCGAGGATCGGCCCTGCCGCCCGTCTCCTTCATCACCTGACCGACGAAGAAGCCGAGCAAGCCCTGCTTGCCGGCTCTGTACGCGGCGACCTGAGCCTCGTTCGCCGCGAGGACGCGTACGACGATCGGCTCCAGCTGCCCCGGGTCGGCGATCGCAGCATCGGCGAGGTACCGCCCGGCGGCGAATCCTGCGTCCGCGCTGCGCGCCACCGCCTCCAGGAAGGCGGCCCGGGGAATCGACGACCGGCCGGCGATCAGCTTGCCGAGCTCGCCCGCACTGACTCTGTCGGCATCGACGTCGGCAACCGCGAGCTCGTTCATCAGCACGTTCGAGGCCGCCTTCGGCTCGGCACCGGCTGCGACCACGCGCTCGAAGAGCCGAGCCGTGGCAGCGTTGCCGTTCAGCACCTCGGCGTCGTAGAAGGGCAGGCCGAACTCCCGCGCGAAGCGGCTGATCCGGGAGCCGGGCGATTCGGGCAGCTCGGCGGCGAGGCGGTCGACCAGATCGCGCGCAGGCTCGATCGGCACGAGGTCCGGCTCGGGAAAGTAGCGGTAGTCCTGCGCCTCCTCCTTCGAGCGAAGCGGCGGCGCGTCCTCATGGGCGGGGTCGAAGTGGAGCGTCTCCTGCTCGACCTCTGCCCCGGACTGGTAGATCCCGATCTGCCGTTCGACCTCGCGCGCGATTCCTCGCGCGGCGAAGGCGAAGGAGTTCATGTTCTTCAGCTCCGTGCGTGTGCGAAGCTCGTCGGAGCCCTGCGGGCGCACGGAGACGTTCACGTCGAAGCGAAGCGACCCCTTCTCCATCTCGGCGTCCGAGATCCCGAGCTCGACGACGGTCTGCCGCAGCAGCTGCAGAAAGCGTCTCGCGTCGTCCGCCGAGCGCAGATCGGGGCGCGTCACGATCTCGACCAGGGGAGTCCCGCCGCGGTTGAAATCGACGAGCGTCCGCGTGGCGCCAGCGATTCGCCCCTCGCTCCCGCCGACGTGAACGTTCTTCGCCGCGTCTTCCTCGAGGTGGGCCCGGACGATCCCCACCGCGGCATCGCCGTCCGGCCCGGGCACGACGAACCGACCGTTCACGCAGAGCGGCTCGTCGTACTGCGAGATCTGGTAGCCCTTGGGGAGGTCGGGGTAGAAGTAGGCCTTGCGGTGGAAGAGCGCGCGGGGCGCGATCTCGCAGCCGAGCGCGAGGCCGAGCTTGACGGTCCACTCGACGGCGCGGCGGTTCGGCACCGGAAGCGCGCCCGGGTGCGCGAGGCAGACCGGGCAGGTGAGGGCGTTCTCGGCCTCCCCGTAGGCCACGGCGCAGCGACAGAACATCTTCGTGCGCGTCTTCAAGTGGATATGGATCTCGAGGCCGATCACGGGCTCCCAGGCGATAATTCCGCGCTTGGCTTCGACGGTCGGAGTCGTCATACGATCGCCTCCGCGAGGCGCGGCGGCACGACGTCGAAGCCGAGCGCGCCTTCGAGCGCGTGGCCGGCTCGAAAGAGCGTGTTCTCCGTGAACTGCGCGCCGACGAGCTGCAGGCCCACCGGCAGTCCGTCGGAGAGCCCGCACGGCAGCGAGAGGCTGGGCAGGCCGGCCAGGTTCGGCGGAATTGCCAGCACGTCCGAGAGATACATGGCGAGCGGGTTGCCGGTCTTCGCGCCGAGGGGGAAGGCGACCGTCGGCGAGGTCGGCGACACGAGCACGTCGAACTGCTCCAGCGCCTCCGCGAACTCGCGCCGGATCACCGTCCGCACCTTCTGCGCCTGCCCGTAGAAGGCCTCGTAGTAGCCCGCCGACAGCGCGTACGTGCCGATCATGATCCGCCGCTTGGGCTCGTCTCCGAAGCCTTCGTCACGCGTCCGCTCGTACATGTCCCGCACGGAGCCGTCCGACTCGGCGCGGAGACCGTAGCGGACGCCGTCGTAGCGCGCCAGGTTGGACGAGGCCTCCGCGGGAGCGATCACGTAGTAGCACGGCAGGCCGTAATCCACCGACCGGGGCAGGCTGCACTCCCCCACCTCCGCGCCCAGCTCGCGGCAGAGCTCGATCGCCCGGCCGACGGCGCCGGCGACCCCTGGCTCGATCCCCTCGACCTCGTTCAGCTCTCTCGGGACGCCTACCCGCAGGCCGCGCAGATCCTCGGCCTCCGGCAGCTCGACCGCCGCCGGCAGCTCGACCGTCGTCGAGTCGCAAGGGTCGCGGCCGGCGATGACGCGGTACAGCAGCGCGCAGTCGCGCACCGTCTTCGCGAGCGGACCAACCTGGTCGAGGCTGGAAGCGAACGCGACGATGCCGTAGCGCGAGACCGTCCCGTACGTTGGCCTCAGGCCGACGATCCCGCACAGAGCGGCGGGCTGCTTGATCGACCCGCCCGTGTCGGAGCCAAGCGCCCAGGGGGCGAGCCCGCCCGCGACCGCAGCCGCTGAGCCTCCTGACGAGCCGCCCGGGACCCGCTCGGTGTCCCACGGGTTGCGCGTGGGCCCGTACGCCGAGTTCTCCGTCGACGAGCCCATCGCGAACTCGTCCATATTCGTCTTGCCGAGCAGCGGCAGCCCTGCGTCCTTGCAGCGCGTCGCGACGGTCGCGTCGTACACCGGCCGGTAGCCCTCGAGGATCCGCGAGCCGGCGGTCGTCTCGATGCCGCGCGTCGAGATCACGTCCTTGAAGGCGACGGGAACACCGTCGCCACCGTCGTATTCGACCGTTCGCAGGTACGCATGCAGCGCGCCGTCGCGCTCGCCGATCGCGCTCAGGTAGGCGGCGTGAAGCTCGGCGGCCGAGACCTCTCGTGCGGCGAGGAGCCGCGCTGCCTCCTCCGCGGTCAGGCGAAGCGTGTCGATCATGCCGGAGGAACCCGGAAGAACGCGCCCTCACGCTCGGGCGCGGTCGAGAGGGCCTCGTCGACCGCGAGCGACGGCCGCGGGTCGTCCTCGCCCCAGACGTTCGACACCGCGAGCGGGTGTGAGGTCGGCTCGACGCCGGACAGGTCGAGCTCGGCCACCTTGCCGACGGCGTCGAGGATCGCACTCAGCTCGCCCCCGAAGCGCTCGGCCTCTTCGTCCGTGAGAGCGAGACGGGCCAGCCGCGCGACGTGAAGCACGTCATCCCTCGTAATCGACACTTCAAATCACATCCTTCCAGAAACGAAGCGGGCCCCTGTCCGGGGCCCGCGGTGCAGTTGGTGCGAACTTGGTCTAGACCGGTTGAACGTTCGCCGCCTGCAGGCCCTTGTCGCCCTGCACGATCTCGAACTCGACGCGTTGCCCCTCGGTCAGAGAGCGGTAGCCCTCAGCCGTGATGGCGGAATAGTGGACGAAGACGTCCTCCGCCCCCTCGCGCTCGATGAATCCGAAACCCTTGTCGTTCGAAAACCACTTGACGGTGCCCTGAGCCACCAACGTCTCCCTTCATTGCAACAACACGACGGCCCGGGCACCGAGCCGCCGACCTTGCCTCCAGCGCGCCGAATGCTATCTCACCGGCCTGGGAAGGCAAGCAGGCCGCGCCGGTAGCGCGCCGCTCGCAAAGTGTTGCGAAGCAACATCGCGATCGTCATCGGACCGACGCCACCGGGGACGGGTGTCAACAGGCCGGCACGCTCGGCGACGTCCGCGTCGACATCGCCGACGAGCCCCGCGCCGGTTCTGTTCTGGCCGACGTCGACGACGGCCGCACCGGCACGCACCATGTCGCCCCGGACGAGAGCTGCGCGGCCGGCTGCCACCACGAGTACGTCGGCGCGCCGCGTGTGCTCCGCCAGATCGCGAGTGCGGGAATGGCAAAGCGTCACCGTCGCGTTCGCCTGCAGCAGGAGATGCGCGACAGGCTTCCCGACGATGTCGCTGCGACCGATCACCACGGCTTCCGCCCCGCTCAACTCGACCCCGTACTCCTCCAGGAGAGCCATGCTCCCGAGCGGCGTGGCCGGCACGAGCGTCGGCCGTCCGAGGTAGAGCTGCCCCGCGTTCACCGGGTGGAAGCCGTCCACATCCTTCGCCGGGTCGACGGCTGCGATCACCCGGGTCTCGTCGATCTGCGCGGGAAGCGGCAGCTGGGGCAGGATCCCGTCGACGGTCGGGTCCTCGCTCAGGCTGCGGACGAGCTCGAGCAGCTCCTGCTCGCTCGTGTCCGCAGGCAGCCTGTGATCGAGCGGGGTGATCCCGGCCTTTTGCGCGGCCTCGTGCTTCAAGCCGATGTAGAGATGTGATGCCGGATCGTCCCCGACGAGGATCGTCGCCAGCCCGACGGGGCCGACCTCCTCGAGCTCGGCGGCGACCTCGGCCCGAATTCGTTCGGAGAGAGCCCTTCCATCCATCGACGTCGCCACGGCGCGCGAAACGTTAGCCTCTTGACGAATGGAGATGGAGCAGCTCGAGCAACCGGGGGCCGCGGCCGACGACGACACGACCGCCTTTGCCGCCGTGATGCGCTACTACGAGCTGGCGAAGCGGGCCGAGTGGCAGGTTCGAGATCTTCCGTGGGGCGAGATTCCACCGGTCCCGGAGGCCACCGGCTCGCCGCAGAAGATGGCCCGCCGCGGCGACATCTGGCGGTCGGTGATCGCGCAGCAGCTCCAGGCCGACGAGCTCGCCGTCGAGATGGCGGCGCAGCTGTTCTCGGTCGCGCCCGACCCCGAGGCGAAGCTCTACTACACGACCATGGTGCAGGACGAGGCGCGCCACACGGAAGCCTGGCTGAAGCTCGCTCACGAGACGGGCGGCACGGGGGAGCGCGACCCGCACCTCGACCGGCTCGCGCACATGACGCTCGAGGCGGACACGCTCGAGGAGAAGGTCCTCGTGATGCAGGTCTTCTACGAGCGGCTGATCATCCCGCGCTTCCGGATGATCGCCCGTAGCTCGCCCGGGACTCTGCTCGAGGATCTCTGCAACCGGCTCACCGTGGACGACGGGATTCACCATCGCGCCGGAGTGGCCTACGAGCGCGTCCTGCTCGCAAGAGCCGACAAGCAGACGAAGCGGCGGCTCGTCGAGGCCGCCAACAGGATGCTCCCGGTCTTCGTGCAGCATGCGCTGTGGCGCCCGAAGGCGCGCGAGGTGATCGGCCGGCTGATGCGTGAGACGGATCTCAGAATGCTGCGCGAGGACATCGAGACCGGCGTCCGCAACGCGGAGGCGCTCGGCCTCGACGTGAGCGAGATCAGCCTCAGCTTCTGAGCGACCGGCAGGCAGACCGCAAATGGAGCTTCGCCGGTGGCCTCGCAAGAACGACGTCGACTCGGTCCGGTCCCGCCAGGACGCTCTCCGCGGACTCACCATCGACGGCGAGGTCTTCGAGCACGACCTCGAGCCGTTTGCTCGTGCGACCGAGATCGTCACCGGCGTCGCCGTCGTTCCGGTCGCCGTCGTTCCGCTCCGGGTCGAGCTCGGCGACTACGAGCTGTCCGAGCCCGAGGGCGCGGTGGTCGAGCGCGGCCGCGCGGCCGAGGGCGTCTACGTACCGCTCGCGAACACGGAGGGCGGCCTGGCGCTCTCGGCGTACCGTGGCGCACGAGCGGCGGAGGAATCGGGGGGCTTCCGCACGTACGTGCTTGCGGACCGGATGACGCGCGCGTGCGCCTTCCTCTTCGCTGATGCCGCAGAAAGCACGACCTTTGCGACCTGGATCGAAGCGCAAGCCACCGAGATGCGAGACTGGCTCCAGGCCGCGTCGGTGGAAGGTCTATCGAGGCACGCGAGGCTGCGCGAGATCGAGACGCACGTGGTCGGCCCGATGTGCCACGTGATGTACGCCTTCACGACCGGCGACGCGGTCGGGCTGAACATGGTCACGCGGAACGCCTATGCGCTGAACCACGGCTTCGTCGCGGAGCGAAGTCCGGTCGAGCCCCGGCGCTCGATGCTCGAGGGGAACATGGGCGGCGACAAGAAGCCGTCCCATCGCTACTTCGAGCGAGGGGGCCACGGGAAGACCGTGATCGCCGAGACGATCCTGACCGGGGAGGCCGTCCGCCGCGTGCTCTCCACGTCGATCGACGACCTGCTCGAGCTCGCCTTCATCGGCACGCATGGAGCCGTGGCGTCCGGCATGCAGTCGGTCGCGTTCACCCCCGCCACGGCGATCGCGGCGATCTTCACCGCGACGGGTCAGGACATCGGGATGGTCGGGACGAGCTCGATGGCTCACGGCACTGCGCACGCCGTCGAAGGCGGCCTGCACGTCGCAATTCGCCTGCCGGGGCTCGAGGTCGCGACAATCGGCGGTGGCACGACACTGCCCTATGCGCGGTCTTGGCTCGCCCTGATGGGCTGCGCCGGAGCCGGGAACGTCTACCGCTTCGCCCAGATCGTCGCGGCAGCCGCGCTATCGCTCGAGATCTCCGCCTCGGCAGCAATGGCCTCGGCCGGCTCGCGCGAGTTCTTCAGGGCGCATCACACGCTGGGAGGCCTCCGGTAGCCCGGGCACGGTTCAAGCTCGGCGCGTTCGCCGTCATCTTCGACGACGACGGGCGCGTGCTCTTGTGCCGTCGGCCCGATCTCGGGATCTGGAATCTCCCGGGCGGCGGCGTCGAGAGCGGCGAGACGCCGTGGCAGGCAGTCATTCGGGAGGTGCAGGAAGAGGTCGGGCTCGACGTCCGAGTCGAGCGGCTCGTCGGCGTGTATGCCAAACCGAACGCCGACGAGGTCGTCTTCTCGTTCGGCTGCCGGATCGTCGGCGGCTCACCGTCGTTGAGCGAGGAGGCCGATGCGATCGAGTCGTTTCCGGTCGACGCGCTGCCGCCGCGGACGTCCCCCAAGCACGCCGAGCGGATCCGCGACGCTTCGCCAGGCGTTCTACCTCTGCTCAAAGAGCAACTTGGCCCGTCGGCGCGCACGCTGGTCGAGCGCGGTCTCCTGTGAGCGGCACCGCGTCTAGCATCCGAGCGATGACGAGGCGACGGCTGATGCAGGGACTCGCCGTCGCGGCGGCGGGGGCGATCGTGCTCGGCGCCGGCGGGGCGGCGCGGGGAGCCTTCCCGGGGCAGAACGGGAAGATCGCCTACGTCATGGAGGTCGATGCCAACTGGGACGTCTACGTCATGAACGCCGACGGCAGCGGGCGGCGCCGGCTCACGAGCGAGCGCCTCGCCGACCTTTCCCCCTCGTGGTCCCCGGACGGCAGCAGGATCGCTTTCCGCAGCGACCGGGCCGGAAACCCGGAGATCTACGTCATGAACGCCGACGGGACTCACCCCGTACGCCTGACGCATCGCAGCCTGGCCGACTCGCGCCCGACCTGGTCGCCGGACGGCGCCCGCATCGCCTACCAGCGGGGCACGCTGGGAGGCACGGGGCTCGATCCTCGACGCACGGACGTGGCCGTGATGAACGCCGACGGAACGTCCCAGCGAGTGCTGACGAGGGGCCCGTACGACAACGTCAACCCGAGCTGGTCGCCCGACGGGCGGCAAATCGTCTTCCGCACGAACCGGGACGGAGACTGGGAGATCTACCGCATGCGCGCCGACGGCTCCGGGGTGCACCGGCTGACAAACTCGACGTCCTTCGACACGCAGCCGAGCTGGTCGCCCGACGGGTCGAGAATCGCCTTCGCGAGCGACCGGGGCGAGAGTCGCGATTTCGACATCTACGTCATGAACACCACGGGCGGCGACATCCGGCGCGTCACCACCGACCCGGGAACGGACGTCGAGCCTACGTGGTCCCCGAGCGGCGACCGGATCGCCTTCACGAGCGACCGCGACGGCGCCGTCGACATCTACTCGACGGATCTGGCCGGCCGCGACGTCCGCCAGCTGACGCGCGGCGGGAGCGGCCTGAACCGAACCGCCGACTGGCAGACCTACTGCACGAGGCGCGGAACGGCACATGCGGACGTGATCCGCGGCACCCCGGGCCGCGACGTCATCTGCGGCCTCGGCGGAAACGACACGATCGACGGGCTGGGCGGAAACGACATCATCTTCGGCGGCGATGGTGCCGACCACCTCGTCGGCGGCCCGGGAAACGACATCCTGACGGGGCAGGCAGGTGCCGATCGACTCTACGGCGGGCCGGGCGACGACCTCGTCTCGGCTACGGACGGCCGTCGGGGGAACGATCTGGCGAACGGCGGCCCCGGGCACGACAACTGCGTCGCCGACCCGCGCGATCGCAAGGTGAGCTGCCCGTAGACCGGCGCTAGCTGACTCGGGCCCGGTAGTCGAAGCGGCGTTTGTCGTCGAGCGGCGTGCCCTCGCACGAGAGGCGCGTGCGGTTCCTGCAATGAAAGCGCTGGCTCGCGTTGGTCAGGACGAGGATCACCTTGGAGACGGCCCCCCGCCCGAACGGCACTCTGACCGATGCGTTTCCGCCGAAGTCGAGCTGCAGCGGTTTGGCCTCGAGCTTTCCCGAGCGCTCGAAGGTGAGAAGCGTGGCCTCCGAGCCCTCGGTCACCGGCGGCAGGTCGAGCGTCACCGCCAGAGTCGCCGTCTCCTTGAGCCCCGACCCCGGAACGAAGGCGACGTGCCGGTTGGTCAGGTGGTCGAGCGTCAGCTGCTGCGGCCCCGTCTGCCGGCGCCGGGCGGAGAGCGCGAAGGTGCGGTCGAGCGGCGAGGCAGGGTAGTGCGCGCCCTCCTGGTAGAACGAACGCGGGGCCGAGTTGACGGCGCCGAAGGTGGCGAAGGCGGCGCCGAGGCTCGACCCATGCTCGCGGGCCACCGCATCGGCCGCGGAGAGCGAGTAGAGATCGGGCGCGCCGGGGCTCGCGTCGGCGAACTCCCACACGCGCCGGATCACCGAGGGATCACGCGGCTTGCTCGGCGGTGAGAGCAACTCCTCGAAGAAGCGCCAGAAGATCCAGGCGCCGTACTGGTACAGCTTGCCCGGCGTGTAGTAGTCGACGGGAACCTCCGGGTGGACCAGCGGACTGTCGAGCAGGTAGGCGTAGCCCTCGTTGATCGAGTTGTAGACCTCGTCCTCCATCCAGACCGCCGTGCCCTCGAGCAGCCAGGTGTCGTCCGTGAAGTCGTATCCGAACTGGACCGCGTGGAAGAACTCGTGCGCGACCGTCAGCTCCAGCTCGACCTTGCCCCCGTAGGAAGGCGGGCCGACCTGCGCGAGCGAGTAGTCGTTGTCGAGCACGCAGTAGCCCGACGAGTCGAACGTCTGGGTGAACGGCTCCGGCGCGCAGTAGCCCAGAACGTCGTTGGCGATGTCCTTGAGGTAGACGTCCAGGCGGCCGTCGGGCCCGTGGTCGGGAACGGCGAGGTCGGACTTCGGAGGTCGGAAGCCGAACTCGACGATCTCCTTCTGCCAGACCTCCTGCAGCACCGCCATCGTCGTCTCCACCCAATCGGGCCTCCCGTTCCCGTTCGCGTCGCGCGGGGGCGGCGCGTCCGGGCCTTTGGAATCCCAGTGCAGGCAGACGACGGTGCACCAGACCTGGTCGGTAAGCCCGGGGCGCGCCAGCAGAGCGCTCGCCCGCCGCGCGTCTCCCGACGACAGCTCGTGTCGGTACTCGGCGAGGTCGCGCAACGCGAGCGTGGCGTCTCGCCCGTTCGCATGCGGCGCGAACGCAGCGCGGGCGGCTGAGAGGGCGTGCGCCGCGCGGGCGGAGCTCGCCCGCGTGCCGGTCGCACCGGCCGAGCCCGCAGCACAGAGCGCGAGGGCGCAGACGAGGATCGGCGCGACCCGGGCGAGGAGCGTGCGCACGAACCGAGGATAGCCGTCTCCCGGCGGAGCCAGCGTCGCGCGTCCGGGTAAGCTCGCCGGCGTGCCGAGTGCGCTCGTCGTCGGGGCCGGGGTGTTCGGCGTCTCCCTGGCGCACCGCCTCGCACTGAGAGGGTGGAACGTCGAGCTCGTCGACCGCTATCCGCCGGGCCACATTCGCGCGGCCTCCGGAGGCGAGTCACGGTTGATCCGGTACGGGCACGGCGCCGACGAGTGGTACGCACGCTCGGCTTGGCGCGCGCGTGAGCTGTGGCGTGAGATCGAGCGACAGGCCGGTGTCGAGCTGCTCGTCCAGGCCGGACTGCTGTGGTTCGCCCACGCCCACGACGGCTGGGAGGCCGAGAGCGAGCGCGTGCTCCGGAAGCTGCGCATCCCGGTCGAGCGGCTCCCGCCGGAGGATGCGCGCGGCTTCTTCCCCGACGTCCGGGCGGAGGACCTCTCGTTCGTGCTGCACGAGCCCGAGGCCGGAGTGCTCCGAGCGCGCGAGGCGGTCCGGGCCACCTACCTGCTCGCGCTCACGGCCGGGGCCAGCTTCATCCCAGGTGGAGCGGAGCCGGCGGGCTCGGACGCGTTCGTGGACGGTCGGCGCCACTCGGCCGACCTGGTCGTCTGGGCCTGCGGCGCGTGGCTGCCCGGCCTGTACCCGGACGTGGTCTCGATGCGCGTCACCAAGCAGGATGTCTTCTTCTTCGGCGCCCCGATCGCCTGGGGGACGCCGCCCCGGCCGGCCTGGGTCGACTACGACGCCGCCTTTTACGGCCTCGGCGATCTCGACGGTCGTGGAGTCAAGGCGGCGCACGACCTGGAGGGGCCGGACTTCGACCCGGAGGCAGGCCCGCGAGTCGCGTCGGCTGCTGGTGAGAGTGCAGCTCGTGCCTACCTCGAGAGCCGCTTTCCCTCGCTGGCCGGAAACCCGCTCGTTGGCTCCCGCACCTGCCAGTACGCGCTCACGCCCGACACCCATTTTCTGCTCGCTCCGCATCCCGAGCACGACCGCGTCTGGCTCTTCGGCGGCGGCTCGGGCCATGGCTTCAAGCACGGGCCGGCGCTCGCGGAGTATGCCGCCGACGTGCTCGAGGGCTCGCAGCCACTCGAGCCGCGCTTCGCCCTGGGTCCGAGAGCCCTGGGCCGGAGCTTCCGGACAGCGGGGACAACCTCGACGCCTCGCATTTGACGCGGCACCGGCGCGGGAGCGGCCTTCGTCCTGAGCTCAGTGACCCACCTCGCATGCACGGCCCGACCAGCTAAGCAAAGGGAAGGCGTAGAGGCGCGGACCGGAGTCGAACCGGTGTACGAGGCTTTGCAGGCCTCTGCCTAACCACTCGGCCACCGCGCCGTCGAGCCCAATCATGGTATCGGCGGGGCCTTGTGCGTTCTCGTCTTCGCAGGCGGCACTCGTCGCGCCCGCGCCGCCGCCGCCGCGATCAGTCCGACTGCCAGGACGGCCGGTGCGACTTCGAGGGGCGCGCGGGTGCCCAGCCCCGAGACGGCGAATCCGGCCCCGAGCGAGCCGGCTCCGATCCCGAGCGCCTCCGCGGTCGTGACCCAGGCCATGGCCTCGACGCCCGCGTCCGACGCCACCTCGTCAATCAACTCGAAGAGCGAGATCGTCGCAGGCCCGAATCCCGCCCCCGCCAGCAGTGCGGCACCCGCGAGGGGCAGGAGCGGCGGCGTGAGCGCAACGACGGTGAGTCCCCCGACGAGTCCGGCCAATGCAAGCCGGTAGCGCCGCCACGGGCTTGCCCGCCACTCCAGCCGCCCGAAGAGCAGGGCGCTCGCCGCACTGCCGAGTCCGAAAGCGCCGAGCAGCACGCCGCTCAGCCCCCGAGCGCCGTGCGCGATCGCCTCCGCCGGCAGGCCGACCTCGATCAGCCCGAGCGCGCCTCCGAGCAGAGCCGAGAGTCCGAGCAACTCTCGAAAGAGCGGGCGATGCAGGAGCGCGTGACCCTTTTGGTCTCGGGTCTTCGCGGGAGCTGCGATTAGCCGGCCGCGCATCTGGGCGAGGATCGCCGCGCCCACGACTGCGGCCCCGGCGGCGAGCACGAGCCCCGCGAGCGGCGACACGGCAGCCGCGAGCAGGCCGGCGAGCACGGGCGCTCCGACGAGAGCCATGTCGCCGATCACCGACGTCAGCGCGTACGCGGCACGAAGCTGGCCTTCGGCAACGACGCCCCGCCAGATATCGCGCGTCGTCGCCACGAGCGGCGGAGCTGAGGCACCGGCCGCAAGCGCCGTGGCCAGGAGGAGGATCGCCGGCGCCTGCGTGCGCGCGGAGAGCCCGAAGGCGACCGCCGCCGCGGCGTAGCAGGCAGCGAGTGCCGGCAGCACCCAGTCCACACCCCGGTCGACCGCACGGCCGCGCACGGGAGCGAGCGTGGCCGAGCCCAGCGCAAACGCGGCGACGCATGCGCCGGCGATCCCGAACGAATGGTTGGCTGCCGCAGCCAGCAGTATCGCCAGGCCGATCATCCCGAACGAGATCCATGCGCAGATCAGTGCGGCCAGGACCCGCCGTGCGCGCGGCTGCGCGAGCAACGGCCCATAGCTTCCGTCCATCCCACTCCTTGCTTTCCAATGACACGACTTTCCGCCTCCCGGCGGGCGGTCGCGGCGGCTACGGCGGAGTCAAAGGAAGGCGGCGGGCGGTCAAGGTCGTGAGTCTATGGCTTACGGCTGGCACGCGCCCGAGGCCGAAGCTCTTCGCAGGGATGGCCCGATGCTCACCCGGTGGGCCTGCGCTTCTGAGGGTAGATCGTCTCCCCGCGCCCGACCATGGCGACGTACTGGTCAATGCGTCGCGCCCGCGTGTCGGCGCGTACGGCGGCATGGACTCGGTACAGAACGGCGTATCGGTTCTGGCTCGTGAGCACGTCGAACATGGCCTGAGCTCTGGGCTCAGCAGCCAACGCCGCGGCCAGGTCGGGAGGCACCTCGATGCTGGCCTGGCCGGCGTCGGCGGCTTCCAAGTCCGTCGGTCTTCGCCCGCGTAACTTCGGCCCCGCCTGCGCAAGATCCTCGAGCCAGAGCTGGAGACGAGGGCGCTGTTGGACATCCGCATGCCCGTGCTCGACGGGATAGGGGCCACGAGGCGGATCGTCCGCGCGCGCCCAGTCTGGCACCACCGAGTCCTCATGCTGACCACGTTCAGGCTTGGCACGTACGTCTATGAGGCGCTCCGCACGCGCGCCGGCGGCTTTCATGCTCAAGGACGCGCCGCCTGGAAGGGATCGCAGCTCGTCCGCGGTCTCTCGAACCCGGAGATCTGGGCGCGTCTCGTGGTGAGCGAGACAACCGCCAAGACCAAGGCCGCGTCCAAGCCGTCATCCAAGCACGCCCATGCCGAGAGCGCGTTACAACGGATGCCGAGCTTCTGAAGGAGGCGGGCGCTGAGACCACTATAATGACCATGTGTCCAAGAAACTGACCGCAACAGAGGCGAAGGCGAACATCCTCGCCCTGCTCGACGACGTCGCAGCCGGCGACGAGGTGGAGATTACGAAGCACGGCCGCACCGTGGCGCGCCTCGTGCCGGCCATTGGCCCTCACGCGCTCAAGGGAAGCCTCATTGGCGTGGCGATGACCGCGGGCGAGGACGAGGACCTCTTCACCACCGGAGCAGCCTGGGATCTTCGCTGAGCACCGTCGTGCTCGACAGCCACGTTGCCCACTGGTGGTCGGCGGAGCCGGAGCGGATCAGCAGCACCGCCAGCAAGGCGCTGAGCGAAGCCGACGAGCTCGCGGTCGCGGCCATCACCTGGTTCGAGCTGGCCTGGCTCGCCAAGCACGAGCGGATCGTCGTCACCATCCCCATCCGCTCCTGGCTCGAACACCTCGCCGCTCAGCTTCGAACCCTCCCGCTTACACCGGCGATCGCAGAGGCGGCCGTTTCGTTGCCGTCCTCCTTCCCCGGCGACCCCGCCGACCGGCTGATCTACGCGACCGCAATCGAGCACGGACTGCGAATCATCACCAAGGACCGCAAGCTGCGAGCCCACCGCCACCCGCAGCCGATCGCGCTCTGGTAGCGGCGGGTAAGGCATAACGCAGTCTCCCTACGGAGCTGAGACTCGTCCCTCGCGGTAAGCCTCGCACGGGCGACCACGGCTTGGTCAGAATGAGACCATGGCGTCGTACGCGGTCAATGAGCACGCCGTGGCGCAAGCGAGACGGCTGATCCACGCACGCCAGTACGTGCTCGCGAGCGTCTGGAGCGAGGTGCAACCGAGTGCCGACGACGAGAACGCCTTCCTCGAGTCGCACTCATGGGATGACTACGCCGCATGGCACCTGGGGCTCACGGAGGGTGCGAGCGGCGAGACCAAGGCTCGCTACGCATTCGTCTATGGCGACTTCCGGCGCGTCCATCGGATGGGCCTGATCGCGTGTCAGTACCGGGCCGCGGAGTGGCGGCACAAAGCGATCGAGCTGGCTGCCCACGAGCTCCTGCAGTACCTCGACGACAGGCGAGCCTGAACCACTCGGCGATCGTTCGCTCCCACCTCGAAGTCAGGCGGACGACGGTGATCAGCCCGTAAGCATCCTCGCCCGGCTCGTCCGAGAGGCTGAACACGAGCCGCTCGGGCTCGACCACTTCATGGCACTCGAACGCGCAAAAGAGCGACTCGCTGCCGCGGAGGAAGAACTGCGAAACCTCGGCCGGTTCGGCCGTCGACACGAACGCGTCAACCTGCAGGCTGAAATCGGTCTTCAGCGGGCAGCGTTCACGCTTGCTCGGAGGCAGCTCGAGAAGAATCCACTTGAACCGCTTGAGGCACGGCGCACGCGAACCTTGCGAGCACGGCCAGGTTCCGCGGAGCGCACCCCCAGCCGTGCTCGCGAGCAGGATGGAAGCCTCGGACTTGAGCTCTGATCACGCGTGGCCGCAATCCACTGTCGCGTGTCGCGGAGTCGTCAAGACCGAAACTACGGCGCCACTGCAGCAACGCCCGTACCCCTCTCTTTGAGCGAGCCCATCTTCGCGCCGAGAGTTCGCTTGATGGAATTCGCTACGTGGTAACGCTGCATTACGGTGGCGGTCAGCGACTCCTCCGACAATGCCTTCTTGATGTCGTCAGGCGACCACAGCCGCTCGCCCTGCAGAGCCTGGCAGCCTACGACGGTCTCCACGAGTGCCTGCTCGAACCACTCGTGGACGACGTCAACAATCGCTTTGTTGCCGCGCTCGACGCCATACTCGTCGCACCAGTAGTCAGCCATGTCCGTAAAGACGCGAAAGTCGGCATTTGCCTGGATCATGTTGTCCTCGAAGATGTACACAGCTGCGCGATCCGCGAGAAAATCCGGCGAGCGGCTACCCGCGTCTACCGAGACCCAGCTCACTTGAGGCAAATCTTGCTCGTCCGAGCTCTCTCGGTCGCCAAGTTCGCCCTCGTCAGCCAGCAGGGCGGCAAGCATCGTCCCGATCGGGTCACTCGGCTTTCGCGTCCGCGGCGGCGTCGTAGTGTCAGACTCCTTCACTGCGTCTGTAGTCTGTGATGGTTGTCGGCGCGGGAAAATCGGATCGCTGATCGTTCTGCTGCCATCTGAGCGAAGCCGGTAGCGAGAGAGCCTGAAGAGGCGTGCGTAGCTCTTCAGCCGCTCGGCGATAGAGTCGCGATGACTTGAGCTACCCGTGCCTGCGATCACGGCGTCCATGTGATCCTTGATCTCCTGCGGCATGTTCGCGCGAAACTCGACCGCCCAATCGGCGTACGGAAGGGGCAGCCCGTTTCGCAGGAGTTGAGTACGGGCCGTGTTCGCCGACAGGGGCTGCGCCGACCCGTTCAGCGGTTCCGCGTAGAGAACGACTCGGTCGTGCCCGAAGATGACGCCGAACTGATGCAGGCGCGTCACGCCCGACCGGCCGGTACGCATCTCGTAGAGCTCGTCCTGGTACAGCGATGCGAAATGCCCCGTGTTGACGACCTCAGAAACGTCGCGGCGAGAGTCGGTATTCGAAAGGATCCACCAGTGGATCCGGGCCTCGGGAAGCTCGACAACTCCACGTGCGTCGCTGTGCTGGTCAAGGAAGGATTTCTGGCCGCGCACCGTGCGAAGGAGATTGCGTTTGGTGTCACCTGGATCTGCCTCCCAGCCCTCGCGGGCCTTGACCTCGACGTCGGCCGGGAAACGAAAGTAACGGCCATTGAGGTGGCGGTTAACCCAACGGGATGGCGTCGCCACTCCTTCCGGCGCCTTCATTGTGTCAGTGTCGGGCTCGTGGCCAAGGAGCGTCACCTTCGTGCCGTGCTCACTGATCTCCTTGGGCTTCGCCTTGTCGTCGAGCGGTACCCAGTAGTTGAATTGTCCGTTCGGGAGCTCGAACTGGCGCAAACCGTACTCGTCCGTCACAGGATCTCGCCAGAGCTGAATCATCGCGCCTTTCCCAACTTTCCAGCTTTGATAGATGACGCCGGCCGGGTTGCGCGTAGCGGCGGCGACCTTGGCTCCGACGCCAAAGTTGCCGTCGTGGGCTTGTAGATGCGTCGACGAGGAAAGGTGATTGATGTACCTCAGCATCTCCTCCGCGGTCATGCCGCAGCCATCATCGATGACGCAGAGTTTGTAGCTGCCTGTCGCCTGCCAGATCGTCCAGTCGGCATCCCAGACGATGGTCTTGGCCCCGGCCTGAAGAGCGTTCTGCGTCAGTTCGCGCAAGAACTGCAAGTCGTCACAGTCCCGACCGAGTCTCTCGAGCATGAAGCCGATGTTTGCGACGCCCATCGGCAGCGTCTTTTCGACAGCATCAGCCGTCGGCGCTGTGTTCCCGTTCACCACGAACTCCTTTCGTGCGGCCGTAGCCACCTGGATTGGATCCGCGTCCCCGACTGACGACGGGCGGTGGGACATCAAGAAGATGTGCGACCACCCGCTCGCGCGGCGGCTTCGCGTATGTGATGCTGGACTATAAACGTCCCGCCCGACGGAGCCGCCGCTCGAAGTTCGTCGTCAGCCGGCCGCGCGCTCGGGAAGATCCTCGAGCCGCATCACATGCCCCGGCTCATCGAGGAACCACACATGCGTTCCCCAAGCGAGGGCGGCGACAAGTTGGCGGAACGGCTGAGCGGTTCGGCTGACAAAGGCCGATAGGAAGCGGCACGCATCCACGTCGAGATTCTGCGCGGAAACCCACTCGACGAGCGCTGCCTTGCGCGCCTCGTCTATCGCGCCGGCGGTATAGACCGCCTCGACGAGCCAGAACGTTCCAGGGCCTGCGTCGAAGAGCAGGGCGTCGGGCAGCAACCGCGCCGCATCGACGTCGATCCCAAGGCGTCGGAGCAATCGAGCATCGATCACGTCCACGTGCTCACGGCTCTCGCTGATGAAGAGCACGCTCGGCTGCGCAAGGAGGCGCGGAGCCAGCTCCTCGATCACGCCCTTGAGGATGAGCGAGCTGCCGCCCGGTGAGAGCGGTCTGCTCGCGCCGCCGGGAAGCCGGACGACGATCTGAGCGCCCGGGCCCGCGAGTTGCTGTGCGACGGCGATGCGCGCGAGCCCCGCGGTACTAAGATGCTGCTGTCGCCAATTCGAGATCGCGTGTTCGAGCGCGACGCCTCGCAGCCGCGGTTCGAAGAGCGCGGCGAAGTCAGCGGCGAGCGACCACTGCGGGACAGGCGACGTGGTGGCCGCCGTCTCGTCGCGAACGACGGCGCCGTATTCCGCCCAGGTCCGGAAGGTCTCGTCTCGCAGCGGCTCGCGCGTGTTGTCGCCGTACCACGGCTGGTGCCGGATGCCCCAGCCGTCTAGGAGCTCGGAGAGTCCGCGCCTTCCACGCAGAGCCGCCTCGTACCACTGCCGACGCTCACTTACCCGTGTGCGCCGCGCGGCGTCGTCGCACATCCACAGAACCATCGACGGTCTGACCTTGTTCTCGCCGTCGACTGAGCTGACGTAGTGGCAGACGAAGATCGCGGACGCGGCCAGCTGGTTTGTGAGACGGCCGCGGTGCGGGAGCTGCTCGGGAAAGATGAGTCGGAGGCGCTCCTGGCAGAGGGCGCGGCTCGGAAGGCTCATTCGGTGTAGTAGCCCGCGACCATTGCGTCTAGCTCCGAATCGCGGAGACCGCTCCAAGAGCGAAGTACGTCGGCAGGCGGCATCGGCAGCGCCCCCAGCTCGTAGGCGGATACGGCAACGCTTCCCGTCAAGCATCGGTAGAGGCGGTCGAAGGTTTCGGTGTTCAAAAGCCGCCGCAGGAGTGCCGGCGACAGCGCGCTGTCGATGCTGGAGCAGCGAAGGAGGTTGACGTGGTTCTCGACGACGACGGCGCCGCCCCACTCGGCCAGGGTCGCCGCATCGAGAGTGGAGACGACGAGGCGACGCGGTTGCTCGGGCGCCGTAGTCCGTTGCACCAGGATCGTCGGCTCGGTCAATCGCATGAAGTCGTCCTGAGGACGGAGGAGGATCCAGCGCTGCGCTTCACGGGCCGCAGCGCGGCGGATCTCGCCGCCCTCCAGATCGGCTGCCCAAATAATCGGCACCGCTCCGGTTCGGCAAGCGGAGTCGATCTGCGGCTTGTGACGATTCCAGACGAGCGGTCCGGTTGACGCCTTCCAGCCGTAGTCCGACAGGCGGGCATCGAGCTGGGCGGCCTTGCGAATCAGACCGCCGTCATGGGGCGTTCGCGGCAGCAGCCAAGGCCGGTCCTCGAGGGTCCGAGGCAGAAGAGCCTGAGGCAGCTCGAGCCGCGCCGATGCTCCGTTGACCGTCACCTGGGAGCAGGCCACTTCTCGCGAGCTAGTCGCCTTCTGGAAGATGGCCAGGCACGTTTCCTGCAGCACGTCACCTGCGAAGACGCCCGCGCGCGCATCGACGAACGCGAGCCGAACGAGCGGCGCCTCGCGCGCAAGAAAGGACCGAAGCCGCTGAAAGTACGCACCTCCAAGGAAGCTCGTGGGAATAACGGCGGCGACGACCCCACCCGGCCTCACTCGCTCGACCGCCGCGTGGAGGAACAGTGCGAAGCGGTTCGCGTGACCGTAGAGCGTCGACTGCCAGCGCTCGCGAGCGGACTGCGCCAGGCGCACCCGTCCGTAGGGCGGGTTCATCACGATGGTCTGCGGCCGGTCAGGCGCAGGAGCGAGCCCGTCACCAACTCGCAGAAGCCTCGGCAGTGGCTGGCGCTCGTGCGGAGGCAGGCGACTCCAGAGCGGCAGTAGCTCGGCGGCCAGAACCGCGTTCCCGAGCCACACTGCAATCGGATCGAGGTCCGTCCCGCCGAGGTGCGCGGATACGTCTCTCAGTGCGTCTACCGGATCGTGAGCGGACTGAACGTAGCGCCGTAGCGAGGGAATGAGAAGCGCGCCCGCTCCGGCAGCCGGGTCGACCACTGGCCCTTCGCCAGATGCGACCGCGAGAACCTCGCTCCACAACTCTTCGGCGAGCAGTTCGGGCGTGTAGTGGCGGCCGTGCTGCAGTCTTGTCGCAGGATCGAGAGCGTCGATGTACGCCTCCCCCAGCTCGTGCGGACCTTCCTCGAGGAGCCTAGAGACGCCCGCCTCGATCGCGACCGGGGGGCTATCGAGAGCGCGTTCCCAGATTTGCCAGTCGGGAGGTAGCCCGGCGGCAGCGGCTCGCCGCTCCCACCACTCCGGGATGCGGCTTAGGACCTCGCAAACCTCGGGAGCACATGGCTCGGTGGAGACTGCGACGACCATCCAGCAAAGGGTAAGGAGGGCGCAGGATGATGCGGCTGAGATCGCTGGGTTCCGGAATCCGTACCCGCGTGCGCTTTCTGGACAAGCCCGAGCATGCAGCTCGACGATCTTCGTGAGCGTACGACGACCGGCCTGAGGTGAACCGGCGATGATGATCGTGGAGATGAACGAGGACGACCTAGTCCGGGTTCGCCGCGCTGCCGGCGCCTACTTCCGTGCCGCAAGCGGGGAGGGGAAGCCTCTCGGCATAAAATGCCTGCAATGGCGCAATGCACCGACATCGTGGCGTTCGTAGTTCTCCGATCCGAAAACTAAACATCCGCTTGTAGGGATTTAGGAGCGGATGAAGGGACTCGAACCCTCGACCTTCTGCATGGCAAGCAGACGCTCTAGCCAACTGAGCTACATCCGCCGGGCGCGGCCAGTATAGCCGGCGCACGGCGGCTTGAACTCGAGGCTGAGGCGATGTCGCCGAGCGACTGCAGAGCAGGTTGCTATGCGCGCTGGTCGGCCAAGCTACGCCGGATCTCGGCCCGCTCAGGCAGAGTAGGTACAGGACGGCTCCACCGTTCAGCGCCCAGGCAGCGCCGGCCTTGCCGCCGCCGGCCGCTGCTTTCTGAATCAGCATGTACTCCGGCGCCGACGGCGGTCAGCGCGCCGAGGAGTGGAATGTACGACGCCACTCGAAACGCTGCCCGCCCGCGGCTCGACGGTCGCCGGCCCCCTCAGGTGGCGCTCGAGCCGCGCCGCCTCGGTTCCGTCCCGCGCAGCTCGAACCTCGATTCCCTCCCCGCCAGTCCTCATCGAGCTCCGATCGCTCGTCGCCGACAGCGAGGACAGTCTTGCCGCCGAACCAGCCGCCCCGGCGGTCGAGCCTGCCGATGGTCTCGCTCCGGCCGCGCAGCTCGAAGCGGCAAGGTCGACCTTCGCGAGCTCGAGCGTCTCACGCACGCGCACCCGTACAAGCTGCCGCCCTACGACGTCGCCGCGTCCAGCGCCTCGTTGACCAGCCGGTCGGCGAGCTCGTTGTGCTCGCGCCGAACCGCACGATAGGTGACGCGGCCGATTTCCGCGTCGAGCTCGGCCGCCTCGCGCCACAGGCCTCGGAGCGCCTCGTTCTTCACCCGGTACTCGCCCCGCATCTGCTTCACGAGCAGCTCCGAGTCGGACACGACCTCGAGCTCCGTCACGCCGAGCCCGCGCGCGCGCGCGAGTCCGGCCACGAGCGCGCGGTACTCGGCCACGTTGTTCGTGGCAATGCCGATCGACTCACCCTCCGCCGCTAGCACATGGCCGTCCTCAGCCTCGAGTACGAAGGCGAACGCGGCTGGTCCCGGATTACCGCGCGCTCCTCCATCGGTCGAGAGGCGGGCCCTCATGGCGGGGGCGCCGCCAGCGAGTACAGGTCGAACGCAGGCTCCTCGTACGGATGCGCCCCGCGCAGGGCGCGCACGATCTCCCTCTCGCGCTCGACCGGGTAGACGGTCTCGAGCCGCAGCTCGGGAACGCGCTCTTCGCGGCCGGCCACGCCAACGGCCGGCGACGCGCTCTCCCCGCCGAGGAAGGTGCCCGTCCCCTCGGCATACCAGGAGCAGCGCTCGTACTCGCCGATCCGCCCGGCACCCGCCGCGAAGAGCGCCGAGCGGACGCCCTCCAGCGCGTCTGCCGGAACGAAGACGACGAGTTTTCGGTTCACGTTTTGGCAACGTTCCACGCGGGAATCGCCTCGCCATGCCAACGCTCGAGGTTCAGCCCAGGCCGACGCCCGAGGAGCGGGACGACGCGCTCGTCCCGGTCGAGGTCGACGAGGCTCTCGCGGCCAACGCCGAGATCGTCGAGGACTGGGTCGCTCCACGCCAGAACTGGGAGCTCACGCTGCGCGAGGGTCACGACTTCGGCCGGGAGAACAACGTCGAGGGTCGCATCCTCTTCGCGGCAGGCGAGCAGACGTCGTCGTTCTCCTTCCGGCTCGACCAGCTGGACGCCGCGCTCGACACGGGCCAGCAGCTGCTGCTGCGCTTCGAGGAGCGCGACGGCATCGCCAAGGTCGCCTACCTGAGCGAGAACGGGCTGGACGTCGAGCTGTTCCACATCCTCACCTTTACATAAGCGCCTCGCCTCGGCCGTCACCCGGCACGTTCTCGTGACTCGCGCCACACGACGAACGCGACTGCCGCGACGATCACGACCGTGGCAAGCAGCACCGTGAAGGTCAGCTCCTCCGACAAGATCGCCCACCCCAGGACGACGGCGACGAGTGGATTGACGTAGGCGTAGGTCGCGACCGTGGAGAGCGGCGCGTTCTGCAGCAACCAGACGTAGGCGGTGAAAGCGAGCAGCGAGCCGATGAAGGTCAGGTAAGCGAGCCCGGCGAGCGAGCGGGTGGAGAAGCTGGAGACGTGGAACTTCGACCCCTCCCCCGCCGCGAGCCCGGAGACGATCATGAGCGCGCCCGCGGCGATCATCGGGGCAGCCGTCGAGACGAACTGATCGGCGGGCAGGCGGAGGCGGGTCGAGGCGAACGAGCCCGACGCCCAGAGCGCGGCCGCGACGACGAGCAAGAGCAGCCCCCAGAGCGGCGCCGAGCCTGGCCGGTCTCCGGGCAGGACGAGGATCGCCACGCCGAGGAACCCGACCGCAACGCCGCCCAGAGTCGCGCGGCCGATCCGCTCTCGCGCCACAAGCCGCAGCAGGATGACCCAGAGCGGGATCGACGCGAAGATGAGTGCGGCGAGGCCTGACGGAACGTCCTGCTCGGCCACCGTGACGAGGCCGTTGCCCCCGAGCAGCAGGAGCGTCCCGACGACGGCTGCGGCCAGCAGCTCGCCGCCGGAGATCGGAAGCAGGATCCGCCGGCGGCGCACGGCGAGTACCAGGTAGAGGATCGCACCGGCCAGGAAGAATCGAATCCCGGCGCCGAGGAGCGGCGGCATCGTCTCGACCATGACGCGAATTGCCAGGTAGGTCGAGCCCCAGACGAGGTAGATCGTCCACAGGGCGAGCCAGAAGAGTCCGGAGCGGGCGTGAGCCGCCGGGCGCGGAAGCGCGAATTCCCGCACCTTACAACTCGTACCGCAGCCCGTCTCGGCCGACCTCGGAGGCGGCGAATCGCCCGCGCGCAAAGCGGAGCAGCTCCGCGTCGTCGCGCTGCCGCGGGTTGATATGGATCAGGCAGAGCTGCTCGACGCCGGCGGCCGCCGCAATCCGTCCCGCCTCGCCGGCGGCGCTGTGTCCCTCGTCATCCGTGCGATCGGCGGCGACGAACGCCTCGTGGAGGAGCAGCGGCGCGCCGGCAGCAAAGGCCGCGTTCCCCTCGTCGTAAGCCGTGTCCGTGCAGTAGACGAGGCAGCCGTCGACCGAGAGGGCGAGCGTCGGGTTTGGATGGCGGCTCTGCACCCGCCCGTGCAAACGAAAGCGGCCGACGGAGACTTCCGCGGCGGCGAGCTCGTGCACCTCGGCGACGTGCTGCTCGAGGTCTGATGCCCGCGGCAACAGAAACGGCGGGCCGAGCAGCCGCTCGAGCAGCTCGACCGAGGGCGCTCCGCCGAGCAATGCTCCTGGCGCCCAGACGTGCGGTCGCACCGGCAGCGCCGGCAAGAAGAGAAGCCCCATCACGTGGTCGAGGTGGAAGTGCGTCAGCGCAATGTCAACCCGTTGCACCCCGTCCAGGAGGGACGCGTCGGTGACGAGCCGTCGGAGCCCGGTCCCTGCGTCGATCAGCAGTACGTCGTCGGCCCGGCGAACGTAGAGGCAACAGGTCTCCCGCTCCCCGGTGGGGACGAACCCGCCGCTGCCCAGCAGCCGCACCTCCATCTCAGGCCCGCGGTCGCGCGTCGACCCGGCGGATCCAGGCCTCGAGCCGCCGGCCATCGCTTCCGAGGGCGAGAAACTCGCGTAGGACTGCGTGGAACGGCTCGTCGTCGGCCTCGTCGCGGTCCAGCGCGTACTTCAGGAACGGAAAAGCCGCGCAGTCGGCGGCCGAGAACACGCCGAAGAGGTAGTCCCTCCCGTCGAGCAGGCGCTCGAAGAGATCGAGCGTGGCGGCCAGCTCGCGACCGAGCACCGCGACCCGGTCCTCGTCTCCGTCGTGCTTCGTCCGCTCGGCCTCGATCTCGTTCGGCGGCCGCTTCCAGACCCGGTTGAACCAGTCGAGGAAGACGTCGAGCTCCGCCCGCCGCGCCGGGTCACCGAGAAAGAGCGGCGGCGCCGGAAAGCGCTCCTCGAGGAAGCGGAGGATCGCCGTCGAGTCGGCGAGGACGTGCGCGCCGTCGACCAGCACCGGAACGAGATCCTGGCCGCTCAGCTCGCGGACCGCCCGCCGATCGGCGGGATCGACGTCGACCCATTCCACTTCGACGCGCTTGTGGCCGAGCGCGAGGGCCACCCGCTCGACGTTGGTCGAGTAGGGAATCCGGAAGACCCGGATCACTAGTCGGCCGTGTCGATCTGGGCTTTTTGCAGCCTTCCGGAGTAGTCGACGTAGATCGACTTCCACTCCGTGAAGACGTCGAGCGCAGCCTGCCCGGCTTCCCGGTGGCCGTTTCCCGTGTCCTTCGTCCCGCCGAAGGGTAGGTGCACTTCGGCCCCGATCGTTCCGGCGTTGACGTACGTGATGCCCGTGTCGAGATCCCGCATGGCGCGAAAGGCGCCGTTGACGTCGCGGGTGAAGATCGACGACGAAAGCCCGTACTTGACGCCGTTCGCGGCTCGGATTGCCTCCTCGAAGCTCGAGACCGGAATGAGCGCGGTCGTCGGCCCGAAAATCTCCTCCTGGGCAACCCGCATGCCTGGCTCGACATCCGCGAAGATCGTCGGCCGGTAGAAGAAGCCCTTGTCGAGACCCTCGCCTGTCGCGATCTCCCCGCCCGTCAAGAGGCGCGCACCCTCGTCCTGCCCGATCCCCGTGTAGGCGTGCACCTTGTCGAGAGCGGAGCGGTTGATCAGCGGCCCGACGTCGGTGTCCTCCTCCCAGCCAGGGCCGAGGCGAAGGCGCTCCGCCGCCGCGACCAGCTTGCCTTGCAGCTCGTCGTAAACCCGTCGATGCACGATCACGCGGCTCGCCGCAGTGCAGCGCTGCCCCGAGGTGCCGAAGGCGGACCAGATGATTCCCTCGACCGCGAGCTCGAGATCCGCGTCGTCCATCACGATGATCGCGTTCTTACCGCCGAGCTCCAGGTGGACGTGCTTGAGATGATCCGCTGCCCGCCGCATGACTCGGACGCCCGTTTCCCGCGAGCCCGTAAGGGTGATGACGGGCACATCCGGATGGCGGACGAGCGCGTCCCCGACCACTCCCCCACCCCCGTGCACGATGTTCAGGACGCCCTTCGGCAGACCTGCCTCGTCGAGCAGCTCCACGAAGCGCTGGCCGAGCAGCGGCGTCTCGGTTGCGGGCTTGAAGACGACGGTGTTTCCGCAGACGAGCGCGGGAGCGATCTTCCAGGACGGAATTGCGATCGGGAAGTTCCAGGGCGTGATCACGCCGACGACCCCGATCGGCATGCGCACGCTCATGTTGAACTTGTCGCGTAGCTCGGACGGCGTGGTCTGCCCGAACATGCGCCGCCCTTCGCCGGCCATGTAGAACGTCATGTCGACTGCTTCCTGGACGTCGCCGCCCGCCTCGGCGAGGACCTTCCCCATCTCGTGCGACATCAGCTCTGTCAGCTCCTGCTTGTGCTCGGTCAAGAGCTGAGCGAAGCGGAAGAGAATCTCGCCGCGCCGGGGCGCCGGCACGAGCCGCCAATCCTCGTAGGCGACTGCGGCGGCCTCTACTGCGCGGTCGACGTCCTCGGCGCCCGAGCGGGGGAATGTGCCGAGCGTGTCGCCTGTCGCCGGGCTCGTGCTGTCGAACGTCTCCCCGCCGGCGGCGTCGACCCACTCGCCGCCGATGTAGTTCCCGAACGACTTCGCACCGAGGAGCGCCACAGCGGCGATTCTAGTGTGGCCCCCCTCTCGCATCGCGTTGGGGTAACGGCCGGTCGGGTGCGTAGGCTCCAGTCCGCGATGGAGGTCGGACGGGATGCCGAGGACGAGCGCGGCGAAGGCGACGTGCCCGCGGCCTGAGCACACGGGCTCGCGGGTGC
>JBBSGR010000017.1:0-52413 GCA_038253945.1 Gaiellales bacterium
CGAGCTGCTTGCCTTCACCGGCATGGTGATCCTCCTGGGCAGGGAGATTGGGCTTCGACAACTCAGATCGTCTCTGCTCAGGCGGACATCACTAGCCGCCCGACAGCGTCGCGGGCAGTGCTACTGAAAGATCCGGGCTAGCCGTAGCGGTTTGCTGGCTCCAGGCCGAGGCGTCGAGCATCAGCTCGACGATCTCATCGGCCCGCGTGGGTCTGAAGGGCGTCGGCGACGAGCTCCTCGATGTCCGCCGCAGCCGCAGCCTGCCGCACGGCCGCGAGCTCGTCGGCCGGCAGGTCTGCCTCGAGGCGGTCGAGCTCGGGCTGCGCGACGGCGCGGTAGGCGCCGGGAAGAGCCGGGTGGCCGAGGGCGAAGGAGAGCAGCTCGACGGCGCGCCGCCCCTCACCCTCTCTCGTGAGCAGCACGCCGATCCCGCTCAGCGCGTGCAGGACGAGTGACGTCGCCTGCGATTCGTGAGCCAGCTCGAGCGCCCGGCCGAAGTGCTCGCGGGCCTGCTCGAGCTCGCCGAGCCCGAGTGCGGCGAAGCCCATTCGGCAGAGAGCTGACATGACGCCCCATCGATGGTTGACCTCGCTGAACGCCTCGTACCCGGCGCGGCCAAAGCGCATCGCGCCCGCGTGGTCGCCGAGCCCGTATGCGCTCATGCTGGCCCGGCTCAGCGCGTAACCCTGACCACCGCGGTCGCCGACCTGCTCGAACGCCTGCTCGGCCTTCATGTGCTGCCGCAATGCCTCGGCGTAGTCGCCATCGGCGTCGGCGAGCAGGCCGAGCTTGCTGAGCGCAAAGGCCAGAAGCCGCGGATTGCCCAGGTCGCGCGCCGTCTCGTACGCCTCCCCGAAGGCCGCTCGCGCAGCGTCGAGGTCTCCTTGCAGCAGTCGCACCCAGCCGAGATTGAGCAGCGCCGCCCAGAGGTCCCACGCCTCGCGGACGGCCCGGGCCACATCGACGGCTTCCTGCAGACAGTGCGCCGCCTCCGCGTACTCGTCCCGGTAGGCGGCGTTCATCCCGAGGCCGTTCAGGCAGAGACCGGCTTCCCGCAGCAGACCGAGCTCCCGCAGCCTGGGCAGGCATGCCCGGCCGACCTCGTCCGACAGCGCGTGGTTGCCAAGAAGGCCCTGGAACAGGGTCTGGTAGGCGCGGGCGCTCGCGACGACTGAGCCTTCGTGCTCCTCGGCGGCAGAGACCTCCCGCGCGCGTCTCCGCTCGGCGAGGTGCCCGAAGGCCTCCCCAGCCTCGTACCAGGCGTGCGGATCGTAGAAGGCGAGCAGCAGGGAGAGAACCTCTCTCGCTTCGTCCTCACTCCAGCGTGTCACCGCCCACTCGGCTGCGACACGAAGGTTGTCCAGCTCGGCCCTAATCTCGTCGCGGGCGTCGACGGTGGCCGCGCCCAGAAGTGCGTCACCGCGCTCGGCGAGCAGCCCGACGTAAAACCGGCTGTGGAGCCCGCAAGCACGCTCGAGCGCCGCGGGCGCCTGGGCGAGCTGCTCGGCCGCATACTGGCGCACGAGCTCGTGCAGCTCGAACCGTCCGAGCTCAGCGCGGCGGACGAGCGACCTGCCCACGAGCTCGAAGAGCACGGGCAGGCCGGCCCCGGTGACCGCCGCGGCCGCCGAGCGCGTGAAGCTCCCGCGAAACACGGCGAGCCGCTCGAGGACGTGCCGCTGCTCGTCGTCGAGCCGGCCCCACGACTGATCGAAGACCGCCCGCAGGCTCCGGTGCCGGGCCGGCACGTCGTGCATCGACGAGGCGAGGAAGTCGAGGCTTCGCTCGATCTCGTCCGCCAGCTCGGCGAGATCGAGCATCGAGGCCCAGCCGGCGGCGAGCTCGATGCCGAGCGGCATCCCGTCGACGAGCCGACAGATGCGCTCGGCGTGCGGACGGTCCTGCGCTCCGAGCGTGAAGCGCGGATCCGACTGCCGGGCCCGCTCGACGAAAAGCCGGATCGCCGGCTTCTCGCCGTTCGGCCTCTCGCTCGCCGCCTCGCCGAGCCCTTCGACCGCGAAGACCCACTCGCCCTGCAGCCGCAGCAGCTCACGGGATGTTGTCAGGAGCTCGACGTGCGGAGCGCGTTCGAGGATGAGCGCCAAAAGACCCGAGCCGTCGACGAGGTGCTCGAAGTTGTCCAACACGAGGAGCGCCGAGCGCTCGCTCAGGTAGTCCAGCAGCTGATCCTGGGCCGAGAACGCGCTGTGGGCCGCGTCGACTGCGAACTGAAGTGCCTCCGCCAGGGCGGGAGCGATGAGGTCGGCCGTCGGGACCGACGTGAGCGGCACGAAGTGGATCCCGTGCGCATGCCGGTCGACGCGGCGAGCGGCGGCCTCGATCGCGAGGCGGGTCTTGCCTACGCCGCCCGGGCCGACGAGGGTCAGCAGGCGGCAGTCGGGATCCTCGAGCAGCCGGTCGATCGCGTCGAGCTCCTCGGCGCGGCCCACGAACGACGTGCCCGGCGACGGCAGGTTCGTGCTGCCGGCGTCGAGGGTCCGCAGGAGCGGGAAGTCCGAGCGAAGGCCCTCGGCCTCGAGCTGGTAGACCCGTTCAGGGACGGTCAGGTCCTTGAGTCGGTGCGGCCCGAGATCGCGGACATCGTCCTCCACGAGCGCCCGGGTCGAATGCGAGAGGAGCACCTGGCCGCCGTGGCCGACCGCGGCGATACGCGCTCCCTTGTGCACGTCGAGGCCCACGTAGCCCTCGTCCGTCAGCCGGGGCTCGCCGGTGTGGAGGCCCATCCGGACACGGACCGGGCCGTCCGCGAGCGACCGCTGCGCCTCCTTCGCCGCGGCGACCGCCTCGGACACCCGCGCGAAGGCGACGAGGAAGGCGTCCCCTTGCGTGTCCACCTCGACCCCGCCGTGGGCGGCGAACGCGGCCCGGAGCAGGCGACGATGCCCGTGAAGCGCGTCCGCGTACCCGTCGCCGAGCTCGTGCAGCAGCTTCGTCGAGCCCTCGACGTCGGTGAAGAGAAGCGTGACGACGCCCGTCGGGAGTTCGCGCCGCATCGGCCTCCATGATGGTCCGGGCGACCTCTCGGTGTCCAGGGAGACGGAGGTCAGCCGAGGAGCTGCCTGAGACTGAGCGCGCCGCGGAGACCGAAGTACCGTTCAAACTCCATGCCTTTCTCGAGGAGGAGATCATGAGCGTCCCAGGTGAGGGTGGCTGCTCGTGCGGAGCGATCCGCTACCGGCTTACATCCGACCCGCTCTTCACGAATTGCTGTCACTGCCTCAACTGTCAGCGACAAACCGGAAGCGCTTTCGTCATCAACGTGCTAATCGAGGCCGATCGTGTGGAGCTGCTTGCGGGAGACCCACGGCCGGTCGACGTGCCTCGTGACGATGGCAGCAAACAGCGGATCTTCCGCTGTCCGACTTGCCAGGTCGCGGTCTTCAGCCAGTACGGACGCCCCGACGTGCTGTTCGTTCGCGGCGGCACGCTCGATGGCCCCTCGGGATTCACGCCCGACGCCCATATCTTCACCAGGTCCAAGCTGAGCTGGATCACGCTGCCGGAGTCAGTGCCGGCGTTCGAGGTGTACTACGACACGAACGCCCTGTGGCCGCCGGCCAGTCTCGAACGGCTCGAGGCACTAAAGGCGCCGGCTGATTCCGAAGCCTGAAGCCGACGGAAGGGCGTACGCAAGGCGTCCGGGTAGCCGACCGGCTAGCTCGCGATACGAGCGAGCTCGATTGCTGCGTCGGAGTTTCAGCCGCCATCGCGAACGCCGTCTACCACGCCACCGGCCGACGCATCCGATCGCTGCCGATCACCGTTGAGCAGTTGTTGGGAGCCAGCTGTCTCAGCTCAGGGCGCGCGCGCGGGCAAGAAGGGCGCTCTCGGCAGCAGCCTCGCGGTCGCGCGCTTCGGCGCTCCATACCTCGTGCGCGGCCAGGGTCTCCGCGATGCCGTCGAGCATCGCGTCCATCGCTGCCGCGGACGACGAACCGATCTGCAGCCGCGCCGCCGCGCACGCCGCGGGATCGAGCGCGTCACGGAGCGTCGTCTCGTCGATCTCGACAGGTCGTCCAATCGCAGCCTCTGCGGCAGCGGCAAGGCGCGCAGGGGTGAGTCCGGACGGGGACGCACCAGTCTCGACCAGGTCGCGAACAGCGCGGCCGACGATCTTGTGCGCGCTGCGGTAGTCGACGTCGCCTGCGAGTGCGAGCACGTCGGCGACGTCGGCAGCCGTGACGAAGCTCTCGCGCGCGATCTGCGCGAATCGCTCCTCCCGTAGCTCGATGCCGTCGAGTACCGACGCCGTAAGCCGTGCGGTCGCCACCGCCTCGTCGAGCGCGCGCGGCACGATGCCGTTGAGCAGGTGGAAGTGATCAGTGCGCGCCGAGCCTGTGTGCAGAGCGACGAGAGTGGCAGCAAGATCGCCGGATGCCTGGGCGGCCTGCGTGCGGATCGCGGCGAGCGCGTAGGGATTCTTCTTCTGCGGCATGAGCGCGCTCGCCCTGCTGTGTGCGTCGTCGAGCTCGACCAGCCCGAACTCCTGACTCGCGTAGATCTCGAAGTCCTGCCCCAACTGGCTCTGGTGCGTCGCGGCGATCGCCAGCGTCGCAAGCAGCTCGAGGTAGACGTCGGCCTGCCACGCCGCGTCCTTGGCATGCTCGACAAGGCCTTCGCAGCCGAGAAGCTCGGCGAGCCGCGTCCGGTCGAGCGACCAGCGTGATCCGGCGCTCCCGCCGGCGCCTGCGACGCTCGCGCCGAGGGCCGCATGGGACGCACGCGCGCGCTCGGCGTCGCGAAGCGCTGGGTAGGCGTACGCGAGTAAGAGGTGACCGACGGTGGTTGGCTGGGCGGGCTGGAGGTAGGTGTAGTCGGTCGCGAGCGCCAAGCGCGTCGCACCGGCGTGCCGCGCGAGCGCCGCGGCCTGCTCGGCGAGCGCGTCGTGAAGCTTGCGCGCACCGGCGCGGGCTGTCAGCCGCAGCCCGACGCGAAACGCCTCGCGGCGCGGGCGTCCCGCACTAAGCCATCCGGCCGCCGACCTTCCAACCCGCCGCTCGAGTTCTGCCTCTCGGGCGTTGAAAGCGTCGCCGAGTGCAGGGTCCCAAGGGAACTCGTCGCCCGGAATCGCGTGCAGCTCGAGCAGGCCGCGCAGGAGCGCCTTCGCGTCGTCGCCCGAGAGGTCGCCGCCCTCGACGAGCGCGACGGCGTGCGCAAGGTCGGCGAGGGAGAGTCCATGCGCAAGGCGCGGGCCGTGCGCGGCCTCCGCCGCGTAGGCAGCCGACACGAGCTCACCCGCCGCGCCGCCGCGCAGACGGCCACCCCGCCCCAGCTCCTCGGCCTCAGTCACGGGAACAGACTAGTAGGGTCATGTGGGCTCAATGGTGGGTTCGGTGCAATCGCGACTCCGGGTCACGCGGCAGCAGATCCTGGCGTTGCGACGACGGGTCGGGGCGCTCGACGAGCGAATGCCGAAGGATTCGGAGTCGCTGCGGCGGGCGGCGTGGGCCGGCCTGCAGGACAGCATGCCGAGAGCCGCGCTGCTCTCGTTGCACGCGCGGATCGACGGGGTTGAGTCGTCAACCTGGGAGGATCCCTCGCTCGCCCAGCTGTGGGGCCCTCGTTACAACACCTATGTCGTCGCCAAGTGCGACTTCGCGCTCTTCTCGCTCGCGAGGCTTCCCGAAAATGCCAAGAGGCGCCTGCGGGCCAAGCGCATGGCCGAGCACGTGCATGCCCATCTCGCCGGAAGGCGGCTGACGGACCGCGAGGTCGCGAGCGCTCTCGGTGTCGGCAACGCGATCAGGTACGCCGCGACGACGGGTACGGTCGCGATCCGCTGGGAAGGTGCGCGTGCGCCGACCGTGTGGACGGTCGCCGCCGCGGAGGTCGACCCGGCCGACGCGCGTCGCGAGCTCGCTCGACGCTACCTCCACGTTTCGGCCCCGCGACGGCTCACGGGTTCGCCCGCTGGGCGGGGATCTCCCGGCGGACGGCGATGGACGCGTTCGCGTCGCTCGAGGGTTCGCTGCTCCCGGTTCGATCACCACTCGGCGACGAGTGGCTGCTCGCGGAGGACGAGCCGGCGACCCGCGCCGCCGAGACCGCCCCCGCACCCGCCCGCCTGCTGCCGAGCGGCGATGCCTACTTCCTGCTCGACGGACGAGAGCGGGAGCTTCTCGTTCCGCGCGAGGATCAGCGGCAGCGTCTCTGGACGTCCCGCGTGTGGCCAGGCGCGCTGCTCGTCGAAGGCGAGATCCGCGGAACCTGGAGACGGGCGCACCACACCGTACGGATCGACGCCTGGGCACGTCTCTCGCGTGGAGCGCGCGACGCGATCGAAGCCGAGGCCAACGCCCTGCCGCTTCCAGGCGTCGAACGGCCGATCGAGGTGGTCTGGGACACTTAAGGAGTGCCGTTTCTCCACTGCTAGTGCGCAACCGTCGAGCGCGAGCTGCGGTTCGAGGACAGTCGCGATGAGTTTCCGGGTCGCTGCGGGTCTTATCTCGTGTTCCCGGGTAGCTTCGGATCCGACGACACCGGTTCGGCTCGCGCGGGAACGGTTCGAGTCCGACGAGAGGAGATGAGATGCCCAAGCACAGGATCGGAACCCGCGAAGATTGGCAGGCGGCCCGGGACGAGCTCGCAAAGCTCGAGGCCGAGCAGGGCGAACGCAACGAGGAGATCAAGCGGAAGCGCCGTGCACTCCCCTGGATCCCGGTGGAGAAGGAATATGAGTTTGACACCGAGGAGGGTAAGAAGACGCTTGCCGAGCTCTTCGACGGCCGCTCGCAGCTACTCGCCTACAACATCATGTACGGGCCGGACTACGAGCTCGGCGCCTGCCCTGGCTGCACCAATCTCGCCGACGGGTTCGACGGGGTGCTGCTGCACCTGAACAAGCGGGACGTGACGCTGATCTGCTTCTCGCGGGCTCCGATCGATCGGCTCGCCGCCTACAAGAAGCGGATGGGCTGGCGGTTCCCCTACGTCTCGACCTACGGCAGCGACTTCCCGTTCGACTTCGGCCTGGCGCTGACCGAGAAACAGGCCGAGCAGATCCCCGAGGTCAAGGAGATGGTCGACAACCCGCCGGAAGAGCTCCAGTTCTGGTCGAAGCAGACCGGCGCCGAGCTCAAGGACGGACTCCGCGAGAACCCGGGCTACATCGCGTTCGCCCGTGAGAACGGAACCGTCTACCACACCTACACCGTGACGGCCCCGGACCCGTTCGTCTCGACCTTCTTCAACTTCCTGCTGGAGCGGACGCCGAAGCCGCTCCCCGCCGAGACACCCGCCTACCGCAAGGACGAGTACCCGGACTGAGCCTTCCGCAACGAGCCAAAGAAAGAGAGGAACGCGATGACAGAGCACAGAACCGGAACACGTAAGGAATGGCAGGCCGCCCGCGACGAGTTGCTCGCTGAGGAGAAGGAGCTCACCCGCCGCCACGACGAGCTGGCCCGGAAGCGCCGCGAGCTCCCTTGGGTGCCGGTCGAGGCGGAATACCGCTTCGAGACGGCCGCTGGGACGAAGTCGCTGGCGGATCTCTTCGACGGCCGCTCCCAGCTTCTCATCTACCACTTCATGTTCGGGCCCGGATACGAGGCGGGCTGCCCGGTGTGCTCGTCGATCGCGGACAACCTCGACCCGAACGCAGTGCACCTGAAGGCCCGCGATGTGACCCTGATCTGCTCCTCGCGCGCTCCCCTGGAGAAGCTGCAGCGCTACAAGGAGCGGATGGGCTGGAGCTTCAACTGGGTCTCCACGGTCGGCAGCGACTTCCACACCGCGAGCTCGGCTTCCTGCGCGCCGAGGAAGAGCTGAAGCCGTTCCTCGAGGGCGGGATCCCACCTGTTGTCGGGCAGAATGCGCGCGCCTGCGGCACCGACGCGGCGACTTACGTCACAGAAGGCCCAGGCTTGAGCGCCTACGCGCTCTCGGACGGCGCCGTCTACCGGACCTACGTGACCACCGCGCGCGGACTCGAGTCGGCGATGGGCTACTACGGCCTACTCGACCTGACGCCGACGGGACGCCACGAAGAGGGTGAGCAGGTCTTCTGGCTGCGCCGCCACGACGAGTACCCCGACTGAGGGTCGCAGCCAGGCACATCGCCGCCCCCCATTTGCCGTTTTCGGACGCGTCTGTAATACTGAACTTAATGGTTCAGTATCAATCCACCGTCGACCGAGCATTCGCGGCCCTCGCGGACCCGAACCGCCGTGCCGTGCTCGAGCGGCTCGGCGTGGGGAGCGCGACGATCAGCGAGCTCGCCGAGCCCTTCGGCATGTCGCTGACCGGGATGAAGAAGCACATCCGGCTGCTCGAGGAGGCGCAACTCGTCACAACGGAGAAGGTCGGCCGTGCCCGCACATGCACGCTCGTGCCCTCTGCCTTCGAGGGCATCAGCACGTGGCTGCAGCGGCTCGACCGCTTCGCGCAGGTCGTCGAACGCACGAAAGGAGCACGATGAGCACTACCGTCACCACCCCGAACGAGCTCGAGATCCGCGTCGAGCGGATCTTCGACGCACCACGCACGCACGTCTTCTCCGTCTGGACGGATCCGCAGCTGATCCCCGAATGGTGGGGCGACGGCACCGTCGTCGAGGAGATGGACGTCCGTCCCGGCGGCACCTACCGGTTCCGCACCGCCTTCGGCGTCGTCGAGGGCGAGTTCCGCGAGGTCGACGCGCCCGCGCGGCTCGTGCAGACGTTCCAGAACCACCTGCAGACGCTCGAGTTCGAGGATCTGGGCGAGCAGACAAAGCTGACGCAGACGATGCGCTTCGCTACGACCGAGCAGCGCGACACGACGATGCAGTACGGCGTCGAGGAGGGCGCGAAGGGAGGCTTCGCACGCGTGGACGCGCTGCTGGAGAAGATCGCAGCGTGAGACGGGCGCCTCGATCTCGTGCGCAGCGCATGGCGGACACACTCGAGCGCCTACGCACCGTGGTCGACTGCTGGGTGGCAAGCGCGGACGAGATGGGGAACGCCCATCTCGTCCCGCTCTCCCACCACTGGGACCGCGCGGCGCTCGTGGTCGCGACGCCTCGCTCCTCGCCGGCACAGTGACCGAGGGCGTCGAGACGCCGCGAAAACCCGCGATTTGCGCGGCCGTGCTACCTGGGTGCTACCTCAAGTGACGCGCCACCCGCCGCTCCGCACAGACCCCCGATGACGAGATAGCCAGTTGCCTAACTGGCGACGTTCAACGGCAAGTTCTCCTCCACGAAGCGGATGCCGAGAGGGGAGAGATGCACCACGCGCGCGGCGATGTCGTACTCGACCAGCTTCGCCTTGTGCATGGGTCGCAGAACGTCCTTGCGGTAGTCGGTCAGCTTTGGGTGCTCCACCCACGACGCGAGGTCCCGCTCGGCCACCGCGGCCGGCGGACCGTAGAGCAGCAACAGCGTCTTGTCTTTGCGCGAGGCCGATGCGCTCAACACGCGGCGCACGCCGCCGATGTCCCAGATGATCGGAATCTCGCGATCGACCAGCGCGTCCACGACAGCAGTCGCCGTCGCCGTGTCGACGTTGTGGAAAAGGCGGACGAGCTCCGACACGATCCACTTCGCCATGTAGAGCACTGCGACCGAGTCCATGTGGTTCGGCTCGACGTCGCCGCCGACGTGCCCAACACCACGATTGTTGCGAATCTCGTAAAGGGCGATCAGCATCCGCGGGATTTGGATGCGCACCGAGCGCGAGAACGTGTCCGGCGATTGTTCGAGGTTGCGGCACGCATCGACCATGTTCTTTGGCTTTGATGGCTTCGAGGGGTAGGAGCCATCGACATGTCCGCGCAATATGGTGTACGCGACCTCGCAGAGTTTCCCGCCGTTCAATTCAGAAGGCTCCCATCTGTTCTGCCGGTAGTTCTTTACGATCTCGCTGAAGGCATCGAGCAAGGGGTTCCGCTGGCCAGCCGAGAGAGAGCCGAGGACTGCCGAAGATGGCGGCGAAGCCGTACTCACTCTGCGTCCCCGGACTGTTGGTGCCGTTCATCATCGCCCGCACGGCTGAAACACCCGCGGTCGTCAGCTTGTACTTCTTGCGCGCCTGTTGTGTGCGCCCGCTCTTCGCGACCTGACGCACGAGTGCCGGCTTTCGGCTCTGAAGACTTGAAAGCGCGTTTGTAATGTTACCGACTCCGTGCCCAACGTCCTTGAGAGCGTTGTTTACTGCTTGTCCCACGAAGTCGGCCTGGTTCTGCACCACCTGGAACCAATAGCCAGCCACAAGCGCTCGGTCAGCATCGGCTTTTGGGTTTGCAGCCCTCCGCGTTGATCCATCCGAAGAGCCGCGGCTCTGGGCGATCTTAACGTTGTATCGCTTCGATGCCCATTCGAGTGGGGCCGACCGTAGTGGGCGCGACTGGCAGTCGGGAAGCCGAGGTGCCTACATGTCGTGGTCCGCGCCGTTTGATCGCAGGCTGTCGGCGATCGCGGCGAACTCGCTCAGCGCCGCTTCGAGATCCTCGACGATCTCCTGCGCGATCACGTCCGGCGGGGGCAGGTTGTCCATGTCCTCGAGCGAGTCGTCGCGGAGCCAGACGAGGTCGAGGCTCACCTTGTCGCGCTGGACCAGCTCGTCGTAGCTGAAGCGCTTGAAGCGCTCCGACTCGGCGCGGTCGCGCCGGCTCTCGGGCTTGTATGCCTCGATGAAGGCCTGGAGATGCTCGTAGCGGAGCGGGTTCTGCTTGAGCGTGAAGTGCATGTTCGTGCGCAGGTCGTACACCCACAGCTCACGCGTCCACGGCGCCTCCGCGGCGGGCTTGCGGTCGAAGAAGAGGACGTTCGCCTTCACGCCCTGCGCGTAGAAGATCCCCGTCGGCAGGCGCAGCAGCGTGTGCACGTCGCACTCCTGGAGGAGCTTGCGGCGCACCGTCTCGCCGGCGCCGCCCTCGAAGAGGACGTTGTCGGGGACGACCACGGCGGCGCGCCCGTTGATCGCGAGCAGCGTCTTCACGTGCTGGACGAAGTTCAGCTGCTTGTTCGAGGTCGAGGCCCAGAAGTCGTCGCGGACGATCACGAGCTGCTCGCGCTCGCTCTCGCCCTCGGCGTTCACGACCGTCATCGACGACTTCCTGCCGAACGGCGGATTGGTGAGCACCAGCTCGTAGCGGTCGCCCGGGTCGGCCTTGAGCGCGTCGTCGACGCGGATCGGGCTGTCGGTTTCCTCCGAGCCGATCCCGTGCAGGAGCAGGTTCATCACGCAGAGGCGCGCGGTGTTGTCGACGATCTCCCAGCCGTGCAGCGCGTCGAAGCGCAGGCGACGCTTCTCGTCGGGATCGAGGTACGGATAGCTCTTCGAGATCCATTCGTGCGCGGCGAGCAGGAAGCCGCCGGTGCCGCAGGCAGGGTCGCAGATCCTCATCCCGGGCTCGGGTCGCATCACCTCGACCAGCGCTCGGATCAGCGGCCGCGGCGTGAAGTACTGGCCGGCGCCCGACTTGACGTCCTCGGCGTTCTTCTCGAGCAGCCCCTCGTAGGCGTCGCCCTTGACGTCGGCGTCGAGCGTCAGCCAGGTCTCGCGGTCGATCAGGTCGACGATCAAGCGGCGGAGCTTGGCGGGGTCCTGGATCCGGTTCTGCGCCTTGCGGAAGACGACGCCGAGCATTCCGGGCCGCCGGCCGAACTCTGTCAGCAGGTGCCGGTAGTGCACCTCCAGCTCGTCGCCGTCGCGAGCAAGGAGGCTCGGCCAGTCGAGTCCTTCCGGGATGAACGGCTTGGCGTTGAACGGCGGCTTCGTCTGCTCGTCGGCCATCTTGAGGAAGAGCAGGTAGGTGAGCTGCTCGAGGTAGTCGCCGTACGAGAGACCGTCGTCACGCAGGACGTTGCAGTAGTTCCAGAGCCGCTGGACGAGACCGTTCGAGCTCATCAGGGGAAGACTCTCACGATCTGCTTTGCGTGTACCGCGTACAGGAACGGGCCCGGTTGCATGCACGCGGTCTCGATCCGCCGTCCGTTCCCGAGGAACCGCTCCGCCTGCTCGGCAGCGGTCAGGTTCCCGCTCGTGAGGGCAAACAGCTTCACGCGGTGGCGCCGGACGGCGGAGATCTCGACCGGGCGGTAGCGGATCCGGCGGTCCATCGTGAGCGCTGGCCAGCCCTCGCGTCCACAGAGCTCGAGCCATTCCACGTCCTCGACGCTTTGGTCGCGAGTGCCGTAGACCTCCCCGTGCGTGTGGATGGCCCAGCCGGCACGGCGAAGCGCGATGGCGACGTCGCGCCCGCCGAGGCTCCTGTCGAGGAAGAACTCAGGCGGCGAGGCGGACGGCGGCACGCAGGTAGTCCTCGACGTCGGCGGGCGGCACCCCGAAGTCCCGCGCGACGTGTGCGAGCGACTCGCCGGCCTTCCAGCGGCTGACGACGCTCTCGACCGGTGCGGCGCCGTGGATGAAGATCGGCTGACCGAATGCGCGCCGCGGGTCAACCGCCACGGTCCGCTCCCGCGTGGTCGGCGATACGAGCTGCTGCGCCCATCCGTCCTTTCCGTACTGGATGCGCTTGAGGTACTCGCGCACGACGGGCGCAAACACGCGCTGCCGCGAAACGACCTCAGTCAGGCCTGCGAGCTCGTCGTCGTGGCGCGAGTCGGCGTAGTCGAACAAGATCACTGCTCCATCCGTGTAGAGCCGGTGCGAAGCTAGGGCGTACTCGATCCCGATCTCGCTGTCGAGGATCGAGACGGCCTTGCGGATGTGCTGGAGGCTCACGCCGCCCCGCCGGAACGCGGCGAGCACCATCCCCTCGGCGAGCCCAATGAACGGGATGCGCGGAAAGTTCCGAGCGGCGTCGACGCTGCTGAGGATCCGCTCGCCGTGTACCGATGGCCGACCTGGGGGGCGGCGAACGTAGCCCTTCGCCCAGGTGCCGAAGGTGGACGTGGGCACGCCGAGGAAACGCGCGGCCTCTGCGAGGGTGTAGAGCGGCGCGGTGAACCGCATGTCCTGGGTTTCGGTGGCGATCATGACCTTTCCATGGTTGCACGCCGACGCGGACGGCGGTTAGTCGCCTCTTCGGCCGTGGCCCGCTCGGCGGCGATCCGCTCGAGCAGGGCGGATGCCGGCTCGTCGGAGGAGTCCTGCGGGACGAGCTCGCCGCGGAAGGCGCGCTCGAGGATCGAGCGGCGGAGGGCGGCGCTGCGGCGGCTGGCCGCCTCGATCGCGCGGTGCATCGCGTCGATCAGGGAGAGCTGCTGCTCGACTTCCGACACGACGCGGCGCTGCTCCTCCAGCGGCGGCAATGGGATCTCGAACGCGCGGATACCCGCCAGGGTGATGTGTGGCAGCTGCGTGCCGGTCTGACCTCCAAGGAGATGTGTGACGAAGCGGGGGAGCTGTAGCGCCAAATGGAGGAACGGAGCAACAACTCGGTCGCTTGCACGGATTCTCGCCACGCGCTGCACCAATAGCGCAGGCAGGTCATCGGTCCGAACCGGCGCGAGCTTGAGACCGGTCGAAATCATGGGGCGATCCATCGCGAGGATAAGGTCCGTCTCACCGACGAATAGATGTTCGTAGCCAGCGAGCTTCGACTCTGGCCAGGTGCGGGTGTCGCGCCATCGAAGCCGCCCGGGCTCGATGTTCTCACCGCGAAGCAACCTGGTGCCGCCGCTTGGATCGCCGAAAAACTCACTCTTGAACGCAGGTCCAGAATCGGTGGAGGCAATCTCGCCGAGTGGGAGGCTTGGCCACGGGCCATCAAGGGCCCCGACGAGTGTTGCACGGCGCAGGCCCTGAACCTTTAGCGCGGCCTCGTCGAGAGAGCGGCCAGCGGCGTCGAGGCGGGAGAACTGCTCCTCGATCGCCGCCACGATCCGCCGCTGCTCGTTCAGGGGCGGGACCGGGACAGAGATCGTCTTGGCGGCCGATTTCGACAGTTCCGGGAATGTCGTTCCACTTCCAAGCTCTCGAATATGCGGCGTCGCATGGACAAGAAACCAATAGAGGTAATCGCTGACGAACGCGTCCGAGGGAATGAAGCTCTTGAATCCCTGGTTTGTGGAGACGGGGCCTGCGGCGATGGCGACGTAACCGATCGGCGCGCGTGACGTGTAGAGCACCGTCCCGGCCGGAACCAGTCTTGTCGAGCATGAGTCGTATCCGGCTTGCGTGATGTTCCGCGCTCCGCGCGTGATCGTCTTGCTACGAGAACGCGAGAGGTCATCCGGCGTGACCCATGCGATGTCGCCGCCCCAGTAGGCCGGTTGTGTCGTGCGGGGCGTCGAGCCGGAGACCACCTCGCTCAACTCCCCAAGCATCGAAACTGCCCAGCCTCTCGGGAGCTCACTCATACGAGCAACGCCTCGTTCAACTCCTCCAGCAACGGCGCAAGCTGCGCCCCGAAGACCTGGCCCGCCTTGCCGAGGCCGCCGTTCTGGATGAACGGGGCGTACTGGAAGTCGTCGGCCGAGATCGCGAGCGACCCGGCGACGTGGTCGCGGATCCGCTCCAGCCACGCGAGCTGCTCCGCGGTGAACGTTCGCCCGGCGTTCTCCTGCTGGAGCAGCCATGCGTCGTAGCGCTCGCGGACGCGCTCCGGGTACGGGACGAGCTCGCCGTCCTGGCGCAGCGCGAAGCCAACCAGCGAGACGATGTCGGTGAGCACGCGTTGTCCCGAGCCGCGCACCTTCGAGCGGTCGAGCGCCTCGTACGCGGCCCAGAGCTTCTCAGGCGTCCACTGGTAGGGCGGCCGGCCGATCGCGTTCGCGAGCTCTTTGACCTCCTTGAAGGTGAGCCGCTGCGCGTACGGGCGGCTGTAGAGGATCTGGAGCGCGGTGATCTCGTCCTTGTGCTCCTCGATGAAGCGCTCGAACGACTCGACGGTCTTGCGCGCGCGATCGATCGTCGGCCCGGCGTCGATCAGCCGGTCCTTGCCCTCGTCGATCGCCTGCTCGTAGGAGCGGCGCACCTCGACGATCCGCTCTCGCAGCTCCGGGTTCGCCGCGAGCGGCGCGACCGCGGCGTCGATCCGCTCCTTGCGCGTCTCCTCGGGCAGATCGGGATCGAGCGCTTCGACGATCCCGCGGGAGATGTCCTGCAACGTGAGTCCGCCGGCGAGCTGCTCGAGCTCCTCGCGGTCCTCCTTGGTCAGCCGCCGCTCGAGGCGCGCGAGCCGGCCTGCGATCGTCGAGGCGAGATCTGGATCGCGGACGCCGAAGGAGATCTGCTTGAAGAGCCTGTCGAGCGGGATGGTCGGCTGCCGGTCGAGCGGCTGGGTCTCGACGAGGTCGGTCTCGGTGACGCCGACGGCGTCGACGATCACGAAGCGCTCCTTCGCGAGAGCGTCGGGGGTGACGGCCTGGAAGTCGGTGTCGCCGATGATGCGGACGCCGCGGCCCTTCATCTGCTCGAAGTAGGTGCGGCTCTTGACCGAGCGCATGAAGAAGACGCACTCGAGCGGGCGGACGTCGGTGCCGGTGGCGATCATGTCGACGGTGACGACGATCCGCGGGTTGTAGGAGTTGCGGAACTCGCTGATCATGTCGTCGGTCTTGCGGCCCGTCGACTTGTAGGTGATCTTGACGGCGAAGCCGTCGCCCTTGCCAAACTCGTCGCGGACGATCTGGACGATGTCGTCGGCGTGCGAGTCGTCCTTGGCGAAGATCAACGTCTTCGGCACAACGCTTCGGCCGGGGAAGATCTCGGTGAAGAGCCGCTCCTTGAAGGTGCGGACGACGGTGCGGATCTGATCCTTGGCGACGACGGCGCGGTCGAGCGCCTCGGCGCCGTAGGCGACCTCGTCGTCGAGGGTTTCCCAGCGGGTGCGGCGCGTCTGGCGGTCGCGGAACTGCGTCACGAGCCCCGCGTCGATCGCCCCGCCCCGCTCGCTGATCTCGGTACGGATCCGGTAGACGTCGAAGTCGACGTTCACCGAGTCGGCGACGGCCTGCTCGTGGGTGTACTCCATCACCAGGTTCTGGTTGAAGAAGCCGAACGCCTGCTTGTTCGGGGTGGCGGTGAGGCCGATCGTGAAGGCGTCGAAGTAGTCGAGCACCTGGCGCCAGAGTCCGAAGATCGAGCGGTGGCACTCGTCGACGATCACGACGTCGAAGGTCTCGATCGGGACGCGCGGGTTGTACTCGACCGGCACGGGCTCGGCCGGGAGCAGGTCGTAGGCGGAGTGCTCGTCGAGCTCGGGATCGAGCTCGGGCTCGCCGCGGAGCGTCGAGTAGAGCCGCTGGATCGTGGAGATCGTGACGCGGGCGACCGGGTCGATCGTGTTCGAGCTCAGGTGCTGGACGTTGTAGAGCTCGGTGAACTTGCGCCCGTCGTCGGGCGTCGTGAAGCTCTGGAACTCCTTCAGCGTCTGCCGGCCGAGGTTGGCGCGGTCGACGAGGAAGAGGATGCGGCGTGCGTCGGCGAACTTGACGAGCCGGTAGGCGATGTTGGCGGCGGTGAAGGTCTTGCCGGCGCCGGTCGCCATCTGGATCAGCGCGCGCGGCCGGTCGAGCGCGAGCGACTCCTCGAGGCCGCGGATCGCGCGCTCCTGCGCGGGCCAGAGGCCGTCACTCGCGAGCGACGGCAGGCTGCGGAGCCGGTGGCGCAGCGTCGGCTCGAGCGGGTGCGCGCGGATCGCGGCGATCGAGGCGGCCAGCGTCTCCGGGCGGTGGAACCAGAAGACCTGGCGGCTCTTCGCGTCCGGGTCGAGCGTGTTCGTGAACCGCGTCTCGACGCCGGTCGACTGGTAGGCGAACGGGAGCGCGCCCTCGACTGCGGTCGGGAGCTCGTCCGGGAGACCGTCGACGTACTTCGCCGTCTGCCAGGCGACGCCGGTGAGCGTCTCGCCTTCCTTCTTTGCCTCGGCGACTCCGACCGCCTGGCCGTCGACGAAGAGCAGGTAGTCGGCCCGACCGTGCGGCGAGGCGAGCACGAACTCCCGCACCGCGACACCGCGTGCCGCGCTCAGGTTCACGCGCGCGTAGTCCTGGACGACCCAGCCGGCGGCGGCGAGCATGCGGTCGATCTCGACCCGCGCCTTGGCTTCGGGTGTGAGGTAAGCGACGCTCGGATCAGATGACAACGGGCTCACGCTTGCGGAGGTAGGACGACTCGGCCGCCGCCTTCGAGGACGAAGTCTTGGCAGCCATGGCTCCTGACTATGGTCCACGACACAGAGAGTCGTCTACCAGGTTCCTGATCGAGGCCCACGTTGTTGATGACTCTGACCACCTCCTGTTCCCTGTACCTGCTTTCCAGGACAGACCAGCTTGCCCACGCTCCCGCTCCCTTGCAGCCAACCTTGCGCTCCCGCGTTCGACGCCGCAGGCGGCGGAAGCGGGAGCGCATCGGAAACCCGCATGGTTGAGCGGGAGCGTGGGCGTGCTCCAAGACACCCGGACTGGCAATCGGACTGGCAGCTCGACCCAGCCCGGATGCCAGTCCGGTTGCCAGCGAGTTTGCGCGACTCTCAGTGGGTGTCGACGTCGACGAGTTGCCACTGCACGCGCTTGCCGAGCGCGGAGGCGAATCGTTCGATCGAGGAGATCTTCGTGTCGACGTTGCCCCGCTCGAGGCGTGCGACGAACGACTGCGAGGTCTCCATCTTTGCGGCGACCGCAGTCTGGGAGAGACCCTTCGCCTGCCGCTCGTTGGCGAGCTCGTGCAGCAACTCGCGGCGAGCGAGAGCAGCGTCGACGAGGAGCGGGAAATCGGGGTTCCGCACTGATCGTTCGCGGATGGTCTCGGTGAGGAAGTCGTCGGCCATGTCCCTCCGGCGAGCATGAAAGCCCCGCAAAGCTGGAGGATCTGACGGCGAGAAGTAGCCCGCGGGTGGACGCGCGTGGTCAGGCTTGTGTTCGCACCACGTTCGCACGCGAATGGCGGTGCCCCGACCTAACTCGTCCGGCTACGCCGGCGGTTCGAGCGTGATCGTGCCTGCTCCGCCGCAGGGGCACGGGCGTCGTGGCTCACTCACGCCGATGCCAGGGAGGGGCTCCTCGGGCCATGACCAGACGGCCGGCGGCTTACGCCGTAGGCGTAGCAACAGACGTCGGAGGAGGCTGGTCAGGCGACAGCCGGGGGTACGCGGGAGCGACCGTTTAGCCGTTGAGGAGTGGGATGAATTGGTGCTCGAGTCCGGCGGTGTGGTCGATGATGTCGCTGCCGGAAGCGAGGACGCGCTCCGGGGCGCTCGTCCAGCGTGCGCCTTTTGGGAACGCGAAGTAGGCGTCCCAGACGACGCTGCCCGGTGAGCCGAGGCCGTCGACGGAATGATCGGCGAACCATTTGCCGGCGATGCGGCCGCCGTCCCAGAAGCTGACGACTCGTGGGTCGTCGAGCACATGCGAGTCCCAGGCGCCGCGCGAGTCGCCTGCGAGGATCGGCAGCCAGATCGCGTAGACCGTGAGCTTGGCCTTCGGGTAGGCGTTCAAGATGTGCGTGCGGACCCAACTGGCCCCCAGGAGGCAGACGCTTCAGGTTGGAGAGACGAGCACGATCAGCCGCGGCTCCTTGGAGCGCGTGTTGAACAACGAGCGCAACTGCCCGATGTCGCCGAGATCGTGGAGCGTCCTTGCCGAGGCCGGAGTCGAAGCCGCTGTGCTGGATGTGGCCGCATGCTTGGTCGCACCGCAGCCGCTGGCCGCGAGGCCCAGCGTCACGAGCAGTGCGACGAGGACTTTCATTCGCGCACAAAGCCGGTTGCTGGAAGTCGGCGGCGTCGCCAGATACTGGCGAGGACGGCGATCACGACGACGCCCGCCGCGGCGGCAACCACGAGCCCGCCCTGCCCGTCGGCGAAGGTTCTGACCGAGCCGGAGAAGCGGACGCCGAAGCTGACGATTGGATCGTCTGCGACGGTCGCGCTGTCGCCCCACTGCAGGCGGGCCCAGTAGTAGAAGAGGTAGCCGCCGGAGACGAGCAGCAGCAGGCCGGCGATCCGGTTCATGTGCGGCAGCACTGCGCGTAAGCCGCGGACGACGCCCTCGCGCGCGAGCGCGACGAAGACGCTGAGCGCCATCAGGACGACGGCTGTTCCGAGCGCGTAGGCGAGGAACACCGTGATCTTGCTGCCTCCCGCTGAGGCTCCGACCAAGCTGAGGAAGAGCGGCAGTGTGCAGCCGAGCGAGGCAGCTCCGTAGCCGGCCCCGAAGAGCAGCATGGCGCCGAAGCGTCGCTCGCGACGCATGGGCACGTGCAGGTGGACAGGCATCGGGAGGCGGCGGCCGCTGAGAACCAGGATCCCGGCGAGCGCAAGCAGCGCGCCGGTGGCGAGGCCGGCCCAGGGCACCGCCTGCGCGACCAGGGCGACGCCGAAGCTGACCGGGAGACTGACGAGCGCGAACAGGCCGACGAAGCCGACCGTGACGAGCGCTCCGACGAGCAGTCCTTGCAGGACGCGCGTTCCTGCTCTTGGGAGCTGCTGTTCCTCGGCGCCCAAGTAGAAGGAGAGGAACGCCGGCAGCAGCGGGAACCCGCACGGGTTGACGACGGCGAGGCCGCCGGCGACAAGCGCAATCGAGACGGGAACCGTGTTGACCGGATCCTCCTAACCGGCTCGGCTCAGTCGCATCAGCTTGTCGTCACGCTGTTTCGAGCAGCGCATCGCGCAGCAATTGTCCATCGGGTTGTCCCGCGAATCCCGACGTGGTCCGGTAAACGCGACAGGAGAGGACGTAATCGGCGCGCTGCTCGGCTCCCGGTTCGACGTCCCGGCCGCTGACGCGAACGGTCGGCGAACCGAGGAAGCGCTGCTCGGCTGCAGCCTCTGCATCGGGGATGTCTACGCGCCGGATGGTTGCGTCGAGTCCGAGCTCGCCGACGACGCGCTCGACCAACTCGAGCGCCGGCTTGCCATGCGGGCAACCGTCGAAGGTCAGGACTTCGATCACCGGCTTGCTCATCGGTCCTCCTCGGTGTGGCAGCACGCTGCGACATGCTCGGCGTTCTCTGCCAGCAGCGCATCCCCCAGGTCGAGCAGCGTCAGCACCCGTTCGTCTGCGAGATAGTTGAAGACTGTGCGGTGCTCGCGGCGCGTCGCAACGAAGCCGCACCAGCGCAGACAGGCGAGATGATTGGAAACACCCGGCTGCGTGACGCCAAGCCGGGAGGCGATCTCGCCGACCGGCAGCTCCCCCGCTTGGGCAAGCAGTTGCAGGATCCGCAACCGGGTTGGGTCGGCGAGCGTGCGGAAGTACTTGGCGACCAGATCGCTGCGAACAGGAGCCGCGGGGAGCTGGAACGGCGCCTCGCTCAGGACAGTGCTCATCGCTCTAGCATAGTCGGCGGCTGATATGAGGAGCGAATCATAGTGGCGACCCAGGTAGACGTGCTTCAGGCAGCGGAGATTCCGCCCGAACGGCAGGGACGAGCGCGAGTCAGCCGCCTCTCCGACGAGGAACGGCGGCTCTACTTGTGGATCCTGCGCGAGTTCGCCGCCGGTGTCGTCCCAACCCCACAAGCACTGGCCGCTACTGCTGCCGGTTTCGGAATCGACCTGGCCGACGCCTTGGTCGTGCTTGCCCGCGAAGACCTCGTCCACACCGACGCTGCCGGCCGTCCCGTTGTCGCCTATCCGTTCTCGGCCGAGCCGCGCGGCCACCAGGTGCGGATCAATCGGAGCCACACGGTGCAGGCGATGTGTGCGATTGACGCGCTTGGGATCGCGCCGATGCTCGACCTTCCGATCGTGATCGTCTCGCTGGACATCAACGCGACGCCAGGGCGGCCCGCCACCTAACCCCGGACGCGTGGATTTGCAGAGCCCTCTGACGGGCTCGAACCGTCCCGAGCCCTCTGACCCGTGCTGGACGCGTCCTGACCGAACTTCGCTTCGGTCCGAAGTCGACTTCTATTCGAGAGGGAATCGGGACCGGACTCCGTCCGGACACGAACTTACGATCTGGCCTATGGCCACAAACGATGATCTCATGCGGTCTATCGACGCAAAGCTGAGCGCTCTCCTGACCCTGGTCTTGGATGGGTACCTTCGGCAGACGGGCGTCGCCCGACCGAAGGAGCGTTCGATAGACAAAATGTTGTCCGACGTCGGTCTCTCGGCGGCGACGATCGCGATACTGCTCGGCAAGACCGAGCGGGCGGTCCATATGCAACTCGCGGGCGAACGGGCGAAGAAGTCGCGCGGCAAGAAGCCCGCGTCGGAGGAGGTGGGCGAATGACGTCTACGAGAGGCACAAGGAAGCAGACGGCTCCTACGCCACCGGGTGAGACGAAGGTCATGGCTGGCGTCCTTGCGCTGCTCGTGGCTGAGCGGGAAGACCGGCTCAACGCGTCGGACCAGAAATACAAGCCTGCGAACACCGAGGTCCTTCTATCGAGCGCTGGTCTGAGCGCAAACGACATCGCCCAGGTCATGGGCAAGAACGCCACTGCGGTCCAGAAGGCAATCCAGAGGGGGCGGAAGTAAGTGGCCGCGAAGCGTGATTCGCTCGACCCGATTGACGAGGTTGCGCGGCTGCTCGCGCTCAACCTTAAGCGCGAGCGCGGACTGCAAGAAGTCATCGTCGAGCTCGACAGCGTTGGCATCAAGCAGGCGCGCGTCGCCGAGCTCCTGGGCACCACCAGCGGCTACGTCAGCGTGGCCCTCACTCGCGCGAAGGAGGCCGAGAAGAAAAAGCCTGCGAAGAAGGGCGCGAAGTCCAGTTAGGTAGTAATGGCATCGGACGAAGAGATCAGCAACGCACTCCTCTCGATCTACTCGCGGTTGGGAGTCATCGAGGGCAAGGTCAACCTTGTTGCTCGCGCGCACAAGCAGTCGAGTCTCGAGGACATCGAGGCGGCGGTTCGGAAGGCTCCGCTCCTCGGTCAGATCTACCTACTGCTTGACGGATCGCGTACGCAGACGGAGCTCCTCGAGAAGCTCGGCGAGTTCGGCATCAGCACTAGCGCCATGGGTGTCTCGCGCGCCGTGAAGAAGTTGGAGACCGACTACGGGATGGCCGACCTAGTCAAGGGCGGGTCGGCGCGTGTCTTTCGAAAGGACACCGAAGCCGAGAAAGTGCTCAATCTGTCGACGAACGTCCGCAAGTGGCTCACCGCCGAGGGCGCGACGATTCCCGAAGGCGCGCAACGCCGTCATCGCGGGAAGACTGAATGACCTCCATCGCCCCGACCGAACTTCAACGACTGATCGCATCGGCGTTCGATGCCCAGGGGTGGGAGTACGACCTCTCAATTGGCCCCAAGTTTGTGGATGCGATTCGGAAGCGCGGAACCGCCGAGCCAGCCCAGCTTGTGCAACTTCTCCCCGGTGTGTTCTTCGAACGCAACCGCGTTGACCGGGCACTTGTGGAGGACGCGATCGCGAACGCGATCGGCGGACGGAGTGTGCAGGAGGCGGGGAACATGCCCGCGACGGTCGTTATCGGTAGCAACAACTACCAACTCAACGTCGGCGCCGGTGCGTCGATCGTGAACAGCAACGTCAACCTCGGTGCGGGAGCCCAGGTCAATGTGGGTAGCGACGCGAGCAAGGAGGATGTGCTGCTCGCTGTCGAGGCGATCGTTCGCGCGGGTCTGGCTGGCGATTGGAGCGACGACGCTGGGCGCGATCTCGGGCGGGCACTCAGCGCTCGTTCGGATCTGTCATATGAGGACGTTCAGCACGTCGCGGCGAATGTCGCCAAGGCGGAGCAGCCCACAAAGCAACGTGCGAAGGATTTCCTCACGCGGGTCGCCGCGAGTGGCTTGTCCGGCGCCCTCGCCACTGGCATCACCGCAGGACTAGGTGAGGCGCTCACTCACCTTCCGGTCTGAGCTAGACGCCTCCGGCCACGTTGCCTTCACAGACGACGAATCTGGCCTCTTACGAACGCGAAAGCTCCATAAACGGCTCCATACCCACCGTACGTGCGACGAAGAGCAAGTCGTTCTGAACGAAAAATCCCCGTGAGCGGGGATTTTGCAAGCCCTCTAACGGACTCGAACCGTTGACCCCCTCCTTACCATGGAGGTGCTCTACCAACTGAGCTAAGAGGGCAGCGGGGTCGATTGTACTGGCGCTCCGGCGGTGCTTCGGCCGGGGCCGGCGCCCGAGTCGAGCCGCTACGGGAGGATCAAGTGGCTGTCGCCGAACTCGTGCCAGCGGTAGCCATGCTCCGTCGCTGCTCGATAGCAGCGATCGAGGAGCTCGTCTCCCGCCGCCGCACGCAGCAGCTGCAGGTGCGACGCCTCGGGCTCGTGCCAGCCGGTGAGCAGGCCGTTCACCGCCCGGAGTCCCCGCTCCGGCGTCACGACGAGGTTCGTCCAGCCCGCACCGGCACTGACGCACCCGTCGCGGTCGGCGACTGACTCGAGCGCACGGACGACGGTCGTACCGACGGCGATCACTCGGCCGCCCCAGCGGCGGACAGCGTTGACGAGCCGCGCCGTCTCGGTGGAGACGCGGTAGCGCTCCGGGTTGGGGGCCTCGTGCCGCTCCGGCGAGGAGACCCCGGCGTGAAGCGTGACCGGCGCGACGAGAACGCCGTTCGCGACGAGCTTCGTCAGGAGCTCGGCGCTGAAAGGCCGGCCGGCGCTCGGCATCTCGGCGCTTCCGGGCTCGAGCGCGTAGACCGTCTGGTAGGCCTCGAGCGGCCAGGCGCGCGGGACGTAGCCGTACCGGATCGGCTGCGCGTTGGCCCGCAGGTACGACTCGAGCGGCAGGGGCAGGTCGAGCCGCGCAAGCCAGAGACGCCGGCCGCCGGCGTATGGGGCGAGAATCGCGGCGCGTCCGCGGGCCGGCAGCGCATACTCCTCCCCCACGTGCGCCTCGTGAAAGGGCGAGCCGGCGAGCCGGAGCTCGACGATCCAATGGTCGGCGGCGTGCTTCGGCGCGGGTGTCGACAGATGGAGCTCGAGCGCCGTCCCGTCCGCGCGCTCGGCCGAGAGCGAAGCCGGAAGCGTGGCCGAGGTGTTGACGACCAGGAGGTCGCCCGCCGCCAGGAAGCCCGGCAGCCTGTCGAAGCGCGTGTGCACGATGCTCGCGTCGCCGCGGCGCGCGACCATCAGTCTCACCTGGTCGCGCGCTAGGCCGCGCGCCTCGGGCGGCTCGTGCGCCTCCGGCCGCGCAGGCAGCTCGAATGCAAGCGCGCTCATGCGCGCGCCTCGGCCAGGTCGCGGGCGCGGTAGCGGCCGCTCGGAAGATCGCCTTCGATCAGCGCGAGTAATCCCGGAACGCTCTCCTCCGGCGGCGGGCGGTCCGAGATGTCCGCGCCGGGAAAGGCCTCCTGCTGCATCCGGGTGCGCATGTCGCCCGGGTCGACGGCGTAGACGCGCAGCTCGGGGCGCTCGACGGCGAGAATGGCGGTGATCTGCTCGAGCGCGGCCTTCGCAGAGCCGTAGCCGCCCCAGCCTTCGTAGGCCTCGACGGCCGCGTCCGAGGTGACGTTGACAATCCGTGCGCCGTCGGCGAGGTGCGGAACGGCGAGCTGGACGAGCGCCAGCGGCGCGACCACGTCGACCTCGTAGACGCGGCGAAGCTCGTCGAGCGGGTAGTCGGCCAGGTTCGGCTGCGGGCTCGGCCCGAGCAGACTCGCGTTGTTGACGAGCAGGTCGATCGAGCCGCCGGCCGCGGCGACGAGCGCACTGCGATGATCCGGATCGCTGACGTCGCCGGGAAGCGCGACGACGTCAGGGGTTCCCACCCACGCGGTGTCGAGCGGCCCGGGGTCACGCGCATCGACGACGAGCCGCCAGCCGCGTTCGGCGAGGGCGCGGGCGAGTGAGAGACCCAGCCCGCGCGAGGCTCCGGTGACGATGCCGACGGGCATGCCCTCAGGCTACGAGCCGTGCTGGCTCGAACGCCAGGGGCAATTGGTCCTAGGACCTCGGGCCGAGGCGCGCGGCGTAGAGGGCCGCCTGCGTCCGGTCCGAGACCCCGAGCTTGGCGAGCACGTGGCTCACGTGCGACTTGACCGTCTTCTCGGCGATGCCGAGCTCGCGCGCGATCCGCTTGTTGGCGAAGCCGCGTCCGATCAGCCCGAGCACCTCCTGCTCGCGAGCGGTCAGCTCGGCCCGCGGGGCGCCTTCGCCTTCGACCAGGGCGTCGACGAGCCGCGCCGCAACCGCGGGGTCGATCATCGCCTCGCCGGCGTCGGCGGCGCGAATCGCGCGCGCCAGATCCTGGGGCTGCACGTTCTTCAGTAGGTAGCCGGCGGCCCCGGCTCGAAGCGCGGGCAGCAGGCGCTCGTCGTCGAGAAAACTGGTGAGGACGAGCACGCGCGTGGCAGGCACGCGCTCTCTCAGCTCGCGCATCGCCTCCACGCCGTCGCGCTCGGGCATCACGAGATCCATGACGACGACGTCTGGGCGCAACCGCTCTGCTTCCCGGACCGCCTCCACCCCGTCACCGGCCTCACCGACGACGTCGAGCCCGTCCTGCAGCTCGAGGAAGGTGCGTAAGCCTTCCCGCACCACCGCGTGATCGTCGACGATCAGGACGCGAATCGGCTCAGACACCGCGGGTCTCCAGGCGCACGGTCGCCCCGCTGCCCGGGGTCGAACGGATCTCCAGCAGGCCTCCGAAGCGCTGCGCGCGCTCCTCCATCGAGGTGAGGCCGAGGTGCATCGATCGGAGCTCGGGCGAGGAGGGGTCGAAGCCGCTTCCGTCGTCCTCGATCTCCAACAGGAGATGGTCGCCATCGCCCCGCAGCCGCACCGTTACGCGGCTCGCGCCGGCGTGCCGGAGCGCATTCTGGAGAGCTTCTTGCGCGATCCGAAGCACGTCCGGGTCGCGGACGGCGTCACGGGCGATCTCGCCCTCGACCTCGAGCTCGATCGCCCCGGACTCGAACCGGCGCAGCGCGTCGACGTGCTTGCGCAGCGCGCCCGCGAGCCCGTCCCGCGCGAGGTCGGGCGGTCGCAGCTCGAAGATCAACGAGCGGAGCTCCTCGAGCGCCTCCTGCGCGAGCGTCTTCAGCTTCGCCACCTGCTCGCCGGCCGCCGCCGTATCGCGACCCAGCAGCGTTCCGGCAGCCTCGGCCGTGAGCACGAGGCTGAAGAGCTTCTGGCTGACGGCGTCGTGCAGCTCCAGCGCGAGCCGGTTTCGCTCCGACAGGACCGAGAGCTCACGGCTGCGCGCGTGCAGCCGCGCGTTCGTGATCGCGATCGCCGCGTGCGCGGCGAGCAGCTCGATCATCTGCTGATCCGCTCCGGTGAACTCGGCTGCTCCCACCTTCTCGGTCAGGTAGAAGGCCCCGATCACCTCCGTTCGGGCGACGACGGGCACGCCGAGGAAGGACCGCATGTCGGGATGACCCTTCGGCCACCAGCCCCGGAAGCGCGGGTCGTCGTGGATGTCGCTCGTTCGCAACGATTCCGCCGTCTCGAGCATCGCGCCGAGCATCCCGTGCGTCCGCGGCAGCGGGCCAAGTGCGGCAACCAGCTCGTTGCTCATTCCCGCGGTCAGGAACCGACTGAAGCCGCCGTCGCCGTCGGGCACACCCACGGCCGCGTAGCGGGCGCCCACCAGCTCGCAGGCGCTCTCGACCAGGCGCTGCAGCACCTCCTCGTCGGATCGCTCGGCGGCGACCGCCAGCACGGCGTCGCTCACGGCGCGAAGCGTTGGACTCAGCTCGTCGACCAAGGGCGCGCCTTCGCCGCCCGCTCAGCCCTCGTCGGACGCCGGCCGCTCCCGCAGCCGCTGCTCGAGGAGCGCGAGCCGCTGCGCGAGCACGACGTTCTGGTCCGAGAGCTTCGAGATCACCGTCGAGTAGTGCAGCAGGACGAGCAGGATGAAGAGCGTTCCGATTGCGAACAGCATCGCGGGCGGATACGTCTCGATCCCCATCCACCCGGCCATCGTGTTCAACCCGCCGCGCCAGAGCGAAAGCACGAGCACGACGATGCCGGTCAGTAGCCACAGGAGCGCGTAGCGCTCGCGTAGGGAGCGTCGGCGGATCAGCTCGAAGACGACGAGCAGGAGCAGCAGCGCAGCGACGGCGGCGGCGAGCGAGACGCGAAGCGGAGTCATCGTTCCTCCTCAGAGGGCACGACGTACCGCCGAAACATGCCGACGAAGAGCGCGAGCAGAACCTTGACCATGTAGTAGACCGAGTTGAGCGCGCCGATCGACGAGCTGCCGGCCCGCCGCTCGCGCATGCGGACTGCCACCTCGCACAGACGCAGGCGATGCTTGACGACCATGACGGTCGCCTCGACCTCGGGATAGTCGTGCGGGTAGTCGCGCGCGAACAGGGCGATCCCGCGGCGGTTGACGACCCGGAAGCCCGAGGTCGCGTCGGTGACCCGCTGCCGGACGAGCAGCGAGATCGTCCGCGCGAAGAAGCCGATTGCGAGCCGGCGCAGGAGCGGCACCCGGTAGCTCCTCTCCCCCGCGAAGCGCGAGCCGACCACCATGTCGACGCGGCCGTCGAGCACGGGCTCGAGGATGGCCGGCAGCTCGCTCGGGTCGTGCTGGCCGTCTCCGTCGACCTGCACCGCGAGGTCGAAGCCGTTCTCGAACGCGTAGCGGTAGCCGGTCTGCATCGCCCCGCCGATCCCGAGGTTGAACGGCAGCTTGAGCACGTGGGCGCCGTGCTCGCTGGCTACAGCGGCCGTGCGGTCGCTGGACCCGTCGTCTACGACAACGATCTCGAAGCCGGGATCGAAGCGGTGAATCTCGTCGATCACCGATCCCACGGTCGCCTCCTCGTTCAAGGCGGGCACGATCGCCAAGCGCTTGCGCGACTGCAGGCGCTCGAGCAGCTCGGGGGGGCTCGAGCGCTCGAGCACCTCAGCCATGGACGGGGACCCGCCTTGCGGGGACATCGACGTCGAGCAGCTCGAGCAGCCGGCGGGCCCGCCGGGCGTAGGTGTGCTCGTCGAGTGCGCGCTCGCGCGCGCGCGCGCCCATCGCCTCGGCTTGAGCCGGATCGTCGAGCAGCTGCCGGTACGCAGCGGCCGCGTCCTCTGCCCCGCTTGCGACGAGCAGCTCTTCCCCCCGCTCGAACCAGGCGTCGAGCCCCTCGTAGGGGTTGGAGACGATCGCCGCGCCCGCCATGGCGAGCTCGAAGGGGCGCGCGGTCGACGAGCCGCGCAACTGGGCGTGCGTCCGCCGCGTGATGTTGAGGTTGATGCGACTCGCGGAGATTGCCTCGTTGAAGGCGTTGAACGGGACGTCGCCCACCCCGCGGGCGCGGCCGGTGTCGCCCCGGAAGTCCCGACCACCGAGGGCGAAGCTCACATCCGGAAGCGACCGGCTCGGCTCGCCGACCAAGGCGCGCATCCAGTCGCGGCGGAACTTGTCGCCGTACCCGTAGAAGAAGACATCGTGCCGCTTGGTGACCGGCAGCGGACGAAAGAGCTCCGGGTCGGCGCCCCACAGCACTGCCTCGGCGCGACGGGCGCCCAGCTCGCGCAGCCGGTCGAGGCCGCCCTCGGAGTTCGAGACGACGAGGTCGTACTCGCCCGGATCGGCACCGTGGTAGTAGTTGAAGCCGGTGTCCATGCCGCCGAACTCCGGGAAGCTCATGGGCACGTCGCCGTCGTAGAAGGCGACCGGGACGCCGAAACGCTCCTGCAAGAACGTCGGCACCCCGCGCAGGTGACTCATCGGGACGGTGAAGACGACGACCGCTGCGATATTCCGCTCGCGCTCGAGGATTCGCTCGAGATGGCGCTTCCAGCGGGGGGTCACCCAGCGCCAGATCACCTCCTGAACAACGCGGTCGGAGGCAGTGACGGGCGGGTTGTCCTCCGATCTCCGTAGGTAGCGATCTCCCTGGAGACGGGCCGCCGTGTCCCGTGCGAGCGCGAAGAGCTCGCCCTCTCGGTAGCAGGGGTTCGGGTACGTCCTCCACCACGGCGAGTCGATCGCACGACCGCGATACGGGGTTACAACGAGATCCACCCCCACCTCGTAGAGTCCTTTCCAGAGCTGCCACCACGCGGGCGTGCACCCGTACCGAAAGTCGAGATCGACTGCCGAGGCGACGGCCAGGACTTTCGGTGCCGCCACGGCGCCCTAGTAGGCGCCGCGCGCCAGCAGGACCGCGGGAATCGTCTTCACGAGGATCGACACGTCGAGCCAGATCGACCAGTTGTCCAGGTAGTAGAAGTCGAGCCGTACGAGCTCGTCGAAGCTGAGGCTCGAGCGGCCCGAGATCTGCCAGAGACCCGTCATCCCGGGCAGCACGAGGTACCGCTTGCGATGCCAGTCCTCGAGCTTCGCGTAGTCGCGCAGACGGAGGGGGCGGGGGCCGACGAGACTCATCTCGCCGCGCAGCACGTTCAGGACCTGCGGAATCTCGTCCAGTGAAAGCCGGCGGAGGAAGGCGCCGATCCCCGTCACCCGCGGATCGTCCCGGATCTTGAACAGGGGGCCGTCGGCCTCGTTGGCGGACTCGAGCTCGTGTTGGCGCTGCTCGGCGTCCACCTCCATCGTCCGGAACTTGAGCATGACGAACTCGCGCTCGTGGAGCCCGATCCGGCGATCTCGGTAGAAGACGGGGCCGCTCGAGGACAGCTTGATGGCAGCGGCGATCGCGAGCCAGAGCGGTAGACCGAGGCCGATCACCAGAGCGCTGACGAGCACGTCGAACGTCCGCTTGAGCGCCCACTCAGTTCCGACGAAGAACGGCGGGCGAAGCTCGAACAGCGGCACCGCCTGCCCGGCGACGTATTCGCCGCGCTGGACGAGCAACTCGGTCGTCTTCGGTGCAATCCGGACCTGCACGCCGTGCCGGTGCGCCTGGGCGACGATCTCGATCAGCGCCGGATCGTCGAAGTCCGAATCGTTGACGATCAGCTCGTCGACCGCGCGCTCACCGAGGATGCTAGGGAGCGCCTCGATGCGGCCGAGCACCGGAACACCCGCGCCGTCCCCCGACGGCGTCAGCGCGCCGACGAAGAGGTAGTCGATCCCGACCCGACGCGCCCCGAGCGCCCGGTGCAGGCCGTCCACGTTCTCGGCCTCGCCGACGAGCAGAACACGGCGACGGACCCCGGCGATCCGGAGGATCAGCTCTGTCAGGCCTTCATAGCCGCCTCGGAAGAGGCCGATGCACAGGCTCGTCAGGGCCACCCCAGCCGGAAAGATGCCGAGTGTCCCGAACTCGTGGCCCGTGCCGAGGCCGAAGGCCACCGTCAGGAGCGCGACTATCACGAGCGACGAGAGAACGCGCCCGAAACCGCCGCGCAGCTCACGTGCTCCGTAGAGGCCCGCCTGCCAGAAGACGAGGACGGTAACGAGCGTGAGGAACGGCAGGATGTTCGTCAACTCGTCCCAGAGGAGCCCCCAGAGCAGCTCGTGCCCCCGGTAGGCGTCCCGGAGAGCAAGGGCTGCGTAAAGCCCCAGCACGAGTCCGCAGAAGTCGAGAAAGACGAGGCAGGCGATGCTCGCCACGCGCCGCGCGAGCGGAAGCAGGATTCCGCGGGTGAGCAGGAGGGGCTCGGCCGAGCGAACGTCCCTCTCCGGCGGGAAGCGAAGCGTCTCCGGATCCCGGGCGGAGGCGGTAGGCGAGGGCGGATCCGCCCACTGCGTCGACTTTGTTGCCACCGAGCGACGCATTGTAATGGGGAGTCTACGAGCCCATCGTAAGCCCCCTGTAAAGGCACCAGCGCGCGAGGTGGAGGCGGAGTGGCCCGGCGGCCCCTACTTCAGCAGGTGGAAGAGGGCGACCGTGTCGAGGAAGAAGACGATGCCGACGGCAATCGTCAGCCTCGTCAGGTTCTTCTCGACGATGTGGGTGCCGCCCTGGGAGGCCGGGGTGAAGCCCATGCCCCCGAGCCCCGTGTCGCGGCCGGAGTGCATCAGGATGAGGCCGACCAGCGCGAACGAGATGAGGACGTGCCAAATTGCGAGCACCGTGAGCACCTCTCCAGGATACAGTCAGTTTCCATGAAGCCCGACGAGGCCCGCGACAAGATCCAGAAGCTGCTCGTGACGGGCGACAACCGGCTCAAGCAGGGCGTCGACCCGGCGAAGGCGCGAGCGAGCTACGCGCAGGCGCTCGAGGTCGCGCGCCAGGTGGGGCTCGAGGAGAGCGTCCGCCCGCTCGTCGAGATCAGGCTCGCCGACCTCGATGCCGCCGAGGCGGGCTCCGGGTCTGGCGAACGGACGCCGCGCGTTCGAGAATCGCCTCCAGGCGCGCCGCCTGCAGTCTGAGGTCGTGCTCGGCGGCGGCCGCGCGCGCCGCAGTGTTCGGCCTCGGGAGCGCCGCAGCTCGTTCGAGTCCCACCGCGATCGCCGCCTCGTCCAGCGGGTCGACGAGGATTCCGGCTTCGGGAGGAACGAACTCCGGCGGGCCCCCGACCCGCGTAGCGACGACCGAGCGCTCGCACGCCATCGCCTCCAGCAGGGCCTGGCCGAACGGCTCCACGACACTCGGCTGGCAGACGACGTCGCAGGCGGCGAGCCAGCGAGGAATTTGGGCGTGGGGCACGGCGCCGACGATCGTAACGCCGGGCCTACCCTCGAGCTGCGGCCGCTCCGGCCCGTCGCCCAGGAACGCCAAGCGGCCGCGCTCGAGTGTCGCGAACGCGTCCGCGAGCCGGACGACGTTCTTTCGCGCGCTGAGGGCGCCGATGCAGAGGAACGCGGGACCCTCGCCGCTCCAGGCGAGCTCACCGCGCGCGGCCTCTGCGTTCCCCGCCCGGAACCGCTCGAGGTCGACGCCCGAGTCGACCACTTCGATCTTTCCCCGCGCGGCCGGGATCCGAGCCTCGAGCTCGCGGCGCAGGTAATCGGACACCGCGACGACGGCCGAGGCGCGACGAACGACAGCCCGTGTCGCGAGTCGTACGCCCGGGATGGCGCCGACGTTGTGAACGTCCTGCCCGTGCGCGGTGACGACGAGAGGAGCGCGGTCGGCGAGCGCTCCGATCAGGCCGGTCGGGAAGAGAAAGTGGGCGTGGATCACGTCCGGCCGGCCGCGGCGGGCAGCCGCGAGCGCCAAGCGCGAGAGCGTCAGCCACCGGAGCTTGCCGCCGGCACGGCTCCTCAGAACCGCCAGCTCGACCTGGTGCCCGCGAGCTCGGAGCGCGTGCACGGTGTCCTGGACGAAGGTACCCAGGTCGGGGTCGCTGGGACCGGGGTACATCTGCGAGACGACGAGGATGCGCACCGGTTGGGACTTTTACGAGACCCGCTGGGCGTCGTACATGCCGAACTCCTCCCGCAGAACCTCGCAGATCTCGCCGACCGTGCACCTCACGCGCAGGGCGTGCCGCATCGCCGGTAGGAGATTCACGTCTCCGCGAGCCGACTCACGCACTTCGGCGAGAGCGCCCTCGGCGTCGTCCGGGCTTCGCTCGCGGCGCACTCGCGCCGTCCGCTCGAGCTGGCGCCGCTCGGCCTCGGGGTCGAGGCGATGCAGCTCGATTGGCTCTTCTTCCTCCTCCAGGAACCGGTTCACGCCGACGACGACGCGCTCGCCCGACTCGACCTCCGCCGTGTAGCGAAACGCGGCCTCCTCGATCTCGCGCTGGACGAAGCCCTGCTCGATCGCGGCCACGGCGCCCCCGAGCTCGTCGACCCGCTCGATCAGCTCACGGGCTTTCGATTCCAGCTCGCTCGTCAGCGCCTCGATGAAGTACGACCCTCCGAGCGGGTCGGCCGTGTCCGTCCCCCCGGCCTCCAGAGCAAGCAGTTGCTGCGTCCGCAGCGCAACCTTGGCCGAATGCTCCGTCGGCAGCGCGAGCGCCTCGTCGGATGCGTTCGTGTGGATCGACTGGGCGCCTCCGCAGACAGCCGAGAGCGCCTGCACCGCGACCCGAACGACGTTGTTCTCCGGCTGCTGCGCGGTCAGCGTCGAGCCTCCCGTCTGGGCATGGAAGCGAAGCGCCTGCGCGCGCGGGCTCGTGGCTCCGAATCGCTCCTCCATGATCCGCGCCCAGAGGCGTCGCGCGGCGCGGAACTTCGCCACCTCCTGGAAGAAGTGGTTGTGCGCGTTGAAGAAGAACGAGAGGCGCGCGCCGAACTCGTCCGGCGAAAGGCCGGCCTCCAGAGCCGCCTCGCAGTAGGCGATCCCGTTGGCGAGCGTGAAGCCGAGCTCCTGGGCCGCCGTCGAGCCGGCCTCGCGGATGTGGTAGCCCGAGATCGAGATCGTGTTCCACCTCGGCAGCCGCTCGGCGCAATAGGCGAAGAGGTCCGTTGTGATGCGCATCGAGGGGCGGGGCGGGAAGATGTAGTTCCCGCGCGCGACGTACTCCTTCAGAATGTCGTTCTGCACCGTCCCGCGCAGTCGGTCGCCCGGAACGCCCTGGCTCTCGGCGACCAGCTCGTAGAGCAGGAGCAGCAACGCCGCCGGCGCGTTGATCGTCATCGACGTCGAGACCTCGCCGAGCGGGATTCCGTCGAGGAGAAGCTCCATGTCGGCGAGCGAGTCGATCGCGACGCCGGTCCTCCCCACTTCCCCGAGCGCTTGCTCGTCGTCGGAGTCGTACCCGAGCTGAGTCGGGAGGTCGAAGGCGACGGAGAGGCCCGTCTGGCCGCGGGCGAGCAGGTAGCGGAAGCGAGCGTTCGTCTCCTCCGCCGAGGCGAACCCGGCGTACTGCCGGATCGTCCAGGGGCGGCCGCGATACATGTCCGGGTACGGGCCGCGCGTGAACGGAAACTCGCCCGGAAGCTCGAGCTCGAGGTCGTCCCCGTCGTCCCGCGTATAGACCGGCTTGATCTCGATCCCCGAGTCGGTCTCGCGGCGATCCCCCGTCGTTGCCATGGGGCAATCGTACGCCCGCTCGGCCGAAACCTGGCGCCGGGCGTTTACGATCGCCATGTGAAGGTTCGGGTCAAGCTCTTCGCCGGTCTGCGCGAGCGTGCTGGCGCGGCCGAGCGCGAGGTCGACGGCGTCGAGAGAGTGTCCGACGTCTGGCCCGCGCTCGGCCTCGGGGAGGAGCCGCCTGGCCTCCTCTACGCCGTCAACAAGGAGTACGCGGCACGCAGTCAGAGGCTCGCAGACGGCGACGAGGTCGCGCTCATCCCTCCCGTTTCAGGAGGCGCGTTCCGCCTCAGCGAGCAGCCGCTCGATCTCGCGGCGGCGGTCGCGGAAGTCTCCGACGATCTGGCCGGAGCGATCGCGACTTTCACCGGCACCACACGCATGCACTCGCGCGGGCGCACGGTCACCCAGCTCGAGTACGAGGCGTACGCCGGCATGGCGGAGAAGGTGATGGAGCAGCTCGCGCGCGAGCTCGAGACGCGGTACGACCTGTGCGGGGTGGCGATCCACCACCGCGTCGGCCGCGTCGGCGTCGGCGAGACGAGCGTCGTCATCGCCGTGTCCGCGCCGCACCGCGGCGACGCCCTCGCCGCCTGTCGGGACGCGATCGACACGCTCAAGGAAACGGTGCCGCTCTGGAAGAAGGAGGTCTACGAGGGGGGCGAGGAGTGGATCGGCCGCGGCTCCTAGCCCCCGATAACGTGCGCGGGTGGTGAAGGCACAACTCGCCCATCCGGGCTGGTGCACCAACCTCGTCGGCGCGGCTCGCCTGCAGCCCGGCGAGCGCGTGCTCGTCCTCGTCGACGAGCCGCTCGTCGAGGAAGGCTCTCAGCTCGCGGCCGCGGCTCGAGCTGCCGGAGCGGATCCACGCCTCGAGCTCTGGGCCGGAGAACGGCCGCTCGCCATTCCACCGGCCCCTGCTCTCGAGGCCGCGAGGACAGCTGACGCGTCGCTTTTTCTGGCCGAGCGGCCGCTCGGCGAGGAGGGCGGGGCGCGGATGCAGCTCCTGGAGGCGGTGACCGGCCACGGCGGCCGCCAGATCTTCCTCGGCTTCGTGGACGGCGAGCTGTCGGGTTCAACCCGACCGTCTCGCCGCGAGGGCACGTCATGCTCGACGAGAAGGCGGCGAACACGGCCCACGTCGCGATCGGCCGCAACACCGGCCCGTACGGCGGCGAGAACGAGGCCTCGATCCACGTCGACTGCGTCTTCTCCTACCCCGAGATCACGGCCGACGGGCACCTCATAGAGCTACCGTAGGAACCGTGGAGCCACAGCCGCAGCCCGATTACGAGCGGAACTACAACCCGATCCAGCCTCAGCAGCCCGCCTGGCGGCTGCTTCTTCGCCGCATCTGGGCGCCCGTCGCAGGGCTCGGCGCGCTGCTCGTAAAGTACGGCGCGTTCCTCTTCAAGGCGAAGTTCTTCTTCTCGATCTTCGTCTCGGCGGCGGTCTACGTGTGGATCGGCGGGTGGTGGTTCGGCCTCGGCCTGATCGGGCTCCTGTTCGTCCACGAGATGGGTCACGTGATCGAGGCGAAGCGGCAGGGCCTTCCCGTCAGCGCACCCCTCTTCATCCCCTTCCTGGGCGCCGCGATCATGATGAAGCGGATGCCGCAGGACGCCTGGCACGAGGCCCTGAACGGAATCGCTGGGCCGATTCTCGGCTCGATCGGCGCGGCCGGCATCTGGATCGTCGGCGAGGCCACGAATTCGCGCCCGCTGATCGCGCTCGCCTTCCTCGGCTTCCTGATCAACCTCTTCAACCTGCTGCCCGTGCTCCCGCTCGACGGCGGCCGCATCGTGGGGGCTCTGCACCCGGCGCTCTGGCTCGCGGGGCTCGTTGGGCTGGTCGCGCTCGTCCTGTACCGCCCGAACCCCTTGCTGATCATCATCCTCATCTTCGCCGCGATGGAGCTCCGCAGCCGGTGGAGGATGCGGAGGCATCCCGAGACGCAGTCGTACTACACGGTGAGTGCCGGCCGGCGGATCACGATCGGGGTCCTGTACTTCGCGCTCGCGGCGCTGCTCGTCCTCGGCATGCACGCGACCCACGTTCCACGCAGCTTCTAGTGCTCGAGACGACCGACCGACAGATCCTCGAGCGGGAGGACGCAGCACTCGACGAGCACGTCGCGCTGATCGCGCGCGAGTTCCAGAAAGGCTTCGAGGCGGTCGAGCGGATCGGCAGGCCGGGCGTCACGATCTTCGGCTCGGCGAGGATCGCCGAGACTCACCCCGTCTACCGGGCGGCCCGCGAGACGGGACGTCGATTCGCCGAGGCCGGCTTCGCTGTCGTCACGGGCGGCGGCCCGGGCGTGATGGAGGCCGCAAACCGCGGCGCGCACGACGCGGGCGGCGTCTCGGTCGGCTTCAACATCGAGCTGCCGCACGAGCAGCAGGGCAACCCGTATCTCGACATCGAGCTGACCTTCGACCACTTCTATGCCCGCAAGGTGATGCTCGTGAAGGCCTCGGAGGGCTTCGTCCTCTTCCCGGGCGGGTTCGGCACGCTCGACGAGCTGTTCGAGTCGCTGACGCTGATGCAGACGAACAAGGTGCTCGACTTCCCGGTTGTCCTCGTCGGCTCCGCCTACTGGAGCGGCCTGCTCGACTGGATCCACCGCGAGCCGTTGAGGGAGCGGATGATCTCGTCAGAGGACGAGAGGCTCCTCTTCCTGACCGACGACCCCGCGGTCGCCGCGCAGCACGTGCTCGAAGGCTACGAGCGCAGGGGCGCGCCAGTGCCGTCGACGCCCCTCAAGGCCGACGCCCAGTAGCGAGCGCGAGGGCCAGCTCGACCGGGGCACCGTACGGGTCCTGGTCAGGCGCCCGCTGCGGAAAGTTGCGTGCGATCGCGTCCGTGACGATCCGGTAGACGAGCGCTCGCAGAAGCAGCTGCGGGAGCTCCTCGACGTGTGCGACCTCCCCTAGGATCGAGTCGTCGGCGCCGTACCACGTGAGCGCGTCGCCGATCACGATCGCCGAGGCGAAGCCTGCGGGGCGGAAGTAGGGAGCGAAGTCGATCACCGCGGGGGGCTGCCCTGCCGCGAAGAGCACGTTCCCCGGCAGGTCGCCGTGCATCACCTGGCGCGGCAGCGCGACCGGTCGGAGCGCCCCGAGCAGCCTGCCCAGGTGCTGGCCCTGGCGAACCGCCTCGCGGGCGACTCGCCCCAGGCGACGCGATCGCCCCACGACCACGGGTTCCTTCGGCGGGCGATGTACGGCGGTTCCGGTACCTGCGAGACAGCACGATGGAACGCCTCGCCGGCCCGCACGATCTCGCCCCAGCGGCCGGGCTCGTGCTCACCCTCGACCCGCCGCGAGGCTGTCCAGCCGTCGACGACCCAGCCGCCTGCCCTGGAGCGCAGCGGGGAAGCCACGCGAAACCCGTCCTCGTGGAGCCCGTCCGTCACAGCGGCCACCCACTCAGCCTCCTCCACGTCCTCCACGGGCTTTAGCACGATGTCGCCGGCGACCCACGACCTGCCCTGCCCTCCAGCGAGAGCCAGCGGCTCGGCTACGACATGGAAGGCGCGAAGCACGCCGGTGGGTGGTTCGAGCCGATGGTTCAGCGAGAGCCGCTCAGCGTTTCCAGTCGGGACTGACCCTGGCCGAGCGTCCGCCGGCTGCCCCCCGTCCACAGCGAGAACGTGGAGCGTCGGGGCTTTCGCGCCCGCTACGCATGCAAGCCTCGTCCCGTCGCGCGGGCATCTCTCCACGGACTGTAGCTTCGTACACTTCGGGGCATGGAGTTGCGAGACCTCCCGTCCGTCGACGACCTGGTGCGGGACGAGCGCTTGAGCGGATGGGATCGCGGGTCGGTCGTGGAGGCAGCGAGAGTCGTCCTCGGCTCGGCGCGCGAGGAGATTCGCGTGGCGCTCGATCCGGGCGATCTAGCGTCGCGTGTGGCGAGCGAGCTCATCTCCGCACGAAGCCCGCAACTTCGCCGGGTGCTGAACGCGACGGGGGTCGTCCTCCACACGAATCTCGGGCGCGCCCCGCTCGCCGCTGCCGCCCTCGCGCGCGTCACTGAGGTAGCAGGTGGCTACGCGAACCTCGAGTACGACCTCGAGCGAGGCGGTCGCGGGTCGCGCCAGGACCACGTGGCCGCGATCCTCTACCGCCTGACGGGAGCCGAGGCCGCGCTGGTCGTGAACAACAACGCAGCCGCCGTCCTACTCGCGCTGGCGGCGCTGGCCGAAGGTCACGAGGTACTCGTCTCGCGCGGAGAGCTGATCGAGATCGGCGACGGCTTCCGCATCCCCGACGTGCTGGAGCGCTCGGGGGCGCGCCTGCGCGAGGTCGGGACGACGAACCGCACGCGCGCGGCCGACTACGAGGACGCGATTGGACTCGAGACGGCCGTGCTCCTTCGCGTCCACCGCTCCAACTTCCGCGTCGTCGGCTTTACGGAGCAGCCGTCCGTCGGGGAGCTGGCGGCTGTCGCGCGCCGCCACGGGCTGCCGCTCGTCGACGACCTCGGTTCCGGCGCGTTCCGTCACTTCGAGGACGAGCCCTCGGCGAAGGACAGCCTCTCCGCGGGCGCGGACCTCGCCTGCTTCTCGGGCGACAAGCTGCTCGGGGGCCCGCAGGCGGGCATCGTCGTCGGGCGGGCCGAGCTCGTGGAGCGACTCCGCCGCCACCCGCTCCAGCGCGCGCTCCGGGCCGACAAGCTCACGCTCGCGGCGCTCGAGGGAACGCTCGCCCTCTACCTCGATCCCGACCGTGCGGCCCGCGAGATTCCGGTCTTACGCTCCCTGCTCGAGCCGGTCGCAGTAGTGCGAGTCAGGGCGGAGCGCCTGGCCGCGCTCGTGGACGGCGCCGTCGAGGAGACGATCGCCCGCGCCGGGGGCGGTGCCCTGCCGCTGGCTGAGCTGCCGAGCTTCGCCTGCGCCGTCGAGGAAACGCTCGCCGCCCCACTGCGCGCCGGCGATCCGCCGGTGATCGGCATCGTTCGCGACGGCCGCCTGCTGCTCGACTGCCGTACGCTGACCGACGGGGAGGTCGAGGAGGCGGCCGCGGCGGTCGCCGCTACCCGCGGTCGTGACACGCTACGCGTCCGGGATCGCCGGAGTGACGCCTGCGATCGTCAGTCGCCCGCTCCGCATCAGCCTCACGAGGTTGACCTATGAGTGACCGCCCGCTCACCGTCGGCACCGCCGGCCACATCGACCACGGCAAGACATGGCTCGTGCGGGCACTGACGGGCAAGGACACGGACCGCCTGCCCGAGGAGCGCCGCCGGGGGATCTCGATCGAGCTCGGCTACGCGCCGCTCGAGCTCCCGGGCGGCAGGCGAGTCTCGGTGGTCGACGTCCCGGGCCACGAGCGCTTCGTCCGCACGATGGTCGCGGGTGCCACGGGAATCGACCTGTTTCTGCTCGTGATCGACGCCGCGGAGGGCGCTCGGCCGCAGACGCACGAGCATCTCGCGGTCTTGCGGCTCCTCGGCGTGGGACGAGGCGTGGTCGCCGTCACGAAGGCGGACGCGGTCGATGCCGAGACGCTCGAGCTCGCGCTGGAGGAGGCTCGCGAGCTGGTTCCGGATGCTGTGGCGGTGCCCGTCAGCGCAGTGACCGGCGACGGGCTCGATGACCTGCGGGTGGCACTCGAGGAGGCGGCCGGCGCGGTCATTCAGCGCACAGCGGACGGCCCGACGCGGCTCTTCGTCGACCGCTCCTTCACGCTCCGCGGAATCGGCACGGTCGTCACGGGAACCCTGTGGTCGGGAACGATCGGCGAGGGTGACGATCTGCGCCTGGAGCCGGCGGGCGTGCCGGTTCGGATCCGGAGTGTGCAGGTTCACGACCGGCCGGTGGGGCGCGCCGCGGCCGGCCAGCGCGTCGCGGTCAGCCTTCCCGGCTTCGAGCGCTCGGCCGTGCAGCGGGGCGACGTGCTCGTCTCGGCCGGCTCGTATCCGCTGAGCTACCGGCTGGACGTCGCGCTCGAGGAGCTTCGACCGATCGAGAGCGGGACGCAGCTTCAGGTGCATCATGGAACGTCGGAGCTGCAGGCGCGGCTCGTCCGGGTTGGGGAGCGGTACGTGCAGCTTCGGCTCGCGAAGCCGACTCTCGCCGCGCGTGGCGATCGAGTCGTGCTCCGCTCCGGCACGACGATCGGCGGCGGGACGGTGCTCGACCCGGCTCCGCCGCGGCGAACCGACGCCAGGCGGCTCGAGCTGCTCGAGACCGGCGATCCGGCGGCAATCGCGAGAGCCGCCGTCCATGCCCCGCAAACGCGCGAGAGACTGGCCGCACGAGGACTCCTCTCGCCGGACGAGCTGGAGCTGGGCTTGGCCGGCCTCGAGCACGCGGACCGGTGGTACTTCGCCCGCGGCTGGCTCGACGAGACTCGAAGCGCTGTGCACGAGCGGCTCGGCAGAAGAGCGCGGGAAGTGCCGCTCGACCCCGGTGTCCCGCTCGCCGAGCTCCTCCCGCAGCGGCCGTGGGCGAGCGCCGTGCTCGGCCTGCTCGAGGTCGAGCGGCGGAGCGGGAAGGCCTATCTGCCCGGGGGCATGGCGTCGGTCGGCGACGCGGCTGAGGCGGCCGAGCGCGTCGAGTCCGAGCTCACGGCGGCAGGCCTCGATCCCGTGCGGGTCGAGGACGCCCGGCTCGCTCGCTACCTCGAGGAGCAGGGGCGGCTCGTGCGGCTCGGCGACGGGCTAGCCGTCCACGCCGAGTCCTTCGAGCGGGCCCGCGCAGCGCTGGTCGAGGAGTGCGAGCGCGCCGGGACGATCCGCCTCGCTCGCTTTCGCGATCTGCTCGGGACGTCGCGCCGCACCGCGCAGCTGCTGCTCGAGCGTTTCGACGCCGACGGCGTTACCCGCCGGACGGGCGACGAGCGGATCCTCAGGCGCGCCGCGCGAGTGCCGCGTTAAGGTCTCCCCCAGGCAGCTTCCGACGACCCCGGGGAGACCAGCGTGAGACCATCCGACCTTCCACCCGATTCCGCGACCGCGCTCGAGCAGGCGATCGACTTCTACAACGACGCGTGGAACCGGCACGATCTCGACGCGATTGTCTCGCTCCATGCCCCTGACTTCGTGTTCGAGAACCACACGGCGGGTGAGCGGGCCGAGGGCCCCGACGCCGCCGACCACATCGCGGAGATCTTCCGCAACTGGCCGGACCTCGCCTTCCGCGGACGACGCCTGTACGTGCGAGAGGCGCTCGTCGTCAGCGAGTGGACGGCGACGGCGACCCACGAGGACGGGCGAGCGCTGGAGTGGGACGGCGCCGACATCTTCCTCTTCGAGGACGGCCTGATCAGGCGGAAGGACGTCTACTCGGCGTCACACCGGCCGCGCGTCCTCGAGCGGCGCTAACGCGCCCCTACCTCGAGGCGAAACACGTCGGGCCGGTTGTAGTGGCCTGCCGGGTCGAAGCGCTGCCGCTCCTCGTAGAGGCGCGCGGGGTCGAGCTCGGCGACGAGGATCCCCTCCTCGTCGTAGAGCGGCCCGGCGAGGTAGGTGCCGTCGGGAGCAAGGATCGCGCTCCCGCCGCGGCCCAGGATGTCATCGCCTTCGAGCTCAGCGGCCAGCGTGAAGTCGTCGGGATACGAGGACGCGCGCTGGAAGTGCCCCGGACTGACGACGAACGCGCGCGACTCCCGCGCGATGTGGACGAGCGTCGCCTGCCACGCATCCCCGTCGTCGGCCGTCGAGGAGATGTAGATCTCGACGCCTGAATCGTAGAGCGAGAAGCGCGCGAGCGGCATGTAGTTCTCCCAGCAGATGAGGCCGCCGATCCGCCCGAGATCGGTCTGGAACGCGCGCAGCCCGCGGCCGTCGCCCTGGCCCCAGATCAGGCGCTCGTGGTTCGTCGGCACGAGCTTGCGGTGGTGCTGTGCGAGCTGTCCGTCGGGGCCGTGGTAGAGCAGGCTGTTGTAGAGGGTGCCGGGGCGCTTTGGGTCGCGCTCGTTGACGCCGGTCACGAGCCAGACCCCGTGCTCCCGCGCGATCTCGCCGAGGCGGTCGGCGTCGGGGCCGGGCACGTCGACCGCCTGTTCAGAGAGGCGGGCGAACGCGGCCTTCGCACGCGGATCGGCCCAGCCCGCGAGCGCCCTGGCCCACCGCGACGAGGGGTAGGCGGGTACGAACGTCTCTGGAAAGACAACGAGTCTGGCGCCGCGGGAGGCCGCCTCGGCGGTCAGGCGCGCGAGCTTCTCGATCGTCGCTGCCCGGTCGAGGATGACGGGTTCCGCCTGGACGCATGCGACAGTGACCGGCTCGCGCATGGGCGGCAGCTTATAGCCCTCCCGTCACTCCCCAAGCCCCGGCCGCCGACTAGCCAAGATGTGCAGGTGGTGGCCGACATCGAGCTCGAGCTCAGGGGTGCGGGCGGTGAGCCCGTCGACCTCTGGCGGACGCTCGTCTCGCACGGCGTCGCCTCGCTTCCACCCGCGCGGCTCGACGAGGTGGGACGAACGCTCGAGCTCACCGTCTCGCTCACGGGACTGCCGCCGCGCACGATCCGCCTCTCCGAGGGCGCGACCGGTCGCGGCCGGATCAACGTGCTCGGCCCGCCACCCGGCCGTGTCGAGCGTGACAGCCTGGTCGCACTCGTGCGTCGGGTGCTGGCGCTCGACGACGATCTCTCGCCGTTCCACGCCGCGATCGCGACCGATCCGGACCTCGCGTGGGCCGCGGCGGGCGCGGGCCGGATGCTGCGAGCTCCGAGCGTGTTCGAGGACGTCGTCAAGACGATCTGCACGACGAACTGCACCTGGTCGGCGACGGTGCGGATGACGACGGTGCTCGTCGAGCAGCTCGGCGAGCCGTCCGTGGGCGACCACGGGCGGGCGTTTCCGACGCCCGAGGCGATGGCGGCCACGCCGGAGAGCTTCTACCGCGACGTCGTCCGTTCGGGCTACCGCGGCGCGTACCTGCATGCGCTGGCCGAGTCAGTGGCGAGCGGATCGCTCGACCTGGAGGGGCTCGCCGCGCCCGAAGACGTCCTGACCGACGAGGAGCTGACGAGGCGGCTGCTCGCCCTGCCCGGCGTCGGGCCGTACGCGGCGGCGCACGTCATGATGCTGCTCGGACGCCACTCGCTGCTCGTGCTCGACTCGTGGACGCGGCCCAAGTACGCGCGCCTCGTCGGCCGCAAGCAGGTCTCGGATGCCGCCATCGCGCGCCGGTTCCGCCGCTACGGGCGTTATGCCGGGCTTGCGTTCTGGCTCTTCCTCACGCGCGACTGGGTCGCCGGAGACGCCTGACTACCGGCGCCGCTCGCCGAGCTCGCGCATCGAGGCGACCGCGCGTTCGGGCTCGAGGCCGAAGCTGACGACGGCCCCTTCGCATCCGGCCGCCAGAAACTCCCCGATCGCCCGCTCGGCGTCCCCGGCGGAGGCGACCGTGATCCGCGGCACGACGCGCAACTCGGGGAATCGCTGTTTGACCTCGCGGACGCGGTCGGGCGCGATGCGTGTCGGGTGCCAGACGTCGCCGAGCTCTCGAGCGCGGCGGAGCGCGCGGTCGGAGCCGCCGCCGACCCAGATCTCGGGCTGCGGCGAGGGGAGCGGCGCGAAGGTCGCGTCCTCGAAAGACCAGAGCTCGCCGCGGAACTCGCGCTCGCCCGACCAGAGCGCCCTCAGCAGCCGGAGTGCCTCATCGGCCCGCCGCCCGCGACGCGCGAAGTCGACGCCCATGAAGCGGAACTCGTCCTCGTGCCAGCCGATGCCGGCGCCGAGGCGAAAACGGCCCCCGGAGAGCTCCTGGAGCGTCGCGGCCTCCTTCGCGAGCCGGATCGGATGGTGGAGCGGGACGAGCACGATCGACGTGCCCAGACCGACCCGCTCGGTGTAGCCGGCGATCCACGAGAGCGTGCAGAGCGGGTCGAGCACCCGCCCGTACGGGTCGACGCCCTCCGGCCCGACGATGATGTGCTCGGTTGCCCAGACGGAGTCGAAACCCAGCTTCTCCGCCTCCTCGGCCACGGCGCGCACACCCGCCGAGCTCGCGTGCTCGTCGTAGTTCGGCAGGATGATGCCCAGGTGCACGACCCGATCGTACTGAGGGAGCTGGTGCGGGACGCCAAGGTGGCCCGCCTCGCGACGATCGACGCAGACGGGCGCCCTCACCTCGTGCCGATCGTGTTCGTCCTCGAGGGGGACACGCTCCTCTCGGCGGTCGACTCGAAGCCGAAGCGCTCTCGGACGCTTCGACGCATCGAGAACGCGCGCGAGCGGCCCGACGTCACCGTTCTCGTCGATCACTACGAGGACGACTGGCGCCGCCTTTGGTGGGTGAGGTTGCGCGGGCGGGCGCGGGTGATCGAGGCGGGCGAGGAGGCCGAACGAGCGCTCCGGTTGCTCGCGGGCAAGTACGAGCGGTATCGCGTCGAGCCGCCGAGCCCTCCGGTCTTGGCCGTCGACGTGGTGCAGTGGCGCGGCTGGGACGCCTCGCCCTGAACCACGAGGATGCGAGTATGTGTACGAACATGGCGCTGCGCGACCTGATCGAGCGGGAGGCCGCCGGCGCGAACCGGGCGACGCCCTCTCTCCGAGACGCGGAGGTCGCCGAGGCGCTCCGCGCAGCGGGCGCGTTCACCCGAGAGCGGTGCGCGGCGATTCTCGGGGCGAATGCTGCCGACTGCGAGGCGGCGACAGGCCGGCTCGACGAGGGAATGCTCGACCGACTCCGGCTCGACGCGAGCCGCGTCGAGGGGCTTGCACGCCAGGCGGAGGCGATGGCGGAGGTCTCACCGCTCGAGCGCGAGGTGGCGAGCTGGACGCTCCCGAACGGCCTGGTCGTCAGCGAGCGGCGAATCCCGATCGGAACCGTGGGAGCCAATTTCGAGGCACGGCCCGGCGTTGCGCTCGACGTGGCGGGCCAGCTCCTGAAGAGCCTCAACACGGCCGTCCTCCGCACCGGCGGCGCGGCACTACGCACCGTGACCGTCCTCGTCGACGAGATTCTGCGGCCCGCCCTGGAGGCGGCGGGTCTGCCGCCGGGCGCGGTCGGGCTCGTCCGCTCGGCCGATCGTGCCGGTGCGCGTGCTCTCGTCTCGCTGCCGCGGCGGATCCCGCTCGTAATCCTGCGCGGGAGCGGCGAGACGACGGCAACGCTTGCACGCCTCGCCGCGGAGAACGGCGTTCGAACGCTCGCCCACGCCGAGGGCGGCGGCGTTCTCTACATCCACGCCGCCGCCTCGCGCGAGCGAGCGCTCGCGCTCGCGGAGGCGAGCCTCGACCGCCTCGGCGTATGCAATCGGCTGAATCTCGCACTCGTCGACCAGGCGGCCGCCCATTTCGTGCCGCCTCTACTCGAGCTGTTTCGGCAGAAGGGCCTCGAGGTTCGCGGAAACGTGACGGGCGCATCGCCGCTCGACCGGCCGCTGGGGCACGAGTGGGCGAGCGATCCCGAGCGCGTGTCCACGGTGACCGTGGTCAGCGTCAGCGGTCTCGAAGAGGCGGTCCGGCTCGCGAACGAGGAGACCTCCGGCCTCGCCGCTGGCATCGTGACGGAGGACGACGCTGCCGCCGAGCGCTTCCTCGACAGCTATCGCGGCACTGTCGCCTTCTGGCATGCGCCGACCCGCTTCACCGACGGATTCGAGCTGACCGGGGCGCCCGAGACCGGGATCAACGTCGATTGGACGCCCGGCCCGCGCGGCCCCGTTACCTATGGCGACCTCTCGCTGCGGCAATACCGGGTCGTCGGCGACGGAACGCAGCACCGGTGACCGTCGTCGTCAAGCTCGGGACGAGCCTGGTCGCCGGACCGGGCGGCCGAGTGCGTCGAGGCGTGCTGGGGCGGCGTGCGCGGGAGATCTCGGCGATCGTCGCTCGCGGCGAGCCGGTGGCGGTCGTCTCGTCCGGCGCGATCGCACTGGGGCTGCCCCACCTCGGTCTCACGCGTCGTCCTCGCAGCGTGCCCAGGCTGCAGGCAGCCTCGGCTCTGGGGCAGGCGAGGTTGCAGCGGGCCTGGGAGCAGGCGCTAGCTCCACACGAGCTTCACGCGGCGCAGATCCTGCTCACATCCGGCGATGTGTCCGACCGCGGCGCCTACGTCAACGCCCGGAATGCGCTGCAGGCGCTCTTCGCCGTGAAGGCGGTGCCGATCGTGAACGAGAACGACGCCACCGCGACCGACGAGATCACCTTCGGCGACAACGACGCCCTCGCCGCCCAGGTGGCCGTGCTCGTGCGCGCACGCCTGCTCGTGCTGCTGACAGAGGTGGACGGCGTGTACACGCGCGCGCCGGGTAAGCCCGGCGCCGAGCTCGTCAGCGACGGCGCGGCCGTGGGGGATGCCGTGCTCGGAGCTCCGTCGGCTCTCGGCAGCGGCGGGATGCGCAGCAAAGTCCTCGCGGCCGAGATGGCCGCTGCAGGCGGCATCCCGACCGTCATCGCGGCGGGAGCGGGCGAGGCGGTGCTCGAGCCGATCCTGGCCGGCGAGGCGCTCGGCACGCGCTTCGCGGCGGCGGGCCAGGAGCTGTCCGCCTACAAGCTCTGGCTTCGCTTCGGCAAGCCGACCGCGGGCCGACTCCACGTCGACGAGGGAGCGCAGCGGGCGATCGCCGGCGAGGGCCGAAGCGTACTCGCCGTCGGTGTCTCGTCGTGCGAGGGCCGCTTCGGCGCGGGCGAGGCCGTCGAGCTGGTCGGGCCGGACGGGGTCGCGTTCGGCAAGGGGATCGCCAGCGCCGACGCCGCGCTGCTCGCCGGTCGCGGGCGCGGGGTCGAGGCCGTGCACCGGGACCGGCTCGTTCTCTACTGAGCCGCCTCCGCGGGGCGAAAGCGACGAGGGCCCGTCCGGAACGTGGGCCGCTGTGGATGACGCGCGAATGCCCCCGGTGGGCTGCATTCCCCTTTCATACGACCACGCACCCTGGTTGCCTCCTGGCCGGCTCGAGGATGGGGAGCGTGGCGCAAATCATCATCTGCGAGCCCTCCATTGCGATCTGCGATCTGCGAGCTGGTCGCGCACGTGGCGACGGTGCTCGGCCACGAGCTCGCGTTCTCCGATCCTGCAGCCGGCGTGCCGCTGCCCCCCGCCGACGCGCTGATCCTCGAGCCGGCGGCTCCCGGTGCGATCGCCTGCGCGAAAGCCTTCCGCAACGCACAGCCCGCGCTGCCGATCCTCTGCATCAGCAGCTGCTCTGACGCCCCTGGCTGCGACGAGCTCGCGCCCGTCGTGTATCTCGTGAAGCCGTTCGAGCTCGCCGGCCGCCCGAGCAGCTCCACCAGGACGAGCACCAGTTCCAGCGGCCACCGCTCGTCGTGGGCCGACGAGAGCGGCGGGCGGGGTGATCGCCGGGCAACGCGATCTTCGTCTTACGGAGCGGCGCAGGAGTCGAACCTACCCAGCCTGGGGCTACCAGACCTCACCGGTTTTGAAGACCGGCTGGGCCACCGGGCCCCTGCCGCTCCGAATCCAGCCTAACAAGCGGGTTTCGGGCAAGATTCGAGCTTCCGAGAGGTCGTCGATCTACCGCTCGCCTACCGCGCGAAGCGGGTTGTAGCGTCGCGCCGCCTCAGCGAGCCCACCGGCAGCAGGAGGGAGTAGACGCGGAGGTGACGCGCCGATCCGCATGGCCAGCCACCCGGGCGGCGACCTGGAGCACGCTCACGCCCTGCGCGATGAGCTGAGAGACCGCGTAGTGGCCAGGGTCGTGAAACCGAAAGGCGAGTCGAGGGAGGCCGGCGCGAGCCCGACGGGGGATCGACTCGAGCAGCGTCATCGGCTCAGAGCGATCGATCCGGGGCGTGTGGCAGCAATCCGGTCGAGTGCGGGGAGGTGCGCGGGCTATCCTCAGTCGGTGACCGACGTCGTTCTCGGCCGGCGGGAAGAGCTCCGGCAAGTCGGGTTCTTTCTCGACTCAGTTGTGAATGGGCCGGCTGGCTGTGTGCTCCAGGGCGTGGCGGGAATCGGCAAGACCGCTCTCTGGCGCGAGGGAGTCGGGGCGGCGCGGGCTCGCTCGTACCGAGTACTCTGCTGCGCTCCTGCCGAGGCGGAGGAGCGGCTCTCGTTTTCCTCGCTCGCCGACCTGCTGAGCGGGATCGAGGAAGATGCCTTCGCCTCGCTGCCGGTCCCGCAGCGCACCGCCCTCGACATCGCCCTGCTGAGAGCCGAGCGGGCTGATTCTTCTGCCGAGCCGCGTGCCGTCGCCACGGCTGCCGCCTCGTTGCTCGCAACGCTCGCCTCTTCGGCTTCCGTCGTCGTTGCGGTGGACGATGTTCAGTGGGTCGATCGCCCTTCGGCCCGGGTGCTCGAGTTCGCGGCCCGTCGAGTTCAGCCGAGCCGCGTCGGCTTCCTGCTCTCGGTGCGCACCCCGACCGAGGACTCGTCGCCGCTCGGCCTCGTGCACTCGTTGCCCAGCGAGCGACTCCGGCACGTCCCGATCGGGCCGCTGAGTGCCGGGGCATTGCATCAGCTGATCAGGGAGAGACTAGGTCAGGCGTTCGGCCGGGCGACGCTGCTCCGGATCCATCGTGCCACCGGCGGCAACCCGTTCTTCGCGCTCGAGCTCGCGCGCGCGCTCGCCCGGGACGGGGTGCCGGCCGCGGGGGAACCGCTTCCCGTTCCCGACGACGTGCGCCAGCTGGTTGCGGAGAGGCTGCGGAAGCTGCCGCGGGCGACCCGGCAGGTCCTGCTGTTCGCCGCGACGATGCCCAATCCCACGGTCGAGAAGCTGCGCTCGGCGATGAACGGAGCGGCGAGCGCCTCGCCAGAGCGGATCCTCGCGCAGCTCGCACGGGCGGAGGCGGCGGGCGTGATCGTCGTCGAGGGCGAGGCTGTCCGCTTCAAGCACCCATTGTTCGCGTCGGCCGTCCCGGCCACGTGCTCGCTCGAGGAGAAGCGGCGCACACACCGTCGCCTCGCGGCGCTGGCGACGGACGTCGAGCTGCGCGCCCGGCACCTCGCGCTCTGCACAGACCAGCCTGCCGAGGACGTTGCGGGGACGATCGCAGATGCCGCACGGGCCGCCCGCCGCCGTGGCGCGCCGGAGACTGCCGCCGAGCTCGCCGAGCTTGCGATCACGCTGACGCCTGAGGATCAGGCCGACATGCGCGACCGGCGCCTGCTCGAGCTCGGCAGCTGCCTCGGCCAGGCGGGCGATGCGGACCGCGCTCGAGCTGTCTTGCTCGGGGTTGCCGCGGCTCCAGGCCGCCTCCGTTCTCGGGCGTTGCTCGACGTTGCCGCGCTCGACTACTGGGGCGGAAGCGCCCGCGCAGCGGTCGAGCGGTGTGAGCAGGCGCTTGCAGCGGCCATGGGGGACCCCGCCCGGGAGGCGGCCTGCCACGGCGAGCTCGCCGTCTACTGCGAGTTCGATGCTGCCCGCAGCGAACGGCACGCCCGCGCGGCCGTCCGACTGCTCACCGCAGAGGGCGACGCTGCCGACCCCGACACGCTGACCGACGCGCTTCTGGCGACGGCGCGGACAAACCTGGTGCTCGGTCGCGGCCTGCCGATGGATGTGGTCGACCGGGCATTCGAGAGCGTGGCACTGGCGTCACACGAGCTCGGCCGATCTCGGGTCGGCACGATGCTCGGTCAATGGCTGAAGTACGTCGACGACTTCGACGGCTCCCGCGCGCGACTGAAAAGCGCGCTGGCGGTTGCGGTCGAGGAGGGCGACGAGAGCTCGAGCCCGAACATACTCATGCACCTGGCGCAGCTCGAGTGCTGGAGCGGCGACTGGGAGCTGGCACTGCGCTACGCCGAGGAGAGCGTCGAGCTCGCGGAGCAAGGCGGGCAACGATTCGGCGGCCCCCCGGCAGTGCGCGCGCTCGTAGCTGCGCACCTCGGCGACGTGGAGCGCGCCCGCACGACCGTGAACGAGGGCTTGGCGGTCGTGGAGTCGAGCCAGATCGCCTTCCCGCTTTATATGCGCGTGCTCGGCTTTCTCGATCTCTCGGTCGGAGACGTCTCCAGCGCGGAGCGGCACCTGTCGGTCGCCCGCGAGGTTCTGGAGAGCATGGGCATCCTCGAGCCGGGCGTGTACCGGCTCCACGCCGACCTGGTCGAGGCGCTGGCGCGCTCCGGCCAGCTGGATCGGGCCGAGGCGGTGCTGGACGAGTTCGAGCAGCGCGCCCGGGCCTGCCCCATCCCCTGGTCGCTTGCGACAGGGGCACGCTGCCGCGGGCTCCTCTTCGCGGCCCGAGGCGAGCTCGATCTGGCGGAGCGCGTGCTCGAGCAGGCGCTGCGCGAGCACGAGCGGCTGCCGATGCCCTTCGAGCGGGGGCGAACGCTGCTGGTGCTCGGCCTGCTCCAACGCCGCAGGAACGAGCGGCGTCGGTCCCGCGAATCGCTCGAGCAGGCGCTCGCGATCTTCGAAGAGCTGGGGGCCCCGCTCTGGTCAGAGCGGACACGGCGCGAGCTGCGTCCTGTCGGCGGGCGTCCGACGGACCGCGGGACACTGACCCAGGCCGAGCAGCGCGTCGCCCAGCTGGCGGCAGGGGGACTGACGAACCGCGAGGTCGCTTCCCTGCTCTCGATCAGCCCAAAGACGGTCGAGGCGAGCCTCGCCCGCGCGTACCGGAAGCTCGACATCCACTCGCGTGCCGAGCTCGGTGCCAGGATCGCGGCCCGCGACGGCCCGGCGACGGTGAGCGGCGCCAGTCGCTAGCTGTGCCGCGGCGTCGAGACCCGGTCCAAGGCCGGAGTTATCGAGGGGAACACCCGATGCGGGCGGACAGCTCCGGCCTCTAGCGTTGGCGTGGTGGAAGGCAAAGCGAATCGATCGGATCCGGCTGCACTCAGCTTCATGGCCGAGTGCTTCTGGCCCGGGGTGACCGAGCGAGAGGTGGAGAACGCCGGGGCGCGCAGCGGGCGAACGGCCCGGAAGGCCCGCTCGGCCGGTGACCCCGCGCGCTACCTCGGCTCGATTCTCATCCCGACGGACGAGATCGCCTTCTTCCTCTTCGAAGCCACGTCGCTCGAGGCGGCCACCGAAGTCAGCCGAGGAGCAGGGATTCCGTTCGAACGAATCCTCGAGGTCATCCGCCGGGAATCGCCGTGGCAGAAAGCCAATCTCCTTCCCGTCGGTGAACGCCGGCGGACGAACCGAAAGGAACACAAATGACCGAAACCACGCACAGCAAACGCCTGGGGCGCCCCTTGACCCTCCTCCTCTGCGCGGGAGTCGCTGCGCTCGCCGCCGGCACGGTCGGATCACCCGCCGCGGCTGGGCCGAGCGCCACGCTCGCCTCCGCGAGCATCGCGGTTGCCGCCTCGCCGAACCCCGCCCGGCCGGGAGCCACAGTAACCCTCACCAACACCGGCTCCACCAATCCCGACGGCGCCCTGGTCTACGACTACTACCAGCCCGGCCTCGCCGCGTGCGCGACGACGGCTGCCAACGCACGATCGCTCACTCACGGCAATGGGTTCATCACCACGCTCGAGCAAGGGCAGTCCTCCGGCTTCAGCGACCAGACTCAGTTCGTCCCGAGCGGGGGAACCACGTATCGCATCTGCGCTTACCTCTACTCCGGGGGAGACGACAGCGTCGCGCCCGACGCAATGGCCAGCACCGTCCTGACCGTCCCCACCCGGCCGGCGGCAACCACGGGCGCGGCCTCCGTGCGCGCGCGCACCGCCAACGTGCACGCTCGAGTCAACCCGAACAGCGCGGCCACGACGTACTACTTCCAATACGGCCACACGCCGAGCTATGGATCGCGGACAGCAAGCCAAGCCGCAGGCGCGGGCTTCTCCTCCACCTCGCTGTCGGTCGCCCTGCTCAACCTCAAGCGGCACAGCACCTACCACTACCGAGTCGTCGCCACCAATCGATACGGCACCACCGCAGGGCACGACCGCACGCTGCGGACGGGGCGCTAGCCCGCGCGCGCAGAGACGTCGCCCCACCAGCCGAAGCGCGTCCCTAGCGAACGCCGCGGCTGACGACGACGGCGACGCGCGAGCCGATCGAGAGCTTCGTGCCCGGCCGAGGTTGCTGCGAGATGATGAAGCCGGCCCGCATCCGCTTCGAGCGCGCACGCTTGACGGTGCCGAGCGCGCAGTTGGCACCCGTCATCGCGCGCTTTGCCTGTCCTAGGGGCCGACCGACCACCTTCGGCACGACGCAGACGGGCGGTGTCGTGAAGGGGCCCGGGAAGAAGACGGGAGTATCGAGCTGGTCGTACGCGGTCGCGCCTGCCAGCCGAACGGTCACCTGCGCACAGCGAAGGTCCATCCCGGCGAGATCGGGCCGCGCCAGTGAGATCTGTATCTCCCGCCGGTCCCCGCTCACGCTCTTCTTCCCCAGCACCGGGGTCTTGAGACGGGGCGAGGACGCCGCGACACTGGTCCGGTTGGGGTCGATGTCCGTCAGAAACGTCACCCCGTTCGGACGGGAAGATGCACACGCGCCTCCTCCCTGGGGGCCGAAGTCGATGCTCAAGATGACCAGCTCGGTGGCGTCCGAGGCTGCGACGGATGGTCCGTACAGCCGAACAATGACGAGGAACTTCCCGGTCCTGTCGTCGTAGCTCGCGCTCACCCGCTCCATGTCGCGGCCGGCCGGCAACGAAGACTCGCGCGGGTCGCTGACCGAGCCGGCGCGCACCTTCGCCCCGGCCGTTCCGGCGACGAGCGCCGCGACCGCAAGAGCTGTCAGCACCACCAGACCGGCTCGTCCCCCGGCAGCATGTCGTCGATCCGTCTTCACGCTCATACTCTGCCCTTACCACGGTAGCCGACCCGCCGGCGGCCTCGGAGCCGCCGGCAGCAGCGAGCTCAAGGATAGCTCCGGCCCCCCTCTCGCATCGCGTTGGGGTAACGGCCGGTCGGGTGCGTAGGCTCCAGTCCGCGATGGAGGTCGGACGGGATGCCGAGGACGAGCGCGGCGAAGGCGACGTGCCCGCGGCCTGAGCACACGGGCTCGCGGGTGC
>JBBSGR010000018.1:0-49367 GCA_038253945.1 Gaiellales bacterium
ATCCGGGACTGGCTCACCGCCAACGGCGGCCACCCGCGCGGAACCCGGCGCGCGATCGCCGACCGGCGCAGCGCCCCATCACTGCGCTGACCCCAGCGACCCAGGCCCGTCTTTACCCCAACGAGAAGCGAGAGGGGGGCTCCGGCTAGCGTTCACCCGTGTTCCTCGAGACGCTAGCGTCCCTCTTGATCTGCCTCGACCCGGGCCATGGAACGCTCCCCGCCGTTGGCGCCCAGACCGAGCCGATCGGCCCGGGGTCGGCGATCCTCAAGATCAAGGATGGAGGCGGCGCTGCCGGAGAGGCCGACGTTGCCCTGGCAATCGCCCGTAAGACTCGCTTCCTCCTCCTCGGGCGTGGGTTTCGGGTTGCGATGACGCGAACGGGTCCGACCTTCCGCCTTCGAGGCGGAGGCAACGTCGCGCGAGCCGAGTTCTGCAACCACCGGCACGCCGCGCTGATGCTCCGAATCCACGCGGACGGCTCGGCCGACAGATCGCGCCGCGGTGTCTCGACGCTCTACCCGGCCCTGCACCGCGGCTGGACCGACGACATCTACGCACGCAGTCTCCGGGCGGCGCACCTCGTTCAGGCCGCTGTGCTGCAGACGACTCGCGCCCACGATGCCGGGCTGGTTCCGCGAGGCGACCTGACGGGATTCAACTGGGCGAACGTGCCGGCGATTCTCGTCGAGACCGGGTTCCTCTCGAACCCGGCCGAGCGGGCCCTCCTGCACTCTGCGGCCTACCAGTGGAAGGTCGCCGAAGGGCTGACGAGGGGAACCGTCGCCTTTACGCGCCCTCGCCGGGCGAGCCGCGCATCTCATTAGCGGCGGCCCGTCCGCGCTCGTGCACCGCCCGGCGGCGAGCCTCGAGATCGGCTCCTGGCTCGACCACGTCGATGGGTGTCTCGGCCGCCTCGAACTCGTCGCGCTCGTCGTCGAGACCGCGCGCCTGCTCGAGCTTGCGCCGGAGCTCCTCGGCGCGAGCGTCCTGGGCGGGCTCCAGCTCGAAGCCGGCCGAAGCGGAGCGCCGGCGCCGGGCGAGGCCGCCGGCAAGAGCGCCCGCCAGCGCAAGCCCGCCGACCACGAAGACCGCGCGTCGCTCCACGGCGGCGATGGTACACTCGAACGTCTTCCTGCTCCGCTCTTGCACTGCCCGCGTTCCCGAGTGGTGCCCGCCGGCGGGGCCGACCAGACCGAAGGAAGGAGTTGTCGGGAACGTGATTGCTTACGAGATCTTGCTGCTGCTCGACGCCGAGGTGCCGGAAGAGCGCCAGAACGAGATCATCTCCCGCACGCGCGAGGTGATCGAGCGTGGAGGCGGACACTGGGAGTCGCACGAGCCCTGGGGCCGGCGCAAGCTTTCGTACGAGATCGACCACAAGGGCGAGGGCACGTACCATCTACTGACGTTCACGGTCGTACCGGAGACGCTCGAGGAGGTGTCGCGCGTGCTGCGCATCACCGACGGCGTCATGCGTCACCTACCGGTTCGCCGGCCCGAACGGGCGCAGCGCGAGACGGCGGCCGCGACAACCCCCAGCCCACCGTCCGAGGAGCAGGGGTAACGTAGGCTGGGACTTCACGGAGGGAGGAGAAGATGGCCAACATCAACCGCGTCGTCCTCGTGGGCAACTTGACCCGGGATCCGGAGCTTCGAAACACGCCCAGCGGGACGTCGGTCTGCAAGCTGCGCGTCGCCGTCAACACGCGCCAGAAGGATTCCGCCACGGGCGAGTGGGGTGACAAGCCGAACTACTTCGACGTCACAGTCTGGGGAAACCAGGCCGAGAGCTGCGCCCAGTTCCTGACGAAAGGGCGCCCGGTCGGCGTCGACGGCCGACTGGACTGGCGGGAGTGGGAAGCGCAGGATGGCTCCAAGCGCCAGGCGGTGGAGATCATCGCCGATACGGTGCAGTTCCTCGGCGGACGGGCAGACGGGGAGGGCGGCGAGCGGCAGTTCGTGCCGGCTGGAGCGACCGCCTCCGCAGGTGACGCCGACTTCGGCTCTGCCGCAGCAGACGACGACATTCCGTTCTAGAGAAGGGGAGAGATGGCAACGAAGGACCGACGAGAGCCGCGACGGCGCCCGGGCGCCGAGAAGGGCCCGCCGCGCCGGAAGAGCTGCTACTTCTGCCGCGAGAAGATCGACGAGGTCGATTACAAGAACGCGAACCAGCTCCGTCGCTACGTCTCGGAGAAGGGCAAGATCCGCTCGCGCCGGATCACGGGCGCCTGCCGGCGGCACCAGCGCCAGGTGGCCGTAGCCGTGAAGCGGGCGCGAGAGATGGCGCTGCTGCCGTACGTGGCGAACTGAGCGAGGCGGGCGTGGAAGTCATCCTCCTGAGCGACATCGAGAAGCTCGGCCTGCGCGGCGAGGTCGTCGACGTCAAGCGCGGCTACGCGCGCAACTTCCTGCTCCCTCGCCGGCTCGCAGAGCCCGCGACCGCGGGAAAGATCGCAGCGCTGCAGCGCCGAGACGAGCAACGGGCACGCCAGGAAGCGCGCACCTTCGAGCAGGGTCAGGAGATCGCAGACGTGCTGCGAGAGACCGTGCTTCGATTCGACGTGAAGGCAGGCCCGGGTGGTGCGCTCTTCGGCTCGGTCACGCCAACGGACATCGTGGACGAGCTGTGGCGCGTGCGGAAGATCCGCGTCGACCGGCGGAAGATCGAGCTGGCGGAGCCGATCAAGCGGATCGGCCGCTACGAGGTGCCGATCGAGGTCTTCACCGACGTCAGCGTCGAGGTGAAGACCCTCGTCGTGCCGGAGGGTGGTGAGCTGCCGCCCGAGGAATCCGAGACGCCGACGGAGATTGCGTCCGAGAACGGCGGAGAGCCTGCGGCCGCGCCACCCGAAGACGTGGCCTCCACCGAGGGCGCCTCGACGGCCTTGCAGGGCCTTGAAGCCGAGCCGGCCGAGCCGGCCCCGGCAACGGTCGACGGGGCAAGTGCAGGCGCTCCGCAGGCCGACTCGGACCAGCCGGCCACTCCTTCGTAGCTTCTCCACAGCGAAAGCGCGTTGTGGAGAAGTTGCGAAAACGTGCGCTTCGCGCGCAACTTTTGTGACGGCCGCATGTGGCCAAAGATGGGGAGAACGTCCGCTGGCATGGGGATACTTTTGCGAACGTGCGTTCCATCTCCCCGCATAGCAAGCACTTCTTTTCCACCGGCAGACCCGAACGGCACGCTCGCGCGCCGCGTTGAAGTGGGACCTCGCCCGCGGCTCTAATGGCCAGATGGCACAGCTGACCGAACGAGGCGTGGCCGCCCCGGTACCACCCCAGAACCTCGAAGCCGAGGAGTCCGTGCTCGGGGCGATGATGCTTGCGCCGGGGGCCATCGACGCCGTCAGCGAGGAGGTCGACGCGGGTGACTTCTACCGCGAGAGCCACTCCCTCATCTACCGGGCGGCCCTGGGGCTCTACGCAAAGGGAGAGCCCGTGGACGCGATCACGCTCGTCGACGCGCTCGAGGAGAGGGGCGAGCTCGAGCGGGCAGGCGGGCGAGTCCGCATCCACGAGCTCGCCGCCCTCGTCCCCGCGACCGCGAATGTGGGTCACTACGCGCGCATCGTGCGCGACGTGGCGACGTTGCGTCGCCTCATTCACGCCGGGTCCGAGGTCGCGCGGCTCGGCTGGGAGCGGCCAGGCGAGACGGCGGATCTGGTCGATCGGGCCGAGCAGATCGTCTTCGAGCTCTCGCAGGCACGGGTCACGACCGAGTTCACTCACATCGAGGCGCTCCTGAAGGAGAGCTTCGAGCGGATCACCGAGCTCTACGAAGCCGGGAAGGACGTGACCGGCATACCGTCCGGTTTTCGCGACCTCGACCGGCTCACGTCCGGCTTCCAGCCCGGCAACCTGATCATCGTCGCGGCACGGCCGAGCATGGGCAAGTCGGCTCTCGGGCTCTGTATGGCCGCCAACCTCGCCGTCCGTCACGAGACGCCCGTCGCCGTGTTCACGCTCGAGATGTCGAAGGCCGAGGTGACACAGCGGCTGATGTGCAGCGAGGCCAAGGTGGAGTCCCAGCGCCTGCGCAACGGCAAGCTCGCACAGGACGACTGGCCGCGGCTGACGACGGCGTGCGATCGCCTCGCCAAGGCGCCGATCTATGTCGACGACTCGGGCTCGATCACCATGATGGAGATCCGCGCGAAGTCGCGCCGGCTCAAGTCGCAAGAGCCGGGTCTCGGGCTCATCATCGTCGACTACCTGCAGCTGATGACCTCCGGGGGTACGGTCGAGAACCGCGTGCAGGAGGTCTCTCAGATGTCCCGCGCGCTGAAGGTACTGGCGCGGGATCTGGACGTGCCGATCCTGGCGATGTCCCAGCTGTCCCGAGCAGTGGAGCAGCGGCACGACAAGCGCCCGATTCTGTCGGATCTGAGGGAGAGCGGCTGCCTGACCGGGGACACTCGCGTCTACCTTCCGGAGACCGGGAGCAACGTGCCGATCCGCAACCTCGCCGGCCGTTGCGGGTTCAAGGTGCTTGCGCTCGATACCGAGACATGGCGGCTCGCGCCCCGCACTGTCCTGCGCGCATTCGGAACCGGTCGAAAGCGCGTGTACCGGCTCCAGACGAGGCTGGGTCGGACGCTACGTGCGACCGGGAATCACAAGTTCCTGGCGTTCGACGGCTGGCGGCGACTCGACGACATGGCGCCGGGTATGCGGATCGCCGGAGGCACCTCGAACCACGATGGGGTTCCGAGGGAGGCCTGGCAGACGCTCGGACAACCCGTCCTGGCGGCGGCCGGCGTGAGGGCCGGGGCGTTGCGAGCGAGCAATTCCGAGCCGCCGCGGCAGCTCGCTTCGACTGACGTCCATTGGGATGAGATTGCGTCCATCGCGCCAGCCGGCGAGGAAGACGTCTATGACCTGACCGTCGAGGGCCTGCACAATTTCGTGGCCGAAAGTATCGTCGCGCACAACTCGATCGAGCAGGACAGCGATCTCGTCGTCTTCATCTACCGCGACGAGTACTACAACGACGAATCGCCGGATCAGGGCCTTGCCGAGCTGATCCTCGCGAAGCACCGCAACGGGCCGACGGGCACCGAGAAGCTCTCCTTCCTCAAGCGCTACACGAAGTTCGCCGACCTGGCCGCAGGATGAGAGAGCGCCAGATCATCTGGCTCGAATCCCGCGCGACGACGTTCACCGCGGTCTGCGACGAGTGCCTCGCCGAGCGCAGCGCGCGCAGCTCCGGGCTCGAGTACCGAGAGGCACTCCTGGCCGGCTCACTCCGCTCGGAGGCCGACGTCGGCTTCACGCGCTGCCGCCGTGGCCACCGGCTGTCCGTGCGGCGGACGACGCGTGGCCCGCTCGCCGTCGCTCGACACGTTTAAGTAGACCGGCCCGGCTGCCAGACTACGGCTGTGCCGGCGACAGTTGTGGTGGGAGCCCAGTGGGGCGACGAAGGGAAGGGCAAGATCGTCGACCTGCTCGCTCAGGAAGCGGACGTCGTCTGCCGCTACCAGGGCGGTCCGAACGCGGGCCATACGCTGGTCGTCGAGGGGCAGACCTTCAAGCTGCGCCACATCCCGTCGGGCATCCTAGCCGGCAAGATCTGCGTCCTCGGTGCCGGCTGCGTCGTCGACCCCGAGTCGTTCCGGGAAGAACTGCGTGACCTCGGTGAGCGCGGCATCTCGACGGAGCACGTGCTCGTCTCGGGGAACGCTCACCTGATCATGCCGTGGCATGTGGCGCTCGATCAGGCGGCCGAGCGGCGGCTCGGACGGCTCCAGATCGGAACCACGCGGCGCGGCATCGGCCCGGCCTACGCCGACAAGGCGTCGCGGCTCGGCATTCGTGTCCAGGACGTGCTGGACGCCAAGATCCTGCGCCAGAAGATTCGAACAGCTCTCGCCGAGAAGAATGTCTGGCTGGAGCGCGTCTACGGGCTCGAGCCACTCGACCCGGATCGGCTCGCCGACCACTGCGAGGAGCTGGCGGAGGGACTCCGGCCCCACATCGCGGATACGTCGCTGTTCGTCGAGGAAAGGCTCCGTGAGGGACGATCCGTCGTGCTCGAGGGCGCCCAGGGAACAATGCTCGACCTCGACCACGGGACGTATCCCTTCGTTACCTCCTCCAATCCGACCGCGGGGGCCGCGGCGACAGGCGTCGGAATCGGCCCGAATCGGATCGATGCCGTGCTCGGGGTCGCGAAGGCGTACGTCACACGGGTAGGGGAGGGCCCGTTTCCCACGGAGATCGAAGGCCCGGATCAACAGCGGATGCGAGAGCTCGGAGGCGAGTACGGAACGGTGACCGGGCGACAACGGCGCTGCGGCTGGCTCGATCTCGTTGCGCTGCGCTACGCGGCTCGTGTCAACGGCCTCACGTCGCTTGCCCTGACGAAGCTCGACGTTCTCTCGGGGTGGCAGCGGCTGCCCGTCTGCGTCGCCTACCGCCTGCAGGACAACACCGTCACGGAGGAGTTCCCCGCCCACCAGAGCGATTTCCACCACGCCCGTCCCGTCTACGAAACCCTTCGTGGCTGGACCGGGTCGCTCGACCTCGTGAGCGACCGGGACCAGTTACCGGGCCCCGCCCAGGGCTACATCGCATATGTGGAGCGCGCGCTCGGGATCGAGGTGGCGCTGATCGGCACCGGACAGGACCGAACGCAGGTGCTATCAGCCGCGCGTTCTCAGCCGACGTCCTCGGCGATGATGAAGTCGTAGATCGCACGGAATCCGTTGATCGCCGCCGCAACGTCGCCCGGGCCGACACCGGCGTCGCCGCGCTCGACCCGATCGGAGATCTCGCGGGCGGCCAGGTCCTCGGCAACGACCTCACGTTCCTCCCCTTCCCTCGCCACGGGGTCTGCCAGCTCGTAGCCGCACTCCCCTAGCATGCGCTCGACGAGGTCGCCGAGCTCGGGCAGCGCCTCGGCCGGCTCGGCGTGCAGCTCATCCTCGAGCGCCTGCATCTCACTCTCCCACTCGTGCCGGTCGAGCCCGGGTTCCTCCATCGACATGCCGCATCTATTCACGTTGGGGTCGCCGTCTAAACACCGTCGGGCGCGGCGTCTACAGTGCCACGGGTGAAGGTTCTCGTCGTCGGCTCGGGCGGGCGTGAGCACGCTCTCGCTTGGGCGCTCGGCACGAAAGCAGGAGCGGCCGAGCTGCACGCGGCGCCGGGCAACCCAGGCCTGGCCAGGCTTGCGACGTGCCACCCGGTCCGCGCCACCGAGGTCGAGGGGCTTCTCGCCCTTTGCCACGAGCTGGCCGTCGAGCTCGTGGTCGTCGGTCCCGAGGCGCCGCTCGTGGGCGGGCTCGCCGACGAGCTTCGCCGGAGCGGCATCTCGGTCTTCGGGCCAACCAGTGCGGCGGCGCGCATCGAAGGGTCGAAAGCATTCGCGAAGGAGGTGATGGCCGCCGCCCGCGTTCCGACAGCCGAGCTGCTGCCGGGGCCGCGCGCCCCGTGCGTCGTCAAGACCGACGGTCTCGCGGCCGGCAAGGGCGTCTTCGTGTGCCGGACCGACGGCGAGCTCCAAGCGGCGCTCACCGATGCCCGCCGGTTCCGGGGGTCGCTTCTCTTCGAGGAGCTGCTGGAGGGCGAGGAGGCCTCCGTCTTCGCGCTCTGCGACGGCAGGGCGACCGTGGCGCTTCCGGCCGCACGCGACTTCAAGCGGTTGAGTGAAGCAAATGTCGGACCGAATACCGGCGGAATGGGCTCCTTCTCGCCCGTGCCCGAGCTGTCGCCCAGCAGCGTGGAGGAGCTGGTCGAGCAGGTCCACAAGCCGGTGCTCGCCGAGCTGGCGCGCCGTGGGTCGCCGTTCGTCGGCCTCCTCTATGCGGGGCTCATGCTGACGGAAGGCGGGCCAAGGGTGCTCGAGTTCAACTGCCGTTTCGGCGACCCCGAGGCGCAGTCCGTGCTGCCCCTCCTCGATGGCGACCTGCTGGGGGCGCTGGCTAGCGCGGCGGCGGGCGACCTCGGCCAGATCGAGCTCCCCGCGGTGAACGAAGCCGCCGTCACGGTGGTGCTGGCGGCAAGGGCATACCCGGAGGCGGGCGACACGGGAACCCCGATCGAAGGGCTGGCGGCGGCCGAGTCGACCGGCGCCCTCGTCTTCCACGCCGGAACGGCACTCGGAGCCGAAGGCGTCGTGACGAACGGCGGCCGGATCCTGAACGTGACAGGCACGGGGCCCTCACTCGCAGAGGCGCGTGACCGCGCGTACGCGGCCACCGGGCGAATCTCGTTCGAGGGGATGCGGTTTCGCAGGGACATCGCGCTCGAGGCGGCGGCGGGCGCGCGTGTCGCCTGAACCGTCCGTGGTCGGGATCCTCGTCGGGTCGTCGTCGGACGTCGAGCGGATGCAGGCCGCGCGCGACGAGCTGCGGGAGCGCGGGATCGGGCACGAGCTCGAGGTTCGCTCGGCTCATCGCGACCCCGACGGCGTCGCAGAGTATGCGCGCGGAGCACGGGGCCGGGGCCTTCGCGTCATCATCGCGGGCGCCGGCCTGGCCGCCGCACTTCCCGGCGCCGTCGCCGCTCAGACAGACCTGCCCGTGATCGGGGTGCCGCTCCGCTCGGAGAGGAGCGTCCTCGACGGCCTCGATGCACTGCTCTCGATCACGCAGATGCCCCCGGGCGTGCCGGTCGCGGCCGTCGGCGTCGACAGCGCGCGCAACGCCGCGATCCTGGCCGCCAGGATCCTCGGGGCCTGATGCTTGGTGCCAGTCGAGAACGCGGTTCAGGGCGTCGACCTGACCACTCGCTAGCATCGTCTGAGTGATCGAGCGCTATGCCCGTCCGGCAATGGCGAAGGTCTGGTCGGACGAGAGCAGGCTCGCCCGCTGGCTCGAGGTAGAGCTGGCGGTGCTCGATGCCTGGGCGGAGCTCGGCGTCGTACCGGCAAAGGCCGCGGGGAACGTCCGCGTTCGCGCGGTGGCGCCCGATCCGGCACTGGTGGCCGAGATCGAGCGGCGTACGGAGCACGACGTCGCGGCGTTCGTCGACGCAGTCGCTGCGCCACTGGGGCCCGACGGCCGCTGGCTCCACTACGGGCTCACCTCGTCGGACGTCACGGATACGGCCCTCTCGCTGCAGATCGGAGCCGCGGGAGCACTCGTGGTCGAGGGCTTGGAGCGGGCTCTTGCGGCTGTCGTCAGGCGGGCGGAGGAGCACCGCCACACGATCATGATCGGGCGCACGCACGGCGTCCACGCGGAGCCGATCACATTCGGACTGAAGCTTGCAGGCTGGGCGTTCGAGCTCACCCGAACGCGCGACCGCCTCGAGCGCGCCCTCGACGAAGCCCGGGTCGGGAAGCTCTCCGGCGCCGTCGGCACGTACGCCACCACCGACCCGGAGCTCGAGCGGATCGTCTGCGAGCGACTCCGCCTCGCGCCGGGGTACGGCTCGACGCAGGTGATCGCGCGCGACCGGCATGCGAATCTTCTCTCCGCCCTGGCGCTCACCGCCAGCTCGCTGGAGCGCTTCGCCGTGGAGGTTCGCCATCTCGCGCGCACCGAGGTGATGGAGGTCGAGGAGCCGTTCCGCGGCGGACAAAAAGGCTCGTCGGCGATGCCGCACAAGCGAAATCCCGTGGTGGCCGAGCGCATCTGCGGTCTTTCGCGCGTCGTCCGCGCGGCCGCCGCAGTCGGCCTCGAGAACATCCCGCTCTGGCACGAGCGCGACATCTCCCACTCCTCCGCCGAGCGCATCGTCATCCCCGACGCGTTCTTCGCGCTCGACACGATGCTCGACCGGTTCACCTGGCTCGTCGACGGGCTCGTCGTGCGCGACGATCGAATGCGGCGAAACCTCGAGGGCAGTCACTGGGTCTTCTATAGCCAGCGTCTACTGCTGGCGCTCGTAGGCACGGGCCTGGCGAGAGACGACGCCTACCGCACCGTGCAGGAAGCGGCCCTTCGAGCCTCGGAGGAGGAACGCGACTTTCGCGTGGTCGCCGCCGAGGACGAGTATGTGCAGAGGGCCCTGGACGCGAACGCGCTCGCCTCCGTCTTCGATCTGGGAGCGTTCACGACCCACGTCGATGCCGTCTTCGAGCAGCTGGCCGCACTGACCGAAAGGAGAGACGCAGTCCATGCCTGACACAGCGCTTCACGTCGGAAGCGGCAAGGTACGCGAGCTCTTTGCGCTCGAGGATGACCGCCTCTTGCTCGTCGCAAGCGATCGGATCTCCGTCTTCGACGTCGTCCTGCCGACGCCCATCCCGGACAAGGGCCCCGTCCTGACCGGATTGTCGGCATTCTGGTTCTCGCGTACGAGCCACATCGTCCGGAACCACATGCTCGGCCTGCGCCCCGACGGGCGCTCGCTCGAGTGCCGAAGGCTCGACATGCTGCCGCTCGAGTGCGTCGTTCGCGGGTATCTCGCCGGCTCCGCCTGGGCGGCCTACCTCAGGGGCGGGGCAGTTTCCGGACGGCCTCTGCCCGAGGGCCTGGTCGAGTCTGCCCGGCTGCCCGAGCCGATCTTCACGCCTTCCACGAAGGCGCAGGAGGGACATGACGAGACGATCGACATGGCCACGGCAGCTGACCTCGTCGGCGCCGAGCGGCTGGTAGAGCTCGAGCGAATCTCGCTGGAGCTCTACCGTTTCGCCTCGTCCTGGGCGACCGACCGGGGGATCATCGTCGCCGATACGAAGTTCGAGCTCGGCCTCGACGAGGACGGCCGAATCGTGCTCGCAGACGAGCTCTTCACGCCCGACTCCTCCCGGTTCTGGCCGGCCGACGAGTACTCGCCCGGCCGCGGCCAGGCGTCGTTCGACAAGCAGTACGCGCGCGACTTCTGCGACGCTCTCGCCTGGGACAAGACCGACCCCGGCCCGGAGCTTCCGGCCGACGTCGTGGCGGGAACGCGGAAGCGGTACCTCGAGGCGTTCGAGCGAGTAACCGGGGTTCCCTTCGAGCGCTACGTCGCCGATCCTCGGGTGGTGCTGCGGTGAGCCGGCTTCCATGAGGGCACGTGTTCTCGTGCGCCCGAAGGAAGGCGTTCTCGATCCGCAGGGACGGGCGGTGCACGAGGCACTCGTCAAGCTCGGCTTTCCAGTCGCGGGCGCGCGCATCGGCCGTCTCGTCGAGCTCGAGCTCGAGCTCGAGACCTCCAATTCCGCGAGCGCCCGGGAAGAGGTTGAGCGAATGTGCGAGCAGCTGCTCGCGAACCCGCTGATCGAGGCCTACGAGATCGAGCTCGCTAAATGAGCGCGCGACCACGCATCGCCATTCCTGTCTTCCCCGGATCGAACGACGAGCACGACGCTGCCTGGGCGCTGAGAGCGCTCGGCGCCGATGCGCTGCTCGTCCGGCACGACGAGCCGGAGCTGCCTCCGGTCGGCGCGGTCGTCCTGCCCGGCGGCTTCTCCTACGGCGACTACCTGCGCTGCGGCGCAATCGCTCGCTTCTCGCCGGTGATGGCCGCCGTAATCGAGTTCGCCCGGCGCGGCGGCCCGGTCCTCGGAATCTGCAATGGCTTCCAGATCCTGTGCGAGACGGGGCTTCTTCCCGGCGCGCTCGCCCCGAACGCCGATCTCTCGTTCGTCTGCCGAGACGTCCACGTGGAGGTGACCTCGACGACCTCTCCCTTCACCTCGCGCTGCCGCGCCGGTCAGCGCCTCCGCCTCCCGGTCAAGCACGGCGCCGGGCGGTTCGTGGCGGACGGCGCGCTACTCGAGCGCCTCGAGGCGGAGGACCGTATTGTCCTGCGCTACGAGGCCGGCGACAACCCGAACGGCTCGAGCGGAGACGTCGCCGGCATCCTCAGCGACGGGCGGAACGTGATGGGACTCATGCCCCACCCGGAGCACGCTGTCGATCCGCTGCTGGGCTCGGCTGACGGCTCCTACCTGCTCGCCTCGCTGGTCGACGCAGTCTGTCAGCGAACCCTGATCGCTGCAGCCTGAGCGCGCGTCGCGCCTGTCAGGCGCCCTGGTCGACTTTCCGGGCAGGCCCTCGAGCCCGTAGCCCTCGAAGCGCCTGCGCCAGCCCCGGCCGCTCGGCGAGCGCCGCGCCCAGCCGCTCGAGATCGCGGGCGCGGAGGGTGACCGGCCCTCGCCGCGCGGTGCCCCCGGTGGAGTAGGCGAAACGCACGAGTCGCTCTCCCTCTTCGTCCTCGAGCAACTGTACGAGCGAGGCAAACCGCTTTTCGCCCGCCCGCTGCTGGAGCGACAACTCCTCGACGAGCCTCGCTGAGCCCCAGGGCGTTGCGGCCGTTTTCTCCTTCATCCGGTCCACGGTATCCGGACGGCTGTCACCTACGTGTGACGCCTTCGGATCGAATGAGCGACGGCGGCAGAACGGTGGCACGAGCACGAAAGAGAGCCCGAACGCGAAGGAGGCCCGCCGGGCGGCGGGCCTCCTTCTGAACGGCGTTCTGTAGCGAGGGGTCCTAGCTAACGACCGAGACCTTGATCGAGCGGACCGTCGCCGTGATCTTCAGGTTCTTCACCTTCACGAGCTTGTTGGTGGGAACCATCCGATCGATGGTGACCGTCGACCGGGCGCCGATGAGGCGGATCCGGATCTTGACGTTGGCCTTCGGGCCGTTGACGCGGACGTTCAGGTACGCCTTGCCCTGAACCGGCGTCATCAGATCGGCCTTGACGACCGTGTAGCGAACAGCCGGCGGCGTCTTGGTCGTACCGATGACCGCGGACTCCGGCTTGCTGTTGGGCGTGTTCTGGATGATCGTCTGATTGTTAGCGCCGACGACCTTCGTGTCCGCCGCGGTGACCGAGGCAGCCGCTGTTGCGACTGCTGCGGCCGAAGGAGCCTCGGAAGTACCCGTGGCACCCACGCCCGTTGCGAACGTGAACGGCAGCACGCGGATCAGACCCTCGTCGACCAGGTCGGCGATGACGTTCGACGGGCCCTTACCGAAGACCTCGATAGCAGCCCTGCCGTTGGCGTCGAGTCGCTGACACAGGATCGCGGCTCCCGACTTGCCGAGAGCAGCAACCTCGGCGGGGGTGAGCAGCGTGCCGTTGACGGTTCCGCCACCGAGTGCAGCAGGCAGCGTGGTTCCGATCGCCGTCGTGTAGTACTGCATCGCCTCGGCGTTCGAGAAGAAGCAGACGACCTCACCCGCGAACGGCACCGGAGATCCCGTGATGTCCTTGGCGGAGATCACGCAGATCTGCGAGAACTGATCGTTCGGGTTCGTGCCCTTGGGCGCGCACTGGAGCTGCTTGTTGAACAGGGAGCTCACGGTCTTCGTGAACGTGTTCGAGAGCAGCGGCGGAGCCGTCACGGGCTGGTAGGGGTAGCGAGCGATCGCCTGGATGTTCGGCGTCGCCAGCGGGCTCACGTTCTGGAGCTCGCAGCCGAGGTTGAGGTTGTTGGAGACACCGGCGAAGCTGAAGTTGACGCCGGGGTACCAGTTGACGTGAGCCTCACCGTGCTCGTCCGTGTAGACGACCACGTTGCTCGGGCCCGACGGCAGGAACCGCGGAACCGCGACGCGTGTCATGGTCAGCGCCCCAGGCGTCGTCGCACCCGGCGTGGGCGTGAACGTCGTCACGAAGCGGAGCAGACACGAGGAGGGAGCGATCGCGCCGTTGTTGAGGACGCGGGCGATATCCCAGTAGTGGTAGAGGCCGTTGACGAGCCAACCGTTGAAGTTGTTCGTCCCGATGTTCGGGCAGGTCGGCGCGCCGCAGTTTGGCGACGTGTTGTCGAGAACCGATCCAGCCGGCCCGTCCTCACCAGAGGACTCGGGCTGCGGGGCGAAGTTCGACGGTAGACGCGGGTCACAGCCGACCGGCACCCCGATAGCGGTGCACGGGAACACACGACCACGAGCCGTGGCCGGGATGAAGCGGCCATAGAACGGCGCGTAGAGGTTGTGCTGGTTCGGCGCCGCAGCCGTTGCGGCACCGGTGCCGTTGCGGCTGTAGATCACGTGCTTGTCCTTGGCCCGCTGCTGCGGAACCAGGATCGGGCCGAGCGAGACACATGTCACGCCGGTGCAGTTGGCCGGGTTCACGGCGACCGCGGAGCAGTTGCCGTCGCCGATGCTGACGGCGCCAGGTCCAGCGACCGGAGCCGAGCCGACGCAGCCGAAGAAGCCGCCGCCCGAGGTGGTGAAGTCGATCCGGGCAGCCGGCATCGGAGCGTCATTCGCATCGAGGAGCCCGTCGGAGAGCAGCGTCTCGGACGGCTTCAGCGGATCGAACGGGCCGATCGTCGGATTGGTCGGGCCGTCCCAGATGCGCGAGAACGCGCCGTACTCACCGAAACCACCGGCGAAGCGCGGGACGGGCAAGCCGGCCGGGCCGATCACCGTCAGCAACTGCGGGCAGTTGTCGACGACGTCGATCCTGGTCGCACGCTCAAGTGCGGTCGCGGACGGGCACACGCTCTGGAAGCCGTGGCCTGAGTTCGCGGGGTAAGCCGGACCATTCGGCTCATTCAGGTTGGTGCCACCCAGGAGACCCCCCACTGGGACCTGCTCGGCGGTCGAGCGGTTGTCGTGGATGTCCCACAGACCGCCGGGACCTGGGTTGTCCGGGTTGAAGAACGTCCCCATCGCGAGGGCCAGCCGCGCCCAGTCTCTCGGCAGCTGCAGCGTATCGCCGAGGCCGAGCTCGCGGAAGTCCGCGCGAAGCGGGATGTTGCCCGTCACGTCGACCCGGAAGTTGTTCGGGCCGGTGCCGGCGACGTCCGTCAGGACGTCAGCGCCCGGGGTCGGGAAGCCCGTTGCCGGGACATCTCCGAGGGGACCTGGCGGGTTGCCGACAGAGAGGACCGGCGGGTTGAGGTTCATCCAGCCGACCAGGAAATCGTGCTTCAGGATCGGCGTGCCGGCAAGACCGACGACGTTGCCGCCGGGCAGGAAGCCGACTGCGCCTGTGCCCGGGGTGTAGTTGGTGTTGCCGATGCCGCCGGGAAGGCTGGAGACGATCAGCTTGATCTGGGCGATGCCGGCCTTCTGCGAAGAGAAGGTGGCGGCGACGCAGCCCTGACCAGCGTGGTCGCGACCTGTTGCGACGAGGAAGCCGGCTGTGCCGCCTTCCATCTGAGGAATTGCGAGAGCATTTTCTTCACCGGACCAGTCGACGAGCAGGAAGTCTGCACGCTGCAGAACCCCTGTAATCGCTGGTGCGCACTTGACGAGACGAACCTGCTCGCCTCGCCAGGCGAGGTACGGAACATTGCTCTCAGTCGGATCAGGCTGCGTGTCGGCGAGCGCGGGAGCCGCAAAGAATGCGGTTCCCATGAGCGCCACCATGGCAGCGAGTCCGAACTTGAGGCGTCTTGCGACGTCCATGCGGGACCCCTCCTTGGGTGGGTGTTTGGAGAACGCCGTTCGGCGTGGATGCGAAGTAGGCATCAACTCGCTGAATCCTACAAATTCCTGCGGTAGCGTCAACCCCTGCGAAGCTTCCGGAGGGTGAGCTTACAAAGGCCAAACAACTCCCGAATTCCTGCTTTAAAACTCCTCGCCCAGGTCCTCTCGGACGAGCCCGAAGAGGATGCCGTCCACCCACCGGCCGTGCCTCCAGTACGCCTTGCGCTTCACCCCCTCGCGTACGAAGCCGGCCCGCTCGGCATGCCGGATCGCGCGCTCGTTGAACGCGTAGCACTCGAGCTCCAGCCGGTGCAGGCCGAGCTCGCCCAGCAGGTGCATCTGCAGGGCCTTCGCAGCGGCGTCGGTGAGCCTGCGCCCCCGGTAGTCCGGGTGGACGGCCAGACCTCCGAGCCGAGCGATCCTGCTCCTTCGACTCCAGACCTCCCAGCCGAGAGTTCCCGCCCTGGCCCAGGCCCCCTCCGACACCTCGATCACGAAACGCCCGAAGTCCTCCGGCTCCGCGAGCGAGCGCTCGATCTCCGCGAGAACGCCCGCCTCGTCCCGTGGCCGGACGACCGCCATGAACGGCTCGACCTCGTCGCTTTCCATCAACTCCACGAGAAATGCTGCGTCGGCCGGCTCGGCCCGACGAAGACGAAGGCCGTCTCCGGCGATCGGCTCGGTCACCGCGCCCGCGCCTCGAGTTGGCGCCCGAGCCCAAGCCGAGGCAGGCGAGCAGCTGGACGACCTCGCTGAAGAGATACGAGGCGCGCCCAGACGGCGGCGAGGAACCCGAGCAGCCACGCGTAGCTTCGCGTCACGATCCTCGAAGCTACCTACGCATAGGCCCCACCCCCGTCCGGGCCGGCCCCTAGACTCACCTTCTTGACGGAGCTCGCCGAACAGCCGCTCCACCAGGCCCTCGGTCTCACCGACACCGAGCACGAGCGGATCTGCGACCTGCTCGAGCGGTCGGCGAACGCATTCGAGCTCGCCGTCTTCTCCCTCCTGTGGTCGGAGCACTGCGCGTACAAGCACTCGGCGATCGCGCTTCGGCGCCTACCGAGCGCGGGGGCCTACGTGCTGCAGGGGCCGGGCGAGAACGCCGGCGTCATCGACGTCGGCGAGGGCCAGGCTGTCGCCTTCAAGGTCGAGAGCCACAATCACCCCTCGGCGGTCGAGCCCTTCCAGGGAGCCGCCACGGGGGTCGGCGGCATCCTGCGCGACATCGCGGCGATGGGCGCTCGGCCCGTGGCGCTCCTCGACGCGCTTCGCTTCGGGGAGCCCGGGTGGGAGTTCTCGCGCGCGGTCGAGGGCGTCGGGCACTACGGCAACTCGGTCGGCGTCCCGACGGTGGGCGGCGAGTGCGTCTTCGACCCCGCCTATCGATTCAACCCGCTCGTGAACGCGATGTGCGTCGGCCTGCTCCCGGTCGACGGCATTCTCCGGGCGAGAGCTACCGCGCGGGGGGCGGCAATCGTCCTCTACGGCGCGACGACCGGGCGCGACGGGATCGGCGGCGCGAGCGTGCTCGCAAGCCGGGAGCTCGCTGAGGGCGACGACGACCGACGCCCGACGGTGCAGGTCGGCGACCCCTTCACGGGCAACAAGCTGATCGAGGCGAGCTGCGAGCTCGTCGAGCGGGGGCTCGTCGAGGCGCTGCAGGATCTCGGCGCGGCCGGGCTGGCCTCCGCCCTCGCCGAGCTCGCCGGCGAAGGCGCCGGCATCGACGTCGAGCTCGAGCGGGTCCCGCTACGCGAAGCCGGGCTCGAGCCGTGGGAGATCATGGTGTCCGAGAGCCAGGAACGGATGCTCGCGGTGGTCGCGCCCGAGCGGATCGCCGAGGTGGAGGCCGTGTGCCGCCGTCTCGATCTCGCTTCGGCGCCCATCGGTGAGGTGACCGGAACGGGCCGCCTGCGCTGCTTCTACGCGGGCGAGCTGGCAGGTGACATCCCGGCCGACTTCCTCACCGGCAAAGCCCCCCGCTACCGGCTCGAGCCGGCCGCTCGACCGCTTGCCCCGCCCGCCGCGCCGCCCCCCGCGCCGCCCGCCTCCGAGGCCCTGCTCGTCCTGCTGCGCTCGCCCAACATCGCCAGCAAGGCGTGGGTTTACCGTCAGTACGACCACCTCGTCGGTTCCCGAACCGTTCGGCGTCCCTCGCTCGACGCCGCCGTCCTGCGGTTGCGCCCGTCGCTCCGTGGCCTGGCCGTCGCCCTCGACGGCTGCGGACGACTGTGCAGGCTCGATCCACGTACCGGCGGAGCCGCGGTCGTCGTCGAGGCGGCCCGCAACGTTGCCTGCGCCGGAGGCCGACCGCTCGCCGTCACCGACTGCCTGAACTTCGGCAACCCCGAGAAGCCCGAGATCGCATGGGAGCTGGTCGAGACGATCGAGGGAATGGCGCTCGCCTGCGAGGCGCTCGGGATTCCGGTCGTGTCCGGCAACGTCTCCCTCTACAACGAGACGGACGGCACGCCGATCCACCCAACGCCGGTCGTCGGCTGTGTCGGGCTCGTCGAGGACGTTCGCAGGGTGCCTGCCCGCTGGCGCGAGGGCGACGTCGTGCTCCTCGCAGGGGCTCCGACACTCGCGTTCGACGGCTCCGAGTACCAGGCCGTCTTCGGCGAGCCGGGCGGTCGGCCCCCACGCCTCGACCTGGAGGCCGAAGCGAGCCTGATCGACTTCCTCTGGCAGACCGCGCCGCTCCTCACCCTGGCCCACGACGTCTCGCTCGGCGGCCTCGGAGCCTGCCTCGCTCAGGCGGCGGCCGTCAGCGGCGTGGGTGCCCGACTCGAGCTGCCGGACGATCCGCTCGCGCTCTTCGGCGAGGGAGGCGGACAGGTCGTCCTTGCGTGCGCGCCCGACGACCTGAATCGCGTCAGCGCAAACGCCCGAATAGGGATACGCCGCCTCGGCTTCGTCGGCGGCGAGCGGATCTGCGGCCTCGCCCTCGACGAGGTGCGCCGCGCGTGGGAGAGAGCCTGATGTGCGGCGTCTTCGGCGTTCTCTCCGCCGAGCGCGACGTGGCGCGACTCGCCTACTTCGGCCTCTTCGCGCTGCAGCACCGAGGCCAGGAGTCGGCCGGCATCGCGGTCTCCGACGGCGGCCGAATCACAGTCCTGCGCGAGATGGGCCTCGTGGCGCAGGTGTTCTCCGAGGAGAAGCTGCGCGGGCTCCGCGGCGAGGCGGCGATTGGCCACACGCGGTACTCGACGACGGGGGCCAGCAAGTGGTCGAATGCTCAGCCGCTCGTCCAGCGCGGGCCTGCACGAACCGTGGCCCTGGCTCACAACGGCAACCTCACGAACACTGCGGCGCTCCGGGACGAGCTGCGAGCTCAGGGAGCCGCGCTGAAAGCCACGTCCGACACGGAGGTGATCGGAGCGCTGCTGGCCCGCCACCCGGAATCGCTCGTGGAGGCCGCGGCCGCCGTAATGGCGCGGCTCGAGGGCGCGTTCTCGGTCGTCGCGCTCGCCGAGGGGAAGCTCGTCGCGTTTCGCGACGCTCACGGCTTTCGCCCGCTCTGCGTGGGACGGCTTGCGGACGACTGGGTCGTGGCGTCCGAGTCGTGCTCGCTGGACCTGGTCGGCGCGACCTTCGTGCGCGAGCTCGAGCCCGGCGAGCTCCTGATCGTGGGCGAGCATGACTATGTGTCGCGCCAGGTCTCCGCCGGCGAGCGGCGTGCACATTGCATCTTCGAGCTGATCTACCTCGCGCGGCCGGATTCGCAGCTGGCCGGGATCGAGGTGCACGGAGCGCGAGTCCGGATGGGCGAGCGGCTTGCCGCGGAGGCGCCGGCCGAAGCGGACATGGTGATCGCGGTGCCCGACTCCGGCACACCGGCCGCGGTCGGGTACGCCCGCGCGTCCGGAATTCCGTTCAACGAGGGCCTGATCAAGAACCGCTACGTGGCGAGGACGTTCATCCAGCCCGACCAGGCGCTGCGCGAGCAGGGTATCCGCCTCAAGTTCAACCCCCTCGGAGAGGTCGCCGGCCGCCGGGTCGTCGTGGTGGACGATTCGATCGTCCGAGGCTCCACCATGCGCCAGATCGTCGAGATCCTGTTCGACTCGGGGGCCACGGAGGTCCATGTCCGGATCTCGTCGCCTCCCATCGTGTCGCCGTGCTTCTACGGGGTCGACATGGCGCAACGAGCGGACCTCGTCGCGGCTGACCGCTCACGGGCCGAAGTCGCCGCGCAGCTGCGGGCCACCTCGCTCGCATACCTCTCCCTGGCAGGCCTTCAGGCTGCGACGAAGCTCCCTGCCTCCTCGTTCTGCCGCGGCTGCTTGACCGGCACCTATCCGACGTCCGTGCCCGCCGACAGCATGCGCGCCAAGCTTCGCTTCGAGCCCGCTGTCGCCGTCTGACCGCGACGGCTCGGCGGGTCGACCCGCCGAGCCGTCGCCAAAAAACGTCAGCGCACGTTGCCCATCGGCTCCTGCTCACGCTCGTAGACACGCCCCGCCTTCGCGATACCGCGGCTGATCAGGTAGGCGAACGTAAGCGCGACCGTCCACGTCCCGAAGGCACTCGCGCCCACCTCGTCGCTCAGGATCCAGATCAGCGCGAGCACGATCCAGATCAGGAGCCAGATCAGAAGCTCCGAGTTCAGCGGGATCGGCAGGCTCGACATGCTCGGGCGCCTGCCCGCGTAACCGCCTAGCCCCCCGCGGTCGCCGGGGGCGGGATCGGTTGGTGTGGTCGCCATTGAATCTCCTTTCGCATCAGACCACTGAACCGCCACCACGGCGATTCTGACATCGCCGTCGGCGCGGCAGGAAGTCTCCGCGCCCGCCTCGCAGATTCAGCGTGCCGCGGAGACTTCCTGCACACCGGTCTTCAGCTGCCGGTGCGTGAACAAGTCGGTGAGAGCTCGCAGCCGCCGTCGCCCCGACTTGCGAGAAGGCTCGACCAACGCGTTCGACCTTCACTCCTGATCGACCTTCAATCCTGAGCTCCGATCACGCACCGACGCCCGGCGGTACCCCGAGACGATCGGCAGGAACGTCGGGCCCTCGCTCTAGACTCAACCAGTGGGGTCGAACTCGCTGACCTACGCGGCCGCCGGTGTCTCGCTGGCGAAGGCAGGCGCCATCGTCGACCGCCTGCGGCCGGCGCTCGATCGCGCCACGACGGGCGGCGTCGTCGGCTCGCCGGGCGGCTTCGCGGGCCTGTACTCACTCGACGACGGCCGGCTCCTCGCCGCCTCCACCGACGGCGTCGGCTCCAAGCTCACGCTGGCGCGCCGGGCAGGCCGGCTGCGGAACGCGGGAGCCGACCTCGCCGCTCACTGCATCAACGACGTCGCGACCACGGGGGCGGAGCCGCTCTTCATGCTCGACTATGTCGCTGCGTCGACCATCGATCTCGACGAGGTCGCCGAGCTCGTCGCCGGCGTGGCCGATGTGTGCCAGGCTGCGGGCTGCGCGCTGATCGGGGGCGAGACCGCCGAGCTTCCCGGGATCTACCGGGAGAACGAGCTCGATTTCGCCGGCACCTGCGTCGGGCTCGTGGAGCGCGAGCGCCTGATCGACGGGACGCGCTGCGCCCCCGGCGACGTCGTGGTGGGCCTGCCGTCGTCGGGACTGCATGCAAACGGGTTCTCGCTCGTTCGCCGGATCCTGGCCGGGGACGCGCCGGACGCGCGCGACACCGGCCTCCTGCTCGCCCCCACGCGCCTGTATCTGCACGAGATCCGGACGCTCCGCGCTCACGCGGACGTGCGCGCGCTTGCGCACGTTACGGGAGGCGGTATCGCCGGCAACCTCGCGCGCGTGCTCCCCCCGGGCGTGGGCGCTCGCATCGACGCTGCAGCCTGGAAGCGCCCGCCCGTGTTCGCCTGGCTGGACGAGCGCGGCGTCGCCGAGGAGGAGCAGCGACGGGTCTTCAACCTCGGAATCGGCTACTGCGCAATTCTGCCGCAGGCCGATGCACGCGACGCGCTCGTGATCGGACGGGTCGAGGAGGGTCTCGAAGGCGTGGTCTGGGCGTGATCGGCGTGCTCGCCAGCGGCGAGGGCACCAACCTTCAAGCTCTACTCGACGCTGAGCTACCCGTCGTTGCAGTCGCCTCCGACCGGCGCGGCGCGGCTGCCCTCGAGCGAGCCAGCGCGCGCGGCGTAGCGAGCTCGGCGTTCGCGGCAGATGCGTTTCCAGACCGAAGTGAGCGCGACGGCGCCATGGCCGACTGGCTGCAGGCGAGAGGTGTACAGCTCGTGGTCCTGGCCGGCTACATGCGGCTGCTGACGCCCAATTTCCTCGACCGCTTCGCGGGCCGCGTCGTCAACGTCCACCCCTCCCTCCTGCCTGCGTTCCCCGGGCTGCATGCGGTCGAGCGCGCGCTCGCCGCCGGCGTCGGGGTGACCGGGGCAACGGTCCACCTCGTGGACGAGGGCGTCGACACCGGGCCGATCCTGCTGCAGGAGCGCGTTGCGGTTCTGCCCGGCGACACGCCGCTTCGTCTGCATCGGCGCATCAAACGGATCGAGCACCGCCTGCTCCCGGACGCGGTCCGCACCCTTCTCGACGAGCGGAAGGCCGCTTGAGAGCGCTGCTCTCCGTCTACGACAAGCGCGGCCTCGACGAGCTCGCGCGCGGCCTCGACGAGCTCGGAGCCGAGCTCGTCGCGAGCGGCGGCACCGCGGCCCATCTGGAGGGGATGGCGCTGCCGGTGAGCCGCGTCGAGGATCTGACCGAGGTGCCCGAGCTCCTCGGCGGCCGAGTCAAGACCCTTCACCCGCGCGTGCACGCGGGGATCCTTGCGAGGCGCGACCGCTCGGAGGATCTCGCCTCGCTCGAGGAGCACAAGGTCCCGCCCTTCGACCTCGTTTGCGTCAACCTGTATCCGTTCGCCCAGGCGGCAGCCACCTCTACGGTCACGCGCGAAGACCTCCTCGAGCTGATCGACATCGGGGGATCCGCCCTGCTGCGAGCGGCCGCCAAGAACCACGCGCACGTCGGTGCCGTCTGCAGGCCCGAGCGCTACAGCGACGTGCTCGGCGAGCTGCGCGAGACGGGCTCGCTCTCGGCGGAGACGCGCCGAAGTCTGGCCGCCGAGGCATTCGCGACGACAGCGGCCTACGACGCCGAGATCGCTCGCTGGTTCTCCCGGGAGGAGCGCTTGCCCAACCAGCTCACGCTCGCACTCGTCAAGGAGCGAGACCTCGCCTACGGCGAGAACCCGCACCAGCGAGCGGCGTTCTACGTCGAGCGCGGCGCGTCCGCGCACGTGCTGTCGGGGGTCGAGCAGCTGCACGGCCGGGAGCTCTCGGCCACGAACGTCCTCGATCTCTCGACCGCTCGGCTCCTGCTCGCCGACCTCGGCGAGGAGCCTGCCTGCGTGATCGTGAAGCACGTCAACCCGTGCGGTGTTGCCGTGGCGCCGACGATCGAGGAGGCCTACGAGCGCGCGCTCGCCTGCGATCCGGTGTCGGCGTTCGGCATGGTGTGCGCGCTCAACCGGCCGGTCGGCGCGGAGCTCGGACTAGCCTTGGCCGAGCGGCTCGTGGACGTGCTGCTCGCCCCCGCCTACGACGAGCCGGCACGCGACACGCTGACGGCGAAGCCGGGCACGCGGCTTCTGGCGGGAGGAGACCAGCTCGCGGACGACCTCGACCTCAAGCGCGTGCCGGGCGGCCTCGTCGTCCAGGAGCCAGACAGTACCCGGGACGACGCGTTCTCGACCGGCCCGAGCGACGCACACCGGGCCGATCTGCTCCTCGCCTGGCGGGTGTGCAGGCACGTGACGTCGAACGCGATCGTGCTCGCGAAGGACGGCCGCACGCTGGGGATCGGCGCCGGCCAGGTGAGCCGCGTCGACGCCGTCCGGATCGCGGTCGACAAGGCCCGGCGCCACGGCCACGACCTCCACGGCGCCGTGCTGGCCTCCGACGGCTTCTTCCCCTTCCCGGACGGGCCTCAGCTTGCGCTCGACGCGGGCATCGAGGCGCTCGTCCAGCCGGGCGGCTCGAAGCGCGACGCGGAGGTCGTGGCCGCGGTCGAGGCCGCCGGCGCCGCCATGATCCTCACCGGCGTGCGCCACTTCCGGCACTAGCAGGCATCGGCTCGAGCGCACGGGCGGCGGCGAGCGCCGTCTCCTCGTCGGGAGCCTGGATCTCGACGTCGACGCCGTCGCGCCGGAGAACGGCCGACCCCGATCTCAGGAGAACCGAGCCCTCCGGCGGCACATAGGTGCCGAAGCCGCCGGGACCGCCGCCCAGCGGGATCTGAAGCGCCTGCCTGATCAGGACGGACGGCCCGTCGAAGCGGGGGCCGCCGGGCTCGACCGCCTTCAGATCGCCATAGGCGAGCAGCACGCCGTCGATCTCGTGCTTCCAGCGACGTTGACCGGAGATCAGCCCCCACTTCCACTCGAGCTTCCCGACCCGGGCGAGCGGCAGGCCTTGAAATGCTCGACCCGCCCACAGCAGGCGCCCCGACAGCACAGCGTCTGCCGCCCCGCGCGACAGCTGATCGCCGAAACCTGGGCTGAACGCCACCAGCTTGCCGTCGAGCGGGCTCGGCGCCGGTTCAACCAGGTTCACCGAGCCCGCGGGCAAGCCCTCCATCTTCAGCAGGCGCTGGCGGCTGCCCTCAATCGTGCTCCCGTCCCTGGTCTCGCGCGTGGCGACGGGCTCGTACGTTTCCTTCGAGATTGCGACCTCCTGCGCCCACTCGTGCAGGCGGTTGTCGGCGACGTCGGGCAGCATCTCGCTCCGCACCTTGATCCAGTCGACCGGGATGCCCTCGACCTCGCCCTCACTCGCGATTCGGGCGGAGCCCGTCTGCAGCGCCCGGCGGTACTCGGTTGCGAGCCCGAGGACGTCGGCCGGCGGCTTCTTCGACCGGTAGACCTCCTGGTCCTGAACCGTCTGGCCCAGGCGCGACACGTGCTTGATCAGGTTGCGATCGGCGTCGTACCAGATCTCCGTCTCCCCGAACACGTCACTGCGGACGCCCGTCCTGAGATCCACCAGCTTTCCGCCCCACTCCCCGCGCAGGACGACGTGCAGGACGGGGCCGTTACCGACAGCGGCCAGCGCCCTGTCGAGGACGCCGCCCTTTGTCTCTCCGAAGGGCCAGGCGAGGACGAGCACGAGCACGGCCGCAGCGAGCGCCCCTGCGGCGGGGATTCCCGCGACGAGCCGGCGGCGCTTCACGCGCCCCGGGTCGGCCTCGCGGACGATCGCCTCCCAGCCGCTCGAGCGCGGTGCCCCGGCGGGCGCCACCTCGTCGAGCAGAGCGGCGACGTAGCCATCTCGGTCAGTCATGGTCAACCTCCTGGAGCTGTTTGCGGAGTGCGGCGTGGGCGGCGTTCAGGGTCGCGGCGACGGTGCCCTGCTTGACGTCGAGAGCAGCTGCGATGCCGCCGTAGTCGAGATCGGCGTAGTAGCGAAGGAAGAGGATGAGCCGCTGGCGCTCCGGCAGCGCCGCGACGAGAGCGCGGGCCCGGTGCCCAGGCCCCGCTCCGTTCGAGCTGGCCGGCGGCTCGAGCGCGGCGGGGTCGGTCGAGACGAGGCGAGCCCCTTCGGCCCGCCGCTTGCGGGCCTCGTTGACGACGATCCGCCAGACCCACGCCTCGAGCGGGCCCTCGCCCCGGAAGCGGCGGCGGTGGCGGACCGCCAGCACGAACGCGTCGTGCACCGCGTCCGCGCCTAGCTGAGGATCGCCCGAGACCGCGGCTGCGACCCGCTGGAATTGATCGAGGCGGCTTCGGTAGACGGCCTCGATCTCGTCGAGCGAGACGGCGGAGCGATTGCGAGCAATCCTCACACTGGAGATGATCCCCGGTCGCGGCCGGTTTCTTTAGTCGATTACCCTTCGACTGAGATGGCGAGCGAGTATCCGACCGTCCTCGACCTCGTCGGAGGGACGCCCATAGTTCGCCTCGACCGCGTCGGCCGCGGAGTCGCCCCGACCATTCTCGCCAAGCTCGAGCACCTGAACCCCGGCGGCTCGGTCAAGGATCGGATCGGGCTCGCGCTGATCGAGGCCGCCGAGCGCGATGGAAAGCTGAAGCCGGGCGGCACGATCGTCGAGCCCACCTCCGGCAACACGGGCGTCGGCCTCGCGATCGCGGCGGCGAAGAAAGGCTACCGCTGCATCTTCGTGATGCCTGACAAGATGAGCCAGGAGAAGATCGCGATGCTGCGCGCCTATGGAGCGGAGGTCGTGATCTGCCCGACAGCGGTGGCCCCGGACTCGCCGGAGAGCTACTACTCGGTCTCCGACCGGCTCGCCGAGGAGATCCCCGGCGGCTTCAAGCCCGACCAGTACTCGAACATGGCGAATCCGGACACTCACTACAGGGTGACCGGCCCCGAGATCTGGGAGCAGACCGGCGGCAGGATCGACGCGGTCGTCATCTCGGTCGGCACGGGCGGAACGATCTCGGGAGCGGGGCGCTACCTGAAGGAGCGAAACGCCGGCCTCATGATCGTCGGCGCGGATCCCGAAGGCTCGGTCTACACCGCAAGGGCCGAGAGCGATGTGCACCCGTACCTGGTCGAGGGAATCGGCAAGGACACCTGGCCGAAGACGATGGACCCCGCCGTCGTCGACGAATGGGCTCGGGTCTCGGACCGGGACTCGTTCCTGACCGCTCGGCGACTCGCGCGCGAGGAGGGGCTGCTGGTCGGCGGCTCGGGCGGGACGACCGTCTGGGCGGCGCTCGAGCTGGCGCGCCGGTTCGGTCCGGAGGCGACGATCCTGACGCTCATCCCGGACAGCGGGCGCTCGTATCTCTCAACGTTCCTCGACGACAACTGGATGCTCGAGCACGGCTTCGTCGACCGGCCGCAGCCCGCGACGGTCTCGGAGCTGCTGCGCTCGAAGGGAGTGGAGGAGGAAGTCCCGGCCTTAATCACGATCGCCGCGCACCAGAAGGTCGGAGAGGCGATCGACGTGATGCAGCGCTACTCGATCTCGCAGCTTCCCGTCGTGCGAAACGGCGAGCTCGGCTCGCTCGCGGACGTGATCGGATCGCTCCAGGACCGCGATCTCCTCGAGCGCGTCTTCCGCAACCCCGACGCGCTGCACGACGATGTGGCGGCCGCGATGCAGCCGCCGCTCGCGGCCGTGGACGCCGACCAGACCCTCGACGAGGTCTTCCAGACGCTGACCGGCCGCACGAACGCCGTGGTCGTCGCCCGCACCGGCCGTCCCGTCGGCGTGCTCACCCGGTCGGACCTGCTCGAGTTCCTCGCGCACCGCCGCAACGACTCGCTCGTCTAGAGAGAGCCTTCCGCCCGCCTCGTGACGGTCGGCGCGTCGCTGAGGATTGCGCGCGCAACCGAGCCGAGGAGGAACGAGATGCCGGACCCGCGCGCGAAGCGAATGGTGGGGCCTCACCGCAGCCGTCTGTCTCGCGATCGGGTGGGGGTCGCTTGCAGCCGACGCAGGCGCGGTCCCGATGACGGCGACGTTCGATTTCGTCGTCGTTTGCACGGCGCAGCCGTTCACCGTCCCCGCGGGGCGGCCTCGATCACGATCGACGCTGTAACGGCGGCGCAAGCGGCGGCGGCGGCCTGGCCGGAGAGCGGTGGCGGCGGCAGCAGCGACGCGGGCGGCGGAGGCGGCTCTGGCTTCGTGCTGTGACGGCCACCGGCGTCACGCTGCTCTCGGGAGCGCGGCTCGGCAACGGCCTCGTCACGATCACGTTCGACGCGCCGCTCGCCGTGAGGCTGCGTTCGCTGTCGGCGACGCGCTCGGCCCGAGGCGTGCTCGTGCGCTGGTCGACGGCATCCGAGCTCGACACGGCCGGTTTTCACGTCTACCGCGAGCTACGGGGCAAGCGCGTCCGAGTCACGAAGGCGCTCGTGCCGGCCAACCGGCGCTCGCACTCGTTCCTCGACCGCCGCGCTCCGGCGGCCGGGACGGTCGCTCGCTACTGGCTGCTGGAGGTGAGCCTGGACGGATCGCGGAGCTGGTACGGCCCGGCGCGGGCCGTCTCGCGAAGCTGAGCGGGGCCGCTTGGGCTCGGAACTTTGCCCACCGCTAAGGCCACGCGAATCCGAGTCAGGCGCTGTCGCCTGCCACGGCGAGCGTGAGCCCCGCCTCCGGCAGCTGTCGCACATCGGCCTGAGCCGCAAACACGCTCTGGCGCGACAGCAGAAACAGCTCGGGGATGATCTCCGCCCGCACCTCTCCGCCCGCGAAGACCCGGACGATGGAGCTCTGCGAGACGACGACGGCGATCGCCCGCGTGACGGCACTGATCGAGGCCGCGGCCGCGTGCCGCGTTCCGAGACCCGGCACGAAGACGGTCGGCGAGTCGACGTCGACGTCGATGAAACGGCCCGCCGACACGAACGTGCCGCGGTCGTCGACGAGGAAGGCCCCGTCCAGCTGAGCCAGCTCCTTCACGGTCTCGCGGAAGTCCGGCCGGGAGATGTGACGGAGCTCCGCGTCGTGCCCGTAGAGCGGGTCGAGCAGGAGCGAGCGCGAGCGGGCCAGCGTCTCGTCGACGTCGCCGACGACGATGAGCGTGCCGATCTTCCGGCCCTCTCTTCCCTCTCGCGCGATCTCGACCGCGAGCTGCACGACCTCCTCGAGCGCGCGCCGCCGCTTCTCTGCGCAGCGCGTGCTGTCGGCGACCGGGCCGAAGATCCCGCCGAGGTCGTACGGAATGTTCCACTCTCCCGCCACGTCCATCTCTAACGCCCCGCCAAGCGCCCGCATTCCCACGGCTCTCTCACAGAACTTTTACCTGGCGCGGTAGTGGCTTTTACTCAGCCCCGGCGCGCCTGCGATACAACGGATGCATGAGCGCGCCATCCCTCCGGTTCCCCCGCAGCTGCGCCCTTTCGCTTCCGCCGTGCAAGGAGCGGGCGTGACGCTGCCTGTCTATCGCGGCCACTTCCACGAGGCACAGGCCGAGCGCCTGCTCTGGCGAGCCGGCTTCGGCCCGAAGCCCGGCCAGGGCAAGTCGCTGGCGAAGAAAGGCGTGAAGAAGGCCGTCCTCTCGCTGACGCGACCCACCGGCTCCGAGAAGCTGACCGGCCCCGCGCCGACCGACGACAAGCATTTCCCGATCGCGCCCTACGACGCGAGGGGTCACGATCACCTCTGGTGGCTCGACCGGATGATTCGCACCAACCAGCCGCTCGTGGAGCGAATGACCCTCATCTGGCACGACTGGTTCGCGACCTCGATCGTCGGCGTCAAGTCGCAAAAGCTGATGCTCGATCAGAACGAGCTCCTCCGCAAGGGCGGCCTCGGCTCCTTCGCGATGCTCCTGCTGAACGTGACCAAGGATCCCGCGATGCTGCTCTGGCTGTCAGGGAACAAGAACACGAAGCTTTCCCCGAACGAGAACTACGGGCGCGAGATGATGGAGCTCTTTACGCTCGGTGCCTACCGCGGCTACGGCGAGTCGGACGTCCGCGAGCAAGCGCGCGCTCTGACCGGGTGGCGCAGCAGGCGCAGCAAGCAGCTCGGCGACTACGACTTCCGCTACGAGGCGTCGCAGCACGACGACGGCGCCAAGACGATCTTCGGCAAGACCGGCAACTTCGACTGGCAGGATTCCTGCAGGCTGTGCCTGCAGAACCCGCTCCACTCCTCCTTCTTCGTGCGGAAGCTGTGGAGCTACTTCATGCCGACCGTTCCGGGCGCGGCCACCCAGGAGGCACTCGAGCGGCTCTACCGCAAGAGCTACTCCATCCGCCCCGTGGTCGAGGCGATTCTGATGCATCCCGATCTCTACCGCGGGCCTCGCATGATCAAGCCTCCCGTCGTCTACACGGCAGGCCTGCTTCGCGCCATGGGCCGCGGCGTGGACAGTGCCAAGTGGCCGAATCTCGGGGTCGAGGCCGGGCAGCGCCTCTTCTACCCGCCGAACGTCGCGGGCTGGGACGACGACCGCTGGCTCGACACGGCGACGGTACGCGGACGTTGGGACACGGCCGCCTGGGCGCTCAAGCCGGCCGCGCTCGATGACGCTGCCTCGGCCGGCCTCCCGGCGACAGCCGATGCGCTGGTGCGCAAGGCGCTCGCCTACTGGCACGTCCCTGCCCCACTTCCGGGCACCCGCAAGGTGCTGCTCGACTTCACGTCGAAGGCGCTCGCAGCGCACGGCTCGCGGGCAATGGTGATGAACGCTCTCCGACAGCTCGTGGCCATCTCTCCCGACATGCAGACCGCGTAAGCAATGGCGACGCCTCCGAACAGAGCCTGCGGCTGCAACGACTTCTCGCGCAGCGAGCTCTTCCGCCGCGCGGTTGCGGAGGCAGGCAACGGGCTGCCCGCGATCGAGCCCGGCATGCCGCTGCCGGCGGGTACCGGACTGTCGCGACGCCGCTTCCTCGCGCAGTCCGCCGGGGTTGCGCTCGCCGTCTACGGCGGCGCGAGGCTCGGTGCATCCGCCTTCGAGTCGGGGATCGCCCAGGCCGCGACCGACGCCGGCGACGGGCGAGTCCTCGTCTCGGTCTTCCTCGACGGCGGCGCGGACGTGCTTTCGATCCTGGCCCCCACGGGCGACCCGCTCTACCGGCAGCTGCGGCCGAAGCTCGCGCTGGCCGACAACGCGGGAATCCCGTTCGCAGAGGATGGCCGGCTTCGCTGGCACCCGGCCATGCAGGGTCTAGCGGCGCTGCACGGCGAGGGCAAGGCCACCGTCTTCCCGACGATCGGCTACACGTCGCCGGACAAGTCGCACTTCACGTCGCGCCACTACTGGGAGGTCGGCGCGACCGACGCGACAGTCCGAACCGGTTGGCTCGGCCGGTATCTCGACCTGACCGGTCGCATGGACAACCCGCTCCAGGGGCTTGCGCTCGACAACCGCCTGCAGCCCGCTCTCGCGACGACCAGCATGCCTGTCTCCTCGATGGACAGCCCCGACCGCTACACGTTCGTGACGAACAAGGTCACGGGCGACGTCCAGACCCGGATGCTCGAGGCGCTCGGCTCGCTCGGCCTCGCGCACGAGAACGACAAGGACTACGCCCTGAGGCAGGCCGGGGAGGCCATCGCCGAGTCGCATCGCCTGCGCCAGCAGGTGCAGCAATTCGGCGGCGGCTCGATCAGCAGCCCGGTCAAGTATCCGGCCGACCAGACCGATCCTTTCCCCCGCCGCCTGGCCGCGCTAGCGGCAATGCTGGGCGCCGGCCTGCCTCTCCGCTGCGTCTCGCTCGAGGCGCCGGGCCGGTACGACACGCACGCCGATGAAGCGGACGCGCTCGCGAAGGGCCTGCAGCTGACCTCGGACTCGCTGCTCGCCTTCCAGCGCGACCTCGAGGCACGCGGGATCGCCGACCGTGTCCTCGTCCAGGTCTGGTCGGAGTTCGGCCGACGGGCCCGCGAGAACGGATCGCTCGGGACCGATCACGGGGCCGCGGGCTTCGGCCTTCTCCTCGGCACGCGGGCGAGCGGCAAGATGGTCGGCGAGTTCCCGGGCCTCGCGAAGGGTCTCGACACCGAGGGCAACCTCAAGGCGACGGCGGACTTCCGCGGCGTCTACAGCGGAATCCTGGAGCAGTGGTTCGGCGCGGATGCCGACGCCATCATTCCAAACGCTCGCAGCTACTCGCGCCCGAAACTCGTCAAATGACCGTCGGCAGGGTGGTGCTCGGGGCGGCGCTCGCCGTGCTCGTTGCCGTGACCTGGCTCGCGGCCGGCGCGCTCGGCAGCAGGAAGCCCGTCATCCCGGCGCGTGTCCAGGTCGCCTCGGACGAGTACTCGTTCAGGCTCTCGCGCCAATGGGTCAAGGCCGGCCCCGCGATCATCGAGCTCGTCAACTACGGCGAGGATCCACACGACTTGACGATGCGCAGGCAGGCGAAGGGCGCGAAGACGTACCGGGTCAAGGAGACGTTGCCCGAGCACGAGGCCATACTCCGCGCGACGCTCGTCCCCGGCCGGTACCTTCTGTGGTGCTCGATCGCGGATCACCGCGATCGAGGCATGGAAGCGATGCTGACCGTGAAGAAGCGCTGAGCGCAGACAGACTTCAGACACTGCTCGACCAGGCTTTTCCCGAGGCGGGGGAGCTGTCCGTCGTCGACCGAACGGGCGGCGGCGACCACTTCCAGGTGATCGTGACGAGCGGGCGCTTCGACGGGCTCTCGCTGATCGACCAGCACAAGCTCGTCTACGAGGCGCTCGCAGCCCCTCTCGCGGACGGCAGTATTCACGAGCTGCGCATCAAGACGAAAGGATCGAACCAGTGAGCGAGATTCGTGAGCAGATTCAGCAGGTGATCGAGGGGGAGCCGGTCGCTCTCTTCATGAAGGGAACGCCTGGCTTCGCCATGTGCGGGAACTCGATGCGAGCGCTGCAGGCGCTCCACGCGGCGGGTGCGCCCGTCACTGCCGTCAACGTGCTGCCCGACCCCCGCATTCGGGCCGAGCTGTCGTCGCTGTCCGGCTGGCCGACGATCCCGCAGATCTTCATCGGCGGCGAGCTGGTCGGGGGCGCCGACATCGTCGAGGAGCTCGCGGCCTCCGGCGAGCTCGAGACGAAGCTCGAGGAGAAGCTCGGGCCGGAGTACCGCGGCACGCAGCAGGAGCGGGTCGTGGACGTGCTGCAGGCTGCGTAGCCCGACCGGTGCTCGGTCGTCGCGTCGGCGTGCACCGGTCGCTCGTGCTCGGCCTGCTGCTCGTGCTCGTAGGCGCTCTGACGTTCGCATCCGTCGGTAACGGCTCCGCCCGCAAGCTCGAGATCGCACTCCCGAACTGCGTCGGGAAGCCGGTCGTGCGGCCGAAGAAAGTGATCTTTGCCTGCGCCGACGGAGGGTTTCTCGCCTCGGGCCTCGCGTGGACGGGCTGGGGTGAGCGCTTCGCCGCCGCCGACGGAGCGGCGTTCCTGAACGATTGCAAGCCCAGCTGCGTCCGGGGGACCTTCCACCGCTACCGCGTCGTGCTGCTCGCGAGCGGGCGGCAGCGGTGCCCGAACGGACAGCCCGCCTACCGCAGAATCACGTGGGCCTTCGTCGGTCGCGCGCCGAGCTCGGCTACAACGGCGCCTTGGCGGGACTTTCCCTGCCGCCCGCTCGGGTGACGAGCTACCGGAGGAACGCCTTGGCATAGACGGCGATGGGGTGATCGAAGGCGTGCAGGCCATTCGCCTGGCCGGACACCCAGCCTCGCTAGCATCAACCACGATGGAATTCGAGACGCGCGCTATCCACGCCGGCCAAGAGCCCGACCCGACCACCGGCGCGGTGACGACTCCGATCTACCAGACGTCGACGTTCGTCCACGACGGCGTCGGCGTGCACAAGGGATACGACTACTCCCGCGCCGCGAACCCGACTCGAACGGCGCTCCAGGTCTGCCTCGCCTCGCTCGAGAGTGCCGAGCACGGCGTCGCGTTCGCCTCCGGCATGGCCGCCGTCACGACGGTGATGCACCTCGTCAACCCGGGCGAGCGCGTCGTCTCCGTCAACGACGTCTACGGCGGCGTCTACCGGCTCTTCTCGCAGGTCTATGCGTCCAAGGGCTACGAGTTCGCGTTCGTCGGCGCCAGCGACCTCAGCGCCAACCTGCGGGAGCACCTGGACGAGCGAACCCGAATCGTCTGGCTCGAGACGCCGACGAACCCGCTTCTGAACGTCGTCGACATCAGAGCCGCCGCCGAGGCGGCGCACGAGGTCGGCGCGATCGTCGTCGTCGACAACACGTTCGCCTCGCCCTACTTGCAACGGCCGCTCGAGCTCGGCGCGGACATCGTCCTCCACTCGACGACGAAGTACCTCGGCGGCCACTCCGACGTCATCGGCGGCTTCGTCGCGACGAACGACCCGACGATCGCCGAGCGCCTGCTCTTCCTGCAGAAGTCGCTCGGCGCGATTCCCGGTCCCTTCGACTGCTGGCTCGTGCTGCGCGGCGTCAAGACGCTCGCCGTCCGCATGCGGGCCCACTGCGGAAGCGCCCGCCGGATCGCCGAGTTCCTCGACGCGCACCCGGCAGTCGACCGCGTGCTCTACCCCGGGCTTCCGAGCCACCCCGGCCACGAGATCGCGGCCCGGCAGATGAATGACTTCGGCGGGATGATCTCGTTCCTGGCGGCATCGGAGGAGGAGGCGGTCGCGGTCTGCGCGCGCACTGCGATCTGGAAGCTCGCCGAGAGCCTCGGCGGCGTCGAGAGCCTGATCGAGCACCCGGCCCGTATGACGCATGCTTCCACCGCGGACGCTCCCTTCGCCGCGCCGCGCAACCTCGTGCGCCTCTCGGTCGGCCTCGAGTCCACCGACGACCTGATCGCGGATCTCGAAGCCGCCTTCGTTCGGTCGCCGGCGGCGGCGCGCGCATGAGGGACTAGACGCGGCGAGCCCGTACGGCCGTCCCGTACGCGCAGATCTCCGTCCACGTATCGCCCATCTCGGAGGTGTCGAAGCGCATGGCGACGATGGCGTTCGCGCCCTTGGCCTCGGCCTCCTCGACCATGCGGTCGATCACCTGCTGCCGGCTCTCCACGAGCGCCTTCGTCATCCCCTTCAACTCGCCGCCGATCAGGGACTTCAGCCCGGCTCCGAGTTGTGAGCCGATGTTCCTGGCTCGGACGGTGAGCCCGAAGACCTCGCCGTAGACCTCCTCGATCTCGTGTCCCGCGATCTCGTTCGTCGTCGTGATGAGCATGGGGGTTCCTCCCTGGCTGACAGAATCGAAGCCGTGACGCTAGCTCCGATCGACCTCCGACACCAGGGAGCAAAGCGCGTGATCGGCGTCTACCTCGTGGAGACGAGCGATGGGCTTGCGCTCTTCGACTGCGGCCCGGCGACGTGCGTCGGCGCCCTCGTGCGAGGCCTGACCGAGCGGGGGCTCGCCCTCGCCGACATCGGGCACCTCCTGCTCAGCCACATCCACCTCGACCACGCCGGCGCGGCCGGCACTCTCGTCCGCCGGCACCCCGCCCTGCAGGTCCACGTGTCGGAGATCGGGGCGCCGCACCTGGTGGATCCGAGCAGGCTCGAGCGAAGCGCCCGCCGCCTCTACGGAGAGGCCTTCGACACGCTCTGGGGCGAGCTGGCGCCCGTGCCCGAGGCGAACGTGCGCGTGGTCGGCGAGAGCGTCCTCGGCCTCGCCTGCTTCCCCACCCGCGGGCACGCCGAGCATCACGTCTCCTACCTCGGCGGCGACGGGACGCTGTACGCCGGCGACGCGGCAGGGGTGCGCATCCTGCCGGCACATGACGTCCTGCCGGCCTCGCCTCCGCCGGAGGTCGACCTGGAAGCCTGGAACGCGACGCTCGACGAGCTCGAGCGGCGGGCGCCCGAGCGCCTTGCGCTGATCCACTTCGGCGTCGCGGAGGACCCGCGCGACCACCTCGAGCGGATGCGCCGGAACCTCGCGCTGTGGGCGGAACGCGTCCGCGACGGTGCAAGCGAGGACGAGTTCGTCGAGGCGTGCCGCCACGACCTGGCCGCCGCCGAGGGGGAGGCTTCCAGGCTGTACGAGCGGGCGGCACCCCTGTGGCAGTCGTACGCCGGGCTCCAGCGCTACTGGCGCAAACGGCGAGCGTCGTGACTCAGTACGGCTGGGCGCACGCGCCGGCCGAGGTTCGCGCCCAGGTCGACCGGCTCGCACGCGGGCTGAGCGAGATCTTCGGAGCCGACCTCGTGGGCGTGTACCTCCACGGCTCGCTGGTTTTCGGCTGCTTCAACCCCGAGCGCAGCGACGTCGACCTGCTCGCGGTGACGCGACGGCGAGCTACCGCGCCGCGGCGGGATCGACTGGCCCGCCTGCTGCTGCGGTGCTCGGGCCCGAAGGCCTGGCCGCGCGAGCCCCCGTATCCAGTCGAGATCAGCGTCGTGACCGAGGCCGATCTGGAGCCGTGGGCTCACCCGACGCCGTTCGACTTCCACTACAGCGAGAACCGGCGTGCTGCCCTGGAACGAGAGCCAGCCGAGTGGGAGGTCGCCTGCGGGCGCGGCGAGGACGCAGACCTCGCCGCGCACCTCACCGTGATCCGCCGTGCCGGGGTCGTCCTCGAAGGCGCGCCGATCGCCGCCACCATTCCGGACGTTCCACACCGTGACTACGCCGACTCGCTGCTGCGCGATCTGGCCTGGTGCCGAGAGATTCCGTGGAAATTCCACTCCGTCCTCAGCGCCTCCCGGATCTGGGCGACTCTGGCCGGGGGCGCCCTCCACTCCAAGGAGACGGGCGCTCGCTGGGCGCTCGAGCGTGTGCCCGACGAGGCGCGCCCTCTGATTGCCCGAGCTCTGGCGGTGTACCGGGCCGAGACGGACGACGCAGAGCTGGACGAGGACGCCGCGAACCGCTATGTCGAGTTGGTGCAGGCGCTGGTGGGCGAGTGAGGGCTGTGCTCTCGCTCGCCGGCAGCGCGATGGCGCCGATCGCGTGCGGAATCTGCGCCGGCGAGAGTCTCAGCCGGAGGCGGCGATCGCCGCTTCGTAGGCGGCGACGTAGTCGCTGACCATCCGCTCGGCGGAGAAGCTCTCCTCCACGTAGCGGCGACATTCGAGCGGATCCAGCTTGTCGGCTCGCTCGAGCGCGGCCGGCATGTCTCGGTAGCTGTCGACCACGATCCCGCTGCGTCCGTCCACGATTACCTCGGGCACCGCCCCGTGGCGCGTCGCGATCACCGGAGTACCGCACGCCATCGACTCGATCATGACCAGCCCGAACGGCTCTTCCCACTCGATCGGGAACAGCGTCGCGCGCGCGTCCTGCAGCAACTCGACCTTCTCGCCGTGCGTGACCTCGCCCAGGTACTCGCGGCCGTCACGAAGGTGCGGCTCGACGTACTCGCGGAAGTACTCCTGCTCCTGCGGCTCCTGCATCTTTCCTGCGAGCTTGAGCGGGAGTCCGAGCTCGGTCGCGACCGCGACCGCGCGGTGAGCTCCTTTGTCGGGGCTGAAGCGGCCGAGGAAGAGGAGGTAATCGCCCCGGTGGGGCTTGCACGGGTAGAGCGAGAGCTCGAGCGCGTTCGGGCAATTGGCGATCCAGGGGAACTCCTCGTACTGCTTGCGCTGGTTCATCGACACCGAGATCAACCGAAGACGCGGCGCGACGCGCACGACCTCGGCGTAGACCTCGCCGGGCTCTCCCTCGAGCGGGCCGTGAACCGTGTGGACGACGGGCGTCGAGACGAGCCCCGAGAGGGCCGCGGCGAGCAGGCCCGAGTGGTCGTTGATGATGTCGAACTCTCCCGCCAGGCCATAGCAAGAGAGCGCGTGGCGCAGATCCCAGAAGGTGCGCCCGATCCACTCGCTCGGCGCGCGCGGGAAGATCGCGGCGAGCTTCCCCTTCGTGTGCGAGTCGCCCGAGGCGAAGAGCGTAACCTCGTGGCCCGCGTCGACGAGCCCGTCGGCGAGCAGGGAGACCACCCACTCGATTCCGCCGTAGCCGCTCGGCGGAACGGCGAACCAGGGCGGGCTCAGGATCGCGACGCGAAGCGCCTTCCGGCTCACTGGGAGCGGCCCGGACGCAGGATTCTCCCGCCGCTCGACTGCGTGAGCGCCTTCACCACGATCTCGTCGACGTTGACATGCCGTGGCCGCGTGACGGCGAAGACGATGCAGTCGGCGATGTCCTCCGGCGTCAGCGGATCGACGTCCGAGTACACCTGAGCCGCCTTCTCCTCGTCGCCACGGAAGCGGACGAGCGAGAACTCCGACTCGACCAGGCCGGCGTCGACCGTCGTAATCCGGATCGGCCGGCCGAGCAGATCCTCGCGCAACGCGTACGTGAAGCCGCGCACGGCGAACTTCGACGTCACGTAGACGGCGCCGTTCTCGTAGGCCTGCCGTCCCGCGACCGAGCCGATATTGACGATGTGACCGCCGTCGCGGACGTGCGGGAGGCAGAGCCTCGTCATCCGCAGGAGCGCGTGGACGTTCGTCTCGAGCACGGTCTCCTCGTCATCCTCACTGCTCTCCGTGAAGGATTCGCGGCCGAGCGCGAGGCCTGCCGCGTTCACGAGGATGTCGAGGTCGCCGAGCTCCGAGACGGCGCGCTCGACGAATCTCGCGCAGCTCGCCGGTTCGAGCACGTCGAGCCCGATCGGCACGTAGCCCTCGCCGAGCTGCTCCAGGCGCTCGACGCGGCGGGCCCCGACAGCGACCCGCGCTCCCTCGGCGGCGAGCGAGCGGGCGGTCGCGGCGCCGATGCCGCTCGACGCGCCGGTCACGATCGCCGTCTTCCCGCTCAGAGCGCCCACGGCGCGGAACGTTAGCCGCGACGCGGCGGGTGTACGAAGCCTGTTGCCGAAAGGCCCTTGCCGAGCGTATGCTTCGCGCGCCGAATAGGGGAAGGAGGGAAGCAGGCTGTGGCAGGCGTCACCTTCGACGGCGTAAGCAAGATCTACCCGGACGGAACGCGAGCGGTCTCCGATATCGATCTCCGGATCCGGGACGGAGAGTTCATGGTCCTGGTGGGGCCGTCCGGATGCGGCAAGACGACCGCGCTCCGCATGGTCGCGGGGCTCGAGGACATCTCGGAGGGCGAGCTCAAGATCGGCGACCGGGTCGTGAACCGCGTCGCGCCGAAGGATCGCGACATCGCGATGGTCTTCCAGAGCTACGCGCTCTACCCCCACCTGACGGTCTACGACAACATCGCCTTCGGCCTCCGCCTGCGCAAGACGTCGAAGAACGAGATCGACAAGCGGGTGAAGGACGCCGCAAGGATCCTCGACCTCGAGCCCCACCTCGACCGCAAGCCGAAGTCGCTCTCGGGCGGCCAGCGGCAGCGCGTCGCGATGGGGCGCGCAATCGTCCGCCAGCCGCAGGCGTTCCTGATGGACGAGCCGCTCTCGAACCTCGACGCGAAGCTGCGCGTTCAGATGCGAGCCGAGATCAGCCAGATCCAGCGGAACCTCGGGGTGACGACGATCTACGTCACGCACGACCAGGTCGAGGCGATGACGATGGGCGACCGCGTGGCCGTGATGCGGAAGGGCCAGCTCCAGCAGGTCGCTCCACCGCAGGAGCTCTACGACCATCCGGTCAACCTCTTCGTCGGCGGCTTCATCGGCAGCCCGGCGATGAACATGCTCGAGGCGACACTGGAGCGCGACAATGGCAACCTCGTCGTGGCGGCCGGAACCCAGCGGATGTCGCTCGACGATTCCTGCCTGTCCGGCCGGCCCGCCCTGAAGGGGTACGAGGGCCGCAAGATCGTGCTCGGCATCCGTCCGGAGGACCTGGAGGACGCCGAGCTCGCACACGACATCCCGGACGATCGCCGGATGCACGGCAACGTCACGCTCCGCGAGGCGCTCGGCTCGGAACTGATGGTGCACTTCACGGTCGACGCCAAGCCGGCGACCACGGAGGAGGTCAAGGAGCTCGCCGAGGACGTCGGCGACGACCGGGCGGCGTCAGTGGAGCGTCCCGGCCAGTCGAACGGCGGGGCGACCCTGGTCGGCCGGTTCGCGGCGCGGTCAGGCGTTCGAGAGGGCGAGCCCGCCGACATCGCCGTCGACACCCGCTCGATTCACTTCTTCGACCCCGAGACGGGGCAAGCAATCTACGACCAAAGCTCATAGGAGGGGAAAGATGACGAAGCGCCGGTTAGGCGTTCTCGCCGCGGTCGCCGTTCTGGTGGCGGCGATCGCAGCAACAGTAAGCCCGGGAGGCAGCGCGAAAACCACAGCGCCGGCCGCGGGCTCGGTCAGCATTCTGTCGCTCTGGGGAGGCAGCGAGAAGGACGCCTTCCTGAAGGTGACCGCGGCCTTCACGAAGAAGACGGGCGTCAAGGTCAACTACGAGACGAACCGCAACTACGAGCCGGCTCTCCGGACGAAGCTGGCGGCGGGGAACCCACCGGACATCGCGATCATCCCGAGCCCGGCGATCCTGCTCAGCTTCGCGAAGCAGGGTGCGCTCAAGGACGCCGGCGCACTCGGCCTTTCGTCGTCGTACTTGAAAGCCCGCTTCGACCCGGGCCTGACGCAGCTCGTCACCTACAAGGGGAAGGTGTACGGCGTGCCGGCGAAGGGCAACTCGAAGAGCCTCGTCTGGTACAGGCCGCAGGAGTTCAAGAAGTACAAGATCACCCCGGCGAAGACCTTCACGCAACTGCTCGGGATCTCGAAGAAGTTCGACTCCAAGGGCAAGACGCCGTGGGCCGTCGGCGCGGGCGACGGCTGGCCGCTCACCGACTGGTTCGAGGACATCTATATTCGATCGGCCGGGCCGGTCAAGTACCAGAGCCTGTTCACGGGCAAGACGAAGTTCACCGACCCGTCCGTCGTGAAGGCAATGAATCTGTACACCACGATCCTGAGCGACAAGTACGTCGGCGGTCTCGAGAACGCCCTCGGCACGAAGTTCGTCGACGGGATCGGCAAGGTGTTCGGGACGAAGCCGAGCGCGGAGATGTACGTGGAAGGCGGCTTTGTCGGCGGCATCGCGACACAGCAGACCAACACGAAGCTGAAGCCGAACAGGGACATCAAGTTCTTCCCGTTCCCGACGATCAACCCGAAGTACGGGAGCCCGGTCGTCTTCGGGGGCGACTACGTCGTCGCGTTCAAGGACTCCGCCGAGGTGAAGCAGTTCGTCAAGTACGTCACCTCCGCGGCCGGCGGCAAGGTCTGGGTCTCGACTGGCGCCGTCACCTCGCCGAACAGGACAGTGCCGCTAAGTGCGTACAAGAGCCCGCTCGTCAAGGCCGAGGCGCTGCAGATCCAGAAGACGAAGGCCATTCGCTACGACGGCTCCGACCTGCTCCCGAGCACGCTCGGCGCCGACTGGCAGTCGGCCCTCCAGAAGATCTTCAAGACCCCGGGCGACACGAAGAAGATCCTGGCCGACTTCCAGAAGAAGGCCGACAGGGAGTTCAAGAAGTAACAGGGATCGCGGGCGGCGGCGGCCTGGATGGAGCCGCCGCCCCTTTTTCCGAGGCATGGAGAGGGCATGAGCTCACAGCCAGTTGCAGGGACGATGCCCAAGCGGTCGCCGGGGCAGCCGCGCGGTGTCGGCAGCGAGCAGTCCGGGAAGGACACGCTGCAGGGCCTCCTGTTCATCTCGCCGGCGCTCGCGCTGCTCGCGACGATGATCATCTACCCCATGATCTCGACGATCAGGGTCAGCTTCTCGCAGGGGCTCGGGCTGGTGTACGACGGCTGGATCGGCCTGGCGAACTACAAGGAGCTCCTGAGCCAGGATCCGGACTTCCTCGACCGCAGCCACTTCCCGCCCTCCGGGGCCCTCGCGAACAACGTCCGCTGGGTCGTCGTCTACATCACGCTTTCGCTTGTCCTCGGACTCGGGCTCGCCGTGCTCACGACGCGCGTTCGGTACGAGTCGATGATGAAGGCGATCATCTTCGTGCCGATGGCGATTGCCGCGACCGCTGTCGGGCTGATCTGGCTTTTCGTCTACAGCCCCGATCCGAACATCGGCGTGCTGAACGCGATCATGCACGGGTGGTTGGGGATCAAACCGATCTCCTGGCTGGGTCGGGAGAGCACCGTCAATTACGCGATCATCATGAGCTACGTCTGGGCGTCGACCGGCTTCGTGATGGTCGTGCTGTCGGCGGCGATCAAGGGCATCCCGCAGGAGGTGATCGAGGCCGCGCGCACCGACGGGGCGAACGAGTGGGCGATCTTCCGGCGCGTGCAACTGCCGCTCCTCAGCCTGCCGATCTCGGTCGTGACCGTCTGGCTCTTCATCAACGTGATCAAGGTTTTCGACATCATCTTCGTGATGACACAGGGCGGCCCCGGCACGTCAAGCCGCGTCATCGCCTACACGATGTACACCCAGACGTTCGGCGGCCGGGGCGGCTATGGCGCGGCGGTCGCCGTCTTCATGCTGATCCTGATGATCCCATTCATGGCGCTCAACATCCGACGCTTCCGCAGCGAGGCGCTCACATGAGGGTTAGATGACCTCGGCTGCCCTCGAGCGACGGATCGCCGAGCCCCGGACGATGTCGGAGCGGATGTCTGCGTTCCTCGGGCGCGCGCCAGTTCATCTCACGCTCGTCACCATGGCGGTCATCTGGCTGATCCCGACCGTCGGCCTGGCGGTCACCTCGTTTCGGCACAAGTCGGACATCGCCTCGGATGGCTGGTGGAACGCGATCACGCACCCGAGCCTGACGCTGCACAACTACGGAACGGTGATCCACACCGCGGGAATGGGTCGCGCGTTCCTGAACAGCATCATCATCACGCTGCCGGCGACGCTCCTGCCACTGACGGTCGGGGCGCTCGCCGCGTTCGCGTTCGCGTGGATCCGCTTCCCGTTCCGCGACACGATCTTCCTCGCGATCGTGGCGATCATGGTGGTTCCGCTCCAGGTCTCGTTCGTCCCGCTCCTCGTCCTCTTCCGGCACCTTCACCTGGGACAGACGTACGGCGGCATCTGGCTCGTGCACACGGCGTTCGGGCTTCCGCTCGCCATCTTCCTGCTCCGCAACTTCTTCATCACGCTGCCGAAGGACCTGATCGAGGCGGCGAAGATCGACGGCGCCTCGAACGTCGGGATCCTGCGCCGCGTGGTCATCCCGCTCTCCGTGCCGGCGCTCGCCTCGTACGGCATCTTCCAGTTCCTCTGGGTCTGGAATGACCTCCTGACGGCGCTCGTCTTCATCCAGGATCCCTCCAAGCGGCCGATGACCGTGAAGATCACCGACCTGCAGTCGACCTATGGAATCGAGTGGCACCTGCTGAGCTCGTCGGCGTTCCTGCTCATGGCCGTGCCGCTGATTGTCTTCTTCAGCCTCCAGCGCTACTTCGTGCAGGGGCTGCTCGCGGGTTCCGTCAAGAGCTGAGCACGACCCGGGTCTTCCTCGTCCCGCACACGCACTGGGACCGGGAGTGGTATCTCCCCTTCCAGAGCTTTCGCCTGCGGCTCGTCGGGCTGATCGACCGCATCCTGGACACGATGGAGGCCGACGAGCGGTTCGTGTTCACGCTCGATGGGCAGCTCGCGACCGTCGACGACTACCTCGAGGTGCGACCGGAGGCCGAGGGTCGCCTTCGCTCTCTGATCGAGACGGGCCGGCTGGCGATCGGACCCTGGCAGGTGCTGATGGACGAGTTTCTCGTCTCGGGCGAGTCAATCGTCCGCAACCTCGAGGCAGGCATCGGCCGCGGGGAGTCGCTGGGAGGCGTGATGCCCATCGGCTATCTGCCGGACATGTTCGGCCACGTCGCGCAGATGCCGCAGCTCCTCCGCGGTGCCGGGATCGAGCACGCGGCGCTCTGGCGCGGAGTGCCTGCTGCGATCGACCGGAACGCGTTTCGCTGGGAGTCGCCCGACGGCTCGTGGGTCCGGGCCGAGTACCTGGTTCGTGGCTACTGGGGTGCCGCCTACCTGATCGACCTGCCTGAGCGGCTCGCCGACTCGCTTGAGCTGCTCGAGACGACGCTTCACCCCTTCTTCACCGATCGGCCCGTGCTCGCGATGTACGGCACGGACCACTCCGAGCCGATCCTCCAGCTGCCCGAGCTGATCGAGAGCTTGAACAGCGCCCAGGATCGGTATCGCGTCGAGCTCGCCACGCTTGCCGGCTACATCGCTCGCGACGGCTCGTCCGACGGCCTGCCCCGGTGGAGCGGCGAGCTCCGCTCGGGTGCGCGTGCCAACATGCTAATGGGGGTCACGTCGGCACGGATCGACCTGAAGCAGGCGTGTGCGCGAGCGGAGCGGGCACTCGAGCGCTACGCGGAGCCGCTCGCGGCGCTCTGGTCACCGGCGTGGCCCGGGCGCCTGCTCGAGCTCGCCTGGCGACGCGTGATCGAGAGCTCGGCGCACGACTCGATCTGCGGCTGCTCGGCGGATGCCGTCTGCAGCCAGGTGCTCGTTCGCTACGCGGAGGCCGAGCAGATCGCTACGGGGCTCGCGCAGGAGGCGGCCGAGGCGATCGCGAGCGACGTTCCGGCGGGCTCGTTCGCCGTCGTCAACCCGCTGCCGCGCGCCCGCACGGGGCTCGTGGAGCTGGAGCTGCCGATTCCCGAGGAGTGGAAGGACGTCGCGCTCGAGCTGCCCGACGGCTCGCTCGCCGCCACCCAGGAGATCGGCCGCTCCGAGCCGCTCCTCTGGGAGACGGAGCTCCGCGGGGCGGAGCTGCCCGAGCGGATGTTCAGGCGGATGCAGGGTCGGACCCTGCTTCGCCGGACGCTTCACGGGGTGCGTATCGAGCGACCGGGCGGCGGGCCCCGGATCACGTTCGACGTGCGCGACGACGACGGCGAAGGCCTGACCTGGCTCGACGTCGAGGAGCTGAAACGGGAGATCGAAGACGCCGCTGCGACGGCAGCGGACGAGAGCTGGCAGGTGCGGATTCGCGCGGCCCCGAGGCGCACGCTCGTGGCGGCTGTGCCAGCGCCGCCGCTCGGCTGGACGTCCGCGCGGCCGGCCTGCGGCCGAGGCCGGGTCGACAACGCCGTTCGGGCCGAGAACGGAGCGATGACGAACGGCCTGGTCGAGGTGCGCGTCGAGCCGGAGGGAGCTCTCGCGCTCCGAGCGAACGGCGTCGAGCTCTCCGGGGTCGGACGCCTCGTCGATGGAGGCGACGCAGGTGACAGCTACAACTACGCGCCGCCCGCCCGTGACCTGCTCCTCGACGTGCCGGGCTCCGTCAGAGTCGAGCCGCGCTCGGCCGGGCCGTTGCGGGCCGAGCTGGCGATCATCCGTACCTACCGCTGGCCCGTCGCGGGCCGTCGAGACGGCAGCAGGCGCTCGGAGGAGACCGTAACCGTCGCGACCACCATGCTCGCCGAGCTGCGAGCGGGCGAGCCGTTCGTGCGCCTCGAGATCTCCTTCGAGAATCGCTGCTCCGACCATCGGCTGAGATTCCACATTCCACTCGCCCGCCCCGCGGGGAGCTCGTTCGCGGAAGGCCAGTTCGCCGTCGTGGAGCGCGGCCTCGAGGCCGAAGGAGGATACGGAGAGGCGGCGCTACCCACGTTCCCGGCACACGCCTTCGTCGATGCGGGCGGCGTCGCCGTCCTCGGCGGACACGCTCTCGAGTACGAGCTCTTGAGCGAAGGCGAGCTTGCGCTGACCCTGCTCCGCTCGATCGGTCTGATCAGCCGGGACGTCCACCCGCTCCGCGAGGATCCCGCCGGCCCTTCGACCCCGATTCCCGCAGCGCAGTGCCTCGGCCCGTGGAGCATCGGGTTCGGGCTCTTTCCACACGCGGGCTCGTGGGAGAGCGACGGGGTGCTCGCCCGGGCCGAGGACTACCGGCACCCGTTCCTGACCGCAGCAGGATCCGGACGCGGCGCCGGCCAGGGCTCCCGCTCGGGCCTCGAGGTGCATGGCGAGAACGTGGTCGCGTCGTCGCTTCGCCGCCGCGGCGGCCGGCTCGAGCTTCGCCTCGTCAACGAGAGCTCGGTCGAGCGGGAGGCGACTGTCGAGGGAGCCGTCCGCGAAGCAGCGGAGGTCGATCTGCTGGGGCGCTCGCTTCGGGCGCTACCGTGCGAACCGGGATTGCTTCGCGTCGAGCTCGGGCCCTGGCAGGTGAGGACGGTCCAGCTTCAGGAATAGTCAAGCTCACTTCGGGGGCAATCCGACGTCTAAGTCTCCAACGAAGTACCCAAAAGCCCCGGAGCTAGACTGAATGATCGCCACCGCCGAGCAGCCGATCGCGCCGCGCCTCTCCGCCGGAGACGAGGCGACGACGCTTGCCGGGCAGTGGCGCAAGCTGACGCGCGCGGCCACCGCCGTCGCCGTCTTGACGAGTCCGGCCGTATTCCTCTGGTTCCACGAGCAGGAAGGCTGGAACGTCGGCTGGTCGATCGTGGGCGCGTTTCTCGCGATCGCCGCCTTCCGGGGCTTCGTCGATGTCGTGCTCCGGCGCCTCATCCCTTGGCCGAGCCTTTTCGGCACCGACGAGGACCGCGTCCGGGAAGAGGATGTCGTCAACCGCCGCCGCGCGTCGTTCTGGCGCTTCCTCGCCCGTGTCTCGATCTGGCTGCTCGCATTCATCACCCTCGTCTTCGTCTACCGGGTGCTCAGGCACGGGGCCGACTCGGCCTCCTGGACGGCTATCGCCGGCCAGACGCTCCATTCGGTGCAGGGGCTACCGGGAAAGCTGAAGGGCCAGCTACCGCTCTTCTTCCTCCTCTTTCTCTTCAACTTCGGAATTCTCTTCGGGCCCATGCTGGCCATGGGGATCTCCCAGATGAAAGCCTACGAGCCGGGCGATGCCCAGTGGGGCGTCAAGCTGGACGACGTGCGCGGCCAGGCGGAGGCCAAGGAGGAGGTCCGCCGGGTCGTCAACCTCTGGCAGTCGGGCGACGCGTTCGAGCAGGCGGGCGGGCGACGCGAGCGAGGCCTGCTCTTCCTAGGGCCGCCGGGGACGGGCAAGACGATGCTTTCGAAGGCGATCGCGACGGGCTTCAACTCGCCATTCATCTCGATGCCGGGCTCCGGCTTCGCGCAGACCTTCATCGGGATGGACGTGATCATCGTGCGCATCCTCGCCGGCAAGGCCAAGCGGCTCGCGCGGAAGTGGGGCGGCCAGTGCATCGTCTTCATCGACGAGATCGATGCCGTCGGCATGCGCCGAGCGTCGCTCGGCGGCGGCGACGTGGCCGGCGGCTCCTTCTCGCCGACGAGCCCGCACGACCACCTGTTCTACGGGCCGAACGGCGCGCTCAACCCCTCCGGCGACATGGTGCTCGAGAGCCGCGCCTGGCGCGATCGCCTCTTCTCGGAGCGCGCGGGTGCGCCGCCGTCCGGCTCGGCCGCGCTCGCACAGCGGGTCGGCGGGATCGCCAACGCGGTCTTTCCGGGCATGTTCGGCGGCGGCGGCCAGGGCAGCCTCGCGCTGAACCAGCTGCTCGTGATCATGGACGGAATCGACAACCCGCCGTTCCTGAGACGGTTCAGCACGAGAATGGTCAACCTCTTCCTCGACGCCACGTACGTCGTCCCGAGGCGCCTTGGCCGAGCCTCGCTCCGGCTGTCGCCGCCGCGGCCGGGCAAGTCGCAGATCTACTTCGTCGGCGCGACCAACGTCCCGATCGAGCGGCTCGACCCGGCTCTCATTCGCCCGGGCCGCATGGGCAGGCACGTCTGGTTCCGCACGCCCACCAAGCAGGACCGGCTCGACGTCTTCGACCTCTACATCCGCAAGGTCTCCCACGACGAGGATCTCGACCGGCCCGAGCGACGTGACGAGCTCGCCCGCATCACGAACGGCTACTCGCCGGCGATGATCGAGCAGGTGTGCTCGATGGCGTTGACGATCGCCCACCACACGGGCCGCCCGAACTTCAGCTGGAACGACATCGTCGAGGCGATGACGACCGTCGAGTCGGGAACGGCGGTCGGCGTCGAGTACGTACCCGACGAGACGCGCGCCGTCGCCCTCCACGAGGCCGGCCACGCCGTCGCGGCGCACGTCTACATGAAGGGCGCCGAGTCGACGCGCCTGTCGATCCGCATGCGCGCCGGCTCCCTCGGCCACCACATGGCGCTCCAGAAGGAGGAGCGCTTCAGCTCGTGGCAGAGCGAGGAGATGGGGAGGCTCGTCTGGGCTCTCGGGGCGATGGCCGCCGAGCGCGTCTTCTACGGCGAGAACTCGAACGGCGTCGGCGGAGACGTCTTCAGTGCCACGGCGCAGGCGGCACTCATGGTCGGTGCGTCGGCCATGGGGCCGAGGCCCGTTCAGATCACGCAGAACGGGATCCCCTGGAAGCGCGAGGACGAGGAGCAGGCGCGCGAGAAGGTGATGAAGCGCTTCGAGCGGATCGGCAACCAGATCATGAACCGGACGAGCGGCGGCGGTCCCTTCGCGGAGAATCCGATCGGAAGCGTTCTGACGGATCCGCACAAGCGTGCCGCCACCGCGCAGATCCTCGGACAGGCGTACATGTCCGCGCATCATCTGATCGTGCACAACAAGGGCGCAGTCGAGCAGATCGCCGAGATCGTGATCGAGCGCCGGGAGCTCTACGGCAACGAGTTGCTCGATCTCCTGCAGGACGCGGACCTGACGGTTCCACAGATCGACTACACGAAGGACGAGGCATGGCCGACGATCTGACGAGCCCAGGCCTGGTGGCTGGTCCGGGCGAGCTGCCGGCACCCGCGCTCACGGAGCGCCCGGCACCCGCGCCTCCGCCACTCGTCCCCCAGCGGTCACGCCTCTACACCCATCGTTTCGGCCTCGCCTACGCGGTGCTCGCGATGGTCGTCGGACTCGCCGTCGGCGGCTTCATCGTGCTGCTCGGCCGGGCGACCGAGCCGCCCGGGCCGCAGTGGTCCGCCTGGAAGCCGTCGGACGACGGGCCGCAGGGAGCACTCGAGATCGCCAACCACGTCTCGGGGGCCTACAAGCTTTCCGGCGGAGGCAGGCTCGTCTCCGTTCTCGCAGGTACGCCCAATCTCCAGAACGTCCCGATCGGCCATTTCGCCCTGACCAAGGCGGCAGGCGGGTTCGACGTCTTCCCCGCGGGGAACAGCATCGAATACCAGCTCTGCGGTTTCGGGCCCGGCTGCGCGATCAAGACGGGCAAGCCGACGCTCGAGCGAGGGCGACTCCTTCATCGCCAGGCGCTCGAGCTCGCGCTCTACACCTTCAAGTACGTGCACGGAACCGATTCCGTGCTCGCGCTGCTGCCGCCGAAGAAGGGCGCGCGGCCAACCCTTGCGCTCTTTTTTCGCAAAAAGGATCTGAACAGCGACCTCTCGAAGCCGCTCGACCTCACCCTGCCGCCGCGCCCCGCGCTCACCCCCAACGACCTCACGCGGGACCTCGCGAGGATTGCGGGCCTCGTGCGAAACCACTTCTTCCAGTACACGTTCCAGCAGGCGCAGGACCGGAGTCTCGTGCTCGTCCTCTCGCCACTTCGCGCCTGAGCGCCCGCGCCGCGCTTACGGGAGCACGGGCTCGGCTCGACCGGCTGGCGCTCTACCCCCGCCGCGTCGGCGTCCGCGGGGTTCGCGTCGTGGTGGCCGGCCCCTTCTTCCGCCTGCCGCACCTGCGCCGCTATGACGGGTACGCGCTCCCGCGTCTGATCTTGCTTCGGGAGCCACCCTGCGGTCCCGCGGACGACCTCGTCTGCCACGAGCTCTGTCACATCTGGCAGATGCAGCATCACCCGCTGCGGCTCCTCGTCACCCTGCTGACGACGCGCTACGAGCGGAATCCGTTCGAGGCTGAGGCCCGCTGGGCCGTCTCGCGCACGCGGCCGCTCTAGCGAACGAGCTCCCGGAGTCGGTCGACCTCTTCCTGCAGCTCGCGCACGCGGCGGCGCTCGACCTCGAGCTCGGCGGCCAGCCGCCCCGGCTCTGCGCGCTCCCGTTCGCGGCCGAGCGAGCCGAGCAGGAAGACGAAGACGAGGAGGACGAGCCCGATCACGGCGTAGACCGCGTCTTGCATTGCCCGGAGAATCTAACGCGGGGCGTCGAGCTGCGCCGCGCCCACATCGAGCGAATGCCGGTGTACGCTGAGGCTCGCGTGAACCGAAGAGGCGATCGCCCCCTGATCATCGTGCTGGCAGTTGCCGCCGTCCTTGCCCCGTTGCTCACCGCTGGGGCGACCGCGCTCTTCTTCCTCAGCCGCCAGCAGGACGACCGAATCTCGTCCCTGCGCCGGGACATCTCTACCGTGCGAAACGCGAACGAGCGCCTGTTCGGGCAGCTTGCGTCCGAGACGGCCGCGAAGAACGCCGCACAGGCAAGGCTGGCCGCCCTGCAAGCACAAGTCGAGGCGGCGAGCCGGCAATTGCAGCAGACAAACGCCAGGCTCGCAGTTGCGCAACGGGCGCTTCGCGCTCAGGCGCAGGCGGCTCGACGGGCCAGGCAACGCGCGCGAGCGAGCGGTGCGGCACCAGCCCGCAGCGCGGGTGGCGCCCCGCCGCGGGCGGCCGCCTCGGCTCGGTATCCGGTCCCGCTGAGAAGGCCCGCCGTGGCGGCGCCGACCCGTACAGCCGCTGCGGCTCGACTCCGTCCGTCACGGCCAGTCGCGGGCACGTCGCTGCCCGCTGCGGCGCCTGCTCTTCGGCCGCTGATTCCAACGCTCATTGCCGCCGTTCGAGACGCGGGGCGCGGCTGGGGCCGCGGCCGTTAGCGTCCGCCCCCCTCTCGCATCGCGTTGGGGTAACGGCCGGTCGGGTGCGTAGGCTCCAGTCCGCGATGGAGGTCGGACGGGATGCCGAGGACGAGCGCGGCGAAGGCGACGTGCCCGCGGCCTGAGCACACGGGCTCGCGGGTGC
>JBBSGR010000019.1:0-46330 GCA_038253945.1 Gaiellales bacterium
GCGCGTTTGAACTGGCACGGCGCACGAGAGCAGACCCTGCTCGTACTCGTCGACGGAGAGCGCGTATCCGTCGGCTCGCACCGTCGCGAGCCTGGGTTCGAGCTCTGCCCACGTGCACGCGCTCCCCGGTGTCTCCTGCCGATATGGCTCGGGGCCAAGCCGGAACCTCGCCTCGTCCGGATCGAGCTGCGCGAGCAGGCACTTCCCGAGCGCAGTGCAGTGCGCCGGGGTACGCAGACCCGGAGTCGCCTCCACCCGCAGCCGGAATCTTCCCGCGGAGGAGGCCAGGAAGAACACCTCCCCGCCGTCGAGGATGGCCAGGCTCGCCGTCTCGCCCGTCTCCTCGGTGAGGGCCTGCAGGTGGGACCGTGCGAGGTCGGGAAGCTGAAAGCCGGCGATCATCGAGGTCGCGAGGCGGACGACCTCGGAGCCGAGACGAAAGAGCTTCGTGCGCGGATCGCGCGAGAGGTACCCGCGTTCGGTTAGCGTCGCGGCGGCCCGGTGGGTCGTCGGCACCGGCCACTCCAGAAGCTCGGCGATGTCCGACAGCGAGAGCTCCGACCGCTCGCTGTCGAAGAGGGACAGCACGTCGAGGACGCGTCCAAGCGACTGGATCGGTTGACTTTTACTGACCGAAACTGCTTTCATACCAGCGGTAAGATGCTAGAGACGGCGGCCCTTGTCAAGCTCCACTCGCTCATCGCCGGGGAGTGGGTGAACGGGTCCGGACCGGCGCTCGCGGTGCCCAATCCCGCGTCCGGGGAGGACCGTGCTCCGCTGCCGACCGCGAGCGCCGAGGACGTCGAACGGGCCGTGGGAGCAGCGTGCGAGGCCCAGAGCGGTTGGGCGCAGATGCCGGCCAGGGCGAGGGGCGAGATCCTCTTCCGGGCGGCGGACGAGCTCGAGCGCCGCCACGAGGAGCTCGCGTGCCAGATCACGTTCGAGATGGGGAAGGTGCTGGTCGAGAGTCGCGGCGAGGTCGACGAGGCGATCTTCTTTCTCCGCTTCATGGCGGGCGAGGGCGCGCGGCTCGCGGGCGAGACGAGGCCGCTCACCGACCCGCGCCGGCTGGCCGTCGCCGAGCGAGTACCGGTCGGCGTCGTCGGCGTGATCACCCCCTGGAACTTCCCCCTTTGCATCCCGGTCTGGAAGATCGCGACCGCGCTCGTGGCCGGCAACGCGGTCGTCTTCAAGCCTGCACTTCCGACGACGGGAACCGGCCCGGCGCTCGCGGAGGCGCTCTGCGCTGCGGGCGTGCCCGCGGGCGTTCTCAACCTCGTCTCCGGGCCCGGCCCGGAGACCGGCGGGGCGCTCGCTCGACACCCTGACGTTCGCCTGCTGACATTCACGGGCTCGACCGAGGTCGGGCGAAAGCTCGCCGGTCTCGTCGGTAGACGGGGCGGACGGACCGCGCTCGAGCTCGGCGGCAAGAACGTCGTCGTCGTCCTGGCAGACGCAGATCTCGAGCAGGCTGCCGAGCAGATCTCGGTCGCCGCGTTCGCTTCGAGCGGCCAGCGCTGCACGGCAGCGAGTCGCGTCGTCGCAGCGAGCTCGATCCACGACGAGCTCGCCGCTCTCGTCGCCGACCGCGCCGGTGCCCTGACCGTCGGCCCCGGCGACGATCCCGCCTCCGACCTCGGGCCGCTCGTGAGCCGGGAGAGCCGCGATCGCGTAGGGGGCGCGGTCACGCAGGCGATTGCGGACGGAGGCCGAGCCGTCGCAGGCGGTCTCGTGCCGCCAGGCCTACCGGCGGCGGCCGGCTACTACCGGCCGACCGTGATCACGGAGCTCGAGCCGTCACACCCGCTGCTCACGCACGAGCTCTTCGGTCCCGTCACAGCCTTCGTTCGCGCCCGTGACGAGCACGAAGCGCTTCGCCTTGCCAACGCAACCGAGTACGGGCTCGCCGCATCGGTCTTCACACGCGATCTCGGACGAGCGCTCACGTTCGGGCGCGCCCTCGAGGCCGGGATGGTGTTCGTGAACGCGGCGACCCTCGAGTCCGAGACGCACCTTCCTTTCGGCGGCGTCAAGGCGAGCGGCAACGGCTCACGAGACACGGGAGTCGCCGCACTCGACTCCGTCACGGAATGGAAGACCCTGTACTTCGCTCCTCCGGGCTGACCTTAAGTCTATGCCTGAGAAGCGCTACCTCTTCACCCCCGGACCGACACCGGTGCCGCCCGAGGTACTCGAGGTGCTTGCACGCCAAGTGATCCACCAGCGCGGGCCTGACTTCAACCAACCGTACGAGCGCCTGCTCGGGAGGCTGAAGGACGTCTTCCGTACCGAATATGACGTTCTGCTCTTCACGTCCTCTGGAACGGGTGCCTTCGAATCGGCCGTGGCGAATCTCACCGAGCCCGGCGAGCGCGCTGTCGTCGTCTCGAGCGGCAGCTTCGGTGAACGCTGGGCCGCAATGGCCACCCGCTACGGCGCCGACGTCGACCACCTCCGCCACCCCTGGGGCGAGACGCCCGACCCACTCGAAGTGCGTGCACGCATCGAAGGCGCAGCGGTTGTGTACGTGGTTCACTCCGAAACCTCAACCGGAGTCGTCTCGGACGTGCAGGCGCTCGCCGCCGCGGCGCGGGAGGCAGGCGCACCCAAGCGTCGCGCTCCCGTACCTGCGCGAACGCGCGCTCGTCGCGGCAGGCGTGACGCCCGCACCATGAGGATCCGCGCCGCGGTCCTGGAACGTACGGGCGGGCCGATGACCGTGACGGAGCTCGAGCTCGCCCAGCCCGGCGCCGGCGAGGTGCTCGTCCGGCTGCACGCGAGCGGCGTCTGCTACTCCGACCAGAACGAGATCGACCGAAACGGAGTCGCATCATGAATCCAGAAGAGCTCGACGGCCGCATCGGCGAGGGCTGGGGCGGCGTGAAGCCGGACGCCAGCCACGTCAACGTTGTCCTCGCCCGGCGCGGCAGCGCGACGTTCGCGGCGGCGATCGGCATGTTCGCGCACCCGTCGCCCGGGCACACCCCGGTTCTCGTTTGCATCGGGCCCGAAGAGCCGCGATACGAGCCGGTCTGGCCGCCGACGCTGATGATGAACAAGGCGACGGCGCGCGACGAGCGCCACGAGACGATGACCTGGGGTGCGGCGCAACTCGGAATCGGCCAGGGCGTGCTCGACGCGGTCGCGGACGGCCTGCTCGAGGCGACAAACGAGCTGATCGTGCTCGTTGCGGTCTACGTCTACCCGAACGCGAGCGACGAGACCGCCGTCCGGCTCGCGAACCGCACCGCGGTGCACAAGGCGATCGGCATGTGCGTCGAGGGACGCGACCCCGACGCGGCCGCACGCCTCGTCGCGGAACGCGACTCGCTGCAGAGCCCGTACTACAACGGCGACTGATGCGCATCGCCCATCGAGACGCGCCGGTACGTGTTCCCTTTTGAGCCGCCCCTGCGCGGCGCCTGGGATCCCGTCCCGCGGACGCAGAGGATCGCGCGATGAAAGGACGCCTGCTCGCCTCCGGCCTCGGCTTCCCCGAAGGGCCCGTCGCGCTCAACGACGGCCGCCTCGTCTTCTGCGACGGCAACGTCGGCGAGCTCCTCCTCTACGCGGACGGCGCGGTCGGAACCTTCGCGCGGACGGGCGGCTCGCCGTGGGGCGCCGTGCTCGGCTCCGACGGCGCGATCTACGTCACCCAGGGAGGCAACGTTCCGGGGAGCGGCGACACGAGCACGGTCTCCGGGATCCAGCGCGTGAACCCCGACGGCTCGGTCGAGCTGCTCCACTCCGAGGTCTGCGGGCATACGCTGTACGGGCCGAACGACCTCGCCTTCGGCCCCGACGGGCGTCTCTGGTTCACGGACTCCGGCTCGGAGGAGGACTACCGCTTCGACCTTCGCTCACCGGGCCGCCTCTTCGCCGTCGACCACGACAGAGGTGAGCAGATCCTGGAGCTGCCGGGTGTCTACCCGAACGGGATCGCCTTCGATGCGCGGGGCCGGCTCTACTGGACGGAGTCGATGGCGCACCGGGTCTGCCGACTGGAGGACGGTGCGGCGGCCGTCTTTTGCCAGCTCTCCGACGACTACGTACCCGATGGGATGGCGTTCGCCGCAGACGGACGCGCGTTCGTCTGCACGACGATCTCCGAGGGTGTAACGGTGATCTCGGCCGACGGCGAGCTGCTCGAGCAGATCGACGTCGGCGAGCACGCGACCAACTGCGTCTTCGACGGCCCAACGCTGTACGTGACGGCGACGCACGTCGCCGAGATCGAGGCGTCACAGCGGACGGGCACGCTCTGGGCTGTCGCGACGGACGCGACGGGCGGGCTGCCGCTCATCCCGGGCGCGCTGTAGCGGCGAGCACACGCCCAAGCTCCGCCGCGACCCGCTCGACGTCCGGGCCGAGCGGCCGGTCGCCCTCGAGCGGCGCGGCGAGCCCGCGGACGACGGCGTAGGCTGCGCCCGTCCCGCGGCCGAGTGCCTCGATCTCGGCCAGGTCGACCGCCTGCGCCGCGACGACGAGCTCGAGCGCCGCGTGGAGGCGAAGCCGTTCGAGCAGCCCGGAGAGCCGTCCGGCGGCGAGCGGCGCGCCGGTCGAGGCGTCCTCGACTTCGGTGCTGGCGCGCGAGTCGAGCGACGCCGGCGCGGCGCCGTGGGCGATCTCAGAGGCGAGCGCGTCCGAGACTTTGAGCAGCGGCGCCATCCCCGCGCCGGTCGAGCCGGGCGGCGCGAGGTTCTGCGGCAGGTCGGTCAGCGCGGCCGAGAGCAGCCGGGCCACGCGCGCAGAGGCGAGGTTCGCGACCTGCGCGAGCGCGAGCGCGACCGTATCGGCCGCGAGCGCGAGTGCGGGCACGAAGAAGTTGCCGGTCGAGACGATCTCTCCGTCCTCGGCCAGCACGAGCGGGTTGTCGCCGGCGCCGTTCAGCTCCGGCTCGAGGGCGGCCGCGAGAAAGTCGAGCGCCGCCGCGAGGCTGCCGTGGGTCTGGCTGACGCAACGGAACGAGAGCGGGTCCTGCAGGCGGCGCGGGCCCAACGAGCCGCCTGCGAGCAGCGCCCGCAGGCCCGCGGCGCAGGTGGCCTGGCCGGGCGCGGGCCGCGCCGCGACGGCGCGCTCGTCGAGCGGCGTTCGGCTGGCGCGGAAGCCCTCCATCGACAGCGCCGCGGCCACCTGCAGCGCGTCGAGCGCCTCGCGCGCATCGGCGAGCGCGAGCGCCGCGAAGGCCGCGGAGACGGCGTTCGCATTGATCAGCGCCAGCCCGTCCTTCGGCGCCGGCACGAGCGGCGCGAGACCGGCCGCCTCGAGCGCGCGGGCCCCGGAAAGCGTCTCGCCGCCGAGTTCAGCCTCGCCCTCCCCGAGCAGGACGAGCCCGACGTGGGCGAGCACGCAGATGTCTGCGGCGCCGATCGAGCCGATCGAGGGGACGATGGGGTGGACGCCCCGGTTGAGCAGCGCGACGAGCGCCTGTGCCAGCTCCGGCCGCGCGCCGGACCCGCCCCGAGCAAGGCCGTTCGCCCGCACGAGAAGCGCCGCGCGTACGACTTCGGTCGGAAGCGGCGGCCCGACGGAGTTCGCGCGCCCGAGCACCGTGTGTCGGGAGAACTCCGCGAGCGCCTCGGCGGGCAGGCTCTCGACGACGCGGGCGCCGAGCCCGGTCGTCAGCCCGTACGCCGAGCGGCCTTCGGTGAGGTAGCGATCGACCACTTCCCGGGCGGCGGCCATGCGAGCCGGCACCCGGGGGTCGAGCTCGACCGGCGCGCCGCGGCGCGCGACCTGGACGACGTCCTCGGCCGTGAGGCCGCGGCCGTCCAGGCGCAATTCGTGTGCTCTACTCCGACCGTGCAGCCGGTCGAGCTTACCTTCCTGAGCGGCGCCGACGTCGTACGGCTCGCGCTCACGGACGACGAGATCATGGCCGCCGTCGAGACCGGGCTGGGGTCCGGTCAGGCGCGCATAGAGCCGCGCGTGCACCTCGAGCCGGACCCGGCGCTGCGCGGGCACTTCAACGTACTGCGCGGCTACCTGGCGCCAATCCAGGTCGCGGGCGCGCTCGGCCACGTGGGCGCGCGCGGGACGGCCACTGGAATGTGCGCCTGCTCGCCTCGCTCTTCGACTTCGACGAGATCCGCGTCCACTCGCGCCGCCCTGAGAGCCGCGACCAGTTCGCCCGGCGGCTCGAGGAGGACCTCGGCAGGCCCGTGCGTGCGACGGAGAGTTGGGAGGGCTGCCTGCGCGGGGCTGACGTGATGGTTGAGGCGTCGCGGCTCGAGCGGCCCGAGCCGCACCTGCTGACGAGCTGGGTAGAGCCAGGCTGCACCGGGTACGGCTGAGATTCTCGGGGATCCCCTGGAAGACCTTGCCCGAGGACGTCGAAGCGGACGGCCGGCATGCCCTCGCGCGAGACCTGCGACACGTGATGCTCTCCGCCATCACCGGGGGCAGGTCCGGCGCGAGCTCGTGATACCAGCACCTCGTCGCGTGCCCGGCCGTCACTTCGGCTATCAATCGCTTTTCACTACGTTTACCACAGTGGCTGGTCGGTCCCGGAGGAGGCGGAGCGAGGTGAAGCCGGCGACGCTTCCGGTCACACGCCTCTCACGGGCGGTGGCGCCGACGACCGGGCTCGAGTTCGTCTCGGGTGCGGGAGCCGAGCTCGTCGCGGCCGACGGCGCGCGCTACCTCGACTTCATCTCGGGCTACGGCGTCGTCAACACGGGCCACTGTCACCCGCGCGTGGTCGCGGCGATCCAGGAGCAGGCTTCGAAGCTGATTCACGTCTCGACGATGGGCTCGACGGAGCCGGCCGGCGCGTACGCCGAGCGGCTCTGCGCCGTGGCGCCGATCGAGGACGCCAAGCTCTTCTTCACGAACAGCGGCACGGAGGCGGTCGAGGCGGCCCTGAAGCTCGTTCGCTACGCGAGCGGGCGGCCGAACGTCGTCGCCTTCGCCGGCGGCTTCCACGGCCGGACGCTCGGATCGCTCTCGGTCAGCACCTCGAAGGCCGCGTTCCGCACGAGGCACGAGCCGCTCGGCGGGGGCGTCTACGTCGTGCCGTATCCGAGAGTCGAGCTCGGGCCCACCCTGGACGCGCTCTCCCGCCTCTTCCTCGAGCAGGTCGAGCCCGAGCGGGTGGCGGCCTTCATCGTCGAGCCCGTGCTGGGGGAGGGCGGCTACGTCGTCCCGCCCGACGAGTTCCTCCCCGCTCTCCGCGGTCTCTGCGACGAGAATGGGATCGCTTTGATCGTGGACGAGGTGCAGTCCGGCTTCGGTCGCACCGGGCGGCTTTTTGCGTGCGAGCACACCGGTGTGGCGCCCGACCTGATGACGGTCGGGAAGGGAATCGCGTCGGGCTTTCCGATGGGGGCGCTCGTTGGCCGCGCCAGCCTGATGGACGCCTGGGCGCCGGGAGCGCACGGAACGACGTTTGCCGGCGGCCCGCTCGCCTGCGCGGCGGCCGAGGCCACTCTCGACGTGCTCGAGGATGAGGATCTGCTCGAGAACGCGGCCGTGCGGGGAGCGCAGCTCACGGACGGCCTACGGCAGCTCGCCGCCGCCCACGCCGATCTCGTGGTCGACATCCGCGGACGCGGTCTGATGGTCGGCGTCGGGACCCGCTCGGCGGACGTTGCCGCCCGTCTCAAGGCCGAGCTGCTCGAGCGCTACGTGATCGTCTCGACCTGCGGGCCCGACAGCAGCTCGATCCGGCTCTCGCCGCCCTTGGTTCTGGGAGAGGAGCACGTGCGGCGCTGTCTCGACGCATGCCGTGACGCTCTGCGGGCCTTGTGACGTTGCCGCTGCGGCTCGGCCTGCTCTCCACTGCGAAGATCAACGAGCGCGTGATCGCAGGGGCGCCCGAGGGCGTCGAGATAGTCGCCGTCGCCAGCCGCGACGGAGCTCGTGCCCAGGCATACGCCCACGAGCGCGGGATCGAGCGCTCGTACGGGAGCTACGAGGCGGTGCTCGCCGATCCCGGCGTCGACGCGGTGTACGTCTCGCTCCCCAACGGCTTGCACCACGAGTGGACGATGAGAGCGCTCTCGGCCGGCAAGCACGTGCTCTGCGAGAAGCCCTACTCGCGCCGGCCGGCTGACGTCGAGGAGGCCTGGGACGCGGCGGCGGCCGCCGGCCTCGTGCTCGTCGAGGGGCTCATGTACCGCCACCATCCGCAGATGCGCAAGGCGAATGACCTCATCGAGGCAGGTGCGATCGGTCGTCTGCGGCAGATCAGCTCGTCTTTCAGCGTCCGCCTGGTCGACCTCGCCGACATCCGGCTGCTGCGCGAGCTCGACGGGGGCGCCCTGATGGACCTCGGTTGCTACTGCGTCAGCGGCTCCCGTCTGTTCGGCGGCGAGGCCGAGCGCGTCCTCGGCGAGCAGGTGCTCGCTGGGAGCGGCGTCGACCTCGACTTCTACGGGACCATGTGCTTTCCGGGAGACGTGGTCGCCCAGTTCGACGTGTCCTTCTCGCTTCCGTCCCGGCAGCGGCTCGAGGCGCTGGGCGAGGAGGGGACACTCGTGCTCGACGCGCCGTGGCGCTCCGACTGGGGTTTCACGCTCTCGCTCGCTCGCGGCGATGACATCGAGACCGTCGACGTCCCGCAGGCCGATTCCTACCGCCTCGAGCTGGAGGACCTCGCGGCGGCCACGCGAGGCGAGCGGGAGCCGCTGCTCGGGCGCGACGACGCTCTCGCCCAGGCGCGCACGATCGAGGCGCTCTACCGCTCGGCGGAGACCGGAGCCGGGGTCGGGCTCTGAGCCTGGTGTAATCCCATCGCGTTCGAGCTGGAGGTGACGGGTCCCGGGAGATCGCCCGGCTCATGGCCGCGGCAAAGCTCCGTACACGGCCTTGAGCATCGTCACGCCGCCGTAGGCGTACTCGCCTCCTTCCGGAAAGCCGTTGCCCGAGCTCTTCGCGCCGCCGAAGGGCGCCTCGAGCTCTGCGGAGTCGCAGCGCTGGTTCACGCCGATGACTCCGACCTAAAGGCGCTCCTGCGCGGCCCCGATTCGCGCCGCCGACGACGTGTAGACGGCCGCGGCGAGTCCGTATGGAGTGTCGTTCGCGATCCGCCAGGCGTCGTCGTCCGAGTCGAAGCTCTCGACAGAGAGAACGGGTGCGAAGAGCTCCCGCCGCCGGAGCGGGTCTTCGGCCGGGATGCCGCGGACGAGCGCGGCCCGGAAGAACCCGGCGTCGTCGAGACGGGGGTCGTTGAGCTCCGGGGCGAGGGAGACGACCTCGGCTCCGGAACCGACGGCCCGCTCCAGCTCGGCATCGGCTCGCGCGCGAGCGGGCGGCGTGATCAGCGGGCCGAGCGTCGTTGCCGGCTCGGCGGGGTCGCCGAGCCGGAGCGACTCGACTCGTCTCGTCAGGGCCGAGAGCAACTCCGCCTCGACACCTCGTTCGACGAGCGCGCCGCGCCGAGGTGCATTTCTGCCCGTTGACGGGCTGGCCGCTCCGCCTACGAGGAGTCCGAGCACGCCGTGGGTCTTGACTGGAAGGCTCGACCAGGGGCCGAATGCGTCCCGGGCGCGCTGCACCACGCGCTTGATCTCTTCCGGTGACGAAACCGGAGTCTCGGCGACGAGCGCCCCCGTCTCCGGGTTGCGGCTCGTGACGACGTCGGCGGCCCCTTGCGGCATGATCCCGACGATACTGATCCAATGCCCAGCTACGACGTGCACCAGCACCTGTGGCCCGAAGCGCTCATCGAGGGCCTACGCTCACGGCAGGAGCGGCCACGATTGCGGGGCAGCGTGCTCGAGCTTCCCTCCGGGGACTGGGACGTCGATCTCGGCGCGCACACTCTGGAGGCCCGGCTGGCCCTGCTCGACCGGGACGAAGTCGACGTCGCGGTGATTTCCTGCCCGCCGACGCTGGAGCTCGACGCGGAGCTCGTGGAGGCTTACCACGAGGGCATCACCGAGATTGTTGCGGCGTCGGAGGGCCGCCTGGTGGCGCTCGCCTACGGCTCGGCCCGGGACGGATTCGCGGGCACTACAGTCCCGGCCTGGAGCCTCGCCGGCCTCGCTGAGCTCGAGCCCCTGCTCGCTGAGCTCGATCGGCGCGGCTCGCTGCTCTTCGTCCACCCCGGGCCAGCGCCTGTCCCAGAAGGCGCGCCCGCCTGGTGGCCTGCGGTGGTCGACTACACCGGGCAGATGCAGGCCGCCTACGCGGCCTGGCTCGCTCGCTACAGCGACCGCTGGCCGGGCGTGCGCGTGGTCTTCGCGATCCTCGCCGGCGGGGCGCCGATCCAGCTCGAGCGCCTCGCCTCACGGGGAGTCGACACCCGCAGCGTCCTGCGCCCGAACGTGTATCTCGACACAGCCTCGTACGGCGAGCGGGCGCTCGAGCTCTCGCTCGCGACATACGGCGTCGCTCAGCTCGTCTACGGCAGCGACGCCCCGGTGATCGATTCCGAGCCGACCTTGCGCTCCATCCAGGGCTTCGGGCAGGCTGTGATCGACGCCGTCTGCCGGGAGAACCCGGCGCGGCTGCTGCAATGACCGAACTGCGTGACTGGATTCACGAGCGCGTCGCAGCAGGCGAGAATCTGCTCCGGCCACAGCTCGCCGCGCTCGCGGTGGCACTCGGATCGGAGCCGCGGTTCTGGAGCGAGCTCGTCCGGCACGACCCCGAAACGCGCTACTTCAACCAGCTCTACCGCGACGTCAACCTCGACGTCTGGCTGATCTGCTGGCTCGACACCCAGGACACGGGCTACCACGACCACGACCTCTCATCGGGAGCCGTCTACGTCATCGAAGGAAGCCTCTGCGAGGACTACTTCCACCGCGACGCCGGTGGGTGGATCGACGTGCGGACGCGCGAGCGGCACGCCGGCGAGGTCTTCCACTTCGACGCCTCCTCTATCCACGGGCTGCGTCACGCCGGCGGCCCGCCGGCGACGTCGCTCCACGTGTACTCGCCCGCGCTCTGGCGGATGGGCTACTACGAGCCCGGCGAGGGGGGCCTCAAGCGGACGTCGATCACGTACGCCGACGAGATGGCTACGGGCGGACATTCGCTGGAACCGGCGACCGGCTGACCCGCAGCCTCGAGATGACCGTCGTCCTCACGGGCTCGGCGCTCACCCTTCAGCACGTCCTCGCGGTCGCCCGCAGCGGCGCCGCCGTGCAGCTCGACGCGGGCGCGGTCGACCGGATGCGGGGGGCGCGGGCCGTCGTCGACGGGTCACTGGCCCGCGGCGAGACCGTCTACGGGCTCTCGACCGGCGTCGGCGTCCGCAAGCGGGCACGCGTCGGCCTGGACGAGCAGGCGGCCTTCAACACGCGCCTGATCCAGAACCATCTCGTCGGACAGGGCGACGCGGCACCCGAGGACGCCGTGCGGGCGACGCTGCTCGTGCTCGCGAACGGGTTCGCCCGCGGCGCCGGACTGGCGGGCCCCGGCCTCGCGCAGCAGGTCGTCGAGGCACTGAACGAGCGGCGGCACCCGCACGTGCGGGTGCTCGGGTCGCTCGGCGAGGCCGATCTCGCCCCGATGGCGGATCTCGTTCAGGGCCTGCTCGGCCCGGACGGCCGGCTCGAGCCCGGAGAGGGGCTCGCGCTGCTGAACAACAACGCGTTCGCCACCGGGCTCGCTGCGCTCGCGGTCGGCGACCTCGAGCGGCTGCTGCGCGCGTCGCTCGTTGCGGGCGCGCTCGATCTCGAGGCGTTCGCCGCGAATCTGTCCATCCTCGATCCTGCCGCCGCCCGCGAGCGCCCGTACGGGGGACTCGCCACGGCGGCCGGGGGCCTGCGGGCGCTGCTCGAGGGCAGCGCGCTCTTCGAGCCCGGCGTCTCCCGCAACTTGCAGGATCCGCTCACGTTTCGCTGCCTGCCCCAGGTGCACGGCGCTGCGCTGGACGCGCTCGCGTTCGGCCGCTCGCAGCTCGAGACCGAGCTAAACGCCGCCCAGGGCAACCCGCTCGTGGACCTCGCCGGCGGGCGAATCCTCTCGGTCGGAAACTTCGATGCGTTGCCGCTCGCCGCGGCGCTCGATTTTCTCCGGATCGCGCTTGCGCCCGTGCTGACGAGCGCGAACGAGCGCCTGGTCAAGCTCCTCCAGGCGCCGCTCAGCGGCCTGCCGGAAGGGCTCTCGCCGAGGCCGGGGCTCGCCGAGGACTCCCTGAGCGAGTTCGGCCCCGCGGGGCAGGCGCTCACCGCCGAGGCTCGGCTCCTCGCGCAGCCCGTCTCCTTCGAGCTGGCCAGCTCGGCGCACGCCGAGGGCATCGAGGACCGTGCGACGATGGCCCCGCTGGCGGCACGCAGACTCGCGGAGATGACGTCGCTGGGCGAGCGCATCGTCGCGATCGAGCTGCTCGTCGCCTGCCAGGCGATCGACCTGCGGCGGAACCGCCTCGGAGTCGGCACGCAGCGAGCGTACGAGCTCGTGCGCTCGCTGCTGCCGTTCAAGGGCGAAGAGGATCCGATCCCCGCGAGCCTCGAGCCGCTGCGCGAGCTCGTCCGTTCGGGTGAGCTGGGGGTTCTTGCTGCGGGATGAACCCGGTCTGCCACTCGTCGCATCGCGGGCCGTAGTGCCTGCACGAGCATCTGGCAGCTGCCTCTGCGGCGCCGTCCGGTACCGCGTCGACGGACCTCTACGCGATGTCGTGTTCTGCCACTGCAGCCGGTGCCGGCGGACGCACGGCCATTTCGCGGCGTACACCGCTTGCGCTCGCGGTGACCTCGAGCTGGTCGAAGCGCGCGGGCTTCGGTGGTTCGTGAGCGACGGGCGGCGGCGCGGCTTCTGCGCCGAGTGTGGCGCGAGCGTCTTCTGGGAGCGCGAGGGGAGTCCCACGATCAGCATCTCCGCCGGTACCCTCGATGAGCCGACCGGGCTCAATCCCGGCCGGCACGTCTTCACGGCCGACGCCGGCGACTACTACGAAATCGGGCAGACGACTCCGCAAGTGGAAACCGGGCAGGGGGCGGAGAGAGGTCTGAGCTCTGCGGCGGCAGGCTCTCCGCGGGACGCGGCGGAGGATGCGAGCCAAGAGCGCGGGCAGAAAAGCAGCAAATGACCCGAGAAGCACGCTTCGCAGAGTTGGACTCCGGCCTCGTACCCGTGACCAACGGCTGGTTCGTGGTCAACGTCCGGGACGCGGCCTGGTTGACGAACGACGCTTTCGGAGCCGCCTGCCGGTTCGAGGGCGACAAACCGATTCTTCGCGCCCGCCCCGATCTGCCCATTCACAGGTTCGCCGACCTAGGATTCGGTCTCAGGGTGGTTCAGCCCGGACAGCCGAGCGGCCTGTACCACGCTGAGTCGAACGAGGAGGACTTCCTCGTGCTCGCCGGGGAGTGCCTGCTGATCGTCGAGGGTGAGGAGAAGCGGCTGCAGGCGTGGGATTTCGTGCACTGCCCTCCCGGCACCGAGCACGTCTTCGTCGGGGCGGGAGACGGGCCGTGCATCCTCATCATGACGGGCGCGCGGAGCGAGGATCGCGCGATCGTCTACCCGCCTTCCGAGCCAGCCCGCCGTCACGGTGCGGGCGTCGAGACCGACACGAGCTCGCCCTCCCAGGCGTACGCGCCGTTCCCGCATTGGCAGCCTGGGCGGCCGGAGAGGTGGAACGAGTTGCCCTGGACCTGGTGCGGCGCTTCGGCGATCATATATTGATGGGTGTCGATATGATGAAGGTCATGATGCCACTTGTTCGATCGCGCGGCCCCGAGCCGACCCGGTTTTGATGGTGGAGTCGCTGTCGCCGATCGCGTGTTGCCGATCTCTGGGCGCACCGACGCTGTCCGATCACGAGGCCGAGGCGACGGCGGCCCTGTTCAAGGCCCTCGGCGACCCGGCGCGGGTCAAGATCGTCAACCTGCTCGCCACCAGTGCGGAGCCGGTGTGCGTCTGCGAGTTCGTCCCCGCGCTGAACCTCGCTCAGCCGACCGTGTCGCATCATCTGAAGAAGCTGGCCGACGCCGGGTTGCTCGAGCGCGAGCAGCGCGGCAAGTGGGCCTACTTCTCGCTCAACCCAGAGGCATCGGCCCGACTCGCCGGCCTCGTCCACTTCCAGGAGGTCGCTCGATGAGCAGCGAAACTGCACATTCCCTGCGCGACGAGGTGCGGCGCCGCTACGCGGACTCCGCTCGCGCCGTGACGGACGGCTCGGGCCACGGCTGTGGCAGCGGCGCCTGCTGCGAAGGCGAGAGCGATGCCGCGAGCTTCGGCGAGGCTCTCTACAGCGCCGAGCAGCGCGGCGAGCTCCCCGACGCGGCGGCGCTCGCCTCGCTCGGTTGCGGAAATCCGACGGCGGTCGCCGAGCTGCACGAGGGCGACGTCGTGCTCGACCTCGGCTCGGGCGGGGGCATCGACGTGATCCTCTCGGCGAAGCGGGTGGGCCCGACCGGGACCGTCTACGGCCTCGACATGACCGACGAGATGATCGCGCTCGCACGGCAGAACGCACGCGAGGCCAGGGTCACGAACGTCCATTTCCTCAAGGGCGTGATCGAGCAGATCCCCCTTCCATCGGGCACGGTCGACGTCCTGATCTCCAACTGCGTGATCAACCTCTCCGTCGACAAGCCGGCGGTCCTGACCGAGATGGCACGCGTGCTCAAGCCGGGCGGCCGCGTCGGCGTCAGCGACGTCGTCGCCGAGGATCACCTCGGGCCGGAGCAGCGGGCCGAGCGCGGAAGCTACGTCGGCTGCATCGCCGGAGCGCTCTCGAGGAGTGAATACGTCGAGGGACTCGAAGCGGCCGGCTTCGAGGACGTCTCGGTCGACTTCACACACGCGGTGGCAGACGGGATGTATGGCGCGATCGTGAAAGCCCGCAAGGCGAGGCAGCCCGAACGCAAGGCCCTGCCCGTCATCCAGCCCGCGGCGACCGCCGGCTGCTGCTGATCTTCAGACTCGCGTCGCCCGCTCAGACGATCTTCTCGATCAGCAGAATGAAGCCCAGCACGATCAGCGCGGCGCCGGCAAGTCGCTCGGCCCACTCGCGCACAGCTTCTCCCAGGCGCGCGCCGAGCCTGAGCCCGAGCTGAGCCATGACGAGCGCCTGCGCGCCGATCAGGATGACGGCGAGAACGATCGACAGACCCAGCAGGCCGATCGAGAAGCCCATCGCCAGCTCGTCGAGGCTGATTCCGATCCCGAGGGCGACGAGGGCGACGCCTCGTTGGTCGACCAGCCTCGCCAGCCGCTCGTTCTCGCCTCCCTCCTCCATGAGCAGCACGTACGCGCCGAGCGCGACGAGGAGGCCGATTGCGATGTAGTCGGCGGCACCGCCGAGCACGTGCCCGAGCAAGCCGCCCCCGAGAAGGCCCACGACCGGCATCGCCATCTCGAACGCAGGCAACACGAGCGTCACGCGGATTCGCTGCTCGCGCGACAGCCCCATCAACCCAAGCGCGGTCGAGACGGCGAAGGTGTCGAGCCCGAGGGGAAGGACGAAGCCGAGGAGCTTCAGCATGCAGGGCAAACATTTGCACGGGCATGCCGAAGCAGGCCGGAATCACAAGGCCTCGCCGCCGCTGATCGTCAGCAGCCGTTCCTTCGCACGGTGGTCGACCTGCAGCGTCGTGTGGTCGATTCCGAACCGTCTCCCCAGCATCTGCTCGAGCTCGCGGCGGATCGCGTGGCAGTCGTCGCCGGGATGAACGAGCACGTGCGCGGAGAGCGCGGGGAAGCCGGATCCGACTTCCCAGACATGCAGATCGTGGATGCTCTCGACGTGGGGGTGGCCGGCGAGCGCCTCTCCGATCTCCTTGACGCTCACGCCTTGCGGCGCCGCCTCGAGCAGTACTCGACCCGAGTCCCTCAACAGGCCGTAGGAGGCGCGCACCATCAGCGCGGCAACGAGCAGCGCGGCGATTCCGTCCGCGCGGGCGAAGCCGGTCGCAAGGATGATCGCGCCCGCGATCGCCGTCGCTACGAAGGCAAAGAGATCGGTGAGAATGTGCTGGAAGCTGCCCTCGACGTTCATCGACCGGCGGTTCGCCTTCGAGAGCTGCCAGGTCGCCGCGAGATTGACAGCGATGCCGACGAGCGCGAGCACGAGCACGACGAGGCCGGCCGGTTGAGGCGGTGAGACCAGGCGGCTGATCCCCTCGTAGACGATCAGCCCGGAGAGAACCAGCAGCGTGCCGCCGTTTGCCTGCGCCGACAGGATCTCCGCGCGGCGCAGGCCGAACGTCATGTTGCCGCCGGCCGGGCGCCCCACCAGGCGGATCACGACGAGCGAGATCGCGAGCGCGCCGGCATCCGTGAGCATGTGCGCCGCGTCCGCGAGGAGCGCGAGCGAGTGGGCGAGGATTCCCGAGACGACCTCCGCCGCCATGTAGGCAAGGAGCAGCCCGAGGGCGATCGCGAGCCGGCGCGAGTCGGTCTCGGCGCTGATCTGCACGTGCGAATGCGCGCGGCCCGCGGGTGAGTGTCTCTCGCCCCCAGGGCCGGCGTGGTCGTGCTCAGCAGCAGCCACAGGCGTCGCCCTTCCAGCTCTGCCAGCCTTCCCGCGCTGCGACACTGGCGATCGCGAGTGCCGTGACGGGATCGGCCCACCACCAGCCGGCGAGGGCGTTCGCCAGCAGGCCGGCGAGCAGCGCGATCGAGAGGTAGGCGCAGATCTGGTTCTGCGCGGCCTCCGACACGGTCGCGGCCGAGCCGAGCTCGTGGCCCACGCGGCGCTTCGCCCGCGCGAGCAGCGGCATCGTCGGGGCGGTGAAGGCGGCGAGACCGATCCCGACCCAGCTCACGTCGGGATGCTGGGCGCCGATCAGCGTGCGACTTGCCTCGATCAGGATGTAGCCGACGAGAATTGCGTAGCTGCCGGCCACCAGCTGCTGGGCGCGGCGCTCGGCGTGGGCTGACCCCGAACGGCTCGCCGCGAAGCGCCAGAGGATGACGAAAGCGGCGACTCCCTCGATCAGAGAATCGAGCCCGAAGCCGAGCAGGGCCACGCTGCCCGCGGCAATGCCAGCGCCGACGGCGATGCCGAACTCGACCAGGTGCCAGGCGTTTCCGCCCAAGGCGAGCAGCCGTGCACGCCGGACGAGCCGCGCACGCTCCGCGGCGGCAAACGGAGCACCGGTCAGCGACAGCTCCTCGCGCGGGACTGCCGGCGTCAGCTGAATCAACGCGTCGCGCTCAGTCATCAAGACGGGAGGGACCGATCAGCTCCGTACGAAGCTCGTGGCTTTCGTCGGGCAGCGGAGCCTCGTAGTACAGGCGGTAGCCGCCGTTCGGGAGCGGGAGAATGTCGAGGTAACGGGCGCTAGAGACGGGAGTTTCGCCGCTTGCGACGAGCTGGCCGGGCTTTCCAGCGATGCGGGCAAGGCCGGTCCGCTCGGAGAAGTTCTCCTCTTCGGTTGCTCGGCCGTCGTAGGTCGCTCGGCCGTCGGCGAGGACGGCGGTGACGCGGGCGCCGCGGGCATCCCACGTGCCTGGACGGCCGGCGAGCGCGTTGCCGTGCCATTGCCAGGCGAGGCCGTCGCCGCTCGTGGCATACGCCGTGGTCATGCGGTCCTCCTCGCCCGGCTCGTCGAGCGGGTGGCAGCAGATCCAAGCCTGCCAGTAACCGTTCGCGCGACGGACTACGGGGTCCTTGACGCCCGTTCGATCGTCGCCGGGGAAGACCGTGCGAGCCTCCGCGTCGCCGAAGCCGGCCGGGTCGGCCGCTTCGAGCGCGTCGATCCACCAGTGCTTGCTGCCCGGGGTGGCGCAGCAGACGTACAGGCGCCAGCGGCCCGTTTCGGTGCGGACGAGCGCGGGGCGCTCGAGCGACTCGGCGGAGAAGCGCGCCTTGTCCAGCGTGGCGACCGTGGCCAGGTGCTCGCCGTCGGGTGCGCGTGCGACCACTGTGGCGGCGCCCCGCTGATCGACCGCTCGGACGCGGTAGGCGATCACGATCGCGCCGTCATCGTCCAGCGCGGCGCTGGGCGCGCCCGCCCAGCATCCCCGGCCGGTGCCCGGCGCGGGAACCGCGACCGCGACGCGGCCCGTGCCAGGCAGCGGAAGCTCGGCCATGCGTCCACACTAGATGTACCGACCAAGAAACGGCCCGAATGAAAGTCGCGGGACCTCGCGCGGACGCCGGCCCGTATCTCCATGCGGAACGCAAACCGCGGAAGCGAGGAGGAACATGATGGGACGAGCAGGCGCCATTCTCGGCTCTGTGGCCGTAGCGGCTGCGCTCGCTGCGGCAACGGCGAAGGCGGACGGACTGCCCGTCCTCGGCGTCAACGTCGGGTCGGTCGGAGTCGCCGCGCGCGCTGGCGATCTTCGCTACGTGACGCTGGACGCCGGCCGGGGCACGATCGTCGCCGCAGTCAGGCAGCGTGGCGGTCAGGTCGAGCGCTCCCGGCTTCTGCACGGGCGCTTCACGGTTCCGGCCGTCGCGTACGACGGCTCCGCGAGCGGGCTCTCAGCGGACGGGCGGACGCTCGTCCTCATCCGCCCGCGCGTGAGCTTTCCACAAGCGCAGACGGTTCTCGCTGTCGTCGACACCGGCCACATGCAGGTCAAGAGGATCGTCACCTTGAACGGCGACTTCAGCTTCGACGCGGTCTCGCCGAGCGGCGCGTCGCTGTACCTGATCCAGTACGTGGAGCCGCGGGATCCCACCCGCTATGCCGTTCGCGCCTACGATCTGCGCGCCGGACGCCTGCTCTCCCGGCCGGTCGTCGACCCCCGCGAGCCGAACGAGCGGATGCGCGGGCAGCCCGTGACGCGGGCGACGAGTGCGGACGGGCGCTGGGCCTACACGTTGTACGACGGCGCGGGCAAGTATCCGTTCCTTCACGCCCTCGACACGCGTGGGCGGACGGCGCGGTGCATCGACCTCTCGGCGTTGGCGAGCAGAGCTCGCAACCTCTACACGCTTCGGCTCGCTGTCAGCCGCGACGGCAACGCGGTCTCGGTCAACAATTCCGTCGAGGCGATCGCCACGATCAACACGCGGAGCTTCCGCGTCAGCCTGCCGGATGCGGCGGGCGCCGACGGCCACGGCTTCGGCGGCGTCGTCTGGGGGCTTGCGGCGGTGGGGGGAGTGGCGGCGCTTGCCGCGGCCGCGGTGCTCACGCTCGGGCGCCGGCGCAGAAAGCTCGCCGTGACGTAGCTCGAGCAGTGGATCCGGGCGGCGGCCTGCTACTCGCGCACGTCGCGCGTGTGACCTCCGAACTCGAGCGCGACCTGGAACTCCTCGACGGAGACGACAGTTCCATCAGCGTCGCGCAGCGCGTGCTGGCGCATCGCCGCCGCCCGTGTTCCGCTCGCGTCCATCGATCTCTGATCGTCCCAGAGCGTGATCGTGAGCGTTCGGCCGCTCTCCGCGTCGACGAGGAGGTAGCCGCCGACGAGCCCCTCGAGCTCCTGCAGACCCCGGCCCGCCTCCTCGAAGCTGGCAACCGCGCCGTCGAGGTGCTCCGGAGGTACGTCGTACCGGGCGAGTCGTGCATACATCGCTTCGCCTCCTTCATGAGTTGGAAGGGCTCTTCCCGGGATGGACAAAGCCGAACCGCTCCGCCCAGAGGAACGCTACAATCGCCTCCCGCGCTGGTGGCGGAATTGGTAGACGCGCAAGGTTGAGGGCCTTGTGGCCCGACGGGCCGTGGAGGTTCAAGTCCTCTCCAGCGCACCTTACGGAAAGCGTTCGAGAAGGCGGCCGGACGGCGGCCTTCTTGACGTCGTCCGGACGCAGCGCTACCTTCTTCTGTCGAACACACGTTCGCACAAGGAGGCACGATGCTGACGGGACGCCAACAGGAGATCTGGGACTTCTTGGTCGGGTATGCCGAGCGGCATGGCTACCCGCCGACGGTGCGCGAGATCGGCGAGGCAGTCGGTCTTGCCTCTCCCTCGACCGTTCACGCTCACCTGGCGAACCTCGAGCGGGCAGGCATGTTGCGCCGGGATCCAACGAAGCCGAGAGCGCTCGAGCTGCTCGGCCAGCTGAAGCCCGAGAGGCGTCCGGCTCGCGAAGCGCGCACTCTCCCGCTCGTCGGTCAGATTGCGGCGGGCGGTCCGCTGCTCGCGGAGGAGAACGTCGAGGAGTACCTGGAGGTTCCTGCGCCGCTCTCGCGCGGAGGCGAGGAGTTTCTCCTCCGCGTCAAGGGTGACTCGATGATCGACGCCGGCATACTCGACGGCGACTTCGTCGTGGTTCAGCGTCGCCAGGACGCCCGCAACGGCGAGATCGTCGTTGCGCTTGCAGGCGACGACGAGAGCGCCGAGGAGGCGACGGTCAAGCGGTTCTTCCGCGAGAACGGCCGGGTACGCCTGCAGCCCGAGAACGATGCCCTCGAGCCGATCTACGCCCGTCATGTCGCGATCCTCGGAAAGGTCGTGGGCGTTTTCAGGCAGGTGGCATGACCGGATCGGTGATCCCTCTGAACCGCACGCTCGATCAGGAGTTACTCGCCCTCTCGCGCGGCGCGAGCCTCGAGTGCCTGGTCTGCGGGGAGTTCGTCCTGCACCGATCCGGTGCGCTCGAGTGCCCGGAGTGCGGGGCGCGCGTTGTGATCAACGCCCAGCCGGAGGTACAATTGACCCTGCAGGCCGGGTGATCGCGAGCCGTTTCGGCTCGAGGAAAGTCCGGACACCAAAGGGCAGGACGCTGGGGAAATCCCAGGCGGCGAAAGCCGACGGAAAGTGGCACAGAAAGGAGACCGCCACCGGCGAAAATACTCTCCGCTACGGCGGCGCTTGCGGCGCCGTTCGGAGGTCGTACCGGCTCTGCCGGCGCGACCGTAGACGCTTCCGCCGGTCAGGTAAGGGTGAAAAGGTGGGGTAAGAGCCCACCAGCGCCGTGGTGACGCGGCGGCTCGCCAAACCCCGTCTGGTGCAAGGCGAAGGAGGCCCCGCTCGAGGTTGCCCGCCGAGGGGCCGGGTGCGTCGCTCGAGCCCTCGGGAGACCGGGGGCCTAGATGGATGATCACCCAAGACAGAATCCGGCTTACAGGCCTGCTACGGAAAAAGCCCTGGAAACGGGGCTTTTTCTATATGTGCCTTTCGCTACGGACTCGTCACGGTTACAGTCAGGCAGCCTCTCGGCGGTCTCTCTGGAACCGCTCGGCGCGGCCGCCCGGCCTTCGCCCTGAGGCTGTGCCGGCTTCGCTCCGTGCCGCGTAGTCGAGGGTGCCGGTCGGGCCCGCGGGTCTCAAGGCGGCCACGCTTGACAGGCCTGTAGGAGGCCTTCGGGTCGGTCTGCGAGCCGATCGACCGCTTCCACCTCGAGATCCCGGCCGAGACGCTCGGACCGACGTTGCCCGTGCTGGCGCGGCTGCACGCAGTTCCGCAAACGCCGGCGATCCGGCGGTCGTCGTGCACGCTAGAGGGCGACATTCCGGCTGCGTGCGTGCACGAGCTGCGGCATCAGCTGCCGGCGCTGACGCGCGGCGAAGGCGTCCTGGAATCCGCCTTCGACCACTATCGACCCGTGGACGGCGCGATTCCCACCCGGCCACGCTCGGACCACAACCCGCTCAACCGCCAGAAATACCTGCTGCGCGTCGTGCGAGGAAGATCGATTGGCTGATCCGAAGGACGATCGACACGGAGGCGACGAGTGCCGCCTGGGAGGCAGCACCTCGGACGCCTGCGTGGTCTGGCCCTCCGGTGTGGGTTCACGGGGATCTGTCACCGGGGAACCTGCTCCTCCGAGGCGGCCGACGGACGCGAACCGGGCGCTCACGGCCAACGCCCGCCACGTCATCCCCGAAGTGCTCGCCGATTGCTACGGCGCGCGTGACAGTCTCAGGTCCACTTGGTTCTCGGCGGAGGAGTGGTAGGGTTACGTGATCCTTGAGTTCATAGGCATTTCCCTGGTATCTCATCAATCCGTTCGCTAAGGTTCGCCACCCACGTGACGGCTGCATTCAGCAGGGCTCAACTGCTCTCTCGAGGCGCGAAGGGCGGAGCTGCCGTGTTGTTGGCGGGTTCTCTTACTGGCTCGCTGGCCCACTCGGCTGCGGCCGACGCGATCCCGGAGGACGATCTTGCCTATGCACGTCTGCTGGTCGGCATGGAGCTGCTTGCGTTGGATTTCTACACCCGGGCGATCGTCACGAGGCACTTCGGCGCGGACGCCTCGAAGTACCTGAAGCGGGCGTTGCTCAACGAGAAGGAGCACTTACGGGCAGCATCCGGCATCCTCCGCGGCGCCTCGCAGACGCCCGCGTTGGCAGCGGACTTCGACTTCTTGTACCCCAAAGGCAGTTTCGGCTCGAAAGCGTCGATCACGAAGCTAGGCGTCAGGTTGGAGACCGCCTTTCTCGGCGCGTATCTCGGCGCGGTCGACGGTCTGGGTACGGACGCGCTCAAGCAGCCGATGGCTCGGATCGCCGCGAGCGAGGCTCAGCACCTGAGTGTCTTCACACGGCTCGCCGGCAGGGGTCCGATCGGTATTTCCTTCCCGAAACCCGTCACGATCGACGAGGCTTCGAACACGTTGGATGCATTCACGAGCTAGCGAAGGGTGAGGGATGCCGTGAGGGAGTACTACAGCGCGAGTGAGGCGGCTCGAACGCTCGGGATCAGCCTCGACACGCTGCGTCGCTGGGACCGTCAGGGCCTGATCGAGACGACGCGAGACTCGGGCAACCGCCGGATCGTGCCCGCGCAGGAGATCGACCGGCTGAGCGGTGGTCCTCGCGCTGAGCATCAGATGAGCGCGCGCAACCGCTTCAGCGGGGTCGTGCGCGCCGTCCGGGTCGAGGGGTTGATGGCCCAGGTGGAGATGGTGATCACCGAGCCGGGCGTCTTGACCGCGATCGTCACCGCAGACGCCGTCGAGGATCTCGCAATCAAGCCCGGTAACCACATCGTCGCGGTGATCAAGTCGACATCAGTCATGGTCGAGCGGTAACGAAAGGCTCCTGAGTGCAGTTCGCCTCCCATCGCTCCTTCAGATCCAGGCCCTTCATCGTCCTTGCCGCGCTGACCACGCTGCTCGCGTCGCTCCTCACGACGGGAGGGGCTGCGGCGCGTCCGAGTACGCACGCTTCCGGTGTGAGCGGGCTCATCGTCTACGCGGCCGCCTCGCTGACCGACGTCTTCCCGCAGATCGACTCCGGCCCGAGGTACTCGTTCGGCGCGTCGAGCACGCTGGCCGCGCAGATCAGCCAGGGAGCGCCGGCGGATGTGTTCGCCTCCGCGAATACGACGATTCCCGATCAGTTGTTTGCCAAGGGGCTCGTGCGCAAGCCCGTCGTGTTCACGCGCAACCGGCTCGTGCTCGTCGTGCCGAAGTCGAATCCGGCCGGCATCCACAGCGTCTACGACCTGCGGAAGCCAGGCGTGAAGCTCGTGATCGCGGCGCCCGGGGTTCCGGTCGGAAGCTACACGCGGCAGGTGCTCAAGCAGATGGGACTGACGAGTGTGCTCTCGAACGTCGTCAGCCAGGAGTCAGACGTCCGCAGCGTGCTCTCGAAGGTCGCGCTCGGCGAAGCTGACGCTGGTTTCGTCTACTCCACCGACGCCAGGACCACTCCGGGCAAGGTGAGGGTGCTCAAGATCCCCGCCTGGGCGCAGCCGAAGGTCACCTACGAGATCGCGGTCGTCTCCTCGAGCAGCAACAAGGCGAAGGCTCAGCGGTTCATCAAGGAGGTGCTGAGCAAGGCGGGCCAGAAGAAGTTACTGGCGGCCGGCTTCCTGCCGATTCCGAAGCAGCCGGGCCATTGAGCGCACGCAGGAGCGGGCAGATCGTGCCCAGAGCTCTGGTCGCCCTCGTCTACTTTCTCGCTGTCGCCGTCGCGCTGGCCTTTCTGGTGCTGCCGGTGCTTGCGATCTTCGTCCACGTCTCTCCCGGCCGGCTGGTGGACCAGCTCTCCAACCCGGTCGTCGGCGACGCGCTGATCGTTAGCTTCAAGACGACGCTGATCGCGCAGATACTCGTGCTGCTGCTCGGGACACCGACTGCGTATCTGCTGGCCAGCCGGCGATTCCCCGGCCGGTCGCTCTGCATCACGCTCGTCGAGCTTCCACTTGTGCTCCCTCCGGCCGTGGCCGGTATCGGCCTACTGGCCGCGTTCGGCCGCTTCGGGCTGCTCGGCTCCACGCTCCGTTCGGTCGGTGTCACGATCCCGTTTACCCAGAGCGCGGTCACGATCGCGGTCGCGTTCGTCGCCAGCCCGCTCTACGTCCGCCAGGCGATCGCCGCCTTCGAGGCGATCGACCCGAACCTCGTCGCCGCCTCCCGCACACTCGGCGCCGGCCCAGCGCGCACGTTCTTCCGCGTCGTGCTTCCCCTGGCCCGAGGCGGTCTCGCCGCGGGCGCGGCGCTCGCATTCGCGCGCGGTCTCGGCGAGTTCGGCGCCACGATCATGTTCGCCGGCAGCCTGCAGAAGGTGACGCAGACGCTGCCGCTTGCGATCTACGCCGAGTTCGAGGTCAACTTCGACGTCACCCTCGCAATCAGCGCGCTGCTCGTCCTGATCAGCGCCGCCCTCCTGATCTCCCTCAAGCTGACCTCTCTATGGCAGCCCTCAGAGCAGACTTCACGCTCCCGCTTCGCTCGTTTGAGCTGGAGCTAGCGCTCGAGGTCGACCGCACCGTCGCCCTGGTCGGGCCGTCGGGCGCCGGGAAGACCTCGGTGCTCAGGGCGATCGCCGGGCTCGTGCGTCCGCCGCGAGGACGGATAGCGCTGATGGACGAGGTCTGGCTGGACAGCGACCGGCGCCTCTTCCGCAAGCCCGACGAGCGTCGCGTCGGGCTCGTCTTCCAGGAGTACGCGCTCTTCCCGCACCTCACGGTCCGCCAGAACGTCGGCTACGCGGGCAAGGAGCGCGCCGACGAATACCTCGAGCGATTCCGCATCTCGCACCTCGCCCACGCCAAGCCGGCCGCGCTCTCCGGTGGCGAGCGCCAGCGCGTCGCCCTAGCGCGGGCGCTCGCCCGCGGGCCCGGTGTCATCCTGCTCGACGAGCCACTCTCCGCCCTCGATGCCCACACGAAGGGCACGGTGCGCGCCGAGCTCCAGGAGCTGCTGCACGGACTCGCGCTGCCGACCATCCTCGTCACGCACGATTTCGAGGACGCCGCCGCGCTCGCCGAGCAGGTCGGCGTGATCGTCGACGGGCGCCTGCGCCAGTTTGCGACCCCGAGCGAGCTCGTCGACCGGCCGACCGACGCGTTTGTCGCCTCCTTCACCGGCGCCAACCTGCTCCGAGGCACGGCGCACCGAGTCGACGACGACATCACCCTCGTCCAACTCGACACCGGCGAGCTCGTCTATTCGACCGAACGGGGCGAAGGCGCGGTCGGCGTGGTCGTCTACCCCTGGGAAGTCTCGATTGGCCGCCTCCACCAGCAGGACTCCGCCATGAACCTGATCCAGGGGGAGATCCGCTCCGTCGTCACTGTCGGCAACCGCGTCCGCGTTCGCGTCGGTCCGATCACGGCGGAGGTCACCGCGCCGTCTGCCGAGAAGCTCGAGCTGGCACGCGGCGGCATCGCGTTCGCAACCTTCAAAGCAACCGGAACACGACTCGTCCCGCTCGCCTGACTACGTACCGCGCGAAGCGGTAACCGCGTCACGCTCCCCAGGCGCCGGTCGAGCAGCGAGAACACGTGCGTACAGTGCTGGCGTGGAGCTCATCCGGCGCGAGACGGAGAGCGGCTGGTCGGAAACAGTGCGGCGCGATCCGGCGCCGGCGTTGAGGGGGCACGTCTCCGTGTATCACGAGTTCCGCGAGCGGACGGCGGCGCCGCAGAGGCTGGCTGAGCGCGGGCAGCACCAGCTGGCCCGACCGTGTGGCAGCTACGAGTTGAAGCCCTCGAGCGCTGCCGTGACGAGCCGCGGCAGCGTCTCGAGGTTGTAGCCGCCCTCCAGGACCGCGGCGGTGCGCGGCGCGAGCGCCGCCGACCGTCGGGCGAGCTCGCGGAACCCGTCCTCGGTCACGCGCATCGCGGTCAGGTACACGGGCTCGTCGACGTGCGCGTCGAAGCCGGCCGACACGAGCACGAGGTCCGGCTCGAAAGCCCGCACGGCCGGCTCGATCTGCTCGGCGAAGGCACGCAGGTACTCCTGGTCGCCCGAGCCGGCGGGAAGCGGGACGTTGAGCGTCGTCGCGTTGCGCTCGCCGGCTCCGCCGGTGCCCGGAAACAGCGGCCACTGGTGCATGGAGGCGAAGAAGACCGAGGGGTCGCTCCAGAACGCATCCTGGGTGCCGTTGCCGTGGTGGACGTCCCAGTCGACGATCGCGACCCGCTCGAGGCCGAGCTCGGCCTGCGCCGCCCGCGCGGCGATCGCGACGTTGTTGAAGAAGCAGAAGCCGAACGCGTCGTCGGCGAGTGCATGATGGCCGGGCGGGCGAACGAGCGCGAAGCCTCCGACCCGGATCGCGGCCACCGCGGCGCCGGCGGCGAGACAAGCCGCCTCGTACGTCGTCTCCGACGCGATCGTGTTCGGCTCCAGCCATGCAGTGCGGTCGATCGACCTGACGCGGGCGACGTATCCGGGCGCATGGCAGCGCTCGATCTCGGCTTGCGTCGCCGGCGACGCCTCGTGCCAGCCGTCGAGAGCCTCGAGGCAGACGGCGAGCCTGGCCTGCGACTCCGGGTGCCCCAGCGTCGGGTGGAGCTCGGCCATGCGAGCGTGGCTCAGGAGCTCGATTCGGCCTCCAGCGCGGCGAGGCGCTCGGCGAGCTGGTTCAGGCCCCATCGGCGGGCGAGCTGCGACGCGGACCCCCATGCGGGCGCCTGGTCGCCGAGCTCGGGCAGGGGTGCCGTCGGGTCGAGCGTCGCGAGGCGCCGGTAGAGGCGCAGATCGTCGGCCTCGCTGCCGAAGCGGCCTGCGGCGAGCGCTTCCTCCAGCGAGCCGTACCGGCGCACGACCTCAGCCGCTTTCTTGGGGCCGATCCCGCTCGCTCCGGGCAGCCGGTCCGATGGATCGCCCCTGAGAGCGATGAAATCCGGCACCTGCTCCGGCTCGACGCCGTAGCGCTCGCGTACCTCCGCCGGCCCGATTCGCGCGAGCTGCGACACGCCGCGCACCGGCTGGAGGATCGTCGTGTGCTCGCTCACGAGCTGGAAGGCGTCGCGGTCGGAGGTCGCGACCACCGCCGATCCGCCGCGCTTCTCCTCGAATGCGACCGCGGCTGCGAGGAAGTCGTCCGCCTCGTAACCGGCCGCCTTCGCGCGCGCGAACCCGAAGGCGTCCACGAGCTCCGGCAAGAGGGGCAGCTGCTCGAGCAGGGCCTCGTCGAACTCACGTCCACCCTGATAGCCGGCGAATGCCTCGTGGCGGTAGGTCGGCGCCTCGAGCGTGTCCCAACCGACGAAGATGGCCCGCGGCCGCTCGTCCTGCCACAGGCGGACGAGCATGTTGGCGAAGCCGACGATCGCGCCGCCCGGGCGGCCCTCGGCGCGTTGGATCGACTTCGGCAGGGCGTGGTAGGCGCGGTGTGCGAGCGAGTCGCCGTCGATCGCGAGCAGCGGCCGCGTCAAAGCGTCGCCTCGAGGCGCGCGATCTCCGACATCAGCTGCTCCGTGGCGGCCTCTGCGACATCGGCCTCGGGCTGCCCCCCGGACTCTTCGAGCGATACCGCGGGGCCGTAGGCGACGCGGACCCGCGGCAGGCGGGCCAATCGCTCGGTGCCCTTGACGGCCGCCGGGATGAGCGGAACGCCGGCCGCCAGAGCGATGCGGGCGGCTCCGGTGTGCGGACGCGCCTCGAACTTCTTGCGCAGTCCCTTTGCCCGGCGCGTCCCCTCGGGGAACATGACGAGCACGTCACCGCCCTGGCAGACGCGGATCGCAGTCCGGATCGCCTCCGCGTCGCCCTCCCCGCGTCGAACCGGGAAAGCGCCGATCGCGCGCAGCATCGGCGTCAGGACGGGGTTGAAGAGCTCGGACTTCGCCATCCAGCGGAGGCGATGGCGCGGCCAGAGCGGAATCCCGATCGCCCACGGATCGACGTTCGAGACGTGGTTGACGCCGAGCACGAAGCCGCCCTCGGCCGGCAGGTGCTCCACGCCTGTTGCGGTGAGGCGGAAGAGCCCCCGGACGATGGGCCAGCTCACGATTCCGACGAAGAGATAGAACCCCCGCGACATCCCGGGGAGTATTGCTTGGCTAAGGTGTTCGCCGTGAGCAAGACCCTCGTCATCGCCGAGAAACCTTCCGTCGGGCGCGACCTTGCGAATGCACTGCCCGGCAGCTTCACGAGCTCCGACGGCTACCTCGAGTCGGAGGAGTACGTGGTCACCTTCGCCGTGGGGCACCTCGTCGAGCTCGCAGGTCCGGACGCCTACGACGAGCGCTTCAAGAAGTGGCGGATGGCAGACCTCCCGATCGTCCCGGACGCGTTCCGGCTCCAGCCGCGCGACGCCAAGTCGAAGAAGCAGCTCAAGCTCGTCCACAAGCTGCTCAAGCGGGACGACGTCGACCGCGTCATCAACGCCTGCGACTCCGGCCGCGAGGGGGAGTTGATCTTCGCGTACATCTGGGACACCGCCGGCGTCGACAAGCCGGTCGAGCGGCTCTGGATCAACTCGATGACGAAAACGGCGATCCGGGACGGCTTCGAGCGGCTCCGTCCCGGCTCGCAGCTCAAGCCGCTCGAGGCGGCCGCGCGCTCGCGCTCGGAGGCCGACTGGCTCGTCGGCATGAACGCGACCCGCGCCGCGACGATTCGCGGCCGTGCCTGGGTGGGCGGCGTCGTCTCGCTCGGTCGGGTGCAGACGCCGACGCTCGCAATGATCGTGCGCCGTGAGCGGGAGATCCAGGCTTTCGTGCCCGAGCCCTACTGGCTCGTTCGGGCTCAGTTCGACCCGCGCTACGAGGGGCTCTGGTTCGAGGGCGACGAGACGCGCCTGAAGGAAGGCGCGCGTGCGGACGAGATCGTCGAGAAGGTCTCGGGCAAGGACGGCACCGTGGCGTCGGTCGAGCGCAAGCAGCAGTCGGAGCGCGCGCCCTTGCTCTACGACCTGACCTCGCTCCAGCGCGACGCCAACCGCCGCTTCGGGTTCTCGGCGCGCCGCACGCTGCAGGCCGCGCAGTCCCTCTACGAGGGCAAGAAGGCCCTCACCTATCCCCGCACGTCGTCCCGCTACCTGTCCGGGGATTTGGTGCCGGCGATCAAGCCGACCGCCGAGACGCTCGTGCCGATCTCCGACTACACGGCCGGCGCTCGTTTCGTGCTCGGACTCGGGCAGCTACCCCTGAGCAGAGTCGTCAACGATGCCCGGGTCGACGACCACCACGCGATCATCCCGACGGACGTCGCCCACGACGTGAGCGCCTTCTCGCCGGACGAGCGCCGCGTCTTCGACCTCGTGGCCCGGCGGTTCCTGGCCGTCTTCCACCCGCCCGCGCGCTACGAGCGGACGACGATCGTGACAGAGGTCGAGGACGAGCGCTTCCGTACCCGCGGCAAGGTCACGCTCGAGCCGGGCTGGCGAGGCGTGTACGGGCTCGAGGCCGACGTGACGAACGGCGCACAGGAGGATGGAGAGACGGAGGGCGGTGAGCTGCCGCGGGTCGAGCAGGGACAGACCGTCCGCTGCCTGCATGCCGAGAGCGAGGCGAAGGAGACGAAGCCGCCGCCCCGCTACACCGAGGCGACGCTCCTCTCCGCGATGGAGACGGCCGGCAAGCTGATCGACGACGAGGAGCTGCGCGAGGCGATGAAGGAGCGCGGCCTCGGCACACCGGCGACCCGCGCCGAGATGATCGAGACGCTGATCCGCCGCGAGTACGTGGAGCGCGCCGGCAAGGACCTGCAGGCGACGCCCAAGGGAATCCAGGTGATCACGATGATCGAGGGGCATCCGCTGACGTCGCCGGAGCTGACCGGCGACTGGGAGAAGCAGCTCGCCGACATCGAGCACGGCCAGGGCGATCGTGGCGCCTTCATGCAGCAGATCGAAGGCCTGACGCGCGCCACCGTCGAGGAGATCGCCGCGCTCGACAAGGAGAAGCTCCGCCCCGAGCGCGTCGAGCTCGGCCCCTGCCCGCGCTGCGGCCAGACGATCCGCGAGAACTCGCGCGCGTTCGGCTGCACGAGCTGGAAGAGCAAGGAGGAGCCGGGCTGCGGTTTCGTGATCTGGAAGCGCGTCGCGGGCCGTACGATCACCCCCGAGGTGGCCCGCCAGCTGCTCGAGGAGGGCCGTACGAAGGAGGTGCTGTCGGGCTTCCGTTCGAAGGCCGGCAAACCTTTTAGGGCCCGGCTCGTCTTGAACAGTGAGGGCAAGACGGAGTTCGATTTCCCGGCGCCGACTCGCACGAAGGAGCCGGCCGCGGTGGAATAGAGGCGAAGCGCCTTCGTTAGGTGTTTGTTAGACCCGCGCAAGAACGGGGACATCACTCTGGAAACGCGAGGAGATACCCCCTACAGTCAGAAGTGTGAGATCCAGCAAACTTCCGCAGGCGTCGAGCTCGGAAGTGGCTAGAAAGGACGTTGAGAGGCTCTTGACACCGAACCAGTTGCACGATTTGCTCGAGACCGAGCAGGGTCGAACGCTCGTCGAGGCCTCGGAGGAGCGCGGCTTCGTCGAGCCGGTCGAGTTCGAGGCGTTCGTGCTCGAGCACGAGTTGAACGAGGAGGACAGCGAGCAGCTGACCAGGGAGCTCGAGACAATCGGGCTCGAGGTCGGGCAGCCGAACCAGGCCCCGGAGGCAGAACCGGTCGTCGAGACGCGCCAGCCGGAGCCGGCCGAGGCGCTCTCGGGCTCCGCCGACAGCCTGCAGCTCTTCCTCGCCGACGTCGGCCGCCACAAGCTTCTGACCGCCGCCGAGGAGGTCTCCCTCGCCAAGGCGATCGAGCGCGGCGACCCCGTCGCGAAGCGCCGGATGATCGAGTCCAACCTGCGGCTCGTCGTCTCGATCGCGAAGGGCTACCGCGGTCTGGGCGTGCCGTTCCTCGATCTGATCCAGGAGGGCACGCTGGGACTCAACCGAGCCGTCGAGAAGTTCGACTGGCGCCGCGGCTACAAATTCTCGACCTACGCGACCTGGTGGATCCGCCAGTCGGTGCAGCGCGCCGTCGCGAACCACGCGCGGACGATTCGCGTGCCCGTCCACGTCGTCGAGCGCCAGCAGAAGCTGAGCCGGGCGGCGCGCCGGCTGGAGGTCGAGCTGGGGCGTGAGGCGACCAAGCTGGAGCTCGCGGAAGCCACGGGGCTCCCGCTGCAGCACGTCGACGAGGCGCTCGGCGCGGCTCTGGCCTCGGTCTCGCTGAACCAGACGGTCGGCGCGGACGACGAGGGCGAGCTCGGCGACCTCTTCGCCGACCGCGAGGCGGCCGACCCGTTCGACGAGGCCGAGGAGTCGCTGCGCCGCCAGGGCGTACGCCGCGCGCTCGACGCTCTGCCCGAGCGTGAGCGCCGGATTCTCGAGCTTCGCTTCGGCTTCGAGGGCGAGCCGTGGACGCTCGAGGCGATCGGGCACGAGCTCGATCTGACTCGTGAGCGGGTGCGGCAGCTCGAAGGCCAGGCTCTCGCACGCCTCGCCGCCATTCGCGATCTCGCTTCGGTGGCTGCGGCGTAGGCGCTCTCGGGCATCGCGCAGGAAACCGTCGGCGGCTTCGGCCGCCTCTCGTCGTTTGGCCGGCCTAACACTGGGCTTGCCCCAACGTCAGACCTATTGGATACTGAAGCTGTCGCCCCGTCTTGAGTGAGCGGCAGCAGCGAAAGGAGAAGGTGTGAGGCGAAGAATGATGAAATTCGCTGTCGTCGCGGCACTCGGCGCCGTTCTCACGGCGACGTCGTACGCGGCTGTCAGCAAGCTGCAAAAGGGAGGGACGCTGATCTTTGCGGGCGCGTCCGACCCGACGTACCTGGATCCGGCGCTCGTCTCGGACGGCGAGTCGTTCCGGGTCACGAAGCAGATCTTCCAGGGACTCGTCGAGCTCAAGCCGGGAACGCTCAAGGTTGAGCCGGCCCTCGCGACCAGCTGGAAGGTTGCCCGCGACGGCAAGACGTGGACGTTCGGGCTGCGGAAGGGCGTCAAGTTCCACGACGGCAGCCAGTTCAACGCGGCGGCAGTCTGCTTCAACTTCAACCGCTGGTACAACTTCACCGGGCCCTTCCAGGATGCCTCGGCGTCGTACTACTATCGGGCGATCTTCGGCGGCTTCCACCACAACGAGGCCGCGAACGCGTCCCTCGGCGCCAGTCTGTACCGCAGCTGCAGGGCGAACGGCAAGTACACGGCGGTGATCAAGCTCACGAAGCGGTCGGGGCCCTTCCTGCCGTCGCTCGTGATCTCGTCGTTCTCGATGCAGAGCCCGACCGCGCTGAAGAAATACGACGCGGACAAGGGCGAGCTGCGCGGCAGCACCTTCTACCCCACGGGCACGTACGCGTTCCAGCACCCGACGGGCACCGGGCCGTACAAGTTCCAGGAGTGGAAGATCGGCCAGAAGGTCGTGCTGGTCAGGAACAACCAGTACTGGGGCAAGAAGCCCGGGATCTCGACGCTCATCATCGAGCCGATCTCGAACGCGACGGCACGCCTGCAAGCGCTCCAGAAGGGTGACGTCAACGGCTACGACCTCGTCAACACGCCGGACATCCCGACGATCAAGCAGGACTCGAAGCTGAGGCTCGTCGACCGGCCGCAGTTCAACGTGGGGTACGTCACGATCAACTCCTCGCATCCTCCGTTCAACAACGTCAAGGTACGCCAGGCGGTCGCGTACGGGCTTGACCGGGCCTCGGTCGTGCGCTCCTTCTACTCGGGTCGCGGCATCGTGGCCAAGGAGTTCATGCCGCCGACGATCCCGTTCGGCTACGAGAAGAACGTCAAGACCTATCCGTACAGCCCGAGCAAGGCGAAGGCCCTGCTCAAGGCGGCTGGGCTCTCGCTTCCGGTGAAGGTCGAGTTCTGGTACCCGACGAACGTGTCGCGACCGTACATGCCGAACCCGAAGCTCAACTTCGAGGCGTTCAAGGCAAGCCTCGAGCAGTCGGGATTCAGCGTCGACGCGCACAGCGCTCCTTGGCGGCCCGACTACGTGAAGAAGGTCAACGACGGCACGGCCGGCGATCTCAACATGATCGGCTGGACGGGCGACTACGGCGACCCCGACAACTTCGTCGGCACCTTCTTCCAGAAGTACAGCCCGCAGTTCGGGTTCCGGAACCCGAAGCTGTTCAGCCTGCTCGACAAGGCCGAGGCAACGGTGAGCCTGAAGCAGCGCGACGCGCTGTACAGGCAGGCGAACCGCCTCATCGCGCAGCTCGTTCCTGGAATTCCGTACGTGCACACGAAGCCCGCTCTCGGCTTCGACAAGGGCGTGAAGGGCTACGTCGCAAGCCCCGTGGGGACGGAGCCGTTCGCCGGCGTCTCCTTCGGAGGACAGTAGGCTCCTAGCGTGCAGCCGGCGAGCGACGCGACCTAGATGCTCAGGTTCGTCGTTCGCCGGCTGCTGCTCCTCGTTCCGATTCTCTTCGGCGTCTCGATTCTGATCTTCTTCTGGGTCAGGGCGCTGCCGGGGAGCTCGATCGACGCGCTGCTCGGAGAGCGCGCGACCCCGCAGCTCGTGGCCCAGTACAAGCGGCAGTACGGCCTCAACGAGCCGCTCTACAAGCAGTACGGCAAGTATCTCGAGCGCACGGTGAAGGGCGACTTCGGCGTCAGCATCGCGTCGCGACGGCTCGTCTCGACCGAGATCAGGGAGCGGTTTCCGGCGACAGTCGAGCTGGCGCTCGCGGCGATGATCTTCGCGATGGGGGTGGGGATTCCGCTCGGCTTTCTCGCCGCGAAGCGGCACGGAAGCCTGTTCGATCACCTGAGCCTGCTCTTATCCCTGCTCGGGATCTCGATCCCGATCTTCTTCCTCGCAATCATCCTCAAGTACATCTTCGCCGTCCGTCTCGGCTGGCTACCCACCGTCGGCCGCGTGTCGGTCACGATCGACGTCAAGTCGCGGACGAACTTCTACGTCATCGACACCATCCTCGCAGGGGACTGGCACGCCCTGGGTGACGTGCTGAAGCACCTGGTCCTGCCGGCGCTGGCGCTCGGCTCGATCCCGCTCGCGGTGGTCGCGCGGATCACGCGCGCAGCCGTGCTCGACGTGCAGAACGAGGACTACGTGCGAACGGCCCGCGCCAAGGGCCTCGCCCCGCGAATCGTCGACCGCCGGCACATCTTCCGCAACGCGATGCTGCCGATCTCCACGATCGTGGGGCTGCAGACAGGGCTCCTGCTCTCCGGGGCCGTCCTGACGGAGACCGTCTTCGCGTACCCCGGGATGGGATCGTGGCTTGCGAACGCGATCTTCAACCGCGACTACGCCGTGATTCAGGGCGGCGTGCTCTTCCTCGCGGTCGTCTTCGTCCTCGTCAACCTGCTCGTGGACATCTCATATGCGCTCATCAACCCGCGGATCCGATACTCGTAGTGTCCCGTTCCAGAAGTTCGGTGATGATCCCGGCGCGCGAAAAGCAAGCCGGACAAGGACGCAGGGAGCGTTCGTATAGGCCTATACGGGCGCGACTGAGGACGCAGATCCGGCGCGGCTTTGCAGCCGTCGGGGCGCGCCGCACTTCTGGAACGGGACACTAATGTTCCGGGCGGGAGACTGAGATGTCGGTCGTCGAGCTCGAGTCACGCGAGATCCAGCTCGAGGCGCCGAGCGCTGTCGGACGCGAGTCCTGGTACCGGCTGGTGCGGAACCCAGGGGCAGTCCTCGGCTTTTTCTTCGTAAGCGTCTTCGTCGTCGCCGCGGTGTTCGCGCCGCTGATCGCGAGGTACGACCCGGGCAAGCAGGATCTCTTCCTGATCGCGAACGGTTGCTGCCCGGGCCCGTCCGTTCACCACTGGTTCGGGGTGGACCAGCTCGGCCGCGACGTCTTCGCCCGCATTCTCTACGGGGCCCGCTTCTCGCTCGTGATCGGCATCGTCGCGGTCGGCATCGGCCTGGCGGTGGGGGTCACGCTCGGCTCGATCGCGGGCTACGTCGGGGGAATCGTCGACTCGGTGATCATGCGGGCGATGGACGTGATGCTCGCGATCCCCGGCCTTCTCTTTGCAATCGGCATCGTCGCGATGCTCGGCCCGAGCCTGTTCCACATCATGCTCGCGATCGGGGTGACGACCGTGCCCGTCTTCGCCCGGCTGTTGCGGGGATCGGTGCTCTCGCAGCGGGAAAACGACTTCGTGCTCGCCGCGCGCGCGGTCGGAGTGCGGCGTCCGGTGATCCTGGTGTCGCACATCCTGCCGAACGCGATCTCGCCGGTGATCGTGCAGGGGACGCTGGCGATGGCGACCGCGATCATCGATGTTGCCGCGCTCAGCTTCCTCGGCCTCGGGCCGCAGGATCCGTCGCTGCCCGAATGGGGCCTCATGCTGACCGACGCGAACGAGTACCTGCAGAGCGCCCCGTTCCTGGCCATCGTCCCCGGCGTCGCGATCGTCTTCTCGGTGCTCGGGTTCAACCTGATCGGCGACGGCCTGCGCGAAGCGCTCGACCCGAAGCTGCGGGGGCGCTGACTCGGTGGGCTCGACCGGCAGCAGCAGACGGCCGCGCGAGCGAAGCTCGCACGGCCTCCAGGCGGCGTCGCCGAGTCGACGCCTCGGCAGACGGACGCGCGGGCGGAGCCCGCGTGTCCTGAGGTCGGCACCGCAAGCCGTGCCTTGGCGGGGGCGCTGAGCGGGTGGCGCAGGAGCCGCTGCTCGCCGTCGAGGATCTGCGGGTCGAGTTCTGGACGCGGCGCGGGACGATCCACGCGGTCAACGGCATCTCGTTCGAGATCGCGCCCGGGGAGACCCTCGGAATCGTCGGCGAGTCGGGCTGCGGCAAGAGCGTGACGTCCCTCGCGCTGCTCGGGATCCTGCCGCGCGCGGGGCGCGTCGCCTCCGGCAGCGCCCGCTTCGACGGGCGCGATCTGCTCACGCTGTCCGACCGCGAGCTCCGAGCCATCCGCGGCAAGGAGGTCGCGATGATCTTCCAGGACCCGATGACGAGCCTCAACCCCGTGTTGACGATCGGGCGCCAGATCAGGGAGGCGCTCGAGACCCACTTCGGCATGGATCGGCGTGCCGCAGACACGCGGACGTCGGAGCTGCTCGACCGGGTCGGCATCCCGAGCCCGAGGGCGCGCCTGAAGGACTACCCGCACCAGTTCTCGGGCGGAATGAGACAGCGCGCGATGATCGCGATGGCGCTCGCCTGCAAGCCGCGCCTCCTGATCGCCGACGAGCCGACGACGGCGCTCGACGTGACCATTCAGGCGCAGATCCTCAACATCCTTCGCGAGCTCGTCGCCGAGGAGAACGCCGCGCTGATCCTGATCACGCACGATCTCGGCGTCGTCGCGGGGATGTGCGAGCGCGTCAACGTCATGTACGGGGGCATGTTCATGGAGACGGGCTCGGCAGCACAGCTCTTCGCCCATCCGAGGCACCCGTACACCGTCGGCCTGCTGCAGAGCATCCCGCGGCTGGATGCGACGCAGAAGACGAGCCTGCAACCGATCGAAGGTCGTCCGCGCGACATGCTGAGCCCCCCGAGCGCTTGTCCGTTTCAGCCGCGCTGCCGCTACGAGATCGAGCAGTCACGGCAGGAGGTGCCGCCGCTCGTGCCGGTCGAGGCGGGCCACCACGTTGCGTGCTTCAACCCCGTGCCCGCCGAGGAGTGGGAGCGGGAGCGGGCCGCGATGACGGCATGACCGCGAGCGGCGGCGTCGACGGCGCGCCTCTCGTCGAGCTCGAGAACCTCCGCGTCTACTTTCCGATCAAGAGTGGCGTCGTGCTCGACCGGCACGTCGGCGACATCAAGGCGGTCGACGACGTCACGCTCGACATCCGTCGCGGGGAGACGCTCGGTCTCGTCGGCGAGTCAGGCTGTGGGAAGTCGACTGTCGGGCGGACGATCCTGCGCCTCTACGAGCCGACGAGCGGGCGCATCCGCTTCGACGGCCAGGACATCACCGAGCTCAGCGAGGGCGATATGCGACCGCTGCGCCGGCGGATGCAGATGATCTTCCAGGACCCGTTCGCGTCCCTCAACCCCCGGCACAGCGTTGGCCGCACCGTTGGTGGTCCTCTCCGTGCGCACGGGCTCGCGAGTCGGTCGGGAACCACGACGCGCGTTCGCGAGCTGCTCGAGATCGTCGGGCTGCCCGCCGACGCCGCCGCCCGCTATCCGCACGAGTTCTCCGGCGGGCAGCGCCAGCGGATTGGCGTCGCGCGCGCGCTGGCTGTCAATCCCGACTTCGTCGTCGCCGACGAGCCGGTTTCCGCGCTCGACGTCTCGATCCAGGCACAGATCATCAACCTGCTCGAATCACTGCAACGCGACTTCGATCTCACGTACCTGTTCATCGCGCACGACCTCGCCGTGGTGCGACACATCTCGGATCGAATCGCCGTCATGTACCTCGGCGTGATCGTCGAGATCTCGCTCGCCGCGGAGCTGTACGACAACCCACTCCACCCGTACACGATCTCGCTGCTGTCGGCCGTGCCGATTCCGGATCCGGAGGTCGAGCTGAAGCGCGAGACGATTCTGCTCGCCGGCGACCTCCCGAGCCCTGCCAACCCGCCGTCGGCGTGCCGGTTCCACACTCGCTGCCCCTACGTTCAGCCGACTCGCTGCCGTCAAGAGGTGCCGCGGCTGCGGCAGATCGGCCAGTCCCATTTCGCCGCGTGCCACTGGGCCGAGGAGATCAGGGCGGGAGCGATCACGCCGCACGAGGTCGAGCCGGTCTTCGAGGCCGGACTGCTGGAGCGGGTCGATGGGCCTCCCCCTGTCTGAGGCGCGCTCCCCGTCTGTCCTCACCCCGGTCCGCGCAGCGCCGCGCGACGACGCCGAGCAGGTCACCCAGGCGCTTCCAGGCGAGCCGCTGTTCGTGCTCGAGCGAGGGGGCGGCTGGGCTCGGATCGTGACGGCCTATGACTACCCGGGCTGGGTTCGCCAAAGCTCTTTCGGAGAGTCTCCGCGAAGCGACTGGCTCGGCGCGGAGCGGGCGAACGACCCGGCCCGGGAGGCCCGCGCCTACCTCGGCTCGCCGTACGAGTGGGGCGGGATGACGCAGCGCGGCATCGACTGCTCGGGGCTCGTCCACATGGCGTACAGGCGTCTGGGTCGGCTCGTGCCCCGCGATGCAAACCAGCAGGAGGCAGCGGCACAGACGGTCAGGCTGGACCAGCTTCGTCCAGGCGACCTGGTCGTGTACGGGGCCGGTGCGGAGGCGGACCACATCGCGTTCTGGCTCGGGGGCGGCCGCATCCTGCACGCGACGCGGCGCGAAGGGGTCGACGGCGTGGTCGAGGAGACCGAACCACCGGAGCTCGCCGCTCGTCTACGCGGCTATGTGAGGCTTTGACCGTTCCGAGACCGGGGCGGTCGTCTTCCCCGGGATGAAGCTCGCCTCGTGGGCGCGGGCGTTTGCCTCGGCAAGCTCGGTCTCGTCGACCGCGCCGATCCGCAAGAGCAGCTCGAACTCGTCGCGCAGGTGCGTTCGCATCATCTCCGGTCCGTCCGTTGCGATCGTGAAGGGAACACCGTGCTCGGCCAGTGTCCGGAAGGTGTCCCGCACGGCGTTCTCGTCGGCCAGCGCCTTCGTCAGGAGGTTCGACGTCGGGCAGATCTCCAGCACGATGCCGGCCTCGCGAAGCGCGTCCATCAACGCCACGTCCCGGACGGCCAGGATTCCGTGCCCGATCCGGTCGGGGTGCAGGCACTCGATCACCTCGCCGATCTCGGCGATTCCGTGCTCCGCGCCCTCCTCCCCGACGTGAATCGTGACGCCGAGCCCTGCGGCCCGCGCGTCGTCCACGAGCGGAGCGAGCTTGCCGTACGGATAGCGCCGACCACCTGGGCGCGGCCCGGCAATGTCGATCCCGACAACGCCCCGCGGGACGTAGCGGATCGCCTTCTCGACGATGATCGCGTTCTGCTCCGCGGTGAACGTCCGATCCATCATCAGGATCAGCCCGGCGCGCACATGCGGGTACTCGAGGCTCGCGCGGTCGAGCCCGCGCACCGCCGCCATGATGATGTGGTCGAGGTCGCGCTCGCCGCCTCGGTTCCGCTTCATCGGGTTGAAGCGCAGCTCGAGCGTCGTGATGTGCTGAGACCGGTACGCGCCGCCGATCGCCGCATGGATCGAGCGCTCGACGGCGAGTGGGCTCGACTGGATCAGCTCCGTCCAGTGGTAGATGTCGTTCAGGGCGTCGAGACTGTCGACGCGGCGCGGATCGGCGATCGTCACCAGCCGATCGAACTCCCAGAAGTCCTTGACGGGAAGCGCGATCCCCTGCTCGTGCGCGAGGCTCCAGAGGATGTCCGAGGCGACCGAGGCGCCGAGATGCGTGTGGAGCTCAGCCAGACCCTCGCTCCACGCGTCCATCCCTCGAGTCTACGGCAGCGATCGAGGTTCGCCGCGTTCCGCCCCGGGCATAGTTCGCCGATGAAGGTCGGCATAGTCGTTCCGTATTCGTGGTCGTTCTGGGGGGCGGTGGTCGAGCACTCCGAGCTGCAGGCGGCTGCCCTGCAGCGGCGCGGCATCGACGTCCGGGTCGTGATCGGGAACGATCCTCCGGGCCAGTTCACGCGGGTGCTGCACCCGCGCGTGGGGCGACACGGCAGCCCGCCGCCCGAGGTTCTCCCGATCGGCCGCTCGGTGATCGTGCCCGCGAACGGGTCGCTGCCCAACATCATTCTGAGCCCCCGCGCGATCTTCCGCATTCGGCGCCTGCTCGAGCGAGAGCGCTTCGACGTCGTGCACGTCCACGAGCCGATGACGCCCGTGCCGGGCATCGCGGCCCTCGCGCTCGCGCAGTCGCCGCTCGTAGGCACCTTCCATGCGAGCGGAGAGCTGCGCTGGATGCACCTCGCGACGCCGGTCTGGGGCTTCTTGGCCGAGCGTCTCGACCACCGGATCGCCGTCTCCCAGCCCGCTAGCGACACCGCTCGCCGCTACCTGCCGGGCGACTACGAGATCATCCCGAACGGTGTCCTGATCCCGCCGTCGGCCGAGCCTGACGGACGGGAGCACCGGATCGTGTTCGCCGGCCGTCAGGAGGCGAGGAAGGGCCTCCATGTCCTCCTCAGGGCCTGGCCGCGCATCCGGCGAGAAACGGGGGCTCGGCTCACTGTCGCCGGCGCCGATCCCCTTGCCGTGCGGCTCTTGCTCGCGAGGTTGCGGCTGTCCGGCGAGGGCATCGACGTCGTCGGCTTCCTCTCGCAGGAGGATCTGACGGAGACGCTGCTCGGTGCGAAGGCACTGGTCTCCCCCTCACTCGGCGGCGAGAGCTTCGGCATGGTCCTGACGCGTGCCTTCGCATGCGCGACGCCGGTCGTCGCATCCGACATCCCGGGATACCGGGACGTGACGAGCGCGGACACGGGCGTCTCCGTGCCGCCCGGCGACCCGAACGCGCTCGCCGCCGCCGTGGCCGGCCTCCTGGCCGACGAGAATCGCCGCCAGGCTCTCGGGAGCGCCGCGCGGGCGTTGGCTCAAGAGCGATACTCCTGGGACGAGATCGCCGGCCGGCTGGCCGCGATCTACGAGGACGTATCCGGCCCGTGGCGAGCGAGACCTCAAACACGCGATGAGATCCGGGCTCCCACGTAGCCCGTGGATACGCGCCGCGGTCGGCATCCTGCTGCTGGCCGGGGTCGCCGCCCTGCTCTGGTGGCGCGGGCCCGACTGGGGAACGATCCGTGACGTCTTCACGGTCGTCCGCTGGAGGTGGGTCGTGGCCGCCGTCGGGCTCAACCTCGCCTCGGTGCTGGTCCGCTCGCTCGCCTGGCGGACCGTCGTCCGCCAGGCGATGGCACCGCCCCGCCCCGGTTACGGCGCCTTGTTCTCCGCGTTCTCCGTGGGGCTCTTCGCGAACGCGGTGCTTCCCGGGCGCGTGGGGGAGCTAGCGCGCGTTGCCGTCCTGACCCGCAAGCTTCCCGGCCGCCAGGGCGCATGGGCGACGCTCGTCGGGACGGTCTTCGCCCATCGCGTCTTCGACCTGTTCCCATCGCTCGCCCTGATCGGCTACGTGCTCGTGACGGCGAAGATCCCGCAGTGGGCGATCACGAGCCTGGGGCTCGTCGTCGTCCTCGGCGCCGCCCTGTTCGCGGTGGCGCTCGTGAGCGCGCGCCGACCGAACCGGTCGGCCGTGGACGGCCTCGGCCCGATCCGCCGGGTCGTGACGATGACGCAGCAGGGCCTCGGCGTCCTGCGCGAGCCGCTGCCCGCCCTGGAGGCGGTCGTGTTCCAGTCGCTCGGCTGGCTCTGTCAGCTCTTCGCCGTCTACACGGCGATGCGAGCGTTCCACATCCACAGTCCGCTCCCGGCTGCCGGGCTCGTCCTCGTATTGATGAACCTTGCGACCATCTTCCCGCTCTGGCCCGGCAACGTCGGGCTCCTGCAGGCGGCGATCGCACTGCCGCTCGTGCAATACGGAGTGGCCTACGCTCGCGGCTTCGCCTTCGGGCTCGGCCTGCAGGCGATCGAAGCATCGGTCGGCGTGGGGGTCGGACTGCTCTTCCTGGCCCACGAGGGGTTGTCGTTCGCCATGCTCAGAGGAATGCCGGACGCGTCGGAGGCCGCGGAGGAGCAGGCCGGCGAGCGCCCCGACGCTGCGGAGACGGAGACCGAGCCGGTTCGTGAGCGCACTCCTCTCGCGAGGTAGCCGGTCGCCCTCGAGCGGCGGCCTTCTCGCCTTTCCGGGCGAATGCGCGTCCTAGCTGCGCCGGCGAGCCTCAAGGGGGTCTTGACGTCGATTGAGGCGGCTCGCGCGCTGGGTCGTGGGCTCGTACGTGGAGGCGTTCAGGCGGAGGAGCTGCCGGTTGCCGACGGTGGGGAGGGGACGGCCGGGGTCCTGCACCGAGCGCTCGGCGGCGAGTGGCGGCACGCGAATGTCTCGGATCCTCTCGGGCGGGAGGTCGAGGGCCGCTGGCTGCTCCTTCCCGACCGGACGGCCGTCGTGGAGTCCGCGGAGGCGATCGGGCTGCCCCGGCTCGCGCCCGGCGAGCTCGACCCGCTGCGCGCCACGAGCCGCGGGTTCGGCGAGCTGATCCACGCAGCGCTCGGCGAGGCGCCCGACGCTCTGCTCCTCTGCGTCGGCGGGACGGCTACGGTCGACGGGGGCGCGGGCATGCTGGAGGTGGTGGGCGGCTTCTCGGTGCCCGCGCGCGTCGCCTGCGACGTCCGGAACCCCTTGCTCGGTCCCCGCGGCGCCGCGCGCGTCTTCGGGCCGCAGAAGGGCGCGTCGCCGGAGCAGGTGGCCGAGCTGGAGCACCGGCTCGCGTCCAGACGCTCGCTGTCTGGCTTCGCGCGGCTACCCGGTGCCGGCGCCGGCGGTGGGCTCGGCGCCGCGCTCGCGGCTCTCGGTGCCGAGCTCGTCCCGGGCGGTCAGCTCGTGCTCGAGGCAATCGGGTTTCGCGATCGCGCCCGCGGCGCGGCGCTCGTCGTGACAGGGGAGGGCCAGATCGATCGCACGACGTGGGGAGGTAAGGCTCCCGGCGAGGTGGCTCGCGCGTGCGATGACCTCGGCGTACGGTGCGTGGTCTTCGGGGGGCTGGTTGCCCATCGCCCGCCGGGTATCGACGTACGCGAGCTGAGCGGACGCCCTCGACGGGCGTTCGAGGATCTGGTAGCGCTCGGCGAGCGCCTCGCAAGCGGTGCCTAAGGAGCGCCCTCGCGCTCCCCCGCCTCGCGAAGCCGCTTCGCAAGAACCTGGAGCAGCTTCCACGCGATCGACGCGTTCTGCTCGACAAAGGGACGGAAATCCCAGGCGGTGAGCCCGTAGCAGACGAGATCCGAGGCCGCTGTGACGGTGGCCGTTCGCGCGCCGTCGTCGATGAGCGCGACCTCGCCGAAGTAGTTGCCCGGGCCGAGCGTCGCCCGTTCGTCACCGCGCACGCTGATCTTCGCTTCACCTGCTCCGATCACGAAGAAGCCGATCCCGCCCGTCCCTTCCGTTGCGACCGTATCGCCGGCCGAGAAGGTGCGCTCCTTGAACGACTGGGCGATCGACTGTAGGTCCCGCCGGTCGAGGTTCTCGAAGAGGGGGACCTTTTGGAGCAACTCGAGTGGGGCGGGCATGTGTGGATTCTATGCATCTACGGGGTCGCGTGGAACGCACCCTCTGCCTCGCATGCGATCTGGGCGCGCTCTCAAGGGTCCGGTCGGACCGCCTCCACGCGCTGGGCGAGCTCCTCGATGTGCCCCTCTGCCCGGTCGAGCTTCTCGCGGCAGAAGCGATAGAGCTCTTCCCCTCGCTGCCAGAGCTCGATCGCCCGGTCGAGGTCGGCCCGGCCGGTCTCGAGCTCGCCGACGATGCGCTCGAGCTCGGTCTGGGCCTCCTCGAAGCTTGCGGGCTCCTGCGTCACGGCCTCGTCTCCTCGACGCGGGCTCCGAAAGCTCCCTCGGCGAGCTCCACGTCGACGCGGAGCCCCGGTTCGAGCGTGCTCGAGGAGTGAACGACGCCGTGGTCGGTTCGGACGATCGCGTACCCGCGCTCGAGCGTCGCCCTGGGCGAGAGGGCCCGGAGCTGAGCGGCGGCTCGCTCGAGCCCTGCCCTGCGGCGCTCGACGAGGAGGCTCGGCGCGCGCCGGAGCCGGTCTCGCAGCGCGGTCAGGGCGCGCCGGTCGCGCTCGAGCGCACGCTCGACCCCACGCCGGAGGGCGCTGCGTGTGCGAGCAAGCTCTTCCTCGAGCCCCTCCAGGTCGGGCACGACGAGCCGGCCCGCAACGCTCGGGGTCGAGGCCCGGATGTCTGCCGCCAGATCGCACAGCGGCGTGTCCTGCTCGTGCCCCACGGCGGTGACCACGGGTACCGGCGACGTGGCAATGGCTCGAACGAGCAATTCGTCGCTGAACGGCAGCAGGTCCTCGAAGCTGCCGCCGCCCCGCGCGACCACGATCACGTCGATCTCGGGCAGGGACCACAGCCGTTCCAACGCCGCGGCGACCGCGCGCGCCGCCCGTGGTCCCTGGACATAGGTCTCGGCGACGACGATGCGCGCCGGCGGGAACCGGGTGGTGATCGCCATGATCACGTCCTGCTTCGCCGCCGCGTCGCTTCCCGTCACCAGACCGATCCGCCGCGGGAGCCGGGGCAGGCGTCGCTTCCGCTCCGCCCGGAAGAGGCCCTCGGCAGCGAGGCGCTGCTTGCGCCGTTCGAGGGCGGCCAGATGCTGGCCGAGGCCCAGCCGCTCGATCGAGAGGGCTCTCAGCCGGAAGTCGCCCCGAGCCTCGAACAGCTCGGGGCGGCCGTAGACGTGGATCCGCTCCCCGTCGGCGAGATCGAGTCGAAGTCCGTCGAACCGGCCTCGAGGCATGGTCACGCCCAGGCAGGCGCCGTCGATCGGGTCCTTGAGGGTGAAGAAGACGCTCTGCCAGCGCTCCTGACGGCGAAGCTCGGTCACCTCACCCTCGACCCACACGCTCGGAAGCCGCGTCAGCCAGCTTGCGACTCCCCGGTTGAAGGAGGCGACCGTGTACACCTTGCGCTCGCCGTAGTCGATCGCCTCGACTTTCATCGTCGGCTCAGCATGCCACGCCGCCCGTCGTCCGCTCCGAGAATGCGCGTGTTCGAGCACATTTCTCCAACTTTCACGGGAAGGGTTCGTCTAGAGGAGGACGAACGGGGGTCAGAATGAGCGACACCGAGGTCGTCGAACGAGACAGCGAGCGCGAGAAAGTCGAGAGCTGGCGGCTGCACGTGCTGATCGAGGCCGGCTATCCACTGCCGCTCGCCGAGAGAATTGCCGGGAGCGAGGCTGATCTCCATCGGGCCGTGGAGCTCGTCCGGAACGGCTGCGGGCACGCGACCGCGGCCGAGATCCTGCTCTAGCTACTCGCCCGAAAGCTGGAGCGCGCCGAGGCGCTCCTCGGCCCGCGCCACGATCTCGTCGAGCCGGCGCGAGAGGCCGTGGATGCGGGCCTCCAGGATTCCACGCTCGGCCTCCGTGTCCGCGGCGAGCGCCTCGAGCCGGCGTCTCAGCTCAGCCTCGAGGTCGGCGACTCGCCGCTCGACCCCGGCGAGGAGCTCGTCCCGCTGGTGCTCGAGCCCGCCCGCGACGTCCTCGAAGCGGCGTTCGAGTCGCTGTGCACCGATGTCTCCCACGTGGGTCAGCCGCTCGGAGAGCACGGACTGGGCATCCCGCGCGAATGTGGCGACCGCACGGTCGAGCTCCCTAGCGAGCCGCTGGGCGGCTCCCTCGCGGGCTCGCTTGGCCGCCTCCTCGAACTGCTGGCTCGCCGCCTCGGCATAGCGGCTCGCCGCCCGGCTCACCACTCGCTCGAGCTGCTCCACCTGGCGGCGCTCGACGTCCGCGAAACTCGCCTGCAACCGCGTCGCGGCTTCGGCCTCGTGGCGCTCGATCTCCTCCTGCAATCGCCGCTCGCGTCCCTTCAGTCGGCCCTCCACCTCGTCGAGAGCACGCCGCCGGTCGGCGACATGAATCTCCAGCTCGCCTCGCGCCGCCTCGATCGCCTCGCGTGCGAGCCGGTCGACCTCCTCGCGAAATCGAACCACCGTCTCGCGCGCCCGCTTCGCGTCGGCGTCGAGCCGCCGCGCCTCGGCCTCGATCCGTGCCTCGGTTTCCTTGAGAACCTTCTCGTGACGTTGGGTGACGCGGGTGGCCTGAAGCGAGAGTGCCTGCTGTGCGCGATCGAGATCTTCCGCCCAGGCGGCAAGGCGCTGATCGACGCGAGCCTGCGCCGCCGAGACCGAGCCGGCCAGGTCGCTCTGCAGCTCGCGGCGCTGCTCGGTGACGGCACGAAGCCGCTCCTCGGCGATCTGCCGTTCTTGCTGCGCCAGGAGCGAGACTGAGTCCGCCCGCGCTCGCGCCAGGGTCCGCTCGAGCTCGGTCGCCCGCTCTTCGGCATTTCGCGAGACGACGTCGGCAAGCCTGGTCTGAGCTTGCTCGGCTCGCTCTTCGAGCCGCCGGCTGCGGACGACCGCCCGGCCGAGCGGGAAGGCCGCGGCGGCGGCGAAGGCGGCCGCCGAGATCCCGGCTGCCGCGACGGCGAGGTTTGAGCTCGGATCGAAGGCGAGAGCCGCCCAGGCGGCTGCTCCGGCGGCGGCGATGACGCCTGCGGCGAAGAGCGCGAGTCGATCTTCCCTGCCGAGAAAGCCGAGGACGAGCGAGACTGCCGCGATGACGGCCGCCGCCGCGAAGATCGCCTGAAAGACAGCGAGAGTGCCCACCCGCTGAATGGTAGTGCCCCGTTCCAGAAGTGCGGCGCGCCCCGGCACCTCGCAAAGCGGCACCGGATCTGCGTCCTCGGTCGCACCGGTATACCCGTATACGAATGCTCCCTGCGTCCTTGCCCGGCTTGCTTTTCGCGCGCCGGGATCATCACCGAACTTCTAGAACGGGGCACTAGTAGGACTTTGTTAGCCGGATAGAGGGACCTCTCCCTCGCCGTCGAACGGTGTCCGCATCAGTGGTCATCGTTCGAGGGAGGAGAGGATGGAAGCCGCGCTGCATTTGGAGAGTCCGGCGGCCGAGGTGCGTGAGC
>JBBSGR010000020.1:0-40706 GCA_038253945.1 Gaiellales bacterium
ACGACCGCCAAGACGTGTTCGTCCAGGTGCGTGTCGACGCCGACGACGTAGTCCAGCTCATCTGCAAGCATCCGACTGATCCTCCGACCTCGCTCGTAGGGTCCGGTGGTGCCGGTCTGAGCACAGGGAAACCGCGGCGGCGCCGCCGCACACGCGCGGACAGATCATTCCCAAGGCACACACGAAGCGGCCAGTCACCTGACGAGTCACCCGCGGCACGGCGCAACCAGGCTGGCAACCGTCCCAGACAGACCCACCCCGCGAGTCTTACCGTCACCTGAGCGCGTCGCAGCGCTTGGCAACAGTTGCGCACACGGCGTGCCTCACCGGTGCACCCACGGCGGCAGTTAAAAGGCTATTTGCAGTCGTGGTCGAGACCAGGCGGGCTTCGACCAGAAAACCTGTCGCCGCCGGCTAGCTCGCTACACCGGCTCTACGGCTACCTGCTCCTCGGCTCGCTCGTACGGCACGAAGAGCCTGCAGTGTGGGCACTTGAACCCGCTGTAGCGGGCCGCAGAGCCGCCGATCAGCGCAGCCTCGAAAGGCTTCGAGCAATGGGGGCAGACGACCGCGTACAGGGCATCGGTGATCGGCAAGTCAGTCAACTGCCGCACCGTACCAAAAGGCTCTGCGACAGCTCCGCCTGCGCTGGAAGACTCCTCGTGGCCGGCTACGCGGAGACAACGAAGACCGGCGTCCCGACGCTCACGTGGTCGAAGAGCCAGGTCGCATCGGAGATCAGCATCCGGATGCAGCCGTGCGAGGCCGAGTAGCCGATCGATGCGGAGTCCGGTGTTCCGTGAATTCCGACGCCTGCCGCAGACAGGCCCATCCAGCGGGTGCCGAGCGGGTTTCCCGGGCCGGGGGGCACCGGCTTCAAGCCCTTTGCCCACTCGGAGGTTTGCGGCGGGTACCACCAGGGGTCCTGCTGCATCGAGACGATGCTCCACTCGCCGAGTGGCGTGGGGTATTCGGCCCGCCCCGTCGCGACGCGGAAGCTCTGAACGAGCTGCATCCCGTTGTAGAGGTTCAGCTCGTTCGAGCTCCGCTTGATCACGATGATCGAGCCGAAGTCGCCCGCGGTGACGGCAGGCTGAATGGTCTTCAGCTTCAACGGGACGACCGGGCGCCTGCCCGAGCGGAGGACACTCACGATCCCTTGCGCCATCGCTTCGGTGTCCACCCTCCGACCCGGACGCGACTCGCTGATGGCGGGCTGCAGGTCCGCGGACAGGCCGACGAGCTTCGAGCTCTCGGCCGGATACGAGTACTTGTGGTCGAGCCCGGCGACGTACTTTCGCAGCCGCACTTTCCAGATCCCGACCTCGAGCGGCAACCTCCTGCCCGGACGCGCGCGAAGGGCGCGGGAGACTGCTGCGCCGACGTCCGCGCTCGCCCCGAGCTCGCTCGGGCGCGCGCTCCATGTCTCTGTGCCGAGGCGGAAGCGAAGCGGCCGCACGAACGCCGCCTTGACGTGTCGTCTCGCCTGCTCCGAGGTCATCCCGCCGACCTTCGTGCCGAGGACGTTCACGCCGCGCGCGACCAGAGGCATCGGCGGCCCGGCCGCCGGGGCTGCCGCACCGAAGGCGAGCGAGAGCAGCGCAAGGGCGAGCGGGAACCGGGTCAAGCGCGCGAGAGTTCGACCCCTCGTGCGGCGGCGAGCGCGCTCCTGGCGACTTCGCAGCGGGATGATGGGGGACGCCGTCTGCACAGCTCTAGCCGAACGGCTTGACGGGCCGGTCGGGGACGTACAGTAGCCCGAAGGGCAGGCTCGTTCCACCGGCTGCCCGTGCGCGGAGGTAAGCGCCGAGGAAAGGCGTGGTCTGCCTGAACGTGAGGATCTTGCTCGCCGCCGTGTAGTGCTGCTTCACCTGAGCCTCCGTCAGGGCGTTGTCGTACACGGCGACCTCGTCCAGCGAGCCGACGAACCTGTTGCCGAGCGAAGCGTCGTAGCCGAGGCTCGCCGGAGCGCCTCCCTCGATCCTCTTCCAGCTCGCGCTCGCTTCGAGTGCGCCGTCGACGTAGAGGCGGCCGGTCCCGTCGCCGTAGGTATAGACAACGTGGTGCCAGCGGTCGTCGTTCACCGCCTTCGTACTGACGAGAGCGGCTGAGTCGAACACGAGGAGCTTGCCGTCGGCATTGGTGCCGATGTAGATGAAGTGGCTGACGGCGTTGCGGTCACTGAACGCCACGGCGTTCGTTGCCCGAGTCTTGAGCCAGAGCTCGACCGTACGCAGGTATCCCATGGCGCCTAGCGAGACTCGGCTCTCCCCGGCGTTCAGCGTCAGACTGCCGTTCGCGTCCGCGACGAGAGCGCCGTGGCCACCGAGCCCGACTGTCCCGGCGTACGTGCCGTTCGACGCGCCGGTCTCGTCCTTCGCGCCCTGGCCGGCGGCATCGCCGAGCCGCCAGTACGACCTGGGACCGTCACACGCGACGAGCTTGCTGTAGCGCCGGCGGTAGGACTGCGTGATCGCGAACGAGCCGCTATGCGCCTTCAGCTTCAGCTGCTTCGTGAAGATGCCGTCTCGGTCGGTGCGGAGCGAGCCCACGCCTTTCCACTTCTTGCCCTGAAGCTGCTCGACGGTGACGCGGCCGGGTACCCCCCCGGGCGTTCGACCCCAGACGAGCGCCCGAGCCGACCGCTTCAGTGCGACAAACGGGAACCGGAAGGCCGTCAGGCTCAGCTTCGGCTCGTCGCAGGTCAGGCTGCGGCCGCCGCGGAAGTAGAGACCGGCCTGGGTCGGGTCGTCGGGAAACGGCGCATCACGCAGCTGCAACCAGGTGACGAGGTCGAGGCCCGCGCTCCACATGCGGTAGAGGGCCTCGGCGGTCCAGCGCGCGTGGAGGGCCATCGGCAGCGCCTCGGGATCGGGCGGGTTCGTGTCCCAGCTGAACTCCGTGGCCCACATACGAAGCTTTCCCGACGAGGTGATGTGACCCACTCTCGCTCCGGCAGCGAGCAGCGCTCGCATCTTGGGCAAGTCCCCGATCGAGACGTCGTCCGGCGAGGAGGCGTGGTGGGTGGGTCCTCCCCGCGTATACGGATGCACCGCCCAGACATCGAACGCCACGCGCTCGGCGCAGGTCGGCGTCGGCGGTGCTCCGTCGGAGAGACAGAGGAACGCCCGCATGAAGCGAAGAGGGGCGATGGCGGCACGGTCCGCCGCCTGCGCCACGGTCGTCCCGAACGGCGAGAGCCCGCCGACGATGACGACGTTGTCCGCGTGAACGCCCTTGACCGCCGCCGCTCCTTCGTTCACGAGCCGCCGGTACGTCGCGGGCGACACAGGCTGCTCTCCGTCGAGCTGTGGGCTTAGGAAGAGGTTCACGTTCGCCTCGTTCCAGATTTGCCAGAAACGCACGCGCGGCAGACCGCGGAAACTTCCGCTGTACCGCGTCGCAGCTGCCCGAAGGAATTGCCCGAACTTGACCGGGTCAGGATGCGGCAGGTATCCACCTCCCGCCCAGAGCGGCGGGTAGTTGACCGTGACGAGCGGCTGGATCCTCTGGGCGAGGAGGCGACGTATCTTGAGATCGAAGGCGTCCCAGTGGTAGGCGGGGTCCGCTGGATCCTCTGGCCGGAACCCGGTAGCGGGACTGGCGGGTGCGACTTCGTACCACCGGAGCACGATGCGGTAGACTCTCGCGCCCGCGGCGCGTGCGCGCTTGATGGCGAGATCCGCCTCCGGCCCGTCCAGCTCGCCGTGATCGGCGAGCGCTGTCATGAGCGGCCGGCTCGTCGCCGCACTCGCCGGCGCGGCGGCGGCGAGGGCGAGCACGGCGGCGCATGCGCCAAGCGCGAGCGTGCCCAAGACAAAGCTTCTTTCAGTCAGCTGCGACCCCCAGGAAGAGAAGTCAGGTTAGCGGGAGGGGCGGCGATCTCTTGTTTGCGGTCTGTAACGATCGACGGGGCCTCGCCCATTCCTCAGCGACCCGTTTGGAGGCACGCGGCTCGGAGCCAGCTCCGGTCGGATGCGGCCTCTGGTGTCCGGGCCGGCAGCGCGCGCGCCGAAGTCGTCGGCCGACAGCCTTCGCGTCAGCGTCCATGCCGCGTGCGAAGGATCGAGGGAAGGCGAGCCGGTCGCGTCGAGACGGATCGACGTCAGCGAGCCGCGAACGAGCCCTCCGTCCTTTCGGAGCGTGACCCGGAGGACCGCGCTCACTCCCAGGTCGCCCTCCGTCGAGAGCGTGTGGTACCCGGCGAAGTTTCCGAGGCTGTAGGCGATCAGACGGCCGTGATACCACTCGAGCCCCCTGAGCACATGAGGTCCGTGGCCGACGACGAGATCCGCGCCGGCGTCAACGGCCGCATGCGCAAACTTCATCACGTCGCCGCGCTGCTCCCCGAGGTACGCCTCGGCGCCGGGGCGAACATGCTCGTAGCCGGTCCCCTCGGCCCCGGCGTGCATCGTCGCCAACACCAAATCGGCTCTCCTGGCAGCGGCCCGGATCAGCCTGGTAGCACGGGGAATGTCGAGTAGGCTCGCGGCCCACGGGTAGGGAGCGAAGCCGACTACGGCTACACGGAGGCCGTGGCGGCGGAGCAACGCGACCTGGCCCGGTTTGCCCGTATACCTGAGGCCGGCAACTGTCAAAGCCGAGGTCGTGCTCGCCTGTCCAGCCGCCCCGTAGTCGTTCGCATGGTTGTTCGCGAGGTTCAACAGGTCGAAGCCCGTCCACTCCAGCGCCCGCGCGTCTGACGCCGGCGCCTCGAACGCGAAGCAGTTGGAGCTCCCAGGCGCGCATTTGCTCCCTGCGACCGACCCGAGCGTCGTCTCGAGGTTCCCGAGCGTGAGATCGCTCCGCAGCGCAGGCCCGACCGCATTCAGCACTTCGGCCGCGCCCCCAGGGGGGAAAGCGCCCTCCCGGCCGAACGTGAGGTCACCGGTCGCCGCGATCGTGATCCTGAGCCGGCGGCGCCGGTGTCTCCGCACTCTGAGCGGCTCTGCCGGCGCCGCGTGATGTGGCCTCGAGTGGACGCCGGTCGAGTGGCGTGCGACGGGCGCCGCTGCGCTCCTGACACCGATGATTGCGCCGAGGCCGAGGCCTACGAGTCCCAGAAACGCTCCGGCAGTGATGGGACCTCGATGCACCGGGCATTGTTCGCCGCCCGACCACGCGGCCCCTGCCGGATCAGCGCCTGAGCTCGATCGTGCGGCTGTGCCGGCGAAACCCGATCGACTCGTACAGCGGCTTCGGCACCGGGTAGGAGGGATTGGCGAAATGAGCGCCGTTCAGCGAATCGAGGAACCGCGCCATGTCGCGACGGCTCTTGAGCCGGACGATCTTCTGGTCTGCGCCAGACCGCGCGAGCATCGCTTCTAGCTCGGTGCGACCCTTCGCGGGGTATCTCCAGATGAAGCGCAGTAGCTGGAAGAACTGCTTGTCGAACCGCTCTCGGCATCCTGGGGCGAAGTCGTCGGGCGCGTTCCGCCGCTGTTGAACGTTTCGCTTAATCGCGCCGAGGAGACCGCGCCACCTCGGGAGGTCAAGGACGATGATGGTGTCGGCCCGTTCGAGGGCGGCGTTCATGGCAAAAGCGCCATCTAGCACCCACTCGTCGCGGCTGACAAGCGCCTCATACGTTGCGCGCCACTCTTCATCTGGTTTCGGCTTCCACCCGGAGTCGAAAAAGTGCGCGTCGAGATGGATGACCGGGAGCGACGTTCGCTGTCCGAGCGCCCGCGCGAGGGTTGATTTGCCTGCGCCTGGAACGCCTACGATGGCGACGCGTTGCATGACGCGGTCATCATGCCGCGTTTGAAGTGCCCGTCGCGCGTGCCCGTTCGAGCGCATGGGGCCGAGTCGCGTCGCAGATGGCGAAGGAAGCACCTGTTCCCTCTGCCCACGCTTCACGCTTCGCCGCCAGGTACTCAGCAGGACTGCGGGTGGTCAGGTCAAACCATTTCCGAATCTCGGCGTCACTCGCGGATCGCTCGATTGCGGGTAGATCGCGCTCGTCCATAGGACGGAGGATGATGACGCCGTCCGAGAGCGGCGGATCAGGCGGTACGAGATTCACGTTGTCGAAACGCTACAGCGCGGCGTTAAGCAGCGACCGGCAAGCCGCGAGCGCTACTGACAGCCTGCGCGAGTCGCGCGAGCATGATCAGGTCAGCGTGGAGGCGGACGCGGTCGATTCCGCGCACGCGGAGGAATGCGAGGCCGTATTCGTGCTTCAAGCGGCCGAACTCGCGCTCGACCGATGTACGGCGGCGGTACAGATTGGCCCATTCGGGGGTGCCGCGCAGGATCGGTGTCGGCGGCTGTACGCGGCCCTTACGGAGCGGAATGACGGGTGCGATGCCGCGCGCGTGGCACTCGTCGTAGACACGGTTATTGTCATAGCCGCGATCCATAGCTACCGTCGCAGGGTCGTAGCCGCGAGCGCGGACCGCGTCCAGCAGCGGCGCGACGTACAGCGACTCATTCCGCCGTCCCGTCTCCACCTGCCACGCGAGCGGCAGGCCGGTGACGGCGCAAACAGCGACGTGGATCTTGTAGCCATAGAAGCCGCCGCCCTTGCGGGTGGAGACGGCGCTACGGTGCCCCCAGGAGGCGTCAGGGTCGCTGTACGCCTGCCGCTCGGGGCCGAGGTTGTAGAGGAACCGCTGGCCGTTCGCCCACGCGGGCATGTCGGAGGCGTCGATAGCGACTTCCTCGCCCATGTCCGGGTACTGCTCGCGCAGGGCTGCGGCGAGCGCGTCGAGGCAAGCGGCGATCCGCTCGCGCTCCTTGCGGAGCTTGGTGGCGAAGCGGTAGCAGGCCCAATGCGAGGGTGTGCATCCGAGCGCGTCGGAGAGGCCGGGATGCTCGGCGATCAGGTCGGCCACGCGCGTCCACGTCGGCAGCGCGTACAGCGCCTTCACGATGCACGCGCCGAGCAGAGCACGACTCCCGTACCCACGGCGACCCACGAACCGGAGCGCGTCAAGCTCGGCGACCAGCGCGGCCACTTCGGGGGAGTCGAGAATCGCGGCGACTTCGGTAGCGACCGAGCGCCGTGGTACCTTGCTGACTGCCAAGCGAGCTACACCGCGTTTGGACACGGCCTCCGGAGGGTGCAACCTCGCGGGGGCCTCTACTTTTTATCGGATTTACAGGTAAATCTTAATCGGCCCGTCGGACAGCATCGCGTACCTTGACGGTCGTGCCTGCATGGACAAGGTGAGCCAACTACCGTTCTGACCTACGATGGCCGATAACCCACCCCAGCCGGTTTATGCAAACGTCGTCAACTTCACGATGGGCGCGTACGACCTCGTTATCGACTTTGGGTTCAAGACCCCCGAACATGCAGCCAAACAATCCCTCGACTACGAAATCGTTGCCCGCGTCGCCATGAGCCTCGCTCACGCCAAGTCGATGCTGCCGATCTTGGCGCGCCTGATCGCTCAGTACGAGGGCCAGGTTGGACCAATCACCGCTCCAGGTTATGAGGACTTTTCAAAGGAATGAAATCCCTGCAAAATGCTAGAATGGAGGCGCTGTGAGCGTAGTCTTCCGCGATAGGACGAATCCGGCTCAAGCCGAAGTCACGAGCCTTGATACGAACGACGACGCGAGCCGCGAGGCCGCCGCTCTCACCGCCGAGGCTGTGATTGAGCGCGTCAACGCGATCTTGGGCTACGACATCTTCGAGTCGTCGCTCATGGCTGAGGGCTACGTCGAACTTGGTTCGGAGATGCTGTCCATCTCCGAGAGCACGCTTGCTGCGCAGGCCGAAGTCTTGCCTGAGTAGGCCGTGACCGAAGCAGAGATTTTCCCGAGGGCGTTCCCGCGCCGAGGGGAGATCTACGACGTGGATTTCGGACAGCCGAGAGGGTCAGAGCAGGCGGGGCGAAGGCCAGCACTGATCGTTTCAAACGACATCAACAACAAGAACAGCCCTGTCGTCATCGTCGCGGCCATCACAAAGAACATCCCCAAGAAGGCTTACCCGTTCAACGTCGATCTGCCTGCCGGGATCCTGCCCCTGGGCGGCACGATCTACTGCGGCCAGCTTCTCACCATTGACAAGAGGCGCTTACTTCGTCATCGGGGGGATCTGGACGGGGAGCGGATCCGCAACGTAAACGCCGCGCTACGCGTGTCGCTCGGCCTGCCCCATTTCGCCAATCCCTCGTAGCCCGGATCTCCGCGCGCGTAGACGATCGCCGCGGTCGCGCCCTGCTCGCGCAGGCGATGCAGCGCGAAGCTGCAGACCGCAGTGCCCAGTCCAAGGCGCCGGAAGCGCGGGTCGGTGCCGACGGGCTCCAGCTCGCCCACGCCGTTTTGTTCGTCGAGCCACATGAGGCAGAAGGCGGCAAACGAGCCATCCGGTGCCTCGACCACGCAGTCGAGCTCCGGCCGGTACGGCCACGTCCGCATCACGTCCGCCATGCTCCGGACGGTGACCCGTGACGGTTTCCAGGCGGCCCGGTGCACGGCCGTTCGGCGCTCGAGGTCGCCGTCGCGAACGCTGCGGAGGGCGAAACCCTCGGGAACGCGAGGGTCGGGCAGGCGGTCGAGGTCGCGCAGCAGGTAGTCGAACCACGCCTCGCTCGCCACCGGCCGGTATCCGTTTCGCTCGAGCGCCGCGATCGTCGCCTCGTCGTCCTCGAGCGCGGAGGTGACACAGTCGCCCGCCCAGGCGAGCACCTCGTTCGCGAGCTCGCGCCTGCGCGGGTGGAGCTGGAAGTGGAGCGTCGTGCGCTCGAAGACCCAGCCGAAGGCGACGAGCTCGCCCTCGTCGAGCCAGAGGCGGCGGCGCCATTCCTGCTCCCTACCGGCTCTGGAGGCGGCGCCCCACGCGATGTCGCCGATGTGGCGCTCGACCTTCGGCCCCTCCAGCGCCCAGGCCTCGGCCACGAGCGCCTGCATCAGCCGCAGGTCGCCCGGCTCACCGAAGTCGCGCGCAGTCAGCCCCATGGAGCTACAGATCCGCGAGAGCACCGACGGCGCCCTCGAGGTCGGCGTGCACGCAGGCTGCGACGTACACGGTCCACGGATGCGGCGGCGCTCCGCCCGTGTATGCCACGACGGGCTTGCCGATCGAGTGGGCGTGCCAGGCCTCCATGGCGGTTCCCTCGTCCGGCACCGTGAACGCCGCCAGCACGGCGTCGCAGGAGGCGATGTCCTCGAGATCTCCCTCGACGATCTCGGGCTCCCTTCCCTGCGTGCGGCCGCGGTAGTCCCGCCGCATCGGGTCGACGGGCTCCCAGCCGAGTCCCTGAACGAGCTCGGTGGCTCGCCGGCGGTATTCCTCGGCGTAGGGCGGGCCGGCGAGGTAGACGCGTCTCACGGTCGAAGTCGCCTACAGTAACGGCGTGCAGCAGACCTCCCGCTCGCAGCAGTTCGTCGCCCTGGGGCATGCGGGCCCGGGTCACTACGTCGGCCTCGAGACGTTCCCCAACCCGGGTGTGTCGCGCGTGGAGATGACGAGCGACGAGCTCACGGCCGTCTGTCCGATCACGGGGCAGCCGGATCTCTACGGGGTAACGATCGATTACTTCCCGGGACCACTCTGCATCGAGTCGAAGTCGCTCAAGCTGTACCTGAACGGCTTCCGCGATCAGGGGCACTTCTGCGAGGCGCTCGCCGTCAGGATCAGGGACGACCTCGCCGAGGCGCTCGAGCTGCAGGCCGAGCAGGTTCACGTCATGCTGCGGCAGAAGGCGCGCGGCGGGATCACGATCACGGCGAGCTCCTAATGACGACCGCGGAGCCAAGGATCAGCGCATGTCCCTGACCGTCGGCTCAGGCCCGTTCGGCCACAACCCGACCGGCCGCTTCGACTTCGACCCGCCCGGGAGTGTCACGTTCGTCGAGGAGCTCCCCCGGCGCGTGCGGGCTCTGAAGGACGGCCGCACGGTCGTCGACAGTGAGCGCGTGCGGCTCGTCTACCGAACCGGCTCGCTGGCGCGGTATGCCTTTCCCGCGGAGGATGTCTCGATCCCGGCCGAGCCGGAACCCGCCGCCCGAGGCTACGTGACGGTCGCGTGGAACGCTGTGGACCGCTGGCTCGAGGAGGACGACGAGGTGATCGTCCACCCGCGCGATCCCTACCACCGGATCGACACCCTGCACACCTCGCGCCGCGTCGTCGTGCGCGTGGGAAGCGAGCAGGTCGGCGAGTCGGCCGGGGCCATGGTTCTCTTCGAGACCTGCCTTCCGCCCCGCTACTACCTCCCGCGCGAGGATGTCCGCTCCGACCTCCTTCGTGATTCGCCGGACCTGAAGACCGGCTGTGCCTACAAGGGGTTCGCCTCGTACTTCGACGTGGCGGGGGCGCGGGCGGTGGCCTGGACCTACCCCGAGCCGCGACGGGAGGCCGAGCTCGTCCGCGGAATGGTCTGCTTCTTCCAGGAACGTGACGAGGTCGAGCTCGAGCTCGACGGCAAGGTGAGCGAGCGGCCCCGGACGCCCTGGTCCGGCACGGACTGGCTCGAGCGCTACCGCTGAGGCGTCCTCGGCTACAGGCTGGGATCGCTCGAGAGGGCGGCGACGCGCTGTGCGAGGGCGCGCAGTACCTTCCGCTCGACGCTCGGAATGTGATCGACCGCGCTCCGGAAGGCCTGACTCGTCAACACGAAGCACCGAAGCGGCGTTCTCGCGGTCACGGTCGCCGTCCGCCGGGTGTGCTCGAGCAAGGCGATCTCGCCGAAGAAGTCGCCGCCGTGACTCGTGGCCAGCCGGGCGCCGTCTCTCGTGATCTCGACCTCGCCCTCGATGACGACGAAGAACTCACGCCCGACCTCTCCCTGCGTGCACAGCACCTTGCCGGCATCGAACTCGAGATCCTCCGTCCTCTTCGCGAGCTCCGTGAGCTCCTTGCGGGAAAGCTCCGCAAACAGGGGCGCACGCTTGAGAGCCTGCACCTTCGTGTCCTGCGAGAAGAGCCGCACGCCCCTAGCTTACGCCGAGCAGCGTCAAAATCGCAGGCCCAAGGCGCCGCTTGCGGTGCCGACTTCAGGCGGGCGCCGCACACGGCGGCGCTTCAGAGCACAGGTCAGTTCTCGACGATCGTGCTCTTCTCGATTGGATACCCGCTCGTGAGGCAGTCGGCCTCCGAGCGAAGCGTGTTTGCCTCGTAGTCGGGCGGTACGATGACGTAGTTGAACTGCCAGAGCGGCGAGTACTTCTCCATCCCCGGGATGGAGTCGTAGATGTTGTACTGGCCGTCCACCCGCTCCGGCTCCCGGCCGTCCCTGAGCTTGCCGCGATCGTCGAGTGAGACGGAGTACACGACCTGGTACTCCTGAGCGACCTTGTTCCCGGCTGCAGCTCGGTGGTCGTCGAACGGGAGCTCGAGCTCGCCGCTCTCGACCGCATACACGATCTTGCCGTCGAACCAGACGCGCTCGACCTCCATGGCGTAGGGGTTGTTGTACGTCAGATTCTCGACCCCGTCCGGGCGAAACACCTGGGACTGTCCGTGCGGGCTGAGCTCACCATCGGCGACGGACCAGACCCCGTCCTCCTCGCCGGACGCAACGCCCTCTTCGTCGCCGTCTGACACGGTTGACTCCCTTCTCTCTCCATCCGGGCCGCCGAACCCTATGTGCACGCACCCACCTGCTGCACTCCACGCCAATGAGGATTGGTCCTCCCCTGGCGTCTCTTACCAGGGATCGATGCCCATCTGCTTGCGCCCGAGAGCCGTCAGGTCGTCGACGGTGGCCCGGCCGTCGTAGTCGACCTCGTAGTGCTCGGGCGGGAAATCGGGCGGGCTCGCGCCGCGTAGGAAGGTTTCCTTCTCACGCTCGACGTAGGCGGCGTTCTTGTCGCAGTAGGGCACCGCTGCGATGTACATCACGTTGCCCCAGCGCTCCCCCCGGTTCACGTCGCCCACCGAGTGGACGACGTCGGTGTGCCACCAAACCGTATCGCCGGGCTCCATCGAGGGAATCGGCGTCAGCGCCGGCGTGATCGCGGGATGCATCTCCTCGCTGATCGACAGCGCACGGCCGCGGGCGGCGAGCAGGTCGTCGGCGGGGACATCGTCGAGCAGCGGGCGCAGCAGCAGATAGACGATGCTGGTGGTAATCGGGATCAGGTGCAGCACGCCGTCCGTCGGCCGCATCTCGCTGAGCGCGGTCCAGCCCTGGAAGGTGCGGAACACGCTACACATCAACGTCGACTCGTACTCGTCGACCTCGGTGCGGTGGGCGGCGTCCCAGGGGTCGAAGCGCCGCCAGTCACCCGAGAACACGTGGCGGTAGACGTCCTGGTACGCAGGGACGAGCCAGCGCTCGATCGACCCTGAGTCGATATGCGGTGAGAGCCCGAACGACGAGTCGCCCGGCTGACGCCGGCGAACGCGATCGGCATACGTGCAGTCACGCCCTCCGTCGAACCAGGTCACACCTTCGCTCTCGTTGCGCCAGATCGAGTTCATGAAGCTGCGGGTCGCGGTCATCCGCTCGTCCTGGCGCGCCTGCACCTGCGGCTTCGACCAGTAGATGCCGAAGATCTGCGGGCGGCTCGACTGCAGGGTGGAGAAGTACTGGTCGGCATCGGCCTTCTGGTGCTCGTAGTAGCGGTTGCGCTCGAGGTAGTCCGCGAGCTCGCCGTCCCAACGCTCCACCTGCGTCCGAGGAAGGGTCTGCCGGACGACCGCGCAGCCGCGCCGGTGGATCGCCTCGCGCAGAGCTCCGGACGCTGTGCCGGCTTCGATGTCGGCGTACTGGACGACGGGAATCACATCGTCGCCCCGCTCGCGCGCCCGGACGACCTCGGCCACCTCGCGCCGCATCGCCTCCTCGACCTCGGCGAACACCTCCGCGACATCGCCGATCTGCTCGCGTAGCCGCGCTTTCGTCTCGCTGATCAGCTCCGTCAAGCTCTCGGCACCTTCGATCTTCGGCTCCTGCGTCGACACGGCGCTGCTCCTTCCGCTCGGCGTTACTCGCTCGACCGCCCACCAGTGTCCCACGCGGCAGGCAAGCAAGGGTTGCGCCGGCGCTCTCAGCCGGATCCGCGGTTTCTCAGCCAACTCACAGGAAGCAGTGGCACGATGGGCGCATGACCTCGAGCCGCAACGACGAGGCGCGTCGGCGGATTCTCGTAGTCGACGACGAGCCGTCGATCGTCGACGCCGTCGCGACCGCACTCCGCTACGAGGGCTACGAAGTCGACGAGGCACCGACCGGCCGCGACGCGCTCGCCTCCGTGGCGCAGCGCGAGCCCGATCTGATCGTGCTCGACTGGATGCTTCCGGATCTCGACGGAATCGAGGTCGGCAGGCGTCTTCGCGCGCAGGGCTTCAGGAGCGCTGTCTTGTTTCTCACGGCGAAGGACGCGACCGAGAACAAGGTGGAGGCGCTGCGGGCCGGCGGCGACGACTACGTGACCAAGCCGTTCAGCCTGGCCGAGGTCGTGGCCCGGGTGCAGGCAATCTTGCGCCGGACCGCGGGCGAGCTGCCGGGAGACGTCTTGCGTCTCGGCGACCTGGTTCTCGACGAAGCGCGTCACGAGGTCTTTCGCGGGAAGACGCCCATCGAGCTGACCGCGACCGAGTTCAGCCTGCTTCGCTTCTTTCTGCTCAACCCGCGCCGCGTACTGTCGAAGGGCCAGATCCTGCAGAACGTCTGGCACTACGACTTCGGCGGCAGCTCGAACGTCGTGGAGACCTACGTCAGCTATCTCCGCAGGAAGCTCGACGCGCTCGGCCCGCCGCTGATCAAGACGGTGCGGCAGGCGGGCTACATGCTGGAAGCGGGGTAAATGCTGATTCGCATGTCGCTGCGCGCGCGGCTCGTGCTCGGCGTCATCGTTCTGGCAGCACTCGGACTCGTGGTCGCGGACCTCGCCACGTACACGTCGCTCCGCACCTTCCTTCTTCACCGCGTCGACAGCACGCTCGAGGCTGCCCACCCGATCGTCGAGGCTGCTCTACTTGGAGGGCTCGACCGGGATGGGCAAGAGCCAGGCCCTGGGCCGGTTCTCGGTGCCGGCGCGCCCGGCATCGACTACGTGCAGGTCCGGACGCTCGGCGGTCGAGTCGTCGAGGGCGGCCCGGTCTTTCGGTTCACCCAGCGAAAGGCACCGCCGCCCCCGCGACTCCCTGCGAAGATCGTGCTGCCGGAGTCTGTCAATGCGGACGGCGATCGAGTAGCGTACTTCACGGTGCCGGCGCGGTCCGGCCACGGGCGCTACCGAGTCCGCGCGTCGATCGAGCCGCGCGCGAGCGAACGCATCCTGTTGATCGGCGGCTCGCTGAGCGACGTCGACGGGACGCTGCACCGGCTCGTTCTGATCGAGTTGCTGGTCACCGCGGCCGCTCTCGCGGCAATCACCACCCTCGGACTCTGGGTGGTGCGCCTTGGCCTGCGGCCGTTGCGGGCGATCGAAGCGACCGCGGCGTCCATCGCGGTCGGCGATCTCACTCAGCGGGTCGAGCGCGCGGAGGAGCGCACCGAGATCGGCCGGCTGGGCCTTGCGCTGAACGCGATGCTCGCCCAGATCGAGTCGGCATTCAAGGCGCGCGCGGCTTCGGAGCAAAAGGCATTGCGCTCCGAGCAGAAGCTGCGGCGCTTCGTCGCCGACGCCTCCCACGAGTTACGCACGCCCCTGACAGCCGTGCGCGCATACGCAGAGCTCTTCACACGCGGGGCGAAGCAGCGGCCCGAGGATCTTGCCCGCTCGATGTCGGGGATCAGCCGTGAGTCGGAACGAATGAGCATGCTCGTCGAGGATCTGTTGTTACTGGCGCGGCTCGACGACGGACGCCCCCTGGAACACGCGCCGGTGAGCTTGGACGAGGTGGTGAGTGAGGCGGTCGAGACTGCTCACACCGTCGACCCCGAGCGGCCGATCGAGCTCGACGCGGAGCCCGTCGTCGTGCTCGGCGACCACGATCGATTGCGGCAGATCGTCGACAACCTCCTCAGTAACATCCGGGCACACACTCCCGCCGGCACGCCGGTGCAGATCACGGTGGGGCGAGACGACGGCAACGCGGTGATCGAGGTGGCGGATGTCGGTCCGGGCTTGAGCTCGGAGGAGATCGAGCGTGTTTTCGAGCGTTTCTACCGCGCCGATCCGACCCGCTCGCGCGCGAGCGGAGGCGTCGGCCTCGGGCTCTCGATCGTCGCCGCGGTCGCCGAGGCGCACGGCGGCAGCGTCGCGGCATGCTCCGAGCCCGGACGCGGCGCAACCTTTCGGATCATCCTTCCGATGCCTCCGCACCGCATAGCCCGCGCTGACGACGACTCACGCGCGTAACGGCCTCACCAAGGCAGTTGCGCGTACTCCGACGCGCTCTCAGCAACCTCACAGGGGTGACCCAGGGAGATCTCAGGCCGCACTGGTTTCCTTGGAGTGTCGCCCAAAGCTCGACGAAAGGAAGCCATGACCAAGAAGAACACGTTCCGGAGTGTCATCCCTCCCACCCCCGCAGAGACTGCTGTGGCCGCGGCAACCTGGGAGCGGCGAGGAGTCCTGCGGCGGCTCGTGCGGATCGACCACGACGTGCCCGCGCCGGAGGATCGGCACCGCGCGCCGCGCAGGTCCCGCCCCCGTGCCGCACCGGCGAGTCCTTCGGTCTGATCTCCGAGCCCGGACCGGGTCGGCGCCTACGCGAACGGCCGGAGTGGAACACGTGTCCACTCCGGCCCAAACGGTGACTCACTAGCGGACAGGCGTGGCGAGGAACGCAACGAACTGACCTGCAGCAGCGTCGAATCCCTGTCCGGTGATCCTGCCGAAATCGTCGATGTCGTTGGCTGTCGTGAGGACATCGTCGTAGCCGAAATCGACCAGGTCGTTCAAGTCCATCATCACGCCGTTCTGCCAGAGGAAGGCGCGACAATTGCCGTCCACGTCGCAGGATTGGCCGACCACCTGGCGCCGTTCGTTGATGCCGAGCGCCTGGCTAGTGACATCCCCCGGCAGCGTTTCGAGATTGCGAATGCCCTGGCCCCTGATCCACAGAAACGCGCGCGGATTGAAGTCAGCGCCGTCCGCCGCGGAGGCGTTGGCAAACCCGACCACGTCGCCGCGCTCGTTGATGGCCATTGGCGTGTTCCAGGCGACGCCCCCGAGGTCGCCGAGATCAAACGGCTTGCCGTGCTCCCAAAGCACGTTGTGGATTGCGCTCAGCCGGCCGGCTGCCTGGTCGCAGATGCCCGAGATGCCCACCACCTGACCGCGGTCGTTGAGCGCCGTCGCGGCGCTGACGCTGTCGCCGGGAAGCGGGGGAAGCTCACGCATCTGGCCATCCCTCGGTCCCCACAAGACCGCTCGGAACTGCAGCACCTGCGGCGCTACACAGGTCGGATCGTGCACCGTGTTCTCGGCCCAGCCGACGGTCTGGCCGAGATTGTTCGTGCCGGTGGCGAAGCCGTTCGTGCCGCCGAGCGTGGGCAACAGCGTCATCACGCCGTCCATCCACCTGAACCCGAGGCACTGGTAGCCCGTGCCCGTGGCCGCCGGGAAGAAGAACCCGCAGCTCCACTTCTCACCCAGCGGGTCCGGCTTGCTGGTCTGGGTGATGCCGCTGATGATGCCCCGGAGGTTCTTCACCGGCCACAGCACGGCGCTGTTGGCGTTGGGGCCGCCGAGAGTGCCGAGGTCGGTGAGCGCGCCATTCCGCCACAACGTGGCGTGCCGACTCTGGTTGCCGGGCAGGTTGGAGCGGCCCGCTACCCAGCCGCGATCGTTCACGCTGTAGCCGACGCTGGATGTGCCGCCCAGCGATTTGAGGTTGCTGACACGGTAAGAAAGGTTCCCGCTGCGTGGCTGATCTGTGCGGGCACCGCCCGCGTCGGCGGCGCCTCCCAGTAACGCGGCAGCGAGGAGGGTTTGCGCGATCAGTTTCTTCATGACGATCTCCTTTCGGGCAATGCGAAGCCCGTTGCAGCCATGTGCATGCAAGAGGGGTGGACCGAGAAGGTTGCGTTTCCTTCGCTTGACCGACGGCGCCGTCGTGTGACCTAGGTATGCCGCGCGCGGCGCCGTTGTGCTCGCCGTTTTCGGACAAGATCGCTCATGCTCTGCCGCGTGCTACACCTCGGCCGCCGCTGGCCCGCCGGTCGCTTCTCGACCTTCGTGGGCCGGCGCCTGCTGTCTGGCGCGAAGAAGCACGGCGCCGAGCACGGCCGCAGCGACCGCGAAGACGGCGCCCACGAGGAAGGCTGCGTGGTAGCCGCCGTTGAGCGCCACAAGTGAGCCGTCGCCAGAGGCGAGCAGGCTGTCGCTGCGGGACGCGGCGAGGCTCGCGAGGATCGCGAGCCCGAGCGCGCCGCCCATCATGAACGATGTGTTGACCACTCCCGAGGCAAGCCCGGATTCTTCCGGCGCGACGTCACTCATGGCGGCAAGCAGCACCGGGTTGAACGCGATGCCGGCGCCGAAGCCGAGCAGGATCATGCTCGGGAGAACATCGGCGATGAAGCTCCCGTGCACCGGCGCGCGGGTGAAGAGCACGAGTCCGGCCGCGGCGAGCAGCAGCCCCGTACTCAAGGGCAGCCTGAACCCGAATCGCATCACGAGCTTGGCGGAAAGGCCAAGCGAGAAAGCCCCCATGATCAGGTTGGCCGGCAGGAACGCGAGGCCGACCTGGAGCGGGCTGTACCCGAGCACCAGCTGGAGGTAGAGCGCAGAGAGGAAGAACCAGGCGAACATGGCGGCGGCCCACAGGACGGCGACGACTTTGGCAGTCGCGACGTTGCGCAGCTGGAAGAGGCCTAGCGGCATCAGCGGTGAGCGAACCCGAGCCTCGATGCCGAGGAAGAGTGCCAGCAGGGCCGCCGCGGCGGCGAGCAGGCCAATCGTCTGGCCGGATGTCCAGCCGGTCTGATTGCCATTGACGATCGCGTAGACGGCGAGCATCAGCGCAGCGGTCACGGTGACCGCCCCGGCCACGTCGAGTCGTCCGGCGGCGGCCGCGCCGTGGGCGGCCGGCAGCAGCCTCAGCGAGAGCGCGTAGACGACGACCCCGATCGGGAGGTTGACGAGGAAGATCCAATGCCAGTCGAGCACGTCCGTCAGGATCCCGCCGAGCAGCACGCCGATGCTTCCTCCGCCTGCTGCAACGAAGCCGAAGACGCCCATCGCCTTCGCCCGCTCGGCCGGCTCGGTGAACAGCGTCATCATCAGGGAGAGCGCCACGGCGGATGCGACGGCGCCGCCGAGCCCCTGGATCGCCCGCGCCGTGACCAGGAATCCTTGCGTGGTGGACAGGCCGCAGCCGAGCGAGGCGAGAGTGAAGAGCGAGATCCCGGCCAGAAATAGCCGTCGGTGGCCGAAGAGATCGCCGAGTCGGCCGCCGAGCAGGAGGAAACCGCCGAAGGTAAGGAGGTATGCGTTCACGACCCACGCGAGCGAGGCCTGAGAAAAGCCGAGATCCGCTCTGATCGACGGCAGCGCAACGTTCACGATCGTCGCGTCGAGGACGATCATCAAGCTGCCCAGGCAAAGGACGAGCAGCGCGAACCACCGTCTCCGGTCCTCGATCGGCATGCGCTCGGGCATTCCAGGTTCGCTCATCGTGTCCGCCTCCTTATCAGTTGTCATGACCCTCCTCAGACGGCGAGTCGGCTGAAAACTCATCGCCGGCCCTTGACGAGGGGGCAGGAGTCGAGCGCCTCGTGCCGTTTCCGACGCTAGATCCGGGTCGCTTTACTCTTGAAAGTAGCGCCGCGATGAGCTAATGTCGCAGTGCGGTCGCGCCTTCGATGGCTCGGCCCAGAGGCATCGGCGCCTCAGGAGCTTGAGCTCCTGGGGCGTTTTTTTGTGCACGCAAACGACAGGGGAGGCGGGGATGGTGAGGGTGGACGCCGTGGTGATACGAGAACGAGTGGAGACCGTGATCGACGCGGTCGAGGAGGCGACGGGCCACGTCGGCGTGACCGTGGTCGAGGCGGTGGGTCATGGGCGCGAGCGCGGGATCACGCACGAGTACCGAGGCCGCGTGTTCGAGTCGCGGTTCCTGCCCAAGGCGGTTCTGACGTTCGTCGTCCGTGACGAGCTCGCCGGCGGAGTCCTCGAGGCGATCGTCGACTCGGCCCGAAGCGGCAACGAGTCGGGCGATGGGCTCGTGTGGACGACGGCGGTTGCGGACGTGCGGCACAACCGGACGGGCAAGCGCTTGGAGGAGGTGGAGGTCGATGCCTAAGAACCACGATCTCCTGATCGCCGCGAGCACGATCTGGGTCGTCGTCACCGCCGTGCTCGTGATGTTCATGCAGGCCGGCTTCGCCTTTCTCGAGGCGGGGCTGACCCGGATGAAGAACGCCGGACACATCGCTGCAAAGAACGTGCTCATCTTCGGCGTCTGCTCGCTCGTCTATTACATGGTCGGCTTCGGACTCGCGTTCGGCGGCGGGAACGGGATCATCGGGACGGACGGGTTCTTCCCCTCGGTCACAGAGCTGATTGCCGTCGGCAAGGCGCCGTTCGACTGGTTCTCGGAGATCCCGGGGGCGGCGGGGTACCTCTTCGAGGTCGTGTTCGCGGGTGTATCGCTCGCGATCGTCTGGGGCGCGATGGCGGAACGGGCGAAGCTGTGGGTGTACTTCGTTTTCGGCGCTGCGTTCACCCTGGTCTACTCGATCACGTCGCACTGGATCTGGAGCCCGAAGGGCTGGCTCTTTGCCAGGGGGATGCAGGACTTCGCCGGCTCGACTGTGGTCCACTACCAGGGCGCGCTGGCGGCGCTCGCCGGGGCGCTTCTGCTCGGGCCGCGGATCGGGAAGTTCGGCACCGACGGGCGCGCGAATCCGATTCCCGGACACAACATCCCCTATGCCGTGCTGGGGACGCTGATTCTCTGGTTCGGCTGGTTCGGCTTCAATCCCGGCTCGACCCTGAGCGTCGACTTCGGCGGCTTCGGCTACTTCGCGTACGTCGCTTTGACGACGAACATCGCCGCGGCGTCCGGGGCGGTCGGGGGTCTCATCACCGCCTGGCTCGTCCTCAAGAAGCCGGACATCTCGATGATGCTGAACGGCGTGATCGCCGCGCTCGTTGCGATCACCGCGGCGTCCGGCTTCGTCGCGCCCTGGGCGGCCATCGTGATCGGCCTCGTCTCGGGCGGGATCGCCGTCGTCGGCGTGATCGCGGTCGAGCGGGTGGGGATCGACGATCCGATCGGTGCGGTCGCCGTGCACGGCATGGCCGGCGTCTGGGGCACGCTCGCGACCGGCCTGTTCGCGGTACCGCTGCTCGCGAAGAACCTCGCCACCGGCACCGGCGGGCTCGTCTACACGGGCAGCTTTCACCAGCTGGGCGTGCAGGCGCTGGGCCTCCTCGCCGTCGGCGCGTGGACGTTCAGCGCGGCGTTCGCGATCCTCTGGACGCTGAAGAAGCTATGGGGGATCCGCGTCGACGAGAGCGCCGAGACGAGCGGACTCGACGTCTCCGAGCACGGCATGTGGGGTTACCCCGAGTTCTACATTCCGGTTCCCGGCGGCTACGGAACCGAGGCGCATGCCCACGTCGGCGCCGACGTGGGGCCGGCGTCCCGAGCGGCGCCAGAGCCGGTGCTCGGGTCTTCGGGCTGACTCCCCTCGAGCGGCCGGGGGCGGTGGCAACGCCGCCCCCGGCTCGAGCAATCGGAGCCTTGGGCGGATTCCCGGACGCCCGGCTCAGCCGAGTCAGCTTTACTTCTAACAGCTCCTCAGGTAAGAAGGTCGGATGACACCCCGAACGCTGTTCGATCGCATCTGGAGCCGTCACCTCGTGGTGGAGCCCGCCGACGAGCCCGCGCTGCTCTACGTCGACCTTCACCTGATCCACGAGGTGACTTCACCCCAGGCGTTCGAGGGCCTGCGGGTGGCCGGGCGCCGGGTCCGCCGGCCCGATCTCTCCGTCGCCACGATGGACCACAGCGTCCCCACCGAGGACGGCCCCATCAGCGATCCGCTCGCACGCCGCCAGCTCGACGCGCTCCGGCACAACTGCGATGAGTTCGGCGTGCCGCTGTATGCCACCGGGAGCGGGCGGGAGGGGATCGTCCACGTGATCGGTCCCGAGCTCGGGCTGACGCAACCGGGGATGACGATCGTCTGTGGTGACAGCCACACCTCGACGCACGGCGCCTTCGGAGCGCTCGCCTTCGGCATCGGCACCTCCGAGGTGGAGCACGTGCTCGCGACGCAGACGCTCCAGCAGCGGAAGCCGAGGACTATGCGGGTTACCTTCGACGGCGAGCTGCCCGCAGGCGTCGCTGCGAAGGATCTGATTCTGGCGGCGATCGGCCAGGCGGGCATCTCGGGCGGCGTCGGTTACGTCGTCGAGTACGACGGCCCGGCGATCCGGAGCCTCTCGATGGAGAGCCGCATGACGGTCTGCAATATGTCGATCGAGTGGGGCGCCCGCGCCGGGATGATCGCGCCCGACGACACCACATTCGCGTACATCGAGGGGCGTCCCGGCGCGCCCGCCGGTGCGTCCTTCGAGCGCGCGCTCGACCACTGGCGCTCACTCGCCACCGATCCGGACGCCCCGTTCGAGCGCGAGCTCTCAGTCGACGTCTCCAAGCTCGCCCCGCAGGTCACGTGGGGAACGAATCCGGAGATGGTCGCGGCGGTGCACGGCGAGGTGCCGGACCCGGCGGACTACGACGATCCCGGGGAGCGCGACGCAGTCGAGCGGGCTCTCGCCTACATGGGTCTCGCGCCGCGCACGAGGATCGAGGATATCGCTCTCGACCGCGTCTTCATCGGCTCCTGCACCAACGCGCGGATCGAGGATCTGCGCACCGCGGCGGCAGTGGTGTCCGGGAAGCGGGTCCACCCGTCGGTGCGCGCGCTCGTCGTCCCCGGCTCGGCCGGCGTCAAGCGGCAGGCCGAAGACGAAGGCCTCGACAAGATCTTCACGGAAGCCGGCTTCGACTGGCGGCGCGCCGGCTGCTCGATGTGCCTCGGCATGAACCCGGACATCCTCCAGCCCGGCGAGCGCTGCGCCTCGACATCGAACCGCAACTTCGAGGGAAGGCAGGGAAGCGGCGGCCGAACGCACCTCGTCAGCCCCGCACTCGCGGCGGCAGCGGCGGTAGCCGGCCACTTCGTCGACCCACGCGCACTGGAGCCGGCCGCATGAAGCCCTTCCAGCGCGTCAGTGCCCGCGCCGCCGTGCTCGACCGGGCCGATGTCGACACGGATCAGATCATCCCGAAGCAGTTCCTGAAGCGCATCGAGCGAACCGGCTACGGCGAGTTTCTCTTCTTCGACTGGATGAAGAGGCCGGACTTCGAGCTACGCCGGCCGGAGTATGCGGGGGCCAAGATCCTGCTCGCGGGCCGGAACTTCGGCTGCGGCTCCTCGCGCGAGCACGCCGCCTGGGCGCTGCAGGACTACGGCTTCGAGGTCGTGATCGCGCCTTCGTTCGGCGACATCTTCCGCACGAACGCGCTGAAGACCGGGCTCGTCCCGATCGTGCTCCCGGTGAAAGCCGTCGGGGTCTTGATGCACGCCGTTGCAGGCGGCGAGTCGCTGACGGTCGACCTTGAGGCGCAGCATGTGGCCGGTCCGGGCGATCTCGTCGTTCCGTTCGACTTCGAGCCGTTCGCGCGAGAGTCCCTGCTTCAGGGGCTCGACGACATCGCCCTGACGCTGAAGCGCGAGGATGCGATCACCGACTACGAGCGATCGCACCCCGCCCCGGTCGAGACGACGGCGCTTCCGGTCTAGGCGGCGGCGCGGGCAAGCAGGCCCAGAACCGTGTTGGTGAACTCGGCCGTCGTCGCCTTGCCTCCGAGGTCGCGCGTCGGCGTCGAGCCGAGAGCTGCGTCGACCGCCTGTTCGAGCCCGTCTGCCAGCGCTTGCTCTCCGGCAGCGTGCCGCAGCAGGAGGGCGACCGAGCGAAGGGCCGCCGTCGGGTTCGCGATCCCCCGGCCTGCGATGTCGGGCGCAGAGCCGTGAACGGGCTCGAAAATGCCAGGTCGCCGGTCGCCGAGGCTGGCCGAGGCTGCGAGCCCGAGGCCGCCGCAGCTTCCTGCCGCGACGTCGGAGAGGATGTCGCCGAACGTGTTTTCGGTCAGGATCACGTCGAACTGCGCGGGGTCGAGCACGAGCTGGAGGCCTGCATTGTCGACCAGCATGTGCTCGAGCCGCACGTCCGGGTAGTCGGCCGCCAGGCCGGAGACGACCTCCCGCCAGAGGCGTGACGTCTCGAGCACGTTCGCCTTGTCGACCGAGGTGACCAGGGCGCGGCGGCCGCGCGCGAGCTCGAACGCGCGTCGGGCAATCCGGTCGATCTCCCCCGGCGAGTATTCACACGTGTCGAATACGGAGCCGTCCGCACGCCGGCCGCTCGCGCCGAAGTAGAGCCCGCCGACGAGCTCGCGGACGATCAGCAAGTCGACGCCGTCGCCCCGGACAGGGCGAAGATTCGCGTAGGCGTCGAGCTCGCGGCGAAGGCGAATCAGGCCCTGTTCGGGCCGTACGGGCGCGACGTCGAACTCGGGGAGGCCGACGGCCCCGAGGAGGACGGCGTCCGCAGCTCGACAGGCCGCGAGCGTCTCGGCCGGCAGGGGGTCGCCGTGCTCGTGGATGGCGCGGCCCCCGAACGGATGCTCCTCGACCTCGATCTCGATCGGCAGCACGTCGAGGACGCAGACGGCCGCCTGACACACCTCGGGACCGATGCCGTCGCCGGGAAGGGAGGCGACGCGGATCACCGTCAAACCGCGGCTCCCAACGCTGCGAGCAGCGCATCGGCATCGGCAGGTATGTCGATCGGGGCGAAGCGATCGGCGACGGGACCCGGTGTCTTCAATCCGTCGCCGGTGACGAGGAGGACGACCCTGTCACGGGAGCCCACCTCACCCCGCCGGATTGCTGCTCGCAGCGCGCCGAGCGTCACGCCGGCCGCGGTCTCGCCGAAGACGCCCGCGGTCTCCGCGAGCAGGGCCATGTTCTCCCCGACCTCGTGCTCGGGCACGGCGTGGATCGAGCCGCCGGATGTGCGCGTTGCCGCGATTGCCGCGTCGCCGTCGGCGGGACTGCCGATCGCGAGCGAGCGGGCGATCGTGTCAGGCCGCACCGGTTTCACGGGCCGGTCCTCTGCGAAGGCCGTTGCGACGGGTGAGCAGCCCGCCGCCTGGCCGCCGATCACACGCGGCGCCGGGCCGGCCACGAGTCCGAGCTCCCGGAAGTCGCGGAACCCGCGGCCGACCTTCGAGAGCAGCGAGCCCGAGGCGATCGGGCAGACGACCACATCCGGCTGCTCCCAGCCGAGTTGCTCGGCAACCTCGTACGCGACCGTCTTCGACCCTTCGGCGTAGTAGGAGCGCAACCCGACGTTGACGAAGCCCCAGGGCAGCTCGAACGAGAGCTCGACCGTAAGGCGGCTGCAGTCGTCGTAGCTGCCTCGCACAGCGTAGATTCGGGCCCCGTACGCGGCCGTGGCGACGAGCTTCTCGCGTTCGAGGTCGTACGGACAGAAGACGACGGCGCCGAGCCCCTCGGCCGCGGCCCGCGCGGCAACGGCGTGCGCGAGATTTCCCGTCGAGGAGCAGGCAAGGGTGTCGAGCCCGAGCTCCTGCGCCTTTGCACATGCGACGGCGACGACGCGATCCTTGAACGAGTGCGTTGGGTTGGCGGTGTCGAGCTTCAGGTAGAGCTCGGCGACCCCGAGGTGCGAGGCGAGGCGCGCCGCTGACACGAGCGGCGTCAGACCCGGGGCGAGCCGCTGGTCGTCCGGTACCCCAACCGGAAGGATCGGCGCATAGCGCCAGAGGGACGGCGGACCGGCCTCGATGCGCTCGCGTGTCAGCGTTCGGCGGAGCTCGTACTTGTCGTAGACGGGTTCGAGCGGCCCGAAGCAGTGTGGGCAGGCACCGACCCCTTCGAGCGGCAGCTCGTTGCCGCACCGGGAGCAGGACAGGTGTGTGGCGGGCATTACAGCCTCCTTGTCGCTCTACATCGTCCGAGCGTCCGTGCTCGGCCGGCTTGGCACCTTGCGGATCGCAGGTTGCCGAGGCTTCGTCGGGCCGGTTCCCTCAGCCTCTCTTGATGCGGAGCGGGGCAACGCCCGCCCTCTGGTCCGCAGTATAAAGTAAAGCGACGTCGCGCGCGATCTCGGATGCCGTCCGTCTCGATCGGCGCCGTGCTCTCCGACCCGGGCAGCGTCTCACGCGGGCGGCGGGCGCGTGATCGCGCCGTCCGACGCGGACGAGACGAGCGCGGCGTAGTTCGCGAGCACGCCGGACGTATAACGCGGCGGCGGTGGTGTCCAGCGCTCGAGCCGGCGCTCGAGCTCGCCGTCGGAAAGCTCCACGCGAAGCTCGCGCGCGTCGACGTCGATCACGACCTCGTCGCCCTCCTCCAGCGCGGCTAGCCCTCCTCCTCGCGCTGCCTCCGGGGCGACGTGGCCGACCATGAGCCCATGCGTCGCGCCGGAGAAGCGCCCATCGGTCACGAGCGCGACGGCGTCGCCTAGTCCCGCGCCGACGAGCGCGGCGGTGACGTGGAGCATCTCCCGCATCCCGGGGCCGCCCGCCGGCCCCTCGTACCGGATGACGACCACGTCACCGGCAACGATCGCGTTCGAGGCCACGGCGGCGAAGCACTTCTCCTCCGAGTCGAACACACGCGCCGGGCCGCGATGCAGGCGGCGCTCATGGCCGACGAGCTTGACGATCGCGCCTTCGGTCGCAAGATTGCCACGGAGCACGGCGAGCCCACCGCTCCGTTTCAGTGGCCGGTCGATGGACACGACGACCTCCTGCCCGGGGGCCTCTCGGGCGGCGGCGGCGACCTTCGCCAGGGTGCGGCCGTCGACGTTCAAGGCGGATCCGTCGACGAGGCCGGCGCCGACCAGCTCGCGCGCAACGAGACCGACGCCGCCGGCGCGGTAGAGGTCGGTTGCGACGAAGCGCCCGCCCGGCTTGAGATCGGCGATGACGGGCGTCCGCGTCGCGATCTCGTCGAAGTCGTCGAGCTCGAGCGGCAGGTCGAGCTCGCGCGCGATCGCGAGCAGGTGGAGGACGGCGTTCGTCGAGCCACCCGTGGCGGCGACCGCGGCGATCGCATTCTCGATCGAGGCCCGCGTGAGGATCGCGGAGGGCCGCACGTCTCCGCGGACGAGCTCGAGCACGAGTCTTCCTGCGCGCTCTGCGGCTTCCGGCTTCGCCGGGTCGACCGCGGGGATCTCGTTCAGCCCCGCGGGACTGATGCCGAGAAACTCGAGCGCCAGGGACATCGTGTTGGCCGTAAACTGGCCGCCGCACGCGCCGGCTCCGGGACAGGCAACGCCCTCGAGCTCATGCACGTCCTCCGCGCTCATCGTGCCCGCAGCATGAGCGCCCACCGCTTCGAACACGTCCTGGATCGTCACGTCGCGCCCGCGGAAGCGGCCCGGCGCGATCGAGCCGTTGTAGAGCACGAGCCCCGGCAGATCGAGGCGGGCGAGGGCCAGCACGGCCGCGGGAATCGTCTTGTCGCAGCCGACGAGGCAGACGAGCCCGTCGAAGAGGTGGCCGCGTGCGACCAGCTCGATCGAGTCCGCGATCACCTCGCGCGAGACGAGGGAGGCGCGCATTCCCTCGCTGCCCATGGAGACGCCGTCCGACACCGCGATCGTGTTGAACTCGATCGGCGTGCCGCCCGCGGCGCGGATCCCGCGCTTGACATCCTGCGCGAGCTTCCGCTGGTTGAGATTGCACGGCATCGTCTCGATCCACGTCGTCGCCACCCCGACGAGCGGGCGGGCGAGGTCGTCGTCGTCGAAACCCGTGCCCTTCAGCATTGCGCGTGCAGCAGCGCGGTCGACACCGTCGGTGAGCGCCGCACTGTGGCGCTTCGCCGGGTCGGAAGGACGATCGTAGATGTTGCTCATTGGGGCAAGCTCCTGAGGCTCGTGCGGAGCGAGCGACCGTAGGCGCCACTCCGGCGATCCCAGACCCGTAGAGGTCTCATGGGGCAACCTGTCGAGGCTCGGGCGGAGCCAGTGACTGACGACTGCGGGCGTCACTCCGGCGATCCCGGACGCGTAGCGTGCTCATAGCCGGCTCGCTCCTGTCGGCGAGATCGAGAGGTGGAGGGCGTCCGTGTCGGGGAAACGCGCCGCCAGTTCGGCGGCGCATGCGGTCGCGAGCTCTGGCCGCGCCCAGACGATCACGGTCGGGCCCGAGCCGGAGAGCGTGGCCGCGAGCGCGCCCTCCGGCAGCCGCTCGCGGACGGCGGCGAGCACCGGCGCCTGGCGCGCGCGGTACGGCTCGTGCAGGCGATCGTCGGCCGCGGCGGCGAACAGCTCCGGCGACCCGGACGCGATCGCTGCACCGAGCAGTGCCGCCCGTGCGACGCTGAAGGCCGCGTCGCGGTGGGTGATCGTCTCTGGCAGTGCCGCACGTGCCGCGCGCGTCTCGACCGTCTCGCGCGGGATGATCGCGATCGGCACAGCCGGTGCATCGTCGGCGATGCGCGCGACGTGGCCGTCCCAGGTCAGGCAGACCCCGCCCGCCAGGGCGGCGGCGAGATTGTCCGGATGGCCCTCGAGGTCGAGCCCGAGTGCGAGCAGCTCCTCGGGATCTGCAGCGCGACCTGCCACGGCCGCGCCAGCCACCAGGCCTAGGGCGATCGTCGCGGCGCTCGACCCGAGACCGCGGGCCCGGGGAATGCGCTCCGTGAACGTGAAGGCGAGGCCGTCGGGCGACGCGAGTCGGGCGAAGGCACGGACGGCGAGATGGTCGGCGTCGGCTTTCGCGCCGCCTTCCCCGACTGCGAGCTCGTTCCACAGCTCGAAAGCGGCGGCGGCGCAGTCGAAGCCCGCCCCCAGGTTCGCGGTGGTGGCGGGAGCGCGCACGTGGATCACGAGCTCCCCCCCGGCAAGCGGTCGAGCGCGTCCGGGTCCTTGAGGCCGTGACCGGTGAGGACGCACACCACGCGCTGGCCGCCGGCGAGGTTCGCGTGGCTGAGCCCTGCCACGGCCGCGGCGGAAGCGGGCTCGCAGAACAGGCCCTCCTCCCGCGCGAGCGATCTCCAGGCCGCCGCGATCTCGCCGTCGGTGACGGAGACGACGGCACCGCCGCAGCGGGCGAGAGCCTCGTCGACCTCGGCGTGGTGGACGGGCGTCGGGATGCGGATCGCAGAGGCCTCTGTCGCCGCTCGATCGGCCGCTTCGACCGGCACGAGCCGGGGCGCCGCCCCTGCCTCGAGGAAGCCCTTCGCGTACGCAGTCGTGTTCCCGCCACCGCCGTAAGGGAGAGCGACCAGGTCGGGGGGCCCGCCCAGCTGCTCGAGGAGCTCGAGGGCGGCCGTCTTCTGACCTTCGATCCGATCCGGGTTCGTCGAGTTGACGACGACCGCGCCCTCCCGCTCGGCGAGCTCCTCCGCCGCGGTGAACGCGTCGTCGAACGAGCCGTCCACACGGACCACGCGCGCGCCCGTCACACGCACCTGGGCGAGCTTCGAGCGCGCAGGGCCGCCAGCCACGTGCACGACGACCGCCTCGATGCCTGCGCGCGCGGCGTACGCCGCGGCAGACGCCGCCGTGTTCCCCGTCGACGCGCAGACGATCACCCGCGCCCCGGCCTCGACTGCCTTCGCGACCGCGAGGGCCATGCCTCGGTCCTTGAACGAACCGGTCGGGTTGGCTCCCTCCCACTTGAGCCAGAGCTCGAACCCGAGGCCGGCGGAGAGCCGCTCCGAGCGCAGGAGCGGCGTCGAGCCCTCGCCGAGTGTCACGATCGGGGTCGACGGCGACACCGGCAGCGCGTCGCGATAGCGCTCGAGCAGCGCCGGTCTCAGCTCAAAAGCCTCGTTCCGTGATCACTCGCAGCGCCTCCGGAGAGGAGCGTACCTCGGTCAGCCTCGCCGCCGATTCCAGGGCGGCCTCGACGTGGCCGGCGGGCGCCTCGTGCGTGACGAGATCGAGCGCCGCGGTGCCGTTGACGAGACGCTGCGCGAGCCGCGCTATCGAGACGTCCTGCTCCGCGAAGCAGTCCGCGACGCGAGCCAGGACGCCGGGTCGGTCGGCGACCTCCAGGTGGACGTAGAAGGCCGTGGGCAGGTCCCCAGGAGGCAGCCGGTCGAGCGAGCGCCAGCAGGCGTCGTTCTGGAGGAAGCCGGTGCCGGTGGTTCCGAGCACGCTGACCATGTCGGCGACGACCGCCGAGGCAGTCTCGATCCCCCCCGCACCGGGCCCCTCGAGGGTGATCTCGCGGATCGCGTCGCCCTGGAGCATCACCGCGTTGAAGGCTCCCACGACGGCCGCGAGTGGATGACGGCCGTCTACGAACGCCGGCCCGACGCGGACGTCGACCGCTCCGTTGAAGAGCGTCGCCGAGCCGACGAGACGGACGACCGTCTCCAGCTCGCGTGCCGCCGCCACGTGGTGGGGCTTGATCCCCTCGATCCCCTCGCAGGCGACTTCGGTGAGCTCGACCCGCGAGCCAAATGCGACCGTGGCGAGCAACGCCATCTTCGCTGCCGCGTCGGCACCCGAGACGTCGTCGGTGGGATCGGCTTCCGCGTATCCCAGGCGCTGGGCCTCCGCGAGCGCCTCCTCGTACTCTGCGCCCTCCTCCATCCGCGTCAGGATGAAGTTCGTCGTCCCGTTGACGATGCCGAGCACACGGTGGACGTTCGTGACGACGAGCGACTCCCGCAGCACCTTGATCACGGGGATCGCTGCGCAAACCGAGGCCTCGAAGCGGAGCTGCACGCCGCCCTCTGACGCAGCGGCAAAGAGGTCGGCGTTCCGCCGTGCCAGCAGTTGCTTGTTCGCGGAGACGACGGGCTTGCCGGCGCGGAGCAGGTCGAGGACGTAGTCGCCGGTCGGCTCGACTCCGCCCATCACTTCGGCGACGAGCGCGATCGAGTCGTCCTCGAGGATGGACTGGAAGTCGGTCGTGAGGACTCCGTCGGGGGCGGGGAAATCACGTTCCTTGCCGGGGTCACGAACAAGCGCGCGCGTGACGCGCAAGGTGTGCCCCGTCGCGCGCTCGATCTCGTCGGCGCCCTCGACGAGGAGCCGGTTGACTGCCGCGCCGACCGTGCCGTAGCCGAGCAGCGCGACGGGGACGTCAACCGACGCCATGCACGTCCGCGCCCAGGAGGCCTTCCTTGCCCGCGAGCGCGCGCAGCTCCGATCCGACCTGCTCGAGCGCGCCTCCTGCATTACGCCGGCGAAGCTCCTCGAAGTGAGGTCGGCCCGCCTCGTCGTCGGCGAAGAGCTCGCGCGCGAAGGCGCCGCTTCGGATCTCGTCCAGCAGCGTGCGCATCGTCTCCCTTACGCGCTCGTCCACGACCCGCGGCCCGCGCGTGAGGTCGCCGTACTCGGCGACGTCGGAGATGGAGTAGCGCATGTACTCGAAGCCACCTTCATAGATCAGGTCGACGATCAGCTTCATCTCGTTCAGGCACTCGTAGTAGGCGATCTCGGGTTGGTATCCGGCCTCGACGAGCGTTTCGAAGCCGGCCCGGATCAGGGCCGTGACGCCGCCGCAGAGAACGGCCTGCTCGCCGAACAGATCGCTCTCGGTCTCCTCGGCGAACGTCGTCTCGAGGAGGCCCACGCGGCCACAGCCGATCGCGGTGCCGTACGCGAGCGCAAGCGCGAGCGCCTGGCCGGTCGCGTCGGAATGGACGGCGACGAGCCCGGGCGTCCCGGCGCCTGACTCGTAGAGCTCCCGGACGCGGTGTCCGGGCGCCTTCGGCGCGACCATCACGACGTCGTGGCCGGCGGACGGGACGATGCGGCCGAAGTGAACGTTCAGGCCGTGCGCAAAGAGCAGCGCGGCATCCGGCTCGAGGTTCGGCTCGATCTCCTGCTCGTAGACGCCCTTCTGCACGTGGTCCGGCACGAGGACCGCGACGACCTGGGCCCCCTGCGTCGCCTCGCCGACTGTGCTCACGGCCAGGCGGGCTTCCTCGGCGGCCGCACCTGACGCGCTGCCCGCGCGCAGGCCGACCTCGACCTCGACGCCCGAGTCACGGAGGTTGAGCGCGTGCGCGTGGCCTTGGCTGCCGTAGCCGATGACGGCGACCTTGCCGGCGAGCAGATCGACGTTTCCTTCGCGGTGGATGGTTGCCAACGGAAACTCCTTTCGTATCAGCGCAGCACGAGCTGGCGGCGCCTGATGGTCGACTTGGAGGACGCCCGGCTGAGACCGACGCGTCCGGTGCGGACGAGCTCCTTGACACCGTGGGGCCGGAGGAGCTCCTCGAACGAGTCGATCTCCTCTGGCGCGCCCGCGAGCTCGAAGACGATCGAGTCCGGCCCCAGATCGGCGACGCGGGCCTGGAAGACCTCGCCCAGCGCCATCAGCTCCGTCCGTTGCGCTGGTAGAGCCGTTACCTTGATCAGGGCGAGCTCCCGCTCGATCGAGTCGCCTGCGGTGAGCTCGGTGATCCGAAGCACGTTGACGAGCTTGTGCATCTGCTTCTCGATCTGAGACAGGGAGCTCTGGTCGCATTCGGCCCGGAGCGTGATGCGCGAGATGTCCGGCCGCTCGGTCGGCCCGACGGCCAGGCTCTCGATGTTGAAGCCGCGGCGCGCGAACATGTTCGAGATCCGTGCCAGCACGCCCGGCTTGTTCTCCACCAGGACAGCCAGTGTGTGCCTAGTCATGCGGACACCGACTCCCGCTCGCCCGGGTACTCGACGAGATCGAGCGCCGCGGCGCCGGCGGGGATGATCGGGAAGCAGTGCTCGTAGGCATCGACCCGGCAGTCGACGACCGCCGTGCGACCACACGCGATCGCCTCGGCGAGGGTCTCCTCGAGCTCGTCCTCCTGCTCGACGACGAAGCCGCGGCCGCCGTAGGCCTCGGCGAGCGCGGCGTAGTCCGGGAGGTGGTGCGTGAGCTCGATCTGCGAGAACCTCTCCTCGAAGAACATGTCCTGCCACTGGCGGACCATCCCGAGGTGGCCGTTGTTGATCAGGACGACGACGATCGGCAACCGCTCGGACACGGACGTTGCGAGCTCCTGCTGGGTCATCTGGAAGCAGCCGTCACCGTCGACGCAGATCACCGTTGCGTCCGGGCGCGCGGACTTGGCCCCGATCGCGGCGGGAATCCCGAAGCCCATCGTTCCGAGCCCGCCCGAGGTGATGAACGAGCGTGGACGGTCGCAGAGGAGGTACTGCATCGCCCACATCTGGTGCTGCCCGACGCCCGTCGTCCAGACGATGTCGTCGCGCCCGGCCGTCAGCCGCTGCAACGCCTCGAGCACGGCTTGCGGCTTCATCAGCTCGCCGCCGCGGCCGTAGCGAAGAGGGGCTCCCTCGCGCCAGCGGCGCAGCTGCCCCAGCCATGGCTCCGTGGCGTCCGGGCGGCCGAGCTCCCGCAGGTCGCGGCCGAGATCCGCCAGCACGGTCTTCAGCGGCCCCACGACGGGCACGTCGGCGTAGCGGAGCTTGTCGATCTCCGCCGAGTCGATGTCGAGATGGACGACCGTGGCTCCCGGCGCAAACGAGGCGAGCTTGCCCGTGACCCGGTCGTCGAAGCGAGCGCCGACGGCGACGAGCACGTCGCACTTGTTGAGGGCCCAGTTCGACCACTTGGGCCCGTGCATCCCCGGCCAGCCGAAATGCAGCTCGTGCGTCTCCGGAAACCCGCTCTTCGCCATCAGCGTCGTCACGACGGGCAGCCGCCCGAGCTCGGCGAGCTCACAGAGCTCCGCGCAGGCATCGCCGTTCAGAACACCGCCTCCCACGTAGAGGACGGGGCGCTCGGCAGCCGCGATCCGGCTCGCGGCTTCGCGGATCTGGCGCGGGTGACCCCGGCGCGGCGGCCGCCAGCCGGGGAGGTCGACCGCGTCCGGGTACTCGAAGTCGAGCTCGGCCTCCTGGACGTCCCGGGGAATGTCCACGAGCACAGGGCCGCAGCGGCCGGTGCGGGCGACGTGGAACGCCGCCTTGAGCACGTGCGGCAGCTCGTTGACGTCTTTCACGAGCCATGAGTGCTTGACGATCGGGATCGTGATTCCGGTGATGTCGCACTCCTGGAACGCGTCGGTGCCGATCAGATGCGAGCGCACCTGCCCCGTGATGCAGACGAGCGGTGTCGAGTCCATCCACGCGTCGGCGATCGGGGTCACGAGATTGGTCGCGCCCGGCCCCGACGTCGCGATCGCGACGCCGACGCGTCCGGAGGCGCGCGCGTAGCCCTCCGCCATGTGGCCGGCGCCCTGCTCGTGGCGCGCAAGCACGTGGCGCACGGTCGTGCCGCGCGCGAACGCGTCGTAGGTTGGCAGGATCGCGCCGCCTGGAATCCCGAAGACGACCTCGACCCCCTCCGCCTCCAGCGAGCGGAGCAGGGCATCGGCACCGTTCATCCGCATGCCGCCTCCCGGTGGAACTCTGCATTGGCCGCGGCGACCGGCAGCTGCGAGAGTACGAGGTCGGCGTGACCGCGGGTGGAGGGACGCCGCGCATCGACGCCGCCCGCGAGGCCGACGGCGCCGGCGAGCGGCGCGGCGCCGCTGCGCTCGCCGAGGCCCTCCGCGAGCATGAGCGCGGCCGCGAGCAGCATCGAGCTCGGGTCTGCGACCCCGTGGCCCGCGAGCGTGTCGGCGACGCCGTGGTCAGGAGCGAAGATGCTCGGCGCGGTCGCAGCGAGCCGTCCCCATGCGAGCGTCCGTTCATGGGCGAAGCTCGCGGCGACCTCGACCGCCGTGCGAGAGAGCTCGGGCGGGCAGACGACGACGTCGAAGTGCTCCGGCGTGAAGACGAGCGAGCGCATCGCCTCGCGCGGTGTGAGCCGCTCGATCTCCAGCCCGTCATGCCGGTGCTCGAGTCGCTCGGCCTCGCCCTCCCATCTCTCGTCGACGCCTACGAGGGCGATCCGGGCCCGGCTCTCGCAGGCGAGCGAGAAGGCCCGTCCGAGCGTCCACTCCCAGGCGTCCTTGCCGAGCGGAGCGAGGATCGAGAGCTCGGCCGGTCCCTCGAACCGAACTCGGACGATCGCGGCGCGGAGATCGAGATCGGCCTCGAGCGCCTTCAGCGCGGCATCGCTCTTCGCGGCGACCAGCACCGCGTCGGCGCCGAGCAGCGCACTCCGCGACGAGAGCGGAAACGAGCGGCCGAAGCGCGTCAAGGCGTCCGCTCCGAACGGGACATGTCGCTCGTCGACGCGAAATCCGTGCTGGAGCGAGACGGCGGAGAGGGCCCGGCTCGCCTCGGCCATCATCTCGGGCCCGATCCCGTGCCGGGCCAGGCAGACGACGGTATAGGCTCGGCGGCTCACGCGGCGGTCACCTCCGTGAACAGCTCGTCGAGTGCTACGTATCGGCCACTGTCGGCGAGCGCCTTGAACCGCACGAACGCCCTCGCGAGTCGTTCTTCGTCGAGCTCCAGGCCCGCCTCCACGCAGGCACGTGTAAACGCGTGCCGGCCGGAGTGCTTGCCGAGCGGAAGGGTCATCGCCAGGCCGAGCTCCTTCGGTTCGATGATCTGGTATGTCGTCGTGTCCTTCAGCAGGCCGTCCTGATGGATGCCGGCTTCGTGTGCGAAGGCGTTCGCACCGACGATGGCCTTGTTCGCCGGGACGTCGTAGCCGGTCAGCCGCTCGACGAGCGCGGAGGACGGGCCGATCTCGGCGGGCTCGATGCCGGTCTCGGCACCGAGCCTGTCACGGCGCACCCGCAGGGCCATGACGATCTCCTCGAGCGCGGCGTTCCCGGCGCGCTCGCCGATCCCGTTTACGGTGCACTCGACCTGCCCGACCCCTGCCTCGACGGCCGCGAGCGAATTCGCCACCGCGAGCCCGAGATCGTCGTGGCAGTGCGCCGACAGCGTGACGCGCTCGAGCTCGGGACAGAGACGCACGACTTCGCGGAGAAACCCGGCGTACTCGTCGGGGAGCGCGAAGCCGACCGTGTCGGGGAGATTCACCACGTCCGCCCCGGCAGCGATCACCTCGTGACACACCCGCGCGACGAACGCCGGATCGGAGCGCGTCGCATCCTCACAGGAGAACTCGACCTCGTCGGCACGACCACGGGCGTACGCGACGGCCCAGGCGGCCTGCTCCACAACCTCGTCGGGAGTGAGCCGCAACTTCTTCTCCATGTGGATCGAGCTTGTCGCGAGAAAGATGTGCAGGCGCGAGCGCAGCGCGTGCCGAAGCGCATCGACCCCCGCATCGATGTCCTCACGCCGTGTGCGGCACAGCGTGGCGACCGTTGCGCGACGGGCGACCTCGGCGACGGCGCGGACGCCCGCGAAGTCGCCGGGCGAGGCGGCGGCGAAGCCGGCCTCGATCACGTCGACGCCGAGTCGCTCGAGTTGCTCGGCGATCTCTGCCTTCTCCTGCGGTTGCAGGGCGATGCCCGGCGATTGCTCGCCGTCGCGGAGCGTCGTGTCGAAGATATGGATCCTGCGCGAACTCACTGAACCTCCTTCGGGGCACGCCGAGGGCGTACCTGTGGCGCGAAACGGTGGGTGTGTGCGCCGGCGGCGCGTGGTTCGCATTTCCCCCTAGAGGGGGAGAATCGAGAGGACGAGCACGATTGACCGGGACGGGGTCGTCCGGATCTGGAGCGTGCGGGAAGTCGTGCCTGTCCTCATCGTTTTCGCAGTGTGGCGAATTCGCTTTACTCTGTCAAGTAGCTTTAGCTCGTACAGATTTCTGGGTGCAAGCCAGATTCTCCGTTGATCTGTCCGGCCCGCGTCTCTATGCTTCCGAGATGGCTCGCGCGAACGCCCGCCGGATTTCGCTCTTCAGCGGCAGCGCGCGCAAGCGCGTCCGCTAGCCGGCGGCTTCGCCCTCCCGCCCTCGCCGGCTAGCTCGAGATCCACCGGGCGGGGCTTTCTCCTTCGACCGAAAAGGTGTGCAGGTGTCGCGTCTCTCCACACACGATCGTTCGGCCGGCGAGCGCGATGCCTGCGGCATCGGCTTCGTCGCCCGGCTCTCCGCTAGCCCTTCACGGGCAGTCCTCGACACCCTCCTCGAGGCGCTGCGGCGTGTCCGCCACCGGGGAGCCGTGGCGGCTGATCATCGCTCGGGCGATGGGGCTGGAGTACTCCTGCCTCTGCCCGCGGCTCTCCTGCCCGAGCCCGGTCTCGGCATCGCGATGATCTTCCTGCGCGGCCCGGGTGGGCGGCGCGCGGTCGAGGAGGCCTGCCGGGCGGAGGGTATCGCCGTGCGCCGCTGGCGGTCGGTCCCGGTCGACCCCGAGGCGCTCGGCCCCTTGGCCCGGGCTTCCGCCCCGGCGATCGCTCAGGCGCTGCTCGAGCCGCCGGCCGGGGATGCGGGAAGGATCGAGGCGGCGGCCTTCCGCGCCCGCAAGCGCCTCGACGGCAGGAGCGACGTCTACGCCGCATCGCTCTCGTTCCGCACGGTCGTCTACAAGGCGCTCTGCGCCGCCGACCAGCTCGCTCCGTTCTACGCCGATCTACGCGACCCGGCGGTCGAGGTTCCCTTCGGCGTCTTCCACCAGCGCTTCTCGACGAACACCGAGCCGTCGTGGGAGCGGACACAGCCGTTCCGGCTCCTGTGCCACAACGGGGAGATCAACGCGATTCGCGGCAACGTCAACTGGATGCGCGCCCGCGCCGCCACGCTCGGCGTGGATGGGCCGGTGCTCGAGGAGGCGAGCTCCGACTCGGGCATGCTCGACAACGCGCTGGAGTTGCTCGTGCGCGGGGGCCGCGACCCCCGCCAGGCGCTCACGATGCTCGTTCCACCTGCGTGGCAGGGAGACGTCGAGCTCGACCCGCAGGTGCGTGAGTTCCATCGCTTCCACGCCGGTCTGGTCGAGCCGTGGGACGGCCCGGCGGGCATCGTCTTTACGGACGGCCGCATCGTCGGCGCCGCTCTCGACCGGAACGGACTGCGCCCGCTTCGGTACGTCGTCGCGGGCGACCTCGTCTGCTGCGCCTCCGAGGCGGGCGTCTTCGATGTGCCCGCCGGCACGAGCGCTCGCCGGCGGCGGCTCGGGCCGGGCGAGATGCTCGCCGTCGATCCGGAGCGCGGGCTCGAGGAGGACGCTGCGATCAAGCTGCGGCTGGCGCAGGCGCGTCCCTACGGGCGCTGGCTGAAGGAGTGGCGGCGCGAGGCGTCGACCGGTGAGCCGGCAGCGCCGCCGGAGGAAGACCTCGCGACACGCCAAGTCATCTTCGGCTACACGCGTGAGGAGCTGTCGGTGATCGTGCGTCCGTCCGCCGCCAACGGGCACGAGCCGACGTCTTCGATGGGGGACGACACGGCTCTGCCGCCGCTCGCCGGGCGTGCTCGGCCGCTCTTCAGCTACTTCCGCCAGCGGTTCGCGCAGGTGACGAACCCGGCGATCGACCACATTCGCGAGCGATTCGTGATGTCGCTCGCGACCCTGCTCGGCGCGCGCGCGCCGCTGCTCGTGGAGTCGCCCGAGGCAGCCGCGGGAATCGAGCTCGGGAGCTTCTTCCTGTTCCCGTCTGCTCTCGACGAGCTCGCCGTCGTCCGGATCGACGCGACCTTCGACCCTGCGCAGGGACTCGAGAGCGCGTGCACGAGGGTCGCGCACGCCGCGGAGGCCGCCGTGCGTGAGGGGCACGGGATGCTCCTGCTCTCCGATGCGGATGCGTCGCCCGAGCGGCCGCCGGTACCGATCCTGCTCGCGACCTCGATCGTGCACCACCGCCTCGTTGGAGCCGGGCTGCGCACGCTCGCGACGCTGCTCGTCGAGAGTGACGAGCCGAGGGAGGTGCACCACGTCGCGTGCCTGCTCGGCTTCGGAGCCGAGGCCGTGTGCCCGCGACTCGCGTTGCAGACGATCGCGGCGCTGGCCGAGGACGACCGGATCGGCGGCGACCGACCGTCGCCCGCCGAGGCGCAGGCCCGCTTCAAGCAGTCGATCGAGGACGGTGTCCTGAAGGTGATGTCGAAGCTCGGGATCTCCGACATCGCCAGCTACTGCGGCGCCCAGACATTCGAGGCGCTTGGCCTCGACGGCGAGCTGGTCGACGCGGCCTTCCCGGGAACCCCGTGGTCGATCGGAGGGATCGGTCTCGCGGAGCTGGAGGAGGAGACCGTCGCTCAGGCCCGCGCTGCGACGGGCACCCGTCCGCGCCTGCAGAACCCCGGCTACGTCAAGTTCCGCAAGGGCGGCGAGCCGCACGAGACGAACCCGGACGTACTCGAGGCGCTGCAGGCAGCGGCGCGCACCGCGGACATGAGCGCCGCGCACGCGCTTCGCAGCGCCGTACGGACGAACGGGTGGGAGCGCTACGCCGACTTCGCCGGTCTCGTCAACGGACGCGAGCCGATGGAGGTGCGCGACCTGCTCGAGCTGCGTCCGGCCGCGCAACCGGTCCCGATCGAGGAGGTCGAGCGAGCCGAGTCGATCGTGCGGCGCTTCTCGGCGGGCGGCATGTCGCACGGCGCGCTCTCGGCCGAGGCGCACGAGACGATCGCGCGCGCGTTCAACAATCTCGGGGCCCGTTCGAACTGCGGCGAGGGCGGCGAGGACCCGGCCCGCTACCGGACCGACCGGAACTCACGCATCAAGCAAGTCGCCTCGGGGCGCTTCGGCGTCACGGCCGAGTACGCGGCCTTCGCCGCCGAGCTGCAGATCAAGATCGCGCAGGGCTCCAAGCCGGGTGAGGGCGGCCAGTTGCCCGGCCACAAGGTCACGGCCGAGATCGCCCGCCTCCGCCACACGCAGCCCGGCGTAGCGCTCATCTCCCCTCCGCCCCACCACGACATCTACTCGATCGAGGACCTCGCGCAGCTGATCTTCGACCTCGAGCAGGTGAACCCCGACGCGGACATCTCGGTCAAGCTCGTCGCCGAGGCCGGGGTCGGCCTCGTGGCGACGGGCGTGGTCAAGGCGCTCGCGGATGTCGTCCACATCGCCGGGGCCGACGGCGGCACCGGCGCGAGCCCTCTCTCGTCGATCAAGAACGCGGGCGTCCCCTGGGAGCTCGGCCTCGTGGACACGCAGCGCTCGCTCGTCGCCAACGGCCTGCGTGGCCGTGTGCGGGTGCGCGTGGACGGCGGGATCAAGACGGGGAGGGATGTCGTCATCGCCGCGCTTCTCGGTGCTGACGAGGTCAGCTTCGGCACCGCCCTGCTCCTCGCGGAGGGGTGCCTGATGGTCCGGTCGTGCCACGTCGACACCTGCCCCGTCGGGATCGCGACGCAGCGCCCGGAGCTGCGGGCGAAGTTCGCGGGAACGCCCGAGATGGTCGAGAACTACCTCCTGCTCGTGGCAGAGGAGGCACGCCGTCAGCTCGCGTCGCTCGGGCTGCGCAGCTTCGACGAGGCCGTCGGCCGCGTCGATCTTCTCCGGCGGCGTCGAGCCGACGGCCGCGCCGCCCTGCTGAAGCTGGACGGGGTGCTCGCGCCTCTGCACGGCGAGCCGCTCCGCTACGTCGGCGCGGAGAAGCCGGTCGCCGCGGGCGGCGAGCTGGGGGAGCGAATCGTCGCCGAGCGGGCCGCCCCGGCCCCGCGCTATCGCATCTGCAACGCCGACCGCGCGGTCGGCGCGCGGCTCGGCGGCACGCTCGCACGGCTCGGATCCGACGAGTCGCTCCACTTTCGCTTCGAGGGAACGGCAGGCCAGAGCTTCGGCGCCTTCCTGCCCGCGGGCGTCGAGTTCGTCCTCGACGGAGAGGCGAACGACTACGTCGGAAAGAGCCTGAGCGGAGGACGGATCGTGATCCGACCTCCGGCCAACGACAGCGGCAACCCGTGTCTCGCCGGCAACACGACCCTCTATGGCGCGACCGGCGGCGAGCTCTTCCTCGCCGGCTCGGCGGGCGAGCGCTTCGCCGTCCGCAACTCGGGTGCGACCGCCGTCGTGGAGGGCGTCGGCAGCAACGCCTGCGAGTACATGACGAGGGGCACGGTCGTTGTCCTGGGCCCGTTCGAACGGAACATCGGTGCGGGGATGACCGGCGGCGAGGCGTTCGTCCACGACCCCGCGCGGGTACTCGACCTCCGGCTCAACAGACAGCTCGTCGTCGCCGAGCGGCTCGACGCCGCCGCGGCCGAGCGCCTGCGCGTCCTGGTCGAGCGCCACCGCGAGTACACGGGGTCACCCCGGGCCGCTCGGCTCCTGGTCGAGTGGCCCGCCAGCGTGCGGGAGTTCCGGCTCATTCGCGCAAAGGAGGAGGCCCGCCGGATCGAGGCCGAAGCCGAGGGCACGGAATACGCGGAGGCCGGCTCGGGGGCGGCACCGGCCAAGCCGGGCGCCGAGGTCGCTCGCAGCGCTGGCCCGTAGGCCCGGGCAAGAGCGGGCTCGGTGCCTCCCGGCGCCGCGCCCGGCCCGTCGTCCGGCGCCGAGCGAATTCCGGCCAACCGTCTCGGCCTCCTCTCCAAATCCGGGCACGGAGGTAGACTGCGCCCAGTGGCCGTGCAGATGACCACCGACGGGCGGCGCGAGGCAGTCGCAGCGTCCGCCGACATCATTGGAGCAAAGTGGACAGCGTTGCTGATCTACGACCTCGCGGCGGGCACGCGCCGCTTCCGTGAGCTCGAGCATTCGTGCGCCGGGATCAGCAGCCGAACGCTTGCCGAGCGTCTGCGCGCGCTGCAGCGGGCCGGCATCGTGCGCCGTCACAGCTATCCCGAGTCTCCGCCACGGGTGGAGTACGAGCTGACCGACAAGGGTCACGATCTCTTTCCCATCCTCGAGGCGATGTCCGACTTCGGGCGGTCCTGGCTCGTGCCGGGCGACCCGGTCGCGTCGGCGCGCTAGCGTCCACCCCCCTCTCGCATCGCGTTGGGGTAACGGCCGGTCGGGTGCGTAGGCTCCAGTCCGCGATGGAGGTCGGACGGGATGCCGAGGACGAGCGCGGCGAAGGCGACGTGCCCGCGGCCTGAGCACACGGGCTCGCGGGTGCAT
>JBBSGR010000021.1:0-34798 GCA_038253945.1 Gaiellales bacterium
CTCGACCTGGGACTACCTCATGCTCGAGAATCACCCGACGATCATGCAGCGAATCGCCATGGCGAAGGCGTGGGCGAGTCGCTTTCGCTGGCCCAAGGCGACGCTTGCGGCGCCCAGACTCAGGCCCTGGGGGGGGCGGCCCCCCCCCGGGGGCGCCGGCCGGGTGGGTCCCCGCGGGGGGGGGGCGCCCCCCCCCACGTCCTGAGTCTCGGCGCCGCAAGCGTCGCCTAGGGCGAGCGAAAGCGACTCGCCCACGCCTTCGCCATGGCGATTCGCTGCATGATCGTCGGGTGATTCTCGAGCATGAGGTAGTCCCAGGTCGAGGGATTCGGCTCGGCGAGGCTCGTCGTCGCGAAACGGGAGAAGAGACCGCGCGCCGCTGCCGCGTCATGTGTCGTGCGCAGCGCAACCCAGTCCGCCTCTCCCTCGTAGCGGCGTGAGACGACGTTCTCCGCTGGTGTTGCGAGCAGCGTCAGGACCGTCGCCGCGAGCAGCGCCAAGGGCACCTTGACCGGATTGGCCAGGCCGTCTCCCCGGAAGAGCGCGGCGAGCAGCGCGAGCAGGGGCAGGGTGAACAGCCCGAACCACACGATGCCCTTCCAGAGGTGGCCTCGCGCGACATGGCCGAGCTCGTGCGCCATTACCACGCGCACCTCCCGGTGCGGAAAGCGGAGCAGCGTGTCCCAGAGCACGACTCGCCTCGTCGGCCCGAGCCCGATGCTGAACGCGTTCGCCTGCGAGGTCTGGTCGTGGACGTCCTCCACCCGAAACGGTGTCCCCTCGGTCCCGGTCGCCTTGGTCAGCTCGCGCGCGTCGCTGACGAGAGCGGGGCGCCGGAGTGGATGGGAACCGGGCGCGAGGTAAGGGGAGGCAACCGTCAGGACGGCGATCAGCGCGATGAACACGGGCCCCGCGCCGGCCCACCACCAGCGCCCGAGCCAGGCGGCGAAGCCCATCACGACGGCGACCACGAACGAGAGCACGAGGGTGTCGGCGATCACGCTCCCCCACGTGCCGCCCAAGAGGTTCTCGTAGCCCACCTTCGAGAGCCCGTGCCGGCGATCCCACCACAGGGATACGAGCGCGAAGGGCAGGCTGGCCGCCGCAGAGATGGTCGCGATCAGCGCGGTCAAGACGATGCCGGTGCCGACGCGGCCGATGCCGATTCGTCGTGCCAGAGAGCGCGCGCGCAAGGCCACGCCCGCGAGCACCAGAACCCCCGCCGCTGTCGAGAGCAGCCAGAGGTCGTCGACGACCCGGCCGTAGTCGGCCGCGTGCTGGAGCGTCTTCGGCGTGAAGTAGTCGGCCTGATCCAGCTCGGGCAGTCGCAGGTTCCCCGGCACCTGTGTGTGCCACACCCACCGCGCGAGCAGGAACCAGGTACCCGCAAGCACGGCTATCGTTGCCCCTCCCACGAGCCGGCCTCTTCTCGGGCGGCGCTGAACCGGGCTTCCCGTGCGCGTCTGCGTCATCTCCGACATCCACGGTAACCTCCACGCGCTTCGCGCGGTGCTCGAGGCGATCGATTCCGAGCGCGCGGATGCGATCTGGTGCCTGGGCGATGTCGTCGGCTACGGGCCGAGGCCCGACGAATGCTGCCACGTGGTGGCCCAAGGCGCCTCCGTCGCGCTCTGCGGCAACCACGACCTCGGTGTGATCGGAGAGATCAGCCTCGACCCGTTCTCCGACGACGCCGCAACGAGCGCCCGCTGGACGCGCGGCGTTCTCAGCGGCGACGCGCGCGAGTATCTCGGCGGACTCGGGCCGAGCATGAATCTCCCGGATGCGGGCGCGGAGCTCTTCCACGCCAGCCCTCGCGATCCGGTCTGGGAGTACGTGCTGAGCAGCGAGGCGGCGCTCGCGGCGCTCGAGCAGACGGTCGCGCCGCTCGTCCTGGTCGGGCACAGCCACCTGGCGCTCGCGGTCTCGCTGTCCGACGGGCGGGTCGAGGGCTCTCTCGCGCCCGCGGGAACTCGTCTCGAGCTCGGCGGAGGGCGCTGGCTCCTGAACCCTGGCTCGGTCGGTCAGCCGCGGGACGGCGATCCGCGAGCTGCCTATCTCGTGCTCGATCTCGCGGAGAGGTTTGCGGAGTTCCGCCGCGTCGCATATCCCATCGAGGCGACGCAGAGCGAGATCCGGGAGATCGGTCTCCCCGAGTCGCTCGCGGCCCGCCTCACGACCGGCGAGTAAACGAGACGGAGGGAGAGTGAGATGGCGGAGCTGACCAACCTCGAGACGAAGCTCGGCGAGGTGATCGGCCTGGCGATGGCGGCCCAGGCGGCGACGAAGAAGGTATCCAAGCTCGTTGAGAAGGAGGGAAACGACGAGCTCGTGAAGACGCTTCGGACGATGTCGGAGGAAGCGTCGCGGGCGGAGAAGCGCGGCACCGACGTCGCAGGGCAGTTCCAAGGCAAGAAAGCGGCGATCCTGCAGGAGGCGCGCACCGTCAAGGGGAAGGCGTCCGACATGATGTCGACGTACCTCGACCGCGATTCCGACGCGCTCGACGGCTTCGAGTTCCTGACGATGACCGAGGCGAGCGAGGTGGGCCACTGGTCGGTCCTCGGCAAGATGAATCAGAAGGCTCGGATCGCGGCGGTGCGGGAGCTCGTGCAGTGGCAGCTGCCGATTCAGAAGCGGCACTTCCGCGACACGATGGACGGATCCCTCACCCTGGCCGGGGAAGAGGATCCGAACGAGACTTTCTAGCGCCTCGGGCGTTCCGCCGTGGCGTCCGGTTTACTCGTCGGGGTAGGGGTCTTCCTTGCTGTCGCCCCCGGTAATCGTCAGCCAGCTGTACGGCCCGTCGCACTTCGGGCATGGAGGCAAGGAAACTACTGATTGCACGCCCATCTCGTAGCCACAACTCGTGCAGCGGTAGGTTCCGGCAGACACGTCGCTGCCAACAGGGATCGGGTTGGTCATTCGAGCCTCCTCAGGGTCGCGAACGTCCACTTCGCATTGCCCCGCTGGCCGGCTCGTCAAACAATCTTTACCCCCGTACGCACCTCGGCAGGCGCCGATTCGGCACCGAACGAGACGCCCTCGCGCACGAGGGCGAGCTGCACCTCTTCGCGCGCCTTGAAGATTCGCCACTTGACCGTCGCGAGCGTAATCTCGAGGGAATCCGCGATCTCGGTGTAGGAGAGCCCGACGACGTCGCGCAGAAGCAGGGCCATCTTGAGGTCGACGTTGAGGATCTCGACGGCTCGCCAGAGCGCATCGATCGCCTCGATCCGCTCGAACGGCGCGTCGACCACCTCGAGCGGCGGGGCGTCGTCGATCGAGACGAGGGCCCGCGGCCGGCGCTCGACCGCCCGCAGCTCGTCCAGAACCCGGTTCTTGGTGATCTGGAAGAGCCAGGTCGTGAACTTCGAGCGGAGCGAGAAGTTCGGCAAACCCTGGAAGACGCGGAGGAAGACCTCTTGCGTCAGATCCTCCGCGAGCGCCCGATCCCCTCCGACGAGCCGGAGCACGTAGTTGTAGATCGGGACCTCATAGGCCCGAAGGATGAGCGAGAAGGCGCGTTCGTCACCCCGCTGCGCCTTTCGCAAAACCCCAGGATCAGGCTGCGCGAGCGACAAGATAGAGAAGTATAGCCTCGATCGGCACGATCTAAACGGGCGTACGTTGAGCTGAGGTAAGAGGTTTGCCCGACATTTGTGACGGCTGCTCGATCCCCAGCAGGGCAAGGATCGTGGGCGCCAGGTCGGACAGCTCTCCCCCCTCACGCAGCGCCAGATTGGGCGCCGTGACGATCAGCGGGACCGGGTTCGTCGTATGCGCCGTGCGAGGGCTGATGCCGTCGGGCTCCAGCATCTGCTCGGCGTTTCCGTGATCTGCGGTGACGAGCGAGACGCCGCCCGCCGCGCTGATTGCCCGGGTGACGATGCCGAGGGCGGCGTCAGCGGCCTCCACCGCCTTCACGACCGCGGGGATGCTGCCCGTGTGACCGACCATGTCAGGGTTGGCGAAATTGACGATGCCGAATCGATAGCTTCCGGCGATCTCGGCCGCGAAGCGACGCGCGACCTGCTCGGCCGCCATCTCCGGCTTCAAGTCGTAGCTGGGTACGTCCCGCGGGGACGGTACGAGGAGGCGCGTTTCCCCGGCCCACTCGTCCTCGCGCCCACCGTTCAAGAAGTAGGTCACGTGCGCATACTTCTCGGTCTCTGCGGCGTGGAGCTGGCGGATATCGTGCTCCGAGAGAGCCTGCGCGATCGTCTGGTCAACGTCCTGCTCGGCGAGGGCGACCGGGCAGTGGAGATCGTCGCGGTAGCGCGTCATCGTGGTGAGGTCGAATCCCTGCTCCAAGAGCTTCTGCGTCAGCTGGCGCGCGCGGTCGGGCCGGAAGTTGAAGAAGATCGCCGCGTCGCGGGACGCCAGCCGCGGTCGGCCGTCGATCGCAACGGGGTCGATGAACTCGTCGGTGACGCCGGCGTCATAGCTTCGTCGCACCACCGCGAGCGGGTCCGACTCCGGTGAGGACCGGTTGAGGGTGATTGCCGCGAGCGCCCGCTGCGTCCGTTCCCAACGCTCGTCCCGGTCCATCGCGTAGTAGCGGCCCGCCACGGTCGCGATGCGATCGAGCGGCAGCTCGGCGAGGTCCCGAACGGCTGAGGTCGGCGAGACGTCGCGTCCGTCCGTGAAGGCGTGGATGTACACGCGTTCGGCCATCTCGTGCCGCCGGGCGAGCTCGAGCAGCGCGCGCAGATGATCGATGTGCGAGTGGACGCCGCCGTAGGAGACCAGCCCGAGCAGGTGCACATTCGTCCCGCGCTCGCGGGCTCGCTCGAAAGCGCCCACGAGCGCGGGGTTCTCGAAGAAGGAGCCGTCCTCGATCGCGCGGTTGACGCGCCCGAGATCCTGGAACAGGATCCGTCCCGACCCGATCGTCAGGTGGCCGACCTCGGAGTTGCCCATCTGCCCGGCCGGCAGCCCGACGGCTTCGCCCGACGCCTGCAGTGTCGTATGCGGATACGCGCGCCAGAGCGCGTCGAAGACGGGGGTCTCGGCCAGCTCGACTGCGTTCCCCGGCCCGGGAGGTGCGCAGCCCCAGCCGTCGAGGACGACGAGAGCTACGAGCGGATACGTGCCGCCGTCTCGCAAATCGCACGGAAGGAATCGACCTCGAGCGACGCACCCCCGACGAGCGCGCCGTCGACGTCGGGCAGGCCGAGGATCGCCGCCGCGTTCTGTGGCTTGACCGAGCCGCCGTAGAGCACTGGTGCGTCGATCAGGCTCTTGATGAACGAGTGCGCGTCCTGCGCCTGCTCGGGAGTCGCCGTCTTGCCCGTTCCGATCGCCCAGACGGGCTCGTAGGCGACGACGAGTTGCTCGTGCGCCCGCAGCACCGCCAGCTGGCGGCGGAGAACGTCCTCGGTCTCGCCCCTGTCACGCTCCTCCTCGAGCTCGCCCACGCACGCGATCACTCGCAGGCCGGCCCCGAGCGCGTGGCCGGCGCGCTTGCCGACCGTCTCGTCCGTCTCCCCGAAGAGCTGGCGCCGCTCCGAGTGCCCGACGAGAGCGCCCTGGACGCCGAGCTCGAGCAGCATGGGTGCCGACACCTCGCCCGTATACGGCCCGTCGTCTGCCCAGTGGACGTTCTGGGCGTAGACGACGAGCCCGCCGTCGACCGCGGCTGCCAGGGAGACGAACGGCGGGCACACGACGACGTCCACCCCGCGGGGCGGCGTGAAAGCGGAGCCGAACGACGTCGCCTCGGGCGGCGTCTTGAACATCTTCCAGTTGCCGGCGATCAGCATCTAGTAGTCCGCCGGAATCGCCGCCACGCCAGGCAGCTCCTTGCCCTCCAGGAGCTCGAGCGCGGCGCCGCCGCCGGTCGACAGCCACGAGACGTCGTCCTCCAGCCCGAGCTCCGTGAGCGCGCGGGCAGAGTCGGCGCCGCCGACGACCGAATACGCATTGGAGGACGCTACGGCCTCGGCGACCGCCTTCGTCCCCGCGGCGAACGGCGGCCACTCGAACACGCCCATCGGCCCGTTCCAGAAGATGGTTGCCGCTTCTCGAATCCGCCTCGCGAACGACGACCTCGTCTTGGGCCCGATGTCGAGGCCGAGCCAGCCGTCCGGCACGGCATCCGCGTCGACGACCTCGCTCTCGGCCTCGGCCGAGAAGCGAGCGGCCGCCACGACATCACGAGGCAGCTCGAGCCGTACCCCCTCTAGCGGAGATCGCGCGGCGAGCTCTGCAGCCATCTTGCCGCCCACGAGCACCGAGTCGGCTCGCCTGCCGAGATTCTGCAGGACGCCCAGCTTGTCTTCCACCTTCGCCCCACCCGAGACGAGCACGAACGGGCGCTCGACCTCGCCGAGCAGCTTGCCGAGCTCCTCGAGCTCTCGTTCCAGCAGCAGGCCGGCGTAGGCCGGCAGGATGTGAGCGACCGCCTCCGTGGAGGCATGCGCCCGGTGCGCCGACCCGAACGCGTCGTCGACGTAGAGGTCGCAATCATCCGCGAGCGCGCGTGCGAAGGCCGGGTCGTTCTTCGTCTCGCCCGGACTGAAGCGCGTGTTCTCGAGCACGTGAAGTCGATCGTCCGGGAGCAGCTCGCGCAGCCTTGCCTCGACGGGCTCCATGGAGTACTGCTCGCGGTCTGCCTCCGTCGTCGGTCGGCCGAGGTGCGAGCACACACGGATCTCGCGTACGTCACGCTCGAGCAGATGCTGCAGGGTCGGCAGCGAGGCCTTGATCCGCGTGTCGTCTGCGACCTTCCTGCCCTCGAGCGGCACGTTCAGATCGGCGCGTACCAGAACACGCCTGCGGCCGACGTCCGCGCCGCGAACCGAGCGCGGGTGGTGCACTAAACGAGCCGGTCGATCAAGTCGACGAGCCGGCACGAGTACCCCCACTCGTTGTCGTACCAGCCGATCACCTTTACCTGGTTTCCATGCGCCATCGTCGACAGCCCGTCGATGATGCAGGAAGCCGGGTTGCCGACGATGTCCGAAGAGACGATCGGCTCCTCGGTGTACTCGAGCAGGCCATCCCACGCGTCCTCGCCGGCGGCGTCGCGGAACGCGTCGTTCACCTCGTCGGCCGTGACCTCCCGCCCGAGCACGCAGACGAGATCGGTCACGCTTCCGTCGGGTACAGGTACCCGCATCGCCATGCCGTCGATCTTGCCCTTCAGCTCGGGAATCACCTCGCCGATCGCACGTGCCGCTCCCGTCGAGGCGGGGACGATGTTGAGCGCTGCGGAACGCATCCGGCGCAGGTCGGGCTTCCCCTTGCGGGTCAGCGCCACCTGATCCTGGAGCTGCTGCTCGGTCGTGTAAGCATGGATCGTCGTCATGAAGCCCGAGTCGATGCCGAAGTTGTCGAGCAGGATCTTGGCCATCGGGCCGACCGAGTTCGTCGTGCAGGACGCGTTCGAGACGATGTCGTGCTGCTCGACGTCGTACTTGTCGTCGTTGACGCCGAGGACCACGGTCAGATCCGGATCCGGAGAAGGCGCGGAGATGAGCACCTTCCTGGCGCCGGCTTCGAGATGCTTCGAGGCGCCCTCCCGATCGGTGAAGAAGCCGGTCGACTCCACGACGACGTCGACTCCCAGATCGCGCCACGGCAGGGCGGCAGGATCGCGCTCCGACAGCACCCTGAACGAGTTGCCGTCGACGGAGATCCCGCCCTCGTCGGCCTTCACATCCGCGTCCAGCACACCGTGAGAGGAGTCGTACTTGAGCATGTGGGCAAGCACATCGGGCGTCGCCAGGTCGTTGACCGCGACGATCTCGAATCCCGGCTTCCGCGCGAGATACGCGCGATAGAAGTTGCGCCCGATCCGTCCGAACCCGTTGATTCCCACCTTCGTTGCCATTCTTCTCCCTCGCTCGCGGTGTCGCCTCGAGTCTAAATGCTTACAGGCTTGTCGAAACCCTGCAAAGAACGTGCGTTTGCGCTGGCCGCCGACCATTCGATCAGGCATAATCCAGCGGAGGCGGGTCCGTGCTCTACGGCGATGGATCCAGACCCCGTTCGTCGCCATGGTCTCGAGCGTGGTTGAGCGGAGGGGAGGTACCTCGGAACCTACCCCTCCCACCCGCCCCGGCTAATGGCAAGCGGCCGAGCCGGAGTCGGTGAAGCTCTTGCCGGGCTCGGGGAGGAAGCGCCACGAGTAGCCGGTCTTTCGGAGCGTGAGAGCGAGCACGCCGTAGGTGTCGCTGTTGTAGGCGACCATGTTCGGAAGCAGCGGACCGTCGTACGTGTCGTGGCTCCGCCCGCCCGTGCCGACGACGAGCTCCCGAATCCCACGCTTCCGATCGAGCACGCCGTCCGGCGACTGCGGAGCGAAGCGCTGGTAGCTGTGCTCGTGGCCGTTCAGAACCAGGTCGACCCTGAAGCGGTAGAGGATGTCCCAGAAGCGCCGGAACTCGCCCAGGGCCGGCGGCTTCCCCGCGGCGAAGTGAGGCCGGTGCCAGTAGGCGAGCGTGCACCTGGAGCGGTGCCGCGCGAGATCGGCGACCAGCCAGCGGTCCTGATCGGATCTCGCATCGCTCGGCGTCTCGCTGTTCAGGGAGACGAGGTGCCAAGCGCCGAGGTCGAAGCTGTAGTAGCCGCGGCCCGCCGGCCCGGCGCGAGATCCGAAGTACTCGTAGTACGGCGCGGCGCCCTCCGTCAGGTACTCGTGGTTCCCCGGAGCCGGGCGTGTTCGGCTTTTGAAGCGGCCCCAGCTCGGGTCGTAGCAGCGCGCGAACTCGTCCCGCCGGCCGAAGTCGTAGACGAGGTCGCCGAGCGCGAGGATCGTTCCCGGCAGTCGCGCGACCATCGCCGCTGTCGTCTCGTCGCCGGTGACGTCGCAGCCGGCGATGTCTCCCACCGCGACGAGCTTGACGGAGGCTGCCGGCTGCGTCCGTGCCTGTGAGGCCTGACGGCCAGGGGCTGCGGCGGCTCCGACGACGGTGCAGAGCAGGATCGCCGCCGAGCGCGCTCCCGTCCCGGGACGGTACTGGCGGACGCGTGCACGCGGGATCCCCCGAACGGGTGGCGTTCCTACAGCGACCAACCCTCGAGGCGGAGCAGGCGCCGCTTGTACTCGACCCCGAGCGAGCCGTAGAGCCCGATCCCCGCGGCGGCGACCACGCGGTGACAGGGCACGACGATCGGCAGGCCGTTGCGGGCGCAGAAGGAGCCAACCGCACGCTGCGCCCCTGGGTGACCCGAGAGGGCTGCGAGCTCGCCGTACGTCACGACCTCTCCCCAAGCGACTGTCCGTAGCGCTTCCGTGACGGCACGCTGGAACGGCGTGCAGCCGCTGAGGTCGATGTCGACATCGTCGAACGAGGCGCGCTCGCCGCGAAAGTAGTCGCACAGCCGCTCCCCGAGCTCGGCCCCCGGGCCTGCCTCTCCTTCACCGCGCGGCAACTCGTGCCACACCAGGCTCCCGCGCTGGAGCCACAGCTCCCCCGCCCCCCATCCAGAGGCGACGTACCGGAACACGTCGGGAGACACGGTCGCAATCTAGTAAGTAGGGTCCGCCCCGTGTCGGCGCCCGGAATCTTTCGCCTGCCGCCGCCGGTGAACGAGCCGATTCGCTGGTACGAGCCCGGCTCCCTCGAGCGAAAAGAGCTCCAGGGCCGCCTGCAGGAGCTGCAGGCCGAGAGAGTCGAGATCCCGCTGGTGATCGGCGGCCGGGAGATCAGGACGGGCGCCACCTTCCCCTCGGTGATGCCGCACCGGCACGCGCAGGTGCTCGCCGACGTGCACGCGGGCGGCCCCGACGAGGTGCAGGCGGCGATCACGGCCGCGAAGGAGGCCTGGCACGACTGGTCGCGGACGCCCTGGGAGGAGCGGGCGGCGGTGCTGCTCCGGGCAGCCGAGTTGCTCGCCGGACCGTGGCGAGCGACGTTGAACGCGGCCACGATGCTCGGTCAGTCGAAGACCGCCCACCAGGCGGAGATCGACGCCGCGTGCGAGCTAATCGACTTCTGGCGGTTCAACCCCGTGTTCATGACCCGCATCCTGGCCGAGCAGCCGATCTCCTCACCCGGGGTCTGGAACCGGATGGAGTACCGCCCGCTCGAGGGCTTCGTCTTCGCCGTGACGCCCTTCAACTTCACCGCTATTGCCGGCAACCTGCCGATGAGCGCCGCCCTGATGGGAAACACCGTCGTCTGGAAGCCAGCCTCCACGGCCGCCTACTCGGCGCACTTCCTGATGGAGCTGCTGAGGGAGGCGGGCCTTCCAGACGGGGTGGTCAACCTCGTCTACGGCCCGGGGGCGACGATCGGCGAGGCGGCCCTTGCGAGCCCCGATCTGGCCGGGATTCACTTTACGGGCTCGACGCCGGTCTTCCAGGGGATGTGGAGGACGGTCGGAGACAACATCGCCCGTTACCGCAACTACCCGCGGATCGTCGGTGAGACCGGCGGCAAGGACTTCATCCTCGCCCACCGCTCGGCCGACGTGGACGCGGTCGCGACTGCGATCCTGCGAGGCTCGTTCGAGTACCAGGGCCAGAAATGCTCCGCCGCCTCGCGCGTGTACGCCCCCTCGAACCTGTGGCCCCAGCTCCGCGAGCGGCTCGCCGACGAGGTCGGCACCCTCAAGATGGGGGACGTGGGCGACCTCTCCACCTTCATGGGAGCGGTGATCGACGGCAAGGCGCTCGAGAGCCACCGGAATGCGATCGAGCAGGCTCGGGCGGAGGCGGAGATCCTGGTGGGAGGCGGCGTCGACGACAGCGAGGGCTACTTCGTCGAGCCGACCGTGATCGAGACCCGAGACCCCCACTTTCGGTTGATGCGCGAGGAGCTCTTCGGCCCGATCGTGACCGCCTACGTCTACCCGGAGAAGGAGTGGGAGGCCACGCTGCGCCTCGTGGACGAGACGGCGCCCTACGGGCTCACCGGCGCCGTCTTCGCGCGGGAGCGGGCCGCGATCGAGGAGGCCTCGCTCGGGCTCACCTATGCCGCCGGCAACTTCTATGTCAACGACAAGCCGACGGGAGCGGTCGTGGGCCAGCAGCCGTTCGGCGGTGCGAGGGCCTCGGGCACGAACGACAAGGCCGGGTCGATCTGGAACCTGATTCGCTGGGTCAGCCCGCGGACGATCAAGGAGACCTTCGTCCCGCCGACCGACCACCGCTACCCCTTCATGGCGACCGACGACGGCCCCGACGACGGCTCGGGATCGGCCGACCGGCCCTGACGGCGTGAGGATCGGCATCGCCCTCTTCGAGGGGGCCGAAGAGCTCGACTGGGCCGGCCCCTGGGAGGTGCTCGCCGCGTGGGCGGACCGCTGGCCGCACGACGGGGTCCGAGTCTTCACCGTCGGCGAGCAGGATGGCCCGATCCGCTGCGCGAAGGGCCTGCGCGTCCTCGCCGACCATAGCTGGGAGTCCGCGCCGCGCATGGAGGTTCTGGTCTACCCGGGCGGCTTCGGAACACGCGCCCAGCTTGGCGACGAGACGATCCGCCGGCGCCTGCGCGAGCTCGCCGCCGGGGGGACGCTGATGACGAGCGTCTGCACCGGGTCGCTCGTGTACGCCGACGCCGGCCTCCTGGACGGGCGTCCCGCGACGACGCACTGGGGCTCCGTCGAGCTGCTCGGGACCCTGGGTCGGGAAATCGACGTCCGCGCGGACGAGCGCTTCGTCGACGCTGGCGAAGTGGTCACCGCCGCGGGTGTCTCCGCCGGGATCGACATGGCGCTCCACCTCGTCTCGCGCCTGCATTCGAAGGAGCGCGCCCGCGAGGTGCGCCGCTACATCCAGTACGACCCGCAACCGCCCGTCTGAGAGCGCTCGCTACGAAGCGGTCATGTGCTCGAGCACCTCGTACGCCTTGAAGTCGGGCCGCGGAAAACCGGCGGAGCGCAGAGCCTCCTGCACCTCGGGATCGGCTGCCATCTGGTGGCGGCCCTCCTCCGTCTCCCAGATGTTCACGACCATGATGCCGTCGTCGGTACGGCAGACGGTCGACGAGATGCCCCCGTACTCGCGTGCCTTTCGCTCCGTGGCCTCGCGCATCTGCCGCATCCCCGCGATCAGCTCGTCCGCGTTCCCTTCGATCGTCATCATCGATAGAACGGGCATGGAACCTCCTTCACTCGACGAGACTAACCTACTACGGCCGCATCGCTTTGTGAAGCGCGGGTCGCGGCCGCCGCGGGACGCGGATCAGGCCCGGCCGGCCTTGTGCAGCTGCGCGTAGATCGCCCGCGCGGTCTTCGCAGGTAGGTCCGGAACGCCCTCCAGTTCCTCCTGCGTCGCCGAGAGGAAGCGCTCGGCGGAGCCGAAGTGCCGGAGCAGGGCCCGGCGGCGGGCCGGCCCGACGCCCGGGAGCGTGTCGAAGATCGACTCGCGTGTTCGCGCGTCGCGGCGCTGGCGGTGGAAACCGAGCGCGAAGCGATGCGCCTCGTCGCGGATCCGCTGCAGGAGCTGCAGGCCGGCCGAGTGTGAGTCGAGCACGATCGGATCGGGCCGGTCGGGCACGAAGACCTCCTCGGCCCGCTTGGCGAGCGAGATCACGGCGACGCGGGGCAGATCGAAGCGCTGGATCGCCGTCAGTGCGGCCGACAGCTGCCCTTTCCCGCCGTCGATCACGACGAGGTTCGGCGCGGCGGCAAAGCTCTCGTCGTAGGTTTCGGCGCTGCTGTTCTGCCGTCGCGCGAACCGGCGCGAGACGACCTCGGCCATCGCGGCGAAGTCGTCCTGGCCGTTCAGCCCGCGCACGCCGAACTTCCGGTAGTGCGCCTTCTTCGGCATCGCGTCCGAGAAGACGACCATCGAGCCGACCGGCGAGGACTCCTGGATGTTCGAGATGTCGAAGCACTCGATCCTGAGCGGCAGGCTCTCGAGGTTGAGCGCCTCGCGCAGCTCCTCGAGCGCCTCGACCCGGCGGAGGCGCCGTCCCTCCGACTGCACGACCTCCGACTCGAGGGCGAGCCGCGCGTTCTGGGCGGCCAGGTCCTGCAGGCGGCGCTTCTCTCCCCGCTCGGCCTTGCGCACCTCGACGCTCGAGCCGCGCTGCTCGGAGAGGAACTGCTCGAGCGGCCCGACCTCCCCCGCACCTCGCGGCACGACGATCTGCGGCGGAATGCTCGGCGCGAAACCGTAGTACTCGATGCAGAAGGCCTCGAGCAGCGCGGCCTCGTCCTGGCCTTCGACGTTCTCCAGGTGGAAGGTGTAGCGGTCGATCAGCTTGCCTTCGCGAAGGGGAAAGACCTGGACGGCGGCGCGCACCCCGTCAGTCGCGAGGCCGAGCACGTCCACCGTTCCGACGGCGCGCTTGTCGGCCGCCTGCCGCTCGGCCAGGTGGCGGATCGCGAACAGCCGGTTTCGATAGCGCGCAGCCTCTTCGAAGCGCTCGTGCGCGGCGGCCTGGGCCATCTTGCCCTCCAGGTCGCGCAGGATCGGCCGCGTGTTGCCGGACAGGAACTCCACGACACCGTCGATCACGAGGCGGTAGTCCTCCGGGGAGACGTAGCCGACACACGGCGCCAGACAGCGCTCGATGTGGTAGTCGAGGCAGGGAATCCCGGAGTGGCGACCGGGTCGCGGGCCCTCGCAGGGCCGGTACTGAAAGACGCGGTTCAGCACGTCGAGCGTCTCGCGAACTTTCTTCGCGTTCGCGTACGGGCCGAAGTAGACGACACCGCGCCGGTGTCGCTCCCGCGTGAACATCACGCGCGGGTACTCGTCGTCGACCGTGACGGCGATGTACGGGAAGGACTTGTCGTCGCGCAGGCGGACGTTGAAGCGCGGCCGGTGCCGCTTGACGAGGTTCTGCTCCAGGTGGAGAGCTTCGACCTCGGTGGACGTCACGATCACCTCGATGTCCTCGACGAGGCCGGGCAGCTGCGCGCGGGTCGTCCGTGAGCTCCCCTTCTGGAAGTAGCTGCGGACGCGCGGGCGCAGCGACTTCGCCTTGCCCACGTACAGGACCTCTCCTCGCCGGTCGCGGAAGAGGTAGACCCCCGGCTTTGCCGGCAGCCTTTTCAGCGCGCTCGAGACCCGCTCGTTCACAGGCCAAGGCTAACCATCCAGCTCCGGCACCGGGTCCCCGGGGACACCGCCGGGGGACCTGGTGCCTCGGGCGAGTCGCTACGGCGTCGCGGTGGAGGCGGGTGCGTCCAGGACGTGGGAGAGGTCGCTCACCGCGGCATCTCGCAGGCCCACCGGGGCGAGCCTGAAACGGTGCTCGATCGTCGCCATGATCGACGTCGTGTCGTACTGCGTGTGGTCGACGACGAAGGAGCCTCGAAGAGCGGGCGACAGCACGAGGGCGGGAATTCGCGTCCCTGGACCCCACTCGTCGTGCGGCCCCGGCGTTCCGCCCTGACCGGGCGGCGGGACGTGATCCCACTGGCCGCCGAACTCGTCGTACGTGACCACCACCATCGTGTCGGCCTTGCAGGCGCTGGCCTCGATCGCCTGCAGGAGCTGCACCAGGTGGCTGCTGCCTGCCGTCTCGCTCGCGTAGCCGGGGTGCTCGTTCTCGGCGCCGATCGGCTTCACGAAGCTGACGGGCTTGAGGTTGCACGCGCCCGTCGAGGCTCGCGTGAGGCCGAGGAATTCCTGGTCGTCGCGCAGATGCTCGGCCCGAGCCTGCGTCCCCGGCGCGTAGGCCGCGAAGTAGTTGAAGGCCTGATGGTGGAACTGAAACAGCTTGTCAGGGCAATTCGGCCAGACGGCCTTCGCGAGCGCGGCCGCGTCAGGGCAGGGAGCTGTGCTGCTTCCGTTCGCGGCCAGCGGGCCCGCTCCGTTGCTCCACCCCGGGCCGCCGACGTCACCGTTCGCGTTCGACCAGCCGCCTGAGTACCAGGCCCAGTCCACGCCGCCGGCGCTGAGACGGTCGCCGATGGTCGGGGCGGTCTGCGGCGGCAAGCGGCGCGAGCTCGCAGTTCCGGGCGCATAGGGCTGGTACGCGGGCTGGATCGTGTTCACGGCGCAGTCGCCGCAGGCGAAGCCGGTGAGCGGAACGCTGCGGCTGCGGCCGCGGTTGGAGGTGGACGCGCAGGAAGCGGTGAGCGCGAGGTCCTTGACAGCCGTCCCCGCCGGTGAGACGTACAGCGGATAGCTCGTCGGCATCCCGTTCGCGTCGAGCACCGAGTGGAGGTCGTCCGAGCCGCCATCCGCCACGGCGCCAGGCCAGACCGGCGTCGCCGCCGCGACCAGCCACTGGTGATTGAGGAACGAGCCTCCGAAGGCGGCCTGGAAGAAGTTGTCGGCGATCGCGTAGGCCGGATGCCCAGCGGAGTGCAGGTACTGGTAGATCGGCAGCGCTCGCGTGTCGTACGTCCCCAGCACGAGGCCGGCCGCATCGCTCGCGGTCGCGTAGCGATCCTGCCGCCCGCCGTCGAGCTGGTACTGCTCCTGGTAGAAGCGGTGGACGATGTCGCGGGTGCACCCTCCCGGCAGGCCCGTGCCGGCCTGCATGCCGTTCGGGGCGAAGACGCCGGGCGCCGGGCACGTCGTCGCGGACGGCGGTATGTACGAGTCGATCGAGAACGGTGCGTTGGCGAAGGCGCTGGAGAACGACGTCGCCGCCACCGAGTCGGTGCACGTAGCCGCGAGCGGCGGCGACGTGAGATTCACGTCTTTCTGCAGCAGGCAGCGGTAGGGGACGCTTGCCTGAGAGACCTGTACCGAGTGTGCGGGATCGGCGCTCGCGAGCCCGTTCACTCCCTCCCAGCGGCCGTAGACGTTGTCGAAGCTGTGGTTCTCCTCGTAGATGACCACGAATGCTGGATCCCCTGGAGTCCCGTCGTCGCGGCGTTGCCGGTCCCGCAGAGCGTTGCGGCCGCCGCGGACAGCGCTGCCAGAAAGAGCAGGTGCCGCTTCATTCGAGCCCTCCTCGTGCCTCGTTACCCGGACAGACGGACTATCCGGTCAGCCCAGCGATGCCCGGGTTCCCCCCTGGTGAAACCGTGGTGTCGGTACGGAGAATGCAGCCGCTAGGAGGCTTCGGCCCCGATTCGCGCCACCGCGCCGTCCAGAGCCCCGAGCGCCGTTCTGATGTCGACGCTCGCGCCGACGAAGATCGGCGTGTCGCGTTCCGTGTAGCGGCTCGCCTCGCTCTCGCGCAACGTCAGCATCAGGTGCATGAAGTCGGCCGGCTCGTCGCACTCGAATGCCGTCATGAACTCCTGGTCGTCGATCCCGAACGAGTAGGTCGTGTGGTTGTGGATCGACGGGAACTCGGCTCCCGTCCGGATGTGCTCGTCCATCGCACGCTGCCGGTCCTCGAGCGGCAGCGCGTACCAGGGCCGAGTCTTCGTGAACGGGTAGACGACGAGGTACGGCGAGCCGCGCGGCACCACCTTGCGACCTCGGCGCGCCTGCGTGTACTGCGAGGCCTTCGTCGTTGCGAGATAGGAGTACGGCGTCTCGACGTACGCGGCGAGCGGCGTGCCGTTCAGCTCGGATCCGAGCTCGCCGAGGTCGGCGTAGCGCTCGGTGATCTTCCAGAGAAAGAAGTCGCAGTCCGGGCGCACGCCCGTGACCGTGTAGGCACGAAGATGCTCGAGCCGCGGGACCCACTCGTCGACGACGTCGGCAAAGGCCTCCTTACCGGCCTCGCGCTCGTCGACCGGAAGCCTCCGCCAGGCTGGATCGAGGCGGTAGAAGGTGTAGGCGACGTACTGGCCGCTCATCGCCCAGATGCTAGCTCGGCAAAGGCGCCGCTTGTGGTGCCGACCTCAGGAATGCGGGCTCTGCCCGCGTTTCGTCTGAATCGACCGGTCGAGCACGTGGACCTACAGACACACGGCTCCTAGGCGCCGTAGCGGTGCTCATCCCTCCAGACCCGGAACATCGCGAAGCCGCAGATGGCGATCACGAGCAGGAACGCGAGCGCGTCGAGGCCGGAGGCGCCACGCCAGAAGTAGGCGGCGAGGTCGACGACGATCAGCAAAGCGGCACCGTAGAAGACCGCCTGAGCCCGGCTCGACCAGAGCGAGATGTCGCTCCGCCGCTCTCGCCACAGCAGATAGACGAAGAACGCAACGGCGAGAAAGAACGCGATTCGGGTCAGGAGCAGCAGGGAGACGAGCGTCGTCTCGAGCGACAGGGCGAAGATGACCGCGGCGATGAGCCCGATGAGGAGGAATCCGCGCAAGGTCGGATTCATGTCGCCGATGAGCCGTCTCACGATGCTGTCAGGTACGCCCGCACGGCGAGCGCTCCAGCGACAAGCGTAGCCCCCACGAACCACGCGAGCCGGCGTCGCGGCTCGGCCGGCGCATACAGCCAGGGAGCGAGCACCGCGCCGAGGGCGAGGAAGCCATAGAGATAGTGCAGGTGGTTGGCCGCCCGGTGGCTGCCCGAGAGGAGCAGCAGCCCGAGGCCGACCTGGGCGATCAGCACCGTCTGGCTCAGCACGAGGAGATGGCTGAGGAGCCCGCCCACCTGCCGCCCGCGCCGGTAGGTGACGGCACCCCAAGCGACGGTGAGGCCCGCCACCGCGAGGACGACGAGCGCCACGAGTCTATGAGCCTCCACCACGGCTAGGATCCTCGCATGGTGCGAGAGGGTGAGCAGGCGCCTGACTTCAGGCTCACGAGCGACACCGGCGAGCAGGTCAGTCTGTCATCGCTCCGGGGGAAGCCGGTCGTCCTCTACTTCTATCCCCGCTCCGACACACCCGGCTGCACCCGGCAGGCGTGTGGGATCCGAGACGTCTGGGGCGAGTTCCGCAAACGCGAGGCGATCGTCCTGGGCGTCAGCTCGGACGGGCAGAAGGCCCAGGCTCGCTTCAGGGAGAAGTACGGATTGCCGTTCACCATTCTCGCCGACCCCGAGCGGACGATCGGCGAGTCCTACGGTGTCACCCAGGAAGGCAAGACTGCGTACGCGCGGTCGACGTTCGTGATCGACCGCGAGGGCACCGTGGCGAAGGTGATGAAGCGCGTCGATTCCGGCACGCACGCGGACGAGATGCTCGCCGAGCTGCCGGCATAGCGCTAGCTTGCCGCCTCGGCAAGTCGTAGTTGGGCCCGGCTCTCGAGTCGACGCCCGAGGAAGCTCAACGCCGCGATTCCCGCCACGAGGACCACCACGATCTCGGCCCCTCCGGGAAGACGTGTCACGACCTCCATCGCGGCACCGACGAGGCCGGCGCACGGGATCGTCATCAGCCAGGCGGCCAGGATGTTCCCCGCCACGCCCCAGCGCACGGCGGACAAGCGGCGGGTCGCGCCGGCGCCGAGCACCGAGCCCGACACCGCGTGGGTGGTGGAGACTGGGTAACCGTAGTGAGCGGTGAGCCAGAGGACGGCCGCGGTCGACGTCTGGGCGGCGAACCCCTGCGGCGGGTCGAGCTTCGCTACGCGCTGCCCGAGCGTCCTGATGATCCGCCAGCCGCCGGCGTAGGTTCCCGCGGCCATCGCGGTCGCAGCGCAGACGATCACCCAGATGGGGACGTGGAAGTGGTCGGCGGACTCGTGTCCGCTCGCGACGAGCGCGAGCGTGATGATCCCCATCGTCTTCTGCGCGTCGTTCGTCCCGTGCGTGAAGGCGACGAAGCCGCCCGAGACGAGCTGGAGCCGCCGGAAGAACCAGTTCACGAGGCCTGGGGCGCGCTTCCGGATGATCCAGAGGAGTCCGAGCATGATCGCTGCAGCGCCGACGAGTCCGAGCAGCGGCGCCGCCAGCGAAGGGATCAGCACCTTGTGGACGAGCCCGTGCTGCTGCAGCACGCCGAAGCCGTTCGCAGCCACCGCCGACCCGATCATGCCTCCGATCAGTGCGTGGCTCGAGCTGGAGGGCAGCCCCAGGTACCACGTGATCAGATTCCAGGTGATCGCGCCGACGAGGCCCGCGAGCACCACTTTCAGCGTGACGACACTTGGATCGACGATGCCCTTCGCCACCGTGGCAGCCACCTTCAGCGAGACGAACGCCCCGATGAAGTTCAGGACGGCCGCGCTCAGCACGGCGGCCCGCGGCGACAGCGCGCGGGTGGAGACGCTCGTCGCGATCGAGTTCGCGGTGTCGTGGAACCCGTTCGTGAAGTCGAAGAAGAGCGCGACGGCGACGACGGCGACGAGCGTAAGGGTCATAGCAGTGATCTAGGCGTTCTTGACGACGATGTTTCCGAGCACCTTCGAGACGCCCTCGCAGGCGTCGAGCGAATCCTCGAGCGCCTCGAAAATATCCTTCCAGCGGATCACGATCAAGGGGTCGATCCGCGGATCCCGGAACAGGTCGGCGATCGCGTCGCGAACCACATGGTCGCCTTCGTCCTCGAGTGCTTTCAGCTGTGCGAGCTCGGACGGGATTCCCTTCCGGCCCTTCAGCTGTGCCAGAGCACGGGAAAGGTGCTCGACGGCCGACACGAGGATCCGGCACTGCTCGAGCGCCTGGCGCGCGGGCGACTCGACCCCGTACAGCTCGAGCAGGTCGCACGCCTCCTCCATGTAGTCGACCACGTCGTCGATCGCGGTCGCGAGCTGCAGGATGTCCTCGCGGTCGAAGGGCGTGATGTACTGGGTGTTCAGGAGCTGCACCAGCTCGTGCGTCAGCCTGTCGCCCTCGTGCTCGAGCGCCTTCACCTGCTCCTGGGTCACGTCGCTCGAGGGATGCTCGCGGAACCGCTGCTCGACCCGGCGGGCGGTCTCGAGCGCGTTCTCTCCGGCCTGTCTGAACAGGTCGTAGAACTCGTTCGTCCTCGGGACGAGGGCTAGGCGCATCGGCTCTTCCGGCTCACTGAAGGAGCGAACGTTAACTCACTGCGTCCCCTTTTGGAATGGCCTCGACCTTGTACCCCACTCCGAAGCGCGTGTGGATGAAGGTGTGACGTGACGCGCGACGGTCGATCTTCTCACGGAGCTTACGAACGAAGACGTCTACGGTGCGGTCGCGGTGCCCTGCGCGGCGGCCCCAGACCTTCTGCAGCAGCTCGTCGCGGGTAAGCACCCGACCCTGCTCCAGCGCGAGCGCGTAGACGAGCCGGAACTCGGTCGGAGTCAGGTCTGCGCTCGACCCATCGACGTAGGCCTGCACGTTCGCCGGGTCGAGCTTGAGCTCCTCGATCTCGAGCGACTCACCGCGGCGGGGGGCCTCGCCGCGTACGCCGCGCCGGGCCGCGGCGCCGACGCGGGCCACGAGCTCCTTCATCGAAAACGGCTTGACGAGATAGTCGTCGGCTCCGAGCTCGAGGGCGTGCACGCGGTCATGCTCGGTTCCGCGGGCGCTGACGACGACGATCGGCGTGCCGATTCCCTCCTCGCGCGCCGTCTCGATCAGCTTCCACCCGTCGGTGCCCGGCAGCATCAGGTCGAGCACACAGACGTCCGGACGCTCGTAGCGCAGCCGCGCGAGGCCAGCCTGGCCGTTGCCGACCTCGACGGGATCGAACCCGCCGCTCGCAAGGTGGCGTGCCATGGCCTGCGAGATGACGAGGTCGTCTTCGATGATCAGCACCTTCGCCATGTCCTTCGGCGCCAATCATGACTTGCCCTGGGCAGTCGACTGGTCTCTTCGGGTTAGAGACTGGTAACGGAGTGGTGAACGGCCCGGGCCGAGACCCTGCTGCCGCATACTCGCAGGCGATGAGGCGGCTCCGACGTAGGCCCGGTCAACCTGCAGCCCTCGACCCGGATGCGATCCGAGGTCGAGCGCTGATCGAGGAGAGCCGCGAGCTCGTCGTGCTGCTGGATGAGCGGGATTGCGTCCTTTCCGCGAGTCGGCGAGCCCGCGAGGCGATCGCAGGTCTCGAGCTCGGGCGCCCACTGCCCGAGAGTGCGGTTGCCCGCGTGGCCTCGGAGCCGTTTCGCGTCGAAGTGGACGTCGGCGGCCGTCGGGAGACCCTCGTCTATCTGAACGAACCGGGCGGCTCGGCGGCCTACGAGGAGTTGCGGGCCGGGTTCACGGCGGCAGTCTCGCACGAGCTGCGAACGCCGCTCGCCCGGCTGCTCGCCCTGCTCGAGACGGCCGGTCTACCGGACGAGGACGTCACGGGCCTGATCGATCAGGCACGACTCGAGGTCGAGCAGATCGGCGAGCTGATCGACGACGTGCTCTTCCTCAGCGAGCTCGAGACCGGACGGCAAGTCGTCTCGTTGACCTCGACTCCTGCGGCGCCGATCCTCGAGCAGGTGGCCGAGGCCTACGCCGAGCGGGCCGCCCGGGCCGGTGTGACCATCGTCGTCCAAGGTGACGCCGGCACCGAGATTCCGCTTCGCCCTCGCATGCTGCGCGTCGTCGTGGAGAACCTGACGGAGAACGCGATCCGCTACGCCGGTCCCGGAGCAAGGTTCGTGCTCTCGAGCGAGCGCGGCCGCGGCGAGGCCGTTCTTCGCGCCGCGGACGACGGCTCAGGCGTGCGGGAAGACGACCTGCCGCGGCTCTTCGAGCGTTTCTACCGGGCCGACCGCGTACGCGCCTCACGCGGGACCGGCCTGGGGCTCGCAATCGTCAAGCACATCGTGACGTCGGCCGGCGGCAGCGTGCGGGCGTCGGGCAGTCGCGGGCACGGCCTCGAGGTCAGCTGCCTGTTCCCGGTTCACTAGGCGCCGCTTGCGGTGCCGACTTCAGGAGATGCGGGCTCCGCCCGCGTCTCCGTCTGAACAGACCGGTCGAGCGGCCTGGATACTGACCTGCGCTTCTACGTGTGAATGCGCTTCAGGGTCTTCTGGCCCTTTGCCTGAACCGCCTTGGGTACGGGGACGAACAGCAGCGGCGGGCCGAAGCTCTGCCCCTTCGTGAGGGCCCAGCTGACCCAGCGCTTCAGCTCGGGTGCCTTGTCCGTCTTGAGCGGAAGGATCACGTACGTGAACGTGCAGATCGGATACGCCGCCTTCTGTGATTTCGGCGGGTCGACGATCGAGAGCTCGTTGCTCGCGGGAATCCTCTTCACCGTCTTGGCAGCCGCCTGGATCGCCCGGATCCCGGGCAGCTGGAAGGCGCCGGCGTTGTTCTGAATCCGGAAGAAGTTGAACTTCGCCTTCAGCGAGTAGGCGACGTCGACGTACGTAATGCCGCCCTCGGTCCGGCGAAGCGCAGCGTCGACGCCCGAGCTGCGCGGTGCGCCGACCCCGGCCGGGAAATTGACCTGCGTCGAGTTGCCGACCTTTCGCTTCCACTCCGGGCTCACCTTCGAGAGATAGTCGGTGAAGTTGAACGTCGTCCCGCTCGCGTCGCTGCGGAAGATCGGTGTGATCTTCGTCGACGGGAGCTTGACGCCCTTGTTGAGCTTGGCGATTGGCGTGTCGTTCCAGCGATCGATCTTGCCGAGATAGATGTCCGCGAGCACCTTGCCCGTCATCTTCAGGTGAGGCGGTGCCCCGGGAAGGTTGTACGGCACGGACGTGGACGAAAGCGCCCAGGGGATTTGCACGCACCCCTTGCAGCTAGCGAACTGATCCGGCGTGAGCGGAGCGTCGCTCGCGCCGAAGTCGACCTGGCGCGTACTGATCGCCGCGATGCCCCCGCCGCTGCCGATGGGGTTGTACGCGACCTTGACGCCGGCGGCGTCGTCATACGCCGGAATCCACTTCGAGACGAGCGGAAGGACGAACGACGAGCCGGCGCCGCTGAGCGAGTCGGCCTGCCTCCGCGAGCTGTCCCCCGCGGCGACGCCCGCGCCAACGGCGAGCACCACTCCTAGAGCCGCGCAAAGGGTCTGGATCAGTCTGGACAAGCTGGTTCTCCTCCTCGTTTGCTTCCTCTGCCGGGAGGATGGCCGGCCGCGCGCCCGGCGTGGGCCACCGGAACGTGTCGGTTCGGTATCGAGGTGGTGAAGTGCCCGGCCCGAGACGATTTGCCTGGCCAGGGCCCGACTAGGGTGGCTGCGCCATGAGCAGCTCCACGTCATCCCTTCGCCTCGGGCGGCGGCGCGCGGACCGCCTCGGCGACGTCTTTCTGCACGGACTCACGGCGGTCGCGGCGCTCGGATCGGTCGTCGTTCTGGGAATGATCGCCTACAAGGTCTTCGACGGCTCCAGGCTGTCTTTCTCGAGATTCGGGCTCGGGTTCGTGGCGAGCCGGGCGTGGGATCCGGTCGCCAACCAATTCGGGGCGCTGGACTTCATCTACGGCACGGCGCTCACCTCCTTCATCGCACTGCTCATAGCCGCGCCGCTCTCGATCGGGATCGGGCTCTTTCTCAGCGAGCTCGCCCCACGCGGGGTTCGGGAGATTGTCGGGCCGCTTGTCGAGATGCTCGCCGCCGTTCCGAGCGTGATCCTCGGGCTCTGGGGGATTCTCGTGCTCGGCCCCTTCCTCGCCGGCACGCTCGAGCCGTTCCTGCATCGGACGCTGGGCTTTCTTCCCATCTTCGGCGGCGACCCGCAACAGACGGGCAGCGGCTATCTCACGGCGTCGATCGTCCTTACGATCATGGTCGTCCCCATCGTCGCCAGCGTCAGCCGCGAGCTCTTCCTGGCGGTGCCTCGTGACCTGAAGGAGGGCGCGCTTGCCCTGGGCTTGACGCGCTGGGAGATGGTTCGCGGCGTCGTGCTGCCGGCCGCGAGGTCAGGCCTCGCGGCCGCGGTGATCCTCGGGCTGGGGCGCGCACTCGGCGAGGCGATCGCGGTCACGCAGGTGATCGGGACCCTCACCGGCATCCGGGTCTCCCTCTTCCAGTCCGGGGACACGCTCGCAAGCCGGATCGCAAGTCAGTACCAGGGCGCCTCCTCCGCGCTCCAGGTCTCGTCGCTCGTCTACCTCGCGGCCATCCTGCTCGTGATGTCGATCCTCGTGAACATCTTGGCCCAGGCGATTGTCCGCCGCTTCGAGTTCCAGAGGATCGGAGCAAGCTGATGCCGACGGCGACATCTCGGCTCTACGCGGTTGGCGGAGACCGCCGGCTGCGCCGGCGCAAGCTCGTGAACCGTCTGATGGAGATCGCGGCGATGACGTCCGCTCTGCTTGCCGTGGCAATCCTCGCGATCGTGGTCATCTCCGTCCTCCAACACGGGATCGGCGCCCTCAGCCTCGACTTCTTCACGAGATCACCGCAGCCGTTCGGCGTCGCCGGGGGCGGCCTGGCGAACGCCTTCGTCGGAAGCCTGATGCTCGTCGCGGTGGCCACGGCCATGGCGCTCCCGGTCGGCGTCGGAGTGGCGATCTTCGTGACCGAGTTCGCCTCTCGGCGCGTCGCGGGGCCGATCCGCCTCGCGCTCGACGTGCTGAACGGACTTCCGTCGATCGTCCTCGGAATCTTCCTCTTCACGCTCGTGGTGGCCGCCCATGGCCAGAGCGGTCTCGCAGCCTCCACCGCACTTGCGATCGTGATGCTGCCTCTCGTAGCCCGCTCGACGCAGGAGGTTCTTCTGCTCGCTCCGGCTTCGCTTCGAGAAGCCGGACTCGCGCTCGGAGCCGCGCGGTGGCGCACAATCATCGGAATCATCCTGCCGACCAGTCTCGGCGGAATCCTCACCGGAACGACCCTGGCGGTGGCTCGTGCCGCGGGCGAGACGGCTCCCCTCCTTTTCACCAGCTCGCTGCTGGCATCGAACGACATCTCGGCGAATCCTCGTCACCCCCTGTTCTCCGTGCCGCTCGCCATCTTCGAGCTGTCGGAGTCACCCGAACCGGCCGATCACGCGAAGGCGTGGGCCGCGTCCTTCGTCCTGATCTCGTTCATTCTGGTCACGAGTCTGGCGGCCCGAGCCGCGCTCGGCCGCAGCCGCCGCAAGCTGGGGCGTGTCGGATGAGGCAGAAGGCTAGGATGACCGGCGTGACTCCCATCGAGGTCGCTCAGGCCCGGGAGCCGCGCGCTGCACACCCTAACCGCGAGGTGGTCTTCCAGGTTCGCGATCTCGCCGCGCTGTACGGCACCTCGCCGGCCGTTCGCGGCGTCACGTTCGACATCTACCGGAACATGGTGACTGCCATCATCGGGCCGTCGGGCTGCGGCAAGAGCACCTTCATCCGCTGCCTCAACCGCATGAACGACCTCGTGCCCGGCGCGCGTGTCGAGGGCGAGATCCTCCACCACGGGCAGAATCTGTACGGCGACGGCATCGACCCCGTCCAGGTCCGGCGCTGGATCGGCATGGTCTTCCAGCGGCCGAACCCGTTCCCGAAGTCGATCTACGACAATGTCGCGTGGGGCCTCAAGGTGCACGGCTTGAAGGACGACCTGGACGGGCGGGTCGAGCGCGCGCTCCAGTCCGCGGCGCTCTGGGACGAGGTGAAGGATCGCCTGCGCGGGAACGCACTCGGCCTCTCCGGCGGTCAGCAGCAGCGGCTCTGCATTGCCCGGGCGATCGCCGTGGAGCCCGAGGTGATCCTGATGGACGAGCCTGCCTCGGCCCTCGACCCGATCGCGACGACGCGGATCGAGGATCTGATGCACGAGCTGAAGAACCAGTACACGATCGTGATCGTCACGCACAACATGCAGCAGGCGGCGCGCGTCGCCGACATGACGGCCTTCTTCAGCCTCGAAGTCGACCCCGACGGCCAGCGCACAGGGGTGCTCATCGAGTACGACGAGACGCCGAAGATCTTCACGCAGCCGTCGGACAAGCGCACCGAGGACTACGTCACCGGGCGGTTCGGATAGTGGGGCACCTGTGCCGGCCATGAGAATCTCTTTTCAGGAGGAGCTGGACACGCTCCAGTCGACGCTGCTCGAGGAAGGGCAGCTCGTGCTCCGTGCGCTGCGGGGGGCGATCAACGCGCTCGAGCAGCGCGACCCCGAGCTGGCAGACGAGGTGATCGCCTTCGACGACGAGGTCGACCGGCAGTACTTCGCGATCCAGGAAGGGATCCAGTCGCTCCTCGCGCGCCAGACGCCGGTCGCGGTCGATCTGCGGCTCGTCCTGGCGATGCTCCACACGAATCTCCATCTCGAGCGCACGGCCGACTACTGCGTCACGATCGCGAAGCTGACGAAGCTCGTCTACGACATCTCCCCCGACCCGAAGCTGGTCGAGGCGTTCGAGGAGATGGCCTCGCGCGGCGAGGAGATGATCCGCGTCGCGCTCGACTCGTTTGCAAAGCGCGACCTCGCCGTCGCCGAGACGCTCGTCGATCTCGACGAGTCGATCGATCTCGCGAACCGGCGCGTCGTCCAGCACATCCTCGCGCTCGGAAGTAACCCCGCGCTGAGGGAGTGGGGCCTCCGGATGATCATCGTCTCGCGCTGTCTCGAGCGAATCGGCGACCATGCCGTCGACATCGGCGAGCAGACCGCCTATCTCGTCACCGGGGAGTTCCGGGAGTTCACCGACGCGTCCCATCCCGGCTCTCCTGCTTCGTGAGCACGCCGATCACGCGTATCCCGTGACGGATGTGATCTTCGTCTGCCTGGACAACGCCGGCCGCTCGCAGATGAGCCAGGCGCTGTTCGAGGCGGCGGCGGGCGGCAGTCACCACGCGGCCTCCGCCGGAACCACTCCGAGCGAGCGGGTCCATCCGGAGGTGGTCGAGGTGATGAAGGAGATCGGCATCGACCTCTCGACCCGGAGCCCGCAAGCCCCTTACGCCGGAGCTCGCGGAGCGGGCCGACGACCGATAGCGGCCTGCCGGAGCCGAGAGCTATCCCGGCTCGTCGTTCGCGAGCGACCCTCCACGCGGAGCGCGCACGAAGAGATCGGCCTGTCGCGCCGAGAGCTCGGCCGGCCAGTCCCGCGGATAGTCGCCGAGGCTGATGCCCTCACCGCCGGGAATCCGGAGCTCCACGGAGATCCGCCCGCCCTCGATCCGAACGAAGTTGTACGCGGGGTGTGGAAATCCTCGCGTTCGAAGCGTGGAGACCGTCCCCGAATGGACGAGGAACATGCCCGCGACCGGCCAGACGTACGGCACATGGCGGTGCCCCGACAGCACGAGATCGACCTCGAGCCGCCGCAGCAGCGAGAGGACGTCGCCGGCATCGAGCACCTGGTTCCGCTCGCGTCCGGTGCCGGGGATCGGCATCAAATGGTGATGACAGACGAAGAGCCGTAGGTCGGCCGCACCGGAGAACCCCTCCTCGATCCAGCCGTAGTGCTCGCGCCCGATCTCTCCCTCGTCGAGATCGGGCTTCGAGGAGTCCACGGCCACGAGAGCCGTCTCGAGGCCGCCGGCGGAGATGCGCCGCCGCGTGTCCCTGGCCCCGAAGGTGTCCTCGAAATGCAGGTAGCCCACGTTCCTTGCGTCGTGGTTTCCCGGCACGATGACGACGTTCGCGCAGGTGAGCTTCCCGAGCTCCTCCCGGGCGGCCGGATACTGGTCGGGGTACCCCTCGTCGGTCAGGTCTCCGGCCACCACCACGAGATCGGGCTCAGCCTCGTTCACCTCCGTGACCGCGCCCCGCAGGAGCTCCTCGCGGTAGCGGGGCCCTCCGACGTGGACGTCCGATAGCTGAGCGATCAACACTGACCACTAGTGTGCCGTGCCGCAGGTTGACCGCGCGGCCCCTCCGGCAGGGTCGCTAAGGTCCGGCGCCGTGACCAGCGAGCAGACAACCGGACGCGCGCGAGTTGCTCGAGCCGAACCCGCCCGGGCCGAGAGCGTCCCCCTTGCTCCGAAGAGGCTGTTCTATGGGCTCGCTGCGGTGGCCCTGCTCCTGGCAGTGATGCTCTCCGCGCTGCGCGTAGGCGAGAAGAGCGGACGAGTCTCGGACTGGCAGGCGCTCGTCCTCGGAATCGTGCAGGGGCTCACCGAGCTACTCCCCATCTCCTCGTCGGGGCACCTCATCCTCGTGCCGTGGATCGCGGACTGGCACTACCTGAAGACGCACGAGGACTACAACAAGACGTTCGACGTCGCCCTGCATCTCGGCACGCTCGTCGCGGTCGTCCTCTACTTCTGGCACGACGTCGTGCGCTACGTCGGAGCGTGGTTCCGGTCGGTCGGAAGTAGAAGCATCTCCACCCAGGACGAGCGGCTCGCGTGGTATGTCTTCGCCGCGACTATTCCCGCCGGCCTGGCCGGCGCTGTCGGCGAGAACGTAATCGAGAAGCATCTCGGCCAACCCTGGCAAATCGCGATCCTGCTGGCCGTCTTCGGAGTCATCCTGTGGCTTGCCGACCGCAAACCCGAGCGCTTCAAGATCGAGGATCTTCGCTTCTCGACGGCCTTCGCGATCGGGGTCTCCCAGATCATCGCGCTGATGCCCGGCGTGTCGCGGTCGGGAATCTCGATCACGACCGGGCGCTATGTCGGGCTCGACCGCGACTCGGCCGCGCGCTTCTCGTTTCTGCTCCTGATTCCCGTGGTGGCGGGAGCAGTCGTCTACAAGGGCGTGAAGCACGTGCTGCTGCAGAGCCTGCCCGCGGGCTCGACCGGGCCCTTCCTGGTCGGCACGCTCGCCGCAGCGGGCGCGGGCCTCGTCGCGATCGACCTGCTCCTCGGCTACGTCCGGCGCAACAACTACTCGGCGTTCGTGGCCTATCGCCTGATCGCCGCAGCGGTGATCCTCCTGATCATCGCGACGGGCCTCCGCGACGCCACGTTCTGATCCGGCGCCAGTCAGCCGCAACGGGCTCTGCGCTCTCCATGATGTGTGACCCCGTGCGAGCGGCGCGCACTGGGTGCCGATCAAACGCGTCTAGCGAGTCCGGCAGATGAGAACGTTCTCGAAGAACTCACCGGCTCGTCTGCCCGTGCGCCGGTTGACGTGCCGGGTCAGCTCGTCTTCGAGCCGGAGCGCTGAGCGAGCAAGGATCTCCGGATACAAGGCTTTGGAATCGTTGACGACGATCACGACGGGCGCACCGCGAGGAAGCTGCCGACTTGCGTTCTCGAGCCCGAGGATCATCGACTCGACGTAGCTTCGAATCGCGCTTCGGCTCTGCCCGCGAGCGGCTGGGCCGATCTCCTCGTTGCGACGGTCCTCGAGCGAGAGCAGCTCGTACGCATAGCGGTGTTGTTCGTGGTAGTCGATCAACCCTGGGTAGGGGGGCGAGGTGATGATCCCTGTCGGCTCGAACGGAAGCCGAACGGATCGTGCGTCCTGGTGCAGAACGAGCGCGTCCGCGTCACTGCGAACGAGCGAGAACTCGCGAAGCCGCCTGATCGTGTCGCCTGTGTATCGACGCAGGAACTTGAACGCTTCCTGCACCGGTCGACACGTTCGTCTGTGCTTGTAACACCAGTACGGTTGCCGCACTGGGGCGCGCGGAAAGTCCAGGTCGAAGTGAGTAACGAGACGTGCGGAACGAGCTGAACGGCTCAAGACGACCTTGGCGACGTCCCGGAGCGGCTCGCCGAGACTCTCGATCGCGGCACGGTAGGCGACCAACTCCGCGAGGGCGTTCGGCGCGTACCACGTCGGGAGCCAGTCCCCGACAGCCGAGAGCTCGGGCAATGCCGACGTCCGCCCCGCCTCCGCGAGAGCGCCGTTCAGCCCGAGCTCGACAGCCGCGAGCGAGTACCGGGTCGTCTTCGCCCGGGACAGCAGGCAGTTGAACGCCGAGATGTCGCATCCGACGGAGTGCGCCCCAAAAACGTTTGCCTCGACGAGCGTCGTTCCCGACCCGACGAATGGGTCGTACACGCAGTCGCCGGGTGCGAAGTGGCGCTGGAGGAACGTCTCGACGAGCTGCGGGACGTACTTGCCGAGGTAGGGGTGCAGGCTGTGGACGTGCTTCGTCCGCTCTCCTTGCGGCAGCTGGTCCTCCGACCACGAAAGCTCCAGATCGATCTCGGCGTAAAGCGCCTGCTGCGTTCTGGCGGCTCCCACGACCCGCGAGCTTATGAGTCGCGTCGGATGGAAAGCTGTCAGTCTTCGGGTCTCGAGAGGAAGATCGACCGGTTGCGCACACGGGCAGATCGCGCAAGAGTCCGTCAAGGGCTCGCACGAGCAGCCCTGTCGTTAGCGCGAGGGTTTACGCCGAGCCCACGCGAGAGTGCTGAGGCGTGGCGGGCTCGGAGACCACCGAGCCTGCGTCGGAGTTGCCCCCGTCGGAGCGGCCGCCGTCCCCACCCAACGCCACGGTCGCCCGTGCGGTCACGAGGTGATAGAGGATCACGAGCTGCACCAGGGCCAGCGACTCCGAGCGGTGGAGGTCGTTCCCCAGCGTGAACTCGCCCAGTCGCTGCGAGCGTAGGTGGCTGGCGAACTGCATTTGCTCCCAGATCGCCTGCTCGATCTCCCGCGCGCAGTCCCCGTCGAGCTGGCCCGGAATGCGCAGCAGCCGCTCGCCGTCCTGCTCCTCGAGCGTGATCCCCCCGTCGCTGTCGATGAACGGCGAGAGATCGGGGTGGGGCAGCCCGTCGCGCAGGGTCAGCTCAGCGTCCAGATGGTCGTTGTCCCTGCCGTCGCTGGAGCAGAAGGAAACGACCAGATCCGCGTAGCGCTCCTGCGGGCGGATGAACGAGACCGAGTCGTCCTCGCGCTTGTCCAGCTCGGTGAGCACCTGGTCGGTCGTGTAGCCACGTCTCGAGCAGTCGCGATTGACCTTCCACCTGCGTCGAAGCTCTTCCGGCGGGGCGAGGAAGACGCGCACGTCACAGACGTTGCGCATCTCCTCGGTGTGATAGCCCAGAAGTCCCTCCACCACGGTGAAGCGCTTCGGCTTGACGTATTTGGGAGGCCCGAACTTCCCGTCGGCGTGGCCGTACACCGGCTTCAGGATCGCCTCCCCGCGGCGTAGCAGCACGAGGTGCTGCTCCATGATGTCGACGTAGTTACAGTCGGGGTGCAGCGGCGTGATCCCCAGTTCGGCGCGCTGGGCACGGTCGTACTTGTGGTAGTCGTCGGTGCACACGTGGGTTACGGATTCTTCCCCCAGCCCGCGCACCAGCCCGCGTGTGATGGTGGTCTTTCCTGCTGCGGAGTCGCCGACGACTCCCAGGATGATCGGACGAGGGATCGTGTCCTCCTGCCTGGTCAACTGACGTTGCCGAGTTGGCCGTCACCACTCAGGTCGCCGTCGTCGTCGGCGAAGACGGAGCTGGCAAGGATGTCCTCGGCTTCGATGGCCACCAGGTCGGCCCGCCCGAGCGAGTCGCGGCGGTCGTAGAGTCGACTGGCCTGTCGCATACGCGCGCGGTCGATCGCGTTGCGGATGCTGCGACCGTGCGCGAAGCGCGGGCGCCGCACACGGCGCTCGACGTACTCGCGGAAGGCAGCCTCGGCCTCGGGGGTGAGCTCGTAGGTCTGCTGCTCGAGCATCAGGGCTGCGATCGCCATCAGCTCGTCGACGTCGAAGTCGGGAAAGTGGATGTGGTGAGCCACGCGTGAGCCCATGCCCGGGTTGGAGCGAAAGAAGGTCTCCATCCGATCCCGGTAACCGGCGAGGACGACGACGAGATCGTCCCGTTCGGTCTCCATCACCTGGAGCAGGATCTCGATCGCCTCCTGGCCGTAATCACGCTCGTTCTCTGGGCGGTAGAGGTAGTAGGCCTCGTCGATGAACAGCACTCCGCCGTGCGCGCGCTTGAGTACCTCCCTGGTCTTGGGCGCGGTATGGCCTACGTACTGGCCCACGAGGTCGTCGCGCGTCACCGAGACAACTTTCGGCTTCTCGATGTAGCCGAGGCGGTGCAGGATGTCCGCCATGCGCAGTGCGACGGTCGTCTTACCCGTACCGGGGTTGCCGGTGAAGCTCATGTGGAGGGACGGGCGCGAGGAGATCAGGCCCTCCTCGCGCCGCAGGCGGTCGATCACGAGTAGTGCCGCGATCTCACGAATGCGCGTCTTCACGGGCTCCAGCGCGACGAGATCTTCGTCGAGCTGCTCGAGCACCTGCTCGATGTCGCCGCCCGCCGTGCTGCTCTCCGGCTCGGAGACCGACTGGAGCTGAGCGCTCATGAGCCGCCGGGCCCGACGCCGTCGTTTGCCCGCCCACCGTTCGCGGTTGACGTGCCGCTCGCCCCATAGCGCTGCCCCGACGGGACATCGGTGGCGTAGGAGTGCAACGTGTAGCGGATCTGCCGGTCGGCCTTCTCCTGGCGCTCCAGGCGGAAGCCCGGCTCGACCGGCGGGCGCCCGACGATGAAGGACAGGGCCGTGGTCTGGCGGCCCAGCGAGCGATCGTAGGCGACGATCTTGACGTACTCGTGCTGGCAGGCCTCGCGTGCGGCGCGCACCTCGCGCATGGCGACCTCGACCTCGTCCTCGTCGAGCTCGAACAGCGGCTGGCTCCACATCTCCCACAGCGAGTTGCGCGGATGCGGGTCGTCCGTGTGCTCGACCATGATCGCCCAGCCGTTGCGCAGGGCGTAGCGCAGCTGCGCCTCGATCTGCTCGTCGGTGAAGTCGGGGAGGAAGGAGAATGTTCCCTGGGTGATGCGCATGCCGGCCTCCTAGTAGCTCGCGGTCGGCGTGACGAGCACGTCGGCCGTGTCGGTGGACGTGTACTCGAAGGTGATGTCCTTCCAGACCTCGAGCGCCGCGTCGAGCTCGGGGCAGCCCTTGGCGGCCTTGGCGAGGATGTCCGGGCCCTCGCTGAAGAAGTCCTGGCCCTCATTGCGCGCCTGGATCATCGCCTCGACGGCGACGCGGTTGGCCGTGGCGCCGGCGGCAACCCCCATCGGATGGCCGATCGTGCCGCCGCCGAACTGCAGGATCACGTCCTCGCCGAGGTAGTGGAGCAGCTGATACATCTGGCCGGCGTGGATGCCGCCCGACGCGACCGGCATGACCGCGGGCATCGACCCCCAGTCCTGGTCGAAGTAGATTCCGGTCTCGGGGTCGGTCACGTTGTAGCGCTGGCGCAACACGTTGTAATAGCCGCGGATCATGTCCGGGTCGCCCTCGAGCTTGCCGACCACGGTGCCCGCGTGGATGTGGTCGACTCCGAGCAGCCGGCACCACTTGGAGATGACTCGGAAGGACACGCCGTGGTTCTTCTGACGGGTGTAGGTGCCGTGTCCGGCGCGATGCAGGTGCAGCAGCATGCCGTTCGCGCGCGACCACTTCGACATCGAGCTCATCGCCGTGTAGCCGACCGTCAGATCCATCATGATGATCGGCGAGCCGATCTCCTTGGCGAACTCCGCGCGCTCGTACATCTCCTCCATCGTGGCGGCGGTGACGTTCATGTAGTGGCCCTTGATCTCGCCGGTGCGGCCGACGGCGCGGCTGACGGCCTCCTGCGAATAGAGGAAGCGGTCGCGCCAGCGCATGAAGGGCTGGGAGTTGATGTTCTCGTCGTCCTTGGTGAAGTCGAGGCCACCCCGTAGCGCCTCGTAGACGACGCGCCCGTAGTTCTTCGCCGACAAGCCGAGCTTGGGCTTGGTCGTGGCGCCGATCAGCGGGCGGCCGAACTTGTCGAGGTACTCGCGTTCCATGACGATGCCGTGGGGCGGGCCAGGAAAGGTCTTGACGTAGTGCAACGGAATCCGCATGTCCTCCAGGCGCAAGGCCTTGAGGGCCTTGAAGCCGAAGACGTTGCCGATGATCGACGACGTCAGGTTCGCGATCGAGCCCTCCTCGAAGAGGTCGATGTCATACGCGATCAGGGCGATGTACTGCCCCGGCGTGCCCGGGACCTCGTCGACCTGGTAGGCCTTCGCCTGGTAATGCTCGTACTGAGTCAGGCGATCAGTCCAGACAACCGTCCAAGTCGCTGTCGAGGACTCTCCCGCCACGGCCGCCGCGGCCTCGATCGCATCGACGCCCTCTTGCGGGGTGATGCGGAAGGCGCACAGGATGTCGGTCTCCTTGGGCTCGTAATCGGAGTCCCAGAAGCCCATCTCCGCGTACGGGGTAACCCCCGCCGTCCAGCGGTCCTTCGTTGGGCCGGGCCCTGTAGTCGTCGTCATCGTGGGCTCCTCTCGGTGCTGAGGGTGGTAGAGGCAATCTAGCCGCCGGCGCTAAAGTTATCCACGAAAGATTTCCGCTCTGTCTTAGGTTTCGGCCTATGAATCGGAGCTAGCATGGCCACCCCAGCCCCCACCCCCACCACCCCGGGGACGATGTCCAAGGTGGACTCGCGAGCGCAGTCGCCCACGTCCTCCACCAGTCCGGCCACTGCAAGGGCTCGAGCACTTGCGCTCGCTGTCAGCGCGTCGAGGGCGCAGGGATGGGAGGCGGCCACCCCTTGGGCGATCAAAGCGGAGTCCGAGCGCCGGCCCTCGAGCCGTGCCGCGATTCGCCCCGCGACGTAGACATCGTCGAGGGCGGGGCGCCCATCGGTTCCGGAGCACACGAGCTGAACGTCGCCGGTGGACAGCGCCCCCAGAAGCGCGTCCAGGTTGAGCAGACAGCCGACGAGCACCCGCGGCGAGAGCGTCGCCGCCTTCACGATCGCCGGCGCGCCGTTCGTGGTGGCCAGAATCAGCTCGTCGCCCAGCGGCGGCGTCGCGCCTGAGGGCGAGTTGCCGAGTTGGAAGCCCGGCGGCTTTCGGCAGCGGCGCTCGCCCGCGAGGATGCGCCCAGGCGCCTCCAATCCGCGGGCTCGATCGAGCCCGTCGGCGCACAGCACCCGCTTGTAGCCGGCGGCCAGCGCCTGGGCGATGGTCGAGGTCGCGCGCAGGACGTCGATCACGACGCTGACCTCGGCCGGCCGGGCCTCGGCGGGGGTGAACGCGACGTCGATCAACGGCGTGCTCGGGCCGGCTTGGCGGCGAGGCTTAAGGGCCTGTCCAAAAACCCGGCCGGGTGAGGTCCGACCGGGGTCCTATGCTCGACTTGTCCGTCGGGTCGAGCAGGAGGTGCGAGGTGGCGATGGGGCAGCTGAAGGGGCAGGCGGCGACCTTGCAGGTGGAGATGGTGTGTCTGGACGAGCTGGTCGCCGAGGACGACCGCTATCGCAAGCTCGACCGCCTCGTCGACTGGTCATTTGTTCGCGAGCTCGCGGCGCCGTACTACGTCGAGGATGTCGGGCGGCCGTCGATCGACCCGATCGTGCTGGTGAAGCTGATGGTCGCGGGCGCGCTGGAGGGGATCGGCTCGACGCGGGAGCTGTTGCGGCAGGCGAGCGTGCGCCTCGATCTACGCCGCTTCCTCGGCTA
>JBBSGR010000022.1:0-34561 GCA_038253945.1 Gaiellales bacterium
AGGTCCCACCACGGATCGAGAGTCACCCCGGCGATCGACTCATAGAGCGACCGAAGCTGCTCCGACCACTCGGGCGAGTAGAGCGCCGCCAAGTATCGCCGACAGTGCCCGACGTCAATCGCGCGCGCCCCCCGATGGATGGAGTTCCAGTCGGTCAGTCCAGTAATCCTCCCGCGCGACCACAGCATGTTGACAGGCAGGAGATCGCAGTGCAGAAAGACGGCAGTGTCCTTTGGCGGCGGCGCCGCCATGACACCAAACGCCGCCTTCCACACAGCCGGCTTCTGTGCGTCGACCGGCACCTGAAACCCGTCTAGAGGAGCGATCCAAGAATCCGTCCAAGGTCTGAACATCTTCGCGGGGAGATCGAGGGAATGCAGCAATACAGCAATCTCCGCGATCCTCGTCATCCACGACCGAGGTTCCGCCGGATTGAGGTGAACATGCCCCTGCAACCGTGTCATCAGCAACGATGGCGCGCCCCCCGTCGAAGCACCAGCAACATCAGTAGCCAGGATGCTCGGAACCGGGAGCCCGCTTCCCGCCACCACACCAAGGTTGGCGATCTCCTTCTCCAAGCTCCCCTGCAGGCCAAGCCCGCCCGGGTACTGCCGCAGTACGACGAACGTTCGCATTCCACGTCGCTCGACAGTCAGCCGATTCACGGCGGAGCAGACGCCACCGGTCAATCGGCGATAGCCAACGATGCGACTGCCCCGACCCATCGACGCCGCAACCCAGGCGAGAGTCTCCGCGGAGGGCCGACGCTGCCTGAACCCGCCATCCCTCCAGTCGCCGTCGGTCATGAGCGCGAGCCTATTCGTCAGGGGCCTGCGGCGATAGGGGTTTTCTAACCCGCCAGAGGCAGTGACCCGGCTGCTGGATGGCCGTCATCATCTGGAACGGTTCGCGATGGAGCAGTCGGGTGAGGTGGACTACCTGATCACCTGGAGGGACAACGAGTTCGTCGGACGGGTGAGCCTCACACCGTGTCGTCGTGCGGGTGCGAATCGACGGTGCTTCGCATTCCCGAAGTCGCCTTCGTGCCTCCGGCTGTGCTTACACCTCCCCGCTCTCATGAAGTAGGCGATCCAGCGTGCGGCGCCCCACAGACTCACCAGCGGATTACTGACCTCGTAGTACCAAACGAGGCCCACGGCCTGTTCAAATGCCCATGCCATGCCGCGCCGCCACTGCACCTCACCGGGGTTCAATCTTGCGCGCACGACGTTGCGCTGGGTCGCGTCCAGGAGATGCCAGACTGAAACCAGGTCGAGTGCCGGGTCGGCCGCGCGGAACCCTCCGGTATCTAGGCTAGCAGTGTGCTTCGAGCTCGACTCGACGCCGCCGATCACCGTCGCCTCGGGCGCGTCGGTCTCGCACGACGATCTCGTGCTCGAGGCGTCCTGCGGCACGCCGTACGCGGCATTCGCCGCGTCGCCGGACGAGTCGGGCGGTCTGGGCGTCGTCATCCTTCCGGACGTCCGCGGCCTCTATCGCTTCTACGAGGAGCTCGCTCTTCGCTTCGCCGAGCGGGGCTACACCGCAGTCGCGATCGACTACTTCGGCCGGACGGCCGGGGGCGGCAAGCGCGACGACGACTTCCCCTTCATGGAACATGTGGGGCAAACGACATCGGAGGGGATTCGGGCTGACATCGCTGCCGCTGCCACGCACCTGCGCTCGCTCCGGGGCGGCTCCTGCCGGGCGGTGTTCACGGTCGGCTTCTGCTTCGGCGGACGCCAGTCGTGGCTCGCGGCTGCGGGCGGCCACGGGCTGGCGGGAGCGATCGGCTTCTACGGGCGGCCGGGCATCGGACGGGACGGCTCCCCGGGGCCGGCACAGCGTGCGGACGAGCTGACCGCTCCGATTCTCGGGTTGATGGGCGGCGACGACCCCGGCATCCCGCTGGCCGAAGTCTCAGCCTTCGAGTCCGCGCTCTCCTCGGCCGGTGTCGAGCACGAGCTCGTCGTCTACGACGGTGCTCCGCACTCCTTCTTCGACCGCCGGTACGAGGAGTTCGCGGAGGCCTCGGACGATGCGTGGCGGCGCGTCCTCTCGTTCCTCGAGCGTCACGCGGGCTAGCCGGGTGCCGCGCAGCTTCACGATCGCTCCCCGCGGGCCATTCTCGCTGGCGGCGGCGTCGAGCTTCGGCTTCGGGCAGCGCGACGCTTCGCCTGACGATGACGTGATGCGGCTCGCGTTCGCCGTCGACGGCTTTCGTGAGCACGCGGGCGTGATCGTCCGGCAGATCGACGACGGCGTCGTTCACTGCGAGGTCGAGGGCGCGGGCGAGCTGGAGGCGGTTCGCCGCCAGGTCGAACGCGTGCTCTCGCTCGACCACGACGGCGAGGCCTGGCTGGAGGTCGGCCGGCGCGACCCCGTCATCGGCCGCCTCCAGCAGGAGCATCCCGGGCAGCGCCCGGGCCTCTTCTACTCGCCCTACGAGGCGGCGGTCTGGTCGGTGATCTCGTCGCGCCGGCCGCAACGCCAGGCCGCCCGGGTGCGGCAGCGCGTCTCGGAGGAGCTCGGCGCGAGCTTCGAGCTGGCAGGCGAGAGGCTGGCCGCATTTCCGCTGCCCGACCGTCTGCTCGAGCAGGGGCCGATACCCGGTCTGCCCCCCGAGAAGGTGGACCGCCTCCACGGCATCGCGCGGGCGGCGCTCGCGGGCGAGCTCGACCCCGACCTGCTCCGCTCGCTCGGTCCGGAAGGGGCCGCGGAGGAGGTGAGGAAGCTGCGAGGAATCGGCCCGTTCTACTCCGAGCTGATCGCCGTCCGGGCGATCGGGTTCGCGGACGCGTTGCCGGCGAACGAGCCCCGCGTACTCGCGTACGCGAGCCACTTCTACGGCGTCGCCCCGCTCGGGCCCGACGGGCTGAGGGAGCTCGCGGAGCAGTGGCGTCCCTTCCGAACCTGGGCCATTGTGCTCCTCCGACTGGCAGGCGACCGGGCCGGGCTCGTTGCGTGACGGCTCGCGTCCTGGTCCGCTCCTACCTGTCGCCGACACTCGTCCTGCTCGCGTTCGACTGGCCTGACGGCGCAGAGAGGCCCGACTTCCTCGGCTTCGCGATCCGGAGGACGCCCGGGTTCCGGGGCGCCGCGACGAGCTGGCTGCCAAACCGGATTACGTTCGACGGCCCGCCGCCGGACGGCCGCGACTCGGCGAGTAACCAAAGCCCGATTCAGAAGTTCATGTGGTGGGACGCCCGCTTCGGCGATATCGACCGAGGTCGAGTCTTCAAGTACGAGCTCTTTCCGGTCGTCGGCAAGCCGAAGGAGCTGGAGCTGGTCGAGAACGCGCGCGCGATCCTGCAGGTGAAGATCCCGAAGCCCGTCGTCGGCTCGATCGGAACCTACTTCAACCGTGCCGTCGTCAGTTCACAGGCCTTCGTGTCGGAGTTCGGCCGGCGGCCGACTGGCGCGAAGCTCGAGCGGGCGCTGGCTTGGCTCGCGAACGGCCTGCAGGAGGCGATCCCCGACTTCCTCGAGGGATCCGCCCCCGTCGAGGGCGCGATCTACCACCTGACCGACCACGAGTGGGTCATCCCGGCCTTCGCGGTCCGTCGCGGGGAGACGGAACTTGTCTACGACAACACCGCGAAGGACGGGGGGACGAACGCACCCGCCGTCGCCGAGCTCGACCGCGTCCGCTTCTTTCCGCGTACGCGGGCGCGCATCATGCACGACAAGTTCCTCGTTGGCCAGGGACCTGACGGTCCGGTGCGCCTGCTCGCGGGCTCGGCCAACTTCACGACCGAGGGCCTGACGACCCAGGCGAACGTGCTCCACACGTTTCGCTCGAGCGAGCTCGCCGCGTTGTATCGAGACAGAGAGCGCCTGCTTCGCGAAGACCCACCGCTCGCGGCGCTCGCGCAGCAGGCCGGCTGGTCGAAGGCGATCGAGCTCGACGGTGCGCGCGTTCGCGTCTTCTTTCCGCCCGAGCCGAAAGACTCGCGGCGCTCGCTCGACGCCGTCGTCGAGGCTGTCGAGGCCGCCACCAGCTCGGTCGTCTTCTGCCTCTTCGCGCCGACGGACGCACCGCTTCGGCGCGCCCTGTTTGCGGCAGGCGACGAGGGCAGGATGATGTTCGGCCTGATCAACAAGATCGTGCCGCCGAAGCCGAGCGCGTCCCACGACGCGGCCTGGGAGGCGCAGACGGAGATCTACCATCGCTCGAGCACGAACAAGGACACGTACTCGCACGATCTCTTCCGCAAGGGCAGCGAGCCGCAGGGCTTCTGGTGGGAGGTGGCCTCGCTGCCGGGCGATGCGTCGAGATTCCCCGTCTACATCCACCACAAGTTCGTCGTCGTCGACGCGGAGACCGACCACCCGACGATCTACACGGGCTCCGCGAACATGAGCGGCAACTCGCTCCACTACAACGACGAGAACCTGCTCGAGATCAAGGCGCATCCCGGGCTCGCCCGTACATACTTGGCGGAGTTCATGCGCCTCTACGAGCATTACCGGGCGCGCGCGCAGTGGAATGTCTGGCACGCGGGCCGAAGCGCGACTTTTCGTCTCAGTGCGGATTCGAGCTGGGCGAAGGCCGCCTACGCCGAAGGGACGCCGCAGGCTCGCAGCCGCATCGCGATGCTGGGCGCGGGGTAAACCTCAGCCCACATCCTGTGCCTCGAGGGAGGCGTCGACAGCCCGGTCGAAGCTCCCGGCGAGCTTCAGGGCGGCGGCGCGCTCTTGGGCCAGGATTCGCTCGGCAATGCCGACCGTCTCCGTGTCTCGGGCGCGCTCCGCGACGCGCTTCAGCTGCTCGTAGCCGCCGATCTCGAGGTGCTCGAAGGCATAAGCGAAGGCGGCCAGCTTGCCGGGCGTGTCGGGCTGTGCCTGGAAGAACATGCCCCAGTTGAGGGCCCCGAGGCGAAGAGCGGCGTCCTTCAGCTTCGAGGGGCTTCCGCCGCGTGCGTCGAGGCGTTCCTGCACGAGCTCCTGCTGGCCCCGAGTCTCCTCGAGATGCTCGGCGAACAGGCGCGCGAGCTCGGGATCGCCCACGATGGAAGGACCGCGCTCGAGCAACTGGATCGCCTGAGCCTCGATCGCGTGGGCGTCGGCGAGGTACTTGTTCAGCTGCTCGCCGAGGTCCTGCGGAGTGACCTCGCGCAGAGAGGCGGCGACAGTCGTGTCCCACGAGCCGGCCAGGCGCTCGCCCATGCGCCGCTCGTCCTCGCGAATTCGTCGCGCGACCTCAACCGTCTCACCGTCGCCCGCCCGCTCGGCCACTCGCTCGAGCAGCTCGTACGCCGCGAGCTCCAGGTGCTCGTACGAGAAGGCGTGGGAGGCGAGCTTCCCCGGCGTATCGGGCTGGGCTCGCGCGAAGAGCACGAACGCGGCTCCCCCGGCCCGCATCACGACCTCCTTGACCTTCGAGGGTGCGGCGCCTCGTGCCTCGAGGCGCTTACGGACGAGCTGCTCGTGCCCCTCCGTCTCGCTCAGGTGCTCCCTCAGCATCGCCGCGAGCTCGCCGTCGCCGGCGGCGCCGGGCGCCATCCGCAAACTGCTGCAGCGCCTGCTCCTCGATCGAGTGGGCGTCGGTCAGGTACGTCGTCAACTGCTCGTCGATTGTTTTTCCGGGCATCTGGACCTCCGGGTCGTCGAAGCTATGAGGCTAGAGCTACCCAGCCCAGCCGTAAGGAATCACGAGTTGGGCGCACCAACCGGATATGGGCGTCGCGGCTACCGTGACCCGGGTGGAACCGATCGCTTCTCCGACCGCGCGGGCAGCGAGGCTGGATCCGCAGTCGAGGGAGTGGCTGCGAGATCTGAGTGACACGGGCACCGGCAGGGACGAGGCCGTCGCACGCTTGCACGCGCTTCTGTTGCGGGCCGCGCGGTTCGAGGTCGCCCGCCGCCGGCCGGGGCTGCCCCACCTGCGAGGCGGCGACCTCGACGACGTCGCGATGGAGGCGGCTGACGACGCGCTCGTCAGCGTGCTGAGGCGCCTCGGCGACTTTCGCGGCGCGAGCCGCTTCACGACCTGGGCCTACAAGTTCGGCCTGCTCGAGGCGGCGGTCAAGCTCAGACGGCGCGCCTGGCAGGGCCGCGAGGTGCCGCTCGAGCCGGAGAGCTGGACGCTCTTCTCGAGCGCGACTCCGGCTCCCACCGCCGTGGCCGAGCGGGCGGAGCTCCTGGAGGCGCTCCGCCGGGCGATCGACGACGGACTCACCCCGCACCAGCGGCGCGTTCTCGTCGCGTTGGCGCTGAACGGCGTGCCGATCGACGTGCTGGCCGAGCGGCTCGACACCACTCGAGGCGCGCTCTACAAGACGCTCCACGACGCCCGGCGCAAGCTGCGGGCGCGGCTCGCCGACGGCGGGTTTGCACTCGAGACGATGTTGGAGGAAGAGTGATGCACCGACCCGAGCTGAAGCAAGCGCTCGGACGGCTGCTGGGGCCGAGCGGACCCGAGGTCGGCTGCGACGAGTGCTTCGTCGGGCTCGACCGCTACGTCGAGCTCGAGCTGGCCGGTGCCGACCCGGATACGGCCTTGCCCGGCTTGCGCGCGCACCTCGCGGGCTGCCCCGCCTGCCGGGAGGAGCACGAGAGCCTGCGCGCGCTCGTCGGTGGCGAGTAGGCCGTGTGACACACTGAGAGAGCCTGCCCAGGTCTAGCGACAATGGCGACCAGGACGACCGCATACGTTCCGCTGCAGCTTCGCTTCCGGCGGCTCCCCGGGGAGGAGGCGCGCCAGCGCAGCGCGGAGTTTCTCGAGCTGATGCGGCAGCGGCGCTCGGTCCGCGACTTCTCTCGCGAGCCGGTTCCACGGGAGCTGATCGAGGACGCCCTGCGAGTGGCCGGCACCGCGCCTTCCGGTGCGAACCAGCAGCCCTGGACCTTCGTGGTCGTCTCCGATCCCGACGTGAAGGCGCGGATCCGGGCCGCCGCCGAGCGCGAGGAGGAGCTGCTCTACACCGAGCGCGCCGGCGACGAGTATCTCGACGCGCTCGAGCCGATCGGGACCGACTGGAACAAGCCGCACATCACGGACGCGCCGTACCTGATCGTCGTCTTCGAGCAGGCCTGGTCCTGGGACGGCTCCGACAAGCACAAGCACTACTACGTCCGCGAGTCGGTCGGGATCGCCGTCGGCCTACTTCTGGCAGCGCTTCACAACGCGGGCCTTGCCACCCTGACGCACTCGCCGTCGCCGATGGGCTTTCTCAAGCAGATCCTGGGCCGACCGGACAACGAGCGGCCCTTCGTGCTGATTCCGGTCGGCTACCCGGCGCCGGGTGCGGCCGTGCCGCGGCGCGCGCTCGAGAAGAAGTCGCTCGACGAGTTCACGCAGTTCGTGTAGACAGACGATCCGCGAGCTCGCTATGACCGTGCTCGCGCGCGACGTCGGCGGGCGTTCGTCCGTCGGGGAGGGCTTCACCCGGGTTGGCCCCGTGCTCGAGCAGGAGGTCGACGAGCTCCGCGTCGCCGTTCTGCGAGGCGCTGTGGAGTGGCGTGAAGCCGCCCTCGCCGCGGCTGTTCGGATCGGCTCCCGCCTCGAGCAGGACGCGCCCGCTCTCCGCATCGCCCCTGAACGCTGCCGTTCCGAGCGGACGGATCCGGGCGAAGTCGCTTCGCGCCAGCGCCTCGAGCTCGGCTCCGTGCTCGACCAGCAACCGCGCGGCCTCCGGCCCGCCCGAGAAGCACGCGAGGTGGAGCGCCGTGAAGCCGTCGGGGGAGAATCCGTTCGCCGCTCCGCGGTCGCCGAGCAGCTCGGTCAGCCGCTCGAGCCGTCCGAAGGCGGCCGCCTCGAACGCGTTCAGCTCCGTGCCCGGGGGGAGCAGGGACTCCGCGAGCTCTCGGTCGCCGCCGTAGAGCGCCCGCATGGCGGGAAGAAGGCCCTGAGCGTCCCGCTGCTCGCGCAGCTCGGGCGTAGTCCGCGCCAGCTCGCGTGCGCGCCCCGGGTCTGTCGCTGCGATCGCTTCGAAGAGCTCGGTCATGGCGCCTCCTTTCGATAGCTAAGCTATCTAAATATACTTGGCGCCGTGACAAGGCGCAAGCCCGAACGGATCGCCGACCTACTGCACTCGGCTTCGATCCACCTGCTGCGCCGGGCGGCCGAGGAGGACGCGGAGAGCGGGCTCGGCTCGGCGCGCCTGTCGGCGCTGTCGGTGCTCGTCTTCCGGGGACCGCTCACTATGGGCCGGCTCGCCGCGGCGGAGGGCGTGCGCTCCCCAACGATGACCCGCACCGTCCAGGGGTTGGAGGAGGCACGCCTAGCGCGTCGCCGGCCGGACGTCCGCGATCGGCGGGCCACCGTCGTCGAGGTGACGCCCGAGGGCGAGCGTCTGCTCGGCGAGGCGCGGGCCCGCCGGATCGAGCGCATCGGCTCGCGTCTGGCGGAGCTTCCCCGCGAGGAGCTGGAGCTCGTCGGCTCAGCGGCAGAAGTGGTGGAGCGGCTCTTCGGAACGCCGGGCCGCCCCTGGCGACCGCTCCCGCGGGACACCGCCCAGCCCGGGTAGCATCATTACATCAAAAATTGTGATGCTATGATGCAAGCGCGCACGACCGTAACCCTCGATCCCGATGCCGAAGCTCTTCTGAAGCGTCTCATGCGCGAGCGCGGCATGTCCTTCAAGCAGGCCCTGAACCACGCCATCCGCGCCGGTCTTGCGGAGTCGGTAGGTGGAGCGCCTGTCCCGACGCCGACCTATGGGATGGGGTTCGAGCCGGCAATCGCCTGCGACAAGGCCCTGCGGATCGCGGCCGAGCTCGAGGACGACGAGCTTGCGCGCCGGCTCGCGGCGCGCAAGTAAAGCGTGAAGCTCGTCGACGCCAACGTGCTCCTCTACAGGTGAACGCAGACGCGCCTCATCACGTCGCGGCGCATTCATGGCTGGACAGTGCGCTCAACGACCGCGAGGTGGTCGGTTTCGCCTGGGTGGTGCTACTCGCCTTCCTGCGGCTCAGCACTCGATCCGGCCTCTTCCCGCGGCCGCTGAGGCTCGACGAGGCGACGAGGGTCGTCGAGGTCTGGCTCGGCCAGCCGGCCACGGTGATCGTCCAGCCGACCGAGCGTCACCTCAGCCTGCTTCGGGGGCTGCTCGGCACGGCCGGGACGGCCGCAAATCTCGTGAACGATGCTCACCTGGCGACGCTCGCACTCGAGCACGGCGCCGAGATCGTGTCTTTCGATCGGGACTTCGAGCGGTTCGAGGGAGCGCGGTCGCGCTCGCCGGTGTCGTTCTGACTGCCCCTGAGATCAAGCAGATGCGGCTGGATCGGCCGGTGCGCGAGCCTCCCCGGCGCCGGTAACGATCACCATCAGCACGAGCGCGACGGCAGCGGCAACGGCGCCCATGACGAACGGCGCGGCCGGGCTGACATGCGACCAGAGCAGTCCGGCGACGACGCTCGCGACGAGGAGCGCGCCCCCGGTCGCCGCCGCGAAGACGCCGTACGCCGCACCGGCCTGCCGGCCGCGCACCTGGTCCGCGACCCAGGCGCGGGCGACGCCTTCGGTCGCCGCAATGTACGCCCCGTAGACCAGAAACAGCGGCCAGACGGCCCAGCTCCCGGGAGCGACGGCGAAGCCGAGGTAGACGAGCGCGAACACCGCGAGCCCCCCGGCGAGCACGCGCGCCCGGGGAAACCGGTCGGAGAGCGTGCCGAGCGGCCAGGAGAGCGAGGCGTAGACGACGTTGTAGGCGGCGTACGCGAGGATGACGAGCGTGAAGCCGAGCCCGAGGTTCCGGGCCCGAAGGAGCAGGAAGACATCGCTCGAGTTGCCGAGCGAGAACACGACCCAGACCGCGAGGACGGCCCAGAACGAGCCGGGCAGCGACGACACGGCGCCGGTCTCGCGCGGCCGCTCGTGCTCGGGCGTCTCCCGCACTCGCCCGAGCAGTAGGAGCGTCAGGAAGCCCGGCACGACGGCGACCCAGAGGACGCCGCGGAGCGACACGCCGGCGGAGAGAAGGGCGACCGCCACGAGCGGACCGCCCACCGCGCCCGCGGTGTCCATCGCTCGGTGGTAGCCGAAGCTGGCGCCGACGAGCTCGGGCGGCGTCGAGTCGCGGATCAGCGCGTCGCGCGGAGCGGTTCGGGCAGCCTTGCCGAGCCGGTCTCCCACTCGGGCGCCGAGCACCCAGCCCCAGTGGGGCGCGGCGGCGACGGCCGGGCGGGCCAGAGCAGAGATCCCGTAGCCGGCGAAGACCCAGCGGCGCCGCTTGCCGCCGGCCCTGTCCGAGAGCCACCCGGCGGCCCCACGGAGTCCCACTGCCACACCCTCGGCGACACCCTCGATCAGGCCGAGAGCGGCGACCGGCGCTCCGAGCGTGACGGTGAGAAAGAGCGGCAGGACCGGGTAGGCGAGCTCGGTCGCGAGGTCGTTGGCGAAGGAGACCCAGCCGAGCGCGCGGACGTTCTCCGGCAGCGCCAGCCGGGCGCGGCGTAGACGGGCTCTCAGAACCAGCCGCGCCGCTTGAACATGAGCGCGAGAGCGACGAGGGCGAGAATCTCCATTCCGATGCCGAGCGCCACGAACGATCCCCAGCCGGAAATGTGCTTGACCATGAAGCCGAAGTTCTGGCCGAAGAAGCCGGTGATGAACGTCAGCGGCATGAAGACCGTCGCGATCACCGTGAGCTGCTTCATCACCACGTTGAGCCGGTTCGAGACGGTGGAGAGGTAGACGTCCATCGCGCCGGTCAGAAGGTCTCGGTAGGTGTCGATCAGGTCGCTGATCCGGATCAGGTGGTCGTAGACGTCGCGGAAGTAGCGCTCGTCGTCTCCTCCCATCCCGGGCAGCGACTCGACTCCGCCCATCATGCTCGCGAACAGGTCGCGCTGGGGCGTCACGGCCTTCCGCATGCCGACGAGGAGCCGTTTCATGGAGAAGATCTCCTGCAGTTGCTCGTCGTTCGCGCGCAGGAAGATCTGGTCCTCGAGCTCGTCGATCCGGTCGTCGAAGTCGGCCAGGATCGGGAAGAAGCTGTCCACGAGCGCGTCCACGATCCGGTACAGGAGCAGCGACGGCTTGTCGATCGGCGCCTTCCGCTTCTTGTAGCGCTCGCGCACCTCCTGGAAGGCGGGGCAATCGTCACGGTGGACGGTGATGAGGCAGCGCTCGGAGTAGAAGCAGTGGACCTCGACGAGGCGGTCGTCGTCCGGGGCCGCGCCGTAGACGACGAGGAAGACGAAGTCGTCGTACTCGTCCAGCTTCGGGCGCTGGCCGAACGACTCGGAGTCCTCGACCGCGAGCGGGTGGTACGCGAAACGCTCGCGCAGGATCACGAAGTCGTCCTCGTTCGGCTGAAAGAGGTCGAGCCAGAAGAACTGGCCCTCGCCCAGTAGGCGGTCGACGTTCTCCCGATCGAACTGAAGCGGCGTCGAGCCGCGGTGGTCGATCACGTGACACGTCCGGGCGGGCGCCCGAGGCTGCCGTTCGGCGGTCGTCTCGATCGCCACGAAGGAGATGCTACGTCTCCGGGTCGATTGTGCGCCGCATCGGCGCGCACGCGGTCGAAGCGGGATCTGCCGCCCTACGCTCGTCCTCGTGGAGCGTCGAGTCGGGATCGTCGAGGCGGCGCTCGTCGTCCTCGTTCTCGCGAGCGCCGCTGTGCTCGTCCTCCGCCCGCACGGCGGCGGCGCCCGCCTCCGCGCGAGCTGGACGCTGACCCCGGGCGTCGTCAATCCCGATGTGACGCAGCGGACGATCGCGAGCACGATCTGCGCGCACGGGTGGACGCGCACGATCCGACCGGCAACGAGCTACACGTCCGAGCTCAAGCTGGAGCAGATGCGCTCCTACGGCGTCGGCGGCAGCCCCTCCCGCTACCAGGAGGACCACCTGATCAGCCTCGAGCTCGGCGGCCATCCTACGGACCGGCGGAACCTGTGGCCGGAGTCACGGCCGCGTGCCGACGAGGTCGACGGAATCGAGAATGACCTGCGCTCGCGCATTTGCGCCGGCGACATGACGCTCCCGGAGGCGCAGCGGAAGATCTCCGTGATCAAGCACTCCGACGGCTGACGACGGGGCGCGCGGGTGGGCCCCGTAGGAGCCGAAGTCCTGCGCCCAGTAGACGAGCCTGCTCTCCGAGGTCGCGGCGACGACCCCGATCGCCGAGTAACGCCGGCTCTCGATGTTCCGGCGGTGGCCGCGGGACCGCAGCCACGCCCGCATCACGGCAGCGGGAGTCTCGAGCCCGAAGGCGATGTTCTCGCCCCAGGCCGCTCGGGTGGTCGGATAGCCGCAAGCGGTGAGCCGGGTCGAGACGGAGCGCTTCAGCGGAGGGGCGGGGTCGTCGTGGCGCAGGTAGCGGTAGCGCGCCATGTGGCTCGCTTTCCACTCGGCGGCCCGGGTCAGCGTGGACGAGACCGTGAGCGGGGGTACATGCAGCCGTTGCCGGTGCGGGTTGACGAGCCGGACGACGTCCAGCGCCCGAGCAGCGTCCGGGGGCGGCCGGTCGGCTGGTCGCGCACACGAGTCCAGACCTCGCACAGTCGGGGCGGCCGGTGCGGCCTCGAGAAGCAGCGCGATGAGGGCGACCGCGAGCGCGCAGCCGGAGGCCCTCACGTCAGTGAACGATCAGGACGTCCCGGCGTGTGTGGCGTGAGACGTCGTCGCTCACGCTGCCCTCGAAGAGCCGCTCGAGGAATCCGGGGCCTCTGGAGCCGACGACGATCAGGTCAGCGTCGCGCTCGTCGGCGAGGGCGACGAGTCGATCGCCCGGGTCGCCGAGGTCCGAGACGAAATCCACCGTGACCTTTCTGTCGGCCAGCAGCCGGCGAGCATCGTCGAGGCTCGACTCCGCGTGATCGACCGCGTCCACCCCTTGCGCGGCGAGCATCTCAGGCCCCGCGCCTGGGAGGGCAGCCTCGAAGCCGATGCCTGGAAGCGGGACCGGGGGTGACGCAACGGCGGCGACGACGAGCGTCGAGCCGAGCGCCTCTGCGAGATCCGCAGCCCGCGCGAGGGCCCTCCGCGCGGGCTCACTGTCGTCGAAGCCGACGAGGATCGTCTTCAGCTGGCCGATGGTTACAGCTTATCCGCGTACTCTTGGTACTCGCGCTTGAGGCTCCGGTCGGTCCCCAGGAACGCGTGCTTCGACATGTCGGCCGAGTAGCGGCTCGCGGGTGGGGTCCGTCCAAGAGCCTCGGCCACGCTGCGGATGTGGTGGGAGCCCGCGCCGCAGCACACTCCCAGGTACGTCACGCCGAGCTCGTGGGCGGCGCGCGCGAAATCCCCGAGCTCGTAGCGGTTGCACACGAAGGGATCGAGGGCGGTCGGGAACGGACGCCCGTCCGGGAAGTCGTCGTAGCGAGGATCCCTCAGTGACTGAAACGTCGGCTGTTCCTCGTGCGTCCGGTACGGAACGGGCAGCGCCGCGACGTGGCCGTCGACGGTCGCTCGGATCCGCTCGAGCAGCGGCAGCATCGTCTCGGGGCCGCGAATGCAATTGAGGCCCACGACGTCGGCTCCACGCTCCTCGAGCCGCTTGCACGCCTCCTCCGGCGTCCATCCCTCGCGCGTCACGGGCTCCTGGTGGATGGAGAGCGTGACGACGGCCGGCAGGCCCGCCTCCTTGATGGCGTCGAGCGCGATCAGTGCCTCCTCTCCCCACGAGAAGGTCTCACCGATCACGAAGTCGACGCCCGCCTCGCGCGCCCATTCGATCTGCTCGTCGAACATCGAGCGAACCGCGCGCCGAGACGCGTCGTCGCCCACGAAGACGTTGGTGTTGCAGATGTCGCCCGCAAAGAGCGCGCCGCTCTCCTCGGCGACCTCCTTCGCCAGAGCGAGAGCCGTCCGGTTCATCTGCTCGAGCAGCTGCTCCTTCCCGATCAGGCGCAGCTTCTCCCGATGGGCGTAGTAGGTGAATGCCTCCACGACGTCGGAGCCGGCATGCACGAACTCGCGGTGCAGCTGGCGGACGAGCTCCGGCTGCTCCAGCACGATCTCCGGAACGAACGCGCCTGCCTGCAGGTACCCGCGCCGCTCGAGCTCGAAGAGGTAGCCCTCGGCGCAGATCACAGGCCCGTCGGCGAGGCGATCGAGAAGGCCGGGTCGCTTGGCGGCTGCGTCGTTCGGCATCGTGCTCCTTTCACCAGCGGTCGAGTTGCTTCATGAGCAACTCTAGTTGTATCCTCAGCTCCTAGATGAGTATGCGTGTTCCGCTCGGAAAAGGCAACGCGGCAACAGCGTCCGTCGAGGGAGATCCAGCCGCACGGCGGGAAGCGCCGGCTTACCAGCGCGTGCAGAGCATGCTCGAACGCGAGCAGATCGTCGTGCTGGACGGCGGGAACGCGACCGAGCTCGATCGCGCGCAGGCCGGCGAGCTCGGCACCTCGGACAAGGGACTCTGGGGAACGGGTGCACTCTACGGTGCTCCGGCGGCCGTCCTCGATGTCCACCGAAGCTACGTCGCGGCGGGGTGCGACGTCATCTCGACGAACACCTGGGCCATCCTGGCCGCGGCCGAGCTGGAGGCCGGGGGCTTCGCGGGCGCGCCCGGAATGACCCATTGGATGGACGTCGCGCGGCTGGGAGTCGGGCTCGCGCGCCAGGCGGTGGACGAGGCCGGGCGAAGCGACAGCTGCGCGGTTGCCTTCAGCGTCAACGGCGCCGTCGACTCCGAGGAGCGCCTCGCCAGCCTCGACCTGCTGCTCCGCGTGCTGGAGGAGAGCCCGCCGGCTCTGGTCTTGATGGAAACGATGTCGCTGATTCGCGACGGCCTCACCTATCGGGCCGTGGAGGCCGTCCTCCAGACCGGGCTGCCTGTCTGGCTGAGCTTCCGGCGCTGCCGCCACGGCGTCTGCGGCGTCTACGGCCAGCACTGGGGCGGGCCGGAGGGAGACCTCTTCGGGCGTGCGGCTCGGCGCTTCGAGGAGATGGGCGTCTCGGCGCTCCTCGTGAACTGTCTGCCGCCCGAGCACGTGGAGGGGATGCTGCCATGGCTGCGCGACTTCACCGATCTCCCGCTCGGCGCGTATCCCAATCTCGGTTACTTCGGGGAGAGCGGCTGGCGGTTCGACGAGCGCCTGGGCCCCGAGCAGTACGCCGAGCTCGCCTTGCGCTGGCGAGCGGAGGGCGCGCAGATCGTCGGCGGCTGCTGCGGAACCTCGCCGGCCCACATCGCGGCGGTGCACGAGCGTCTCGCCGGCACGCGACCGGGGCGACCGCGCAGCGAGCCGGTCGTGCGCTCGCTCGTGGCGCCGGCTCGGGTGGTCGCCACGGAGGGGCCATGGACGGACGAGCACGAGAGAAGGCTCTACCCGCTGCCGTTTCCCGAGCTCGGGCTCGATCCCGAGGTCTTCGTACCCACGCTGGGCAGCCTGCTCGTGTGGAAGCAGCTCGTTGGCGAAAGCGTCGGCGGAGGGAAGCGCTGCCTCGATGTCGGGTGCGGCAGCGGGCTCCTTACCGTGCAGCTGGCGCTGAACGGCGCCGCGCATGTACACGCGATCGACGTGGAGCGCCGAGCCGTCGGCAACACGCTCGCGAACGCGTTCAGAAACGGCGTCTCGGACCGCGTTAGCGGCGCCGAGGTCGACCTGTACATGTTCGAGCCCGAGGAGCGCTACGACGTCGTCGTGGCGAGCCTGTACCAGATGCCGGTCTCGCCCTTCGAGCGGGCGAACGGACACCGCCCGCTCGACTACTGGGGCCGCAATCTGCTCGACCACCTGATCGCGCTGCTACCGCTTCTCCTCGGGGAGGACGGTGTGGCCCTGCTGATGCAGCTCTCGATCCTGGGTCAGCTGCAGACGCAGGAGCTCCTCCGTCGCACGGGTCTCGAGGCGCGCGTGGTGGACTTCGGCTTCTTTCCCTTCACCGAGGCGTTCGAGCGAAACCGTGAGCAGATCGCGCGTGTCGAGCTCTCGGATGCCTACCACCTCTCGCTCGGCAACGAGGACATGATGGTCGCCTACCTGCTCGAGGTGACTCGCAGTGGCAGCTGAGACCGCAACGAGCCTGCGGCGGGCGCTCGAGATTCTCTTCACGCTGGACGGCGACGCCGGGCAGGACGGTGGCCTCGGCGTGACGCGGGTCGCAGAGCTCGTGGGCCGCGAGAAGAGCCAGGTCTCGCGCACGCTGAAGGTGCTGAGGCAGTACGGGCTCGCCGAGAGAGACGTACAGACCCGCGGCTACCGCCTTGGTCCGCGCCTCTTCGCGCTGGCGGGACGATCCTCGCAGGCCACGCTGATCGGCGCCGGCGCCCCCCTGCTTAGGAGGCTCGTGGGCGAGCTCGGCGAGACCGTGCATCTGTCGCTGCTCCAAGGCGCCGAGGCGTTGACCGTGCTCTCCGAGTCGCCGAACCGAAGCGTTCAGGCCGCTGGTTGGGTGGGACGGACGGTGCCGGTGTACTGCACGTCGTCGGGTCGGGCTCTGCTCTTCGACTATGACCGACAGGCCCTGGAAGAGCTGCTGCGAGGCGTTCAGCTCGACGGTGCGTCGGACCGGGCGCCGAAAGGCCTCGACGATCTCTATGCCCGCATCGATTCGGCCCGGCGTCGCGGCTTCGCGCTCGTGGACGAGGAGTTCGAGCCGGGTCTCGTCGCCGTAGCCGCACCGGTTCGTAACTTCAGCGGACGCGTCTCGGCGGCGATCAACGTGTCGGCCCCGGCGTTTCGCTTCGCTGAGCGGCTGGAGGCGGCCGGCCGGGCGGTCAAGGCGGCTGCGGACGAGCTCTCCGAGCGACTCGGCTCGCCGGCGGTGGAGAGAGAAGCGAACCCGTGGATGCCCGCCTCCTAGCCCACCTAGTGGATCGCCCGCTTCGCCGCCGAAGCCGGGCTTGTCCCGGCGAGAGGCTCACTGCGGCCCGGATCGCCGCAGCGAAGAAGGAGGGGGCTCGCGGGGGAACCATGGGTTCACCCGCGCGGCCCGTACCACTGCCGCGAGCCGTCCAGGTTCATGACCTGCAGCCGGTAGCGATCACCGCCGTGAGCGCTTCGCGCCAGGAAGCGGTAGAGCGCGCCGCGGTTCTCTCCGCGGGCCGCGATCAGGAAGCGGTTGAGCTTCGTCTGCTGACCGCTCCGCTCGCGGTAGACGTTGAAGCCGGCGACGTCGACCTCGGAAGCCGTGCGCTAGCGCAGGAGCGTCTCCGCCCGCGACCGCGTGGCGGTGAACGATCGCAGCCGGACGGCGGTGGCCGATGCTTGCGAGAGCGACACGTCGTCGTAGTTGGCAGGCTGGCCGAACCGGTGTGATGGCTCGTCGAGGTTCCGGCCCCCGCGGTGTCGAACCGCCACGAGCAGGGCACCCCGGCGCAGATGCTCTCGAAGCTCGGGTTGGGGGCTAGATTCGTATCGGCAAGCGCTCCGGGGGCGGCACGAGCAAGCCGCCTGTCGCGAACGTGAGAAGTGTCATCGCCCTGTTCATCGTTTCCTCCTTGTGGCTAGTCCTCGGAAAGTGACCGACCGCGGCCTAGAAAGAAATCGGGGAAGTCCCTACGTTTCCGGGCTCGCGGGTGGCAGGGGCGACTAGTCTCCCGGCGTGCCCTTGATTTTCGTCGTCACGGAGCATCCGTCGTTCCTGGACGCGTCGAAGGAGGCGCACTTCGAGCGGATCCGCGGTCGGCTCGAGCAAGCAGCCGGAGCCGAAGTGCAGAGCGTCCGCTACGGCGAAGTCCGGACGCTCGAGGGCGCCGACGCCGTCGTGCTCAGCGGCTCGTTCGCGCCGTGGGCGGCGCATGATGCTCAGGCGCTCGAGCGGCTCGGCGACACCGTTCGGCGCTACTCGGGCCCCGTGCTCGGAATCTGCGCCGGAATGCAGCTGCAGGCGATGTTCGCGTCGGGCTCGGTGCGGCGGGCATTCGCGCGTCCCGCGGAGGGTTTTCGACCTGTTCGCGTGCTCGACGGCGCCGGCCTCTTCGAAGGGCTCGGAGAGCGGATGACCGTCTACGCGCACCATTCGCACGAGGTGGTCGAATGCCCCGTCGGCTTTCGCGTCCTGGCCGCGAGCCGGGAGTGCGCGGTCGAGGCGATGGCGGACGAGGAGCGGCTCTGGTGGGGGACCCAGTTCCATCCGGAGGAGTTCTCAGAGACCCATCCGGCCGGCGAGCGGGTGCTCCGGAACTTCTTCGTGCTCGCCGGCGTCTAGCCGCGAGTGCTCAGCGGCGGCTAGCTGGAGGCAGGCGCGCCTCGTCAGGGCGCCACCCGAGCTCGGCGGAGATCGCGCTTGCTCGGCGCCGGAGAGGGTCGAGGGCCGCGCGAATAGCCCTGGCTCCGAATCGCGGCGCGGGCCCCTGTAGGCCGAGGATCGCGGCCGGCCGGCCCTGGCTGTCCCAGACCGGGGCGGCGATCGCGTTCAGATTCTCCTCGCGCTCGCCCGTCGTTTGCGCCCACCCGCGTGCGCGCACACGCTCGATCTCGGCGGCGAGCGCGGCCGGATCCGTGATCGTCCGCGACGTGTACGGCGTGAGCGGCGCGCCCGGAAGCTTCCCGTCGCCGAAGGCAAGCATCACCTTTCCCGTCGCGGTCGCGTGAGCGACGCTCGGACGCCCGATCTGCGCGACGCTTTGAATCGAAGACGGGCTCTGGACGAAGTCGACGGTCACCGCGGCGTGCTCGCCGGGGAAGGACAGCGTTGCGGTCTCGTCCGTGTCAGCCACGAGGGCCCGCAGATGAGGTCGGGCGATCTGCCGGAGATCCATTCGCTCCAGCACCGTGCTGCCGAGCTGCACCAGACGCATTCCGAGGCGGTAGCGCCCGGTCGCGGCGACGTGCTCCACGAAGCCGGCGTCCGACAGCGTCGCGAGCAGCCGTGAGACGGTGCTCGCATTGATCCCGGTACGGCGCGCGATGTCGCTCGTTCCCAACTCTCCGCCTCCGTCGGCGAGAGCGTCGAGCACGCCGAGCGCGCGGGCGACGGAGGCGACCTGGCGGCGGGCGGGCTGTCCGGTGCGCGGCATGGTAGTCTTTCTGGTTCGATTTTGACATGCTGTTGCCCATGAGGCAATTCCATGAATTGCAGGAACCACTCGCCCATCGCACCGCTCCAGCGCTTGGTCGTCGCGCGATGAGCTCCGAGCTACCCAGCGCAGCTCCCATCGTCGTCGTCGGCGGAGGGGTCCACGGCCTCTCGGCCGCCTACCACCTCGCGCTCGAGCTGGAAGCGGTCGGGCGGGGCACCGGCCGGGACATCGTCGTGCTCGAAAAGTCGCGCATCGGCGCCGGCGCATCCGGAATCGCCTGCGGCGTTGTCCGCAACTTCTACTTCTCGGAGCCGATGGCCGAGGTGATTCGCGTCTCTGTCGAGCTGTTCGAGTCGGACCCCCAGGGCTTCGGTTACCACCCGGTCGGCTATATCGCGGCCGTGCCCGAGGTGCAGGCCGAGGACTGCGTCGCCATCCAGCGGGGCCAGGCCGCGATCGGCTACCGCTCTGACGTGATCCTCGGCGAGAGCCGCTGCCGGGAGCACATGCGGAAGATCTTCCCCGACTGGAACGGGGACGGGATCGAGGCCGTGCTGCACGAGCACCAGGGCGGTTGGGCCGTCACGAGCCAGACGGTGGAGAATCTCGCCCGCCTCGCGCGAGACCAAGGGGTGCGCATCTTCGAGGGGGTCGAGGTGACCGGCTTCGACCTGCACGGCCGCTCAGTGCGTCGCGTCGAGACAGCGGCCGGCGGCATCGACACCGATCTGGTGGTTGTGGGCGCGGGCCCGTGGTCGGGCCGGATCTGGGGCATGCTGGGGCTGCTGCCCGAGGTGCGTGTGAGGAGCCCCGAGCGCGCGACTGGGTCGAACGGCGACGGCTTCGAGAGCCGGCCGATCGTCACCTACTGGAAGCTGCAGGAGGGCGACTATTGGCTGGACGACGTGGAGCTGAAGGACGCTCACGGAAACGAGCCGCCCGTCGTCCATCTCGACCACGTCGAGCCGCTTCGCTCGGACCGCGATGGCAGGGTGATCGAGGAGGGCGCCTGGGGCATCTACTACAAGATCGGGCGGCGCGGCTTCGGCGTGCAGGGGGGCGGAGTGCCGATCGAGCTCGGCACGGAAGTCGAGCTCGAGCCGTACGGGCACGGGAATCCGAAGCACATCGTCGGCGACGAGTTCACGGACTACTTCACCTCGGGACTCGCCCGCGCGCACGAGCGCTTTCGCGGCAAGGGCAGCCAGTGGCACGTCGATCCGCACGGCGGGATCGGCGCGTTCACGCCCGACAACTACCCGATCGTCGACTACGTGCGGCCGAACGCCTACCTGATCATGGACTCGAACCACGGCTTCAAGATGATCGGGATGGGCAAGCTCGTCGCGAAGGACATCCTCGCCGGCGGCGAGAGCCGCCTCGAGCCGTTCCGGCTCTCGCGCTACGAGGCCGGCGTCACCCACGCCGTCTCCAGCTCGCCGTATCCCTGGAACTAGCCTTCGCGCACTGCTGAGCGATCCCGGAGCTGGTGCGAATCAGCGGCGAGCAGCCCCAGCAGCTCGTCGAGGGGGCGGCCGGCGAGCGTGCTTTCCCGGTCGGCATGTGTCGGCGTCACTCCGGCGGCGAACAGGTCGAACTTCCGCTCGACGATCGCGGCAAAGCCCGGGTCGTCGGCTTCACCCGGCGCCTCGGTCGGCCCCGAGCGATGCGAGCTTCCATCGGTGAGCTCGATTGTCACCTCCGAGAGCCGGCGAGCCGGGAAGGCCGCGTCGAAGGCCGGGGCGACGTCGATCTCGACGAGACCCTCGATGCACCTCGCCGCTGGATCCTCGAACGCGTCGGCCAGGATATGCCGCACGCCGAAGTCGGCGTGGGCGAGCGCAGCCGCGACCGGCCAGGCCAGACTGTACTGGGCCATCTCGGTGGTCGTGGGGTGCGCGCGGGAGAGCGCAGCAGCGGCCGAGAAGGTGCGGACGACGACGCGCGCGATCGCGCTCGAGTCCGCGCCGAGGATCGAGCGAAGCCCGAGCGCCGCCTCGATCGCCGGGTGCGACCAGCGACAGCACGGGAATCTCTTCACGTAGACGTCGAGGACGTGCCAGCGCTCGCCGAGGTCGGCCCACACGTCGCTCGCTTCCAGGAGCCTACTCCGCGTGGCGGTGAACCCGCGTTCCGCCAGGAGGGCCGAGAAGACGCCGAGCTGCGCGCCGTAGCCGCAGGCGTCCTTCGTCATGGCGGGATCGGCGACCGATCGCATCACGGGCGCGACCGGGGCGTGGTACTCGGCGAGCCCGAGCGCGTGAGCGGTTCGCGCCGGGTCGAGTCGAAGCAGACGGGCGCCGGCCGAGGCGGCTCCCACGGCGCCCCACGCCCCCGACGCGTGGTACTCGGGGCTGCGGGCGTGCAGTTCGATGCCGGCCCGAACGGCGACCTCGTACCCGACCAGAATCGCGCCCAGGAGCTCCTCGAGCGCGGCTCCGGCTCCCTCGGCGATGGCAAGCGCGGCGGGAACGACGTTCGCTCCGGGATGCCCCTTGGTCAGCCGATGCCCGTCGTCGAAGTCGAGCGCATTCGCGAGCACGCCGTTCGCCCACGCTGCGCCGGTCGCAGTCAGCCGGCGACCGTCAAGGAGCGCTGTGGCCTCCGCCCCACTGTGCTGCGTCTCGGCGTAGTCGGCGGCGATGCAGGCGGTCGGCGTGGCCCGGCCGGCGAGCGAGACGGCGAGGAAGTCTCGAAGGAGCAGCGAGAGGCGCGAGCGAACGGCGCCTGGCGCATCTGGCCAGCCGAGCCCGAGGACGAAGTCGAGCAGCGGGCGCCGCTCATTCATGCTTCGTCGGCGAAGAACTGCACGAGCGCTTGTGCCACCTCCTGCGGCGCGTCCTCCATCGAGAAACGGCCGGCGTCCTCGATCATCGTCGGCTCGGCGCCCGGCACCAGGTCGACCAGGCGGCGCGCGACCGAGGGATCGAGCCAGGCGTCGCGGTCGCCCCAGATGATGCAGAGTGGCACGTCGAGCGTCGGCGGCAACCGCTCGAGTTCCCGCGTGTGCTCCTCGTCGAAGTACTCGACCTTGCGCAGGTATGCCGCCTGCCCTTGCGGCCCGCGCCAGGGATTCTGGTACGCCGCGAGGGCCTCGTCGTCGAAGCCGCGGTGGACGGCCGTCCGGAGGTGGGCATCGGTGATGCGATCGAAGATGTGATGGGGCATTGTCCGATAGGTCTCCAGGTGGGCCGACGCGTGACGGGTCGTCGGTGTGATCCACGGCGAGGACGACGCCGTCATGATCGCGATTCGCTGGAACCGCGTTCGGGCAGCTCGTCGAGCAGGCTTGCCTGCGCGGGGATCGAGACCCCGGCGTCCTCGGGCGCCGGCGAGTTGCCGTATCCCAGGAGACCGAAGGCGTAACTGGTGAAGCTCCTCGCAAGGCCGGGTACGACGTTCCTCCACAGGTACGACCAGCTCGGCGTCCCGTGCACGAGTACGACAGGCGGCCCGGTGCCGAACGAATCCCGGGCGATCTCTCCCGTGGCGAGCATTGCCCGCCGGCGGACCGCCCAGGGCGCTCGTGTCATCAGTGCGAGACGGCCGCCGCAGCGAGCTCGGACACGAGCGTGTCGGTGTAGAAGCGCTCGAGCGCGAAGGGGGCGATCAGCTCGGGAGTCCGCTGTGTCGCGACCAGCTCTGCCAGAGTCGTTCCCACGATCGGCGCCGCCTTGAAGCCGTACGTGCCCCAGCCGGCGCTGATCAGGAAGCCCTCGACGCCCGTCACGCCGAGGATGGGGCTGTAGTCGGGGCTGAGGTCGCACAGACCCGTCCACTGGCGTAGGACCCGCAGCCGCTCGAGCTGCGGGAACAGCTCGAGCGTGTGCCGCGCCGACGTCTCGAGGAACGGAAACGTGCTCGTGCCGCGGTAGGTGGTGTACGGCTCGATCTCGGCGCCGATCAGGAACTCGCCGCGGTCCGTCTGCGAGATGTACACGTGCATCTGCGACGAGACGATGATGACGTCGAGAAACGGCTTCACGGGCTCGGTTACGAAGGCCTGCAGGATGTGCGTCGTGATCGGCAGGGAAACCTCCGCCAGATCGGCGACGAGCGTCGACCAGCCGGCGGTCGCGTTGACCACGGTGTCGCACTCGATCTGCCCCCGGGTCGTTCGGACTCCGGTGACGCGGCCGTTCGCGCGCTCGATTCCGGTCACTCTGGTGTAGGGGTGGATCTCGACGCCGCCGCGGTCCGCGCCGCGGGCGAAGCCCCAGACGACGGCGTCGTGGCGGATGATTCCTCCCGGCGGGTGGTAGAGCGCGCCGAGGATCGGCCAGGTCACGTGCTCCGAGAGGTCGAGCTGCGGGCAGAGCTCCCCGACCTCGTCGGCGAGGACGAGCCGGCTGTCGATGCCGAGCAGCTGGTTCACCTCGGCCCGCTCGGTCATGGTGATCATCGCGCGGTCGGAGTGGGCGAGCGTCAGGTGGCCCTGCTGGGAGAAGAGGAGATTGAAGTCGAGCTCGCGCGAGAGCGCCTCGTAGAGCTTCACGCTCTGGGAGTAGAACCGGGCGCCCTCCGGAGTCCGATAGTTCGAGCGGACGATCGTCGTGTTTCTGCCCGCCGCGCCCGACCCGATGTAGCTCTGCTCGAGTACGGCGACGTTCGTGATCCCGTGGTTTCTCGCGAGGTAGTACGCGGTCGCGAGCCCGTGCGAGCCGCCGCCGACGATCACGACGTCGTAGCGTCGCTTCAGCTCGCCGCGGGGCCGCCACATGCGGCGGACTCGAAAGATGTCCTTCACGCCAGCCCCCGCGTCGTGTCGAGGACGACTGCGCCGAGGTAGTCGCCGTACTCCTGCGGGAAGACGAGGCGGAACGCGTCGCCTTCCCGCAGGACGAGTGCAGGGATGCGGGCGACCGAGCCGACCGCCGGCAGGCGGTCGAGATCGAGCTCCGTCAAGCGGCGCATGGTGGTGACGCCGTGCAGGCGCAGGCACGCGAGCGCCCCCGTCATGTCGACGACCGTGCCGCCGCCCTCACGTAGCCTCGCGCGCACCTCGGCGCCTCGCTCGAAGGGACAGAGGACGAGCGCTCGCTCGGGCGTGATCGGCACCACTTCCGCATCGACCGAATCGGCGTTCAGCTGCCCGCGCACCTCGATCTTCGCCAGCTCCAGCGAGAGATCCTCGACTCCGTGGCCGCCCCCGGCGAGCGCGGCCGAGAGTGGAGAGCGAAGCCGGGGCTCCGAGCCGTTCCAGGGGCGAGACTGGTCCGGAGAGAGAAACTCGAGCTCGCTCACGAGCGCAGTCGCTTTCCCTCGGGGTCGAAGAAGGGCCGCAGGCGAACGACGGCGCGCTCCAGCGAGCCGTTCACCTTGATCTGGAGCTCCGAGCCTTCCGCCGCGAGCGCGGCAGGCACCCAGGCCATGCCGATCGACTTTCCGAGGTGCGGACTCCAGCGGGCGCTCGTGACGCGGCCGACCGGCTGCCCGTCGACGACGACCTGGCCTCCCTCGGCCGGGACGATTCCGTCCGCCAGCTCGAAGCCGACCAGCTGCTCCTTGAAACCGCGCTCCTGCACGTATTCGAGCGCCCATTTTCCGACGAAGTCGTCCTTGTCGAACTTGACGATCCACGGCATGCTCGCTTCGAGGGCGGTCGACTCCGAGTCGGTGTCCTGGCCCACGATCACGTGCTGCTTCTCGAGCCGGAGCACGCGCTGCGGCTCGACGCCGAACGGCTGGATCCCAAGCTCGGCACCGCTTTCCAGGAGGCTGTCCCAGAGGTGCTCGCCGTACGGGCTCGGGAAGTGGAGCTCGTAGCCGAGCTCGCCGACGAAGCCGATGCGAAGGAGCAGGCACGGGACGCCGGCCACGTGGGCCCGCTTGGCGTCGAGGTACGAGAAAGCCTCGTTCGAGACGTCGAGCTCCGTCAGTCGCCGCATCAGCTCGCGGGCGCGGGGGCCGGCCACGTTGACCGCCGCGAGCCCCCCCGTCACGTCCACGATCTCGACGTCGAGCCCCCAGACGGCGTTCCACCACTCGAACCACTCGACCACGGTGTCCGCGCCCGTCGAGGTCGTCGTCACGTAGAAGAGCTCGTCCTCGAGACGGGCGACGGTTCCGTCGTCCATGATCCGGCCCGCGTCCGTGCCAAGCACCGCGTAGCGGATCCGCCCGGTCTTGAGGTCCGAGAAGCGGTTCGGGTACAGCCGCTCGAGGAAGGTCGCGGCATCCGGGCCCTCGACCAGCAGCTTGCCGAGCGTCGAGACGTCGATCATGCCGACGGAATCGTGGACGGCTCTGGCCTCCGCGGACGGGTTGCCGTAGGAGTGCGGACGGCGCCATTCGCCCGTCCACATCATCGTCGCGCCGAGCTTGGAGTGGCGGTGGTGAATCGAGGTGCGCCTGGCCGGCTCGTGGCCGCGGCCGGCGAGCAGTCCCAGCTCGACCGGCGTCCAGGGCGGGCGCGCGGTGGTCGTCCCGATCGCGCGGTCGTCGCTCCTCGTCTCGTGTCCGTAGAGCCGGACGGAGGCGAGGTGACAGAGGCGACCCTGGCACGGCCCCATCGTCACGGTCGTGTAGCGCTTGGCGAGCTCGATCGAGTCGAACCCCTCGGCGACGGCGCGCTTCACGTCCTTGACGGTCACGTCCTCGCACAGGCACACGAACGGCTTGGGGCTCGAGCCGAACGCCGGCGGCGGGACGGCGACCGCTTCACTCCGGCCGGCCACGGAACCGACCGCCTCGACGCCCGGCGGTAGCTTCGACGCAGCGAAGATCCCGCGGGCGGCGTCGTAGTCGATGGTCGCGCCGGCCTGGGCGAGGAGCGAGGAGGCCGGCTGCGCCACGCCCGAGGCGACCAGCAGATCGCAGGCCAGCTCGCGACCGTCGATCGTCACGCTCCCGAGCCGCCCCCGCCTGCCTCGCGCTTCGATCCGTCTCGGCTTCCGCTCGCGGAGGTCCACGGTGTCGACGACGTCGACACCGGCGCGGTCGAGCTCGGCCGTGCAGTCGCCGTCCTCGCCGGAGGTGATCACGACCGCCCGCCGCCCGGGCTGAAGCGACCACTCGCCGATGAGCCGGCGAACGCCGGCCGGCAACATCACTCCCACCAGGTCGTTGCCCGGAAAGACCAGCGGCTGCTCGATCGAGCCGGTGGCGACGACGATCCGCTCCGCCCGGATGCGGTACATGACGCGGCCCGCATCCACCGGGACGAGGCCGCCCTCGTAGATTCCGATTGCTGTGGCAGGCGCGATCAGCTCGACTGCGGCGTCGATCGGCAGACCGCCGCCGGAGGAGAGCCCATCGTCGACCAGCACGACCTGTCGCCCCGTCCGCGCGGCTTCGAGCGCCGCCTCACGGCCCGCGCGGCCTGCGCCGATCACGAGCACCTCGGCGTGCCGGTGCTCGACGTCGTAGCGCTCGGTTCGCCGGCTCTTCTCGTCGACCTTGCCAAGGCCGGCCACGCCTCGGAGAAAGCGCTCGTAGTACGGCCAGGCGCGGCGGGGCCGGATCATCGTCCGGTAGTAGAAGCCGACCGGGGTGAACGGCCCGCCGAGCTTGTCGACGACGGACAGAAGGTCACGGTCGAGCGAGCCGAGCACGTTCTGAGCCCCGACCTTTGCACCTTCGCGGACGGGCTCGACGCACACGCGCACGTTCGGCACGCCGTCGACTCGCATCATGCAGTTCGCGCAGGCGCCCGAGCAGCACAGCAGCCCTCGGGGACGGTGGTACTTGAAGCTGCGCGAGAAGATGCGTCGGCCCGAGGCGAACAGAGCGGAGCCGATCGTGTCGCCGGCGAATGCTCCGATCCGCTCGCCCTCGAAGAAGAACGTCAGCGGCTTCGAGCGGTCGATCCGTTCCGACGGTTGCGGTGGAAGCCTCATACGGCCGGCGTGTCGGGGATCGCGGCGCCTTTCGGTGCTGGCCCGCCCGGCGGGCGCGCCGCTTCGGTCCCCAGCACCTCGTTCGTCCGCGTGTCGCGCTCGGCGAAGAACCAGAGCTTGCACCCGAAGCGGTGGAACCACCACTCCCGCTGGACTCCCGCAACGTTCCGGCGGAAGTAGAGGTACGAGTTGAGCTCGCGGAAAGTTGGGGCGTCGAGCGGCCGGGCGCTCACCTCGCCGGCGCACGTGAACTCGTTCACGTCGCGCGGCCCGCAGTTCGGGCAAGGGAGCAAAAACGACATCTAGAGAATATCCACTGGGGAAACGCTATTGCCATTTTGGCATTTCCGGGCCGCGAGCGCAACCGGCTTCGGTTGTGCCGAAGGCCGTCCATCGGCGGCCCGGAACGCCGTTGCTAGGCTGGATTCGTGGCCCGTTCAGTCATCGTCTCGGCCGTTCGGACGCCCTTCGGGAAGCTCGGCGGCGCACTCGCCGAGTACGAGGCGCCGGAGCTCGGCGCGTTTGCGATCCGGGCCGCGCTCGACCGGGTCGAGGTTGCAAACGACGAGGTCGAGTACGTCCTGATGGGCCAGGTGCTCCAGGCAGGCGCCGGCCAGGCTCCGTCGCGTCAGGCCTCGATCGGGGCCGGCCTACCGGTCGAGGTCGGCTCGGACACGATCAACAAGGTGTGCGCCTCGAGCATTCGCGCCGTCGAGATCGCCGATCTGATGATTCGTGCGGGAGACCACCAGGTGATCGTGGCCGGTGGCATGGAATCGATGTCGAACGTGCCCTACATGCTCAAGGGCGCGCGTTTCGGCTACCGGCTCGGGGACGGCGTCCTGATCGACGGGATGACCTACGACGGGCTCACGTCGACCTTCGACAAGCGCCACATGGCGGAGCAGGCCTCGTTCGTGTCGCGGGAGCTCGGCATCTCGCGGGAGGACCAGGACCGGTGGGCGCTCCGCTCGCACGAGCGGGCGGTTCGAGCCATCGACGAAGGCTTCTTCTCCGACGAGATCGTCCCGGTCGGCGAGTTCGGGGTCGACGAGGGACCGCGCCGAAACACCTCGCTCGAGCGGCTGGCCGCGCTCAAGCCCGTCTTCGACCCGGAGGGGACGACGACCGCCGGCAACGCCCCGAGCGTCAACGACGGTTCCGGCGCGCTCGTCGTGACGAGCGAGGAATTCGCCCGGAAACGCGGACTCGAGGTGCTGGCGACGATCCTGTCGCAGGCGTACGTCGCGGACGACTTCGCCTACCTCGCTCGGACACCCGCGAAGGCCGGGCACGAAGCGCTCCGGAAGGCGGGGAAGTCGATCGACGACGTCGGGCGCGTGGAGCTGAACGAGGCGTTCTCCTCGGTCGCTCTCAACTCGACCAGGATGCTCGGTGCCGATCCGGAGCGGGTCAACGTCAACGGCGGCGCTGTCGCGCTCGGCCATCCCGTCGGGGCATCGGGCGCGCGCATTCTTTCGACGATGATCTACGAGCTGCGGCGGAACGGCGGCGGCCTCGGGCTTGCAGCGATCTGCTCCGGCGGCGGCCAGGGCGACGCGCTCCTGATCGAAGTCTGAAGCGACCTCCGGGCGAGGAGACCGCAGCGCCAGGTAGCGTGGCGGCTGTGCGGTCGAGACCGAGGCTCGCGCTTGGGGTGGCGGTTGCAGGAGTGCTCGCGCTCGCGGGCGCGCCTGCGGCGCTCGCCGGCATCGACCTGCTGACGGGCGCGAACATCCGCATCGAAGGCGCTGCGGAGAACGACATGACCGGGATCTCCGTCGCTGCCGTGGGCGACGTCAACGGCGACGGACGCCCGGACGTGGTGGTCGGCGCGAGCGGGTCCGATTTCAGCACGTTCGAGTTTCGCTTCGAAGCCGGGGCGGCCTACGTGATCTTCGGCAGGGCGACTCCAGGCGTCGTCAATCTCGCCAACCTCGGTGCCGACGGCTTCCGGATCGTCGGCGAGCGCGCCGGTGAGCTCGCGGGCTCGTCTGTCGCAGGTGCGGGAGACGTGAACGGCGACGGCCGAGCCGACATCGTGATCGGCTCGCCACACGGGGAGAACTTCTTTGGAGAGAAGTCCGGCGCCGCCTACGTCATCTTCGGCAAGGCGACCACCGACACCATCGACCTCGACGACCTCGAGAACCTTCCGGGCGCCGGGTTCCGGATCGACGGTGGGTACACGTCCGACCAGTTCGGCGACTCCGTCGCGGGTATCGGCGACGTCAACGGCGACGGCCGCGCCGATATCGCCGTCGGCGCCAATCAGGCGGGTGACAACGGCGAGCTGTCCGGCTCCGTCTACGTCATCTTCGGAAAGACCTCGACCGATCCGGTCGTCGCCACGCAGCTCCAGTCGGGCGGCTACCGCATCGAAGGGCCGTCCGCGGGCGCTCTGGCCGGCTCGTCCGTCACCGGCATCGGCGACCGGAACGGCGACGGGCGGCCGGATCTGGCGATTGGCGCGCCCCAGTCCGAGGTGCCGGGCCGGCCGCACGCTGGGTCGGCCTTCGTCGTCTTCGGCAAGAGCTCGGGAGATACGCAGAAGCTGGACGCGCTCGGCACAGGGGGCTACCGCATCGACGGTGCCGCCGCGTTCGACCTCGCCGGGACGTCGGTCGGCGGAGCGGGGGACGTAAACCGAGACGGCCGCCCCGACGTGATCGTGGGCGCCCCCGCCGCGGACAACAACGGGAGGCAGGACTCGGGCTCGGCCTACGTCGTCTTCGGCGGCGCCGCCGGCGAGACGGTCGATCTGGCGGCTCTCGGGGGAGGAGGGTTCCGCATCGACGGCGTGGCCCCGGGCGACCGGGCGGGCTCGTCCGTCGCCGGGGCCGGGGACTGGAATGGCGACGGCCGCCCCGACGTGCTCGTCGGCGCGCCCCAGGCCGACCCGGCCGGCAGGACGGACGCCGGATCGGCCTATGTCGTTCTCGGTAAGAGCACGCCGGACACGCTCGACCTGGCCCTGCCTGGCCCGGCGTCGATCCCGCTCGACGGCCCGACGGCCGGAAGCCTGGCCGGAGCCGCGGTGGCGACGGCGGGAGACCTGAACAAGGACGGGCGCTCGGACGTCATCGTCGGCTCTCCGGGCGCGTCCCTGAACGCGCTGCCGTCCTCAGGCGCCGCATTCCTCGTCCTCGGGCCCTCGCCGACGCCCACTCCGCCTCCACCCCCACCGCCGCCCGCACCCGGCCCTCCGCCGCCGCCACCACCACCACCACCACCTTCGCCTCCTCCCCCCGCGCCCCCGCCCCCGGGGCCGCCCCCGCCGCGCCTCGCCCTCGCGGTCGAGCGGTTCACCGTCACACCCATCCGGCCAAGGCCCCGCTCGGTCGTGACAGCCTCGCTCGTCACTCGTCGCTCGGATACGGGAAAGCGAGTCGCCGCAGGGCAGGTCAGCTGCTCGGCGACCGTTGGAGGGAAGGCCCTTGCCCCGGGACAGATCGGGATGTCTGGTGCGGTTGCGGTTTGCGCATGGCGCCTGCCGACGAGCGCCGGGGGAAAGCTGATGCGCGGCTCGATCGGCGTGGCGGTCGAGACGGCGAAGCTGCGAAAGAGCTTCACGAGGCGCATCGTGCACCGCTAGGGGCTCGCCGGGCGAGCGGGCGGCCGGCGCCCGAGTACGCTCCCCCTCGTGCTGGTGCTCCGCGGAAGGCGCGTTAGGCTTCGGCCGTTGCGCTCGGACGAGGTCGACGGGATCCTGGACGGTCGCCGGCTGCTCGCCGAGAGCGCGCACAGCTTCGGCGGAGACGAGCGCGAGCGCGTGCGGAGAAGAGTCGAGCGCTCCGGCCGCCTTATCGAGGGCCGACTCGATCTCGGGATCGAAGCGGAGGGACGGCTCGTCGGCGAGATCGAAGCCCGCTCGCCGGAGGGGTGCTTCCCGCCGGGCGTGTTCGAGCTCGGGATCGCGCTCTTCGATCCCGCGAGCCGGGGCCGGGGGTACGGCAGCGAGGCGATCCAGCTCCTCACGAACCATCTGCTCGCTGGCGAGCGCGCTGTCCGCGTTCAGGCCGGCACGGCCGTCGACAACATCGCCATGAGGCGGGTCTTCGCCAAGCTCGGCTTCGCCGAGGAGGGCACCATGCGCGACTTCCTGCCGGCGGCCGGCGGACGCGTCGACTGCGTCCTGTACGCCGTCACGGCCGCCGATGGGCTCGCGCGGTGAGGTTCCCGCACGTCCTCGTCGTCGGCGCCGGACAGATGGGCGCGGGCATCGCCCAGGTCGCCGCCGCGTCGGGTCGGAGCGTCTCCCTCTACGACGTGGCGCCCGGAGCCGTCGAGCGCGGCCTCGCGGGAATGCGCACCAGTCTCGAGAAGCTGGCCGGGAAGGGAGGCGGGGATCCGGAGGAGGTGCTGAGCCGGATCGAGCCCGTGCGGGAGCTTGCGGTGGCGGATCTGATGATCGAAGCGGTGGTCGAGGACGCGCGGGTCAAGGAAGACGTCTTTCGTAGCGCGGACGCAGCACTTCCGGACGGGGCGATCCTCGCTTCGAATACGTCCTCCATCCCCATCACCTCCCTGGCCGCGGTCACCACTCGCCCGGAGCGTGTGATCGGGATGCACTTCTTCAACCCGGTTCCGGTGCTCGGGCTCGTGGAGGTGATTCGCGGCCTGCAGACCTCGGACGAGACGGCGGCGGCGATCGCCGCTTTCGCAGAGGAGCTCGGCAAGACGCCGGCCGAGGCGAACGACTTTCCCGGCTTCGTCTCGAACCGGATTCTGATGCCGTTCATCAACGAGGCGGTTTACGCTCTGATGGAGGGCGTGGCCGAGCTGGAGGCGATCGACACGATCGCGAAGCTCGGCTTCGCGCATCCGATGGGGCCTCTGGCGCTGGCGGACCTGATCGGTCTCGACACCTGCGTGGCGATCATGGAGGTCCTATACGCAGGCCTCGGCAACCCGAAGTACGCGCCGTGCCCGCTCCTCCGCCAGTACGTTCAGGCCGGCCGCCTGGGCCGCAAGAGCGGCGAAGGCTTCTATACCTATTGACCTAGATCGACTGGGTGCCGGCAGCCGACTCGTTGCCGAGCTGATGCCAGAGCACGATCTTGCCGTCGCGCACACGAAAGATGGCGCGGACCGTGGCGCCGGTCCCGTCACACGCCCCGCTAGGGCGGTTGCCGAGCCTAAACGTGACCGTCGCGGTCTCGTCGGCATCCACGACCTCGAGAATCGTGCCGGAGCAGGGAAGAGCTGCGTTCCAGGCAACCGCCTCGGAGTGGCTGTGGAGGCGTATGACGTGTCCCGGCTGCACGATCTGGGCATCGTCGGCGAACAGCTTCGCGGCGGCGTCGTTGTTACCCGTGTTGATCGCGTTGCTCCACGCACGCGCGACGCTCTCCGGCGAAGCCGAGTGACCTCCGCAGCCGGCGAGTGCCGTGACGAGGAGGAAACCGAGGACGCCGAGGACGCGCAAACCCCGGCTGACTATACTCGCCGGGTGCGGCCCCCCACGGAGCCGGAGCTGCTTCCGCGGAGCCGGTCTCCGCGTGGAGTCGCTGGGTGTTCTGCGCGACGGGGCGCATAAGGCGTGGATTTCTCGCTGACGGACGACCAGCGCGAGATCAAGGCGTTGACGCGACAGTTCGCCGACGCCGAGATCGAGCCCCGCGCGGCCGAGTGGGACCGGGAGCACCGCTTCCCGCGTGAGCTCTACGGCAAGCTCGCCAACCTCGGCCTGATGGGTGTCTGCATCCCCGAGGAGCTCGGCGGGGCTGGAGCCGACTTCGTCTCGTACATCCTCGTACTCGAGGAGCTCTCCCGGGCGGACGCAGGGGTCGGGGTGACCGTCGCCGTCCACACGAGCGCCGCCACCCTGCCGATCCTGAGCTTCGGAAGCGATGAGCAGAAAGAACGCTTCGTGCCGCCGCTTGCACGGGGCGAGCACCTTGGCGCCTTCGCGCTCACCGAGCCCGAGGCCGGCTCGGACGCCGGCTCGCTCCGCACCAGGGCCACCTCCGTCGACGGGGGCTGGACGATCTCGGGCTCGAAGCAATGGATTACGAACGGTGCCCATGCCGGCACGCTCCTCCTCTTCGCGCGGACGGATCCCCGAGCGCCGGGCGCGAGGGGTATCTCGGCCTTCATCCTGGACGGCGACCAGGTTCGGGTCACGCGGGAGGAGGAGAAGCTCGGTCTCAACTCGTCGTCGACGGTGGATCTTGCACTCGAGGACGTCACCGTCGACCGCGATCGACTGCTCCACCGCGAGGGCAAGGGCTTCGCCGTCGCCATGGCGACGCTCGACGGCGGCCGCATCGGCATCGCGGCGCAGGCGCTCGGCATCGCGCAGGCCGCCTACGACGCCGCCAGAGCCTACGCGCTCGAGCGGCGGCAGTTCGGCAAGAGGATCGCCGACTTCCAGGCGATCCAGTGGAAGCTCGCCGACATGGCGACCGAGATCGACGCGGCCCGTCTCCTCGTCTACCGGGCGGCCTGGCTGAAGCAGCAGGGGCTGCCGCATACGGAGGAGGGCGCGAAAGCGAAGCTCTTCGCCTCCGAGACGGCGCGCCGCCAGAGCGCCGAGGCGATCCAGGTGCTGGGCGGCTACGGATACACGAAGGAGTTTCCGGTGGAGCGCTTCTACCGCGACGCGAAGATCACCGAGATCTACGAGGGAACGAGCGAGATCCAGCGGCTCGTGATCGCCCGCTCGATTCTCGGGCTGCGCCCGCAGGCCCTCGCTCAGGGATGACTCGCGCGAGGCGCCGCGACGAGCCGGTTCGCCTCACCCGCATCTACACGCGCGGGGGGGACCGCGGCGAGACGAGTCTCGGCGACGGCAGCCGGGTCTCGAAGCTCGACGAGCGGATCGGGGCCTTCGCCGCCGTCGACGAGCTCAACTCCGTCGTCGGTCTCGCCCTGGCGGCAGAGATGCCGGATGGTTTACGGGCGCCCCTCGAGCGTGTCCAAAACGAGCTGTTCGACCTCGGAGCGGACGTCGGCGTCCCCTACGTGGCCGGCGACGACAAGCTGAGGGTGACCCAGGAGCAGATCGACCAGCTCGAGCGTCTGTGCGACCGATGGAACGCTGACCTGCCCGCGCTGCGCAGCTTCGTCCTGCCGGGAGGCTCCGAGGCAGCGGCCCGGCTCCATCTCGCTCGGACCGTTTGCCGTCGTGCAGAGCGGGTGGTCCTGCTCGCGCAGGAGCGGCACGAGCTCAACCGGCTGGTACCGATCTACCTCAACCGGCTGTCGGATCTCCTGTTCATCCTCGCCCGCGCCGCAAATGGGGGACAAGAGCCGCTCTGGAGGCCCGGCGCCGCGCGTTGACGACCAGGATCCGGGCTACGATCGCACTCGTTCCTTCTGGAACATAATCTCGCGCAGGGGGCGATCGCGCATGGCGGCAACGGTGTTGATCTGCGACGACGAAGACGTGCTCCGGGCGCTGGTTCGAGCGACGCTCGACGGCGACGGGTACCAGCTCGTCGAGGCTAGGGATGGCGACGAGTCGCTCGAGCTCGCGAAAAGACTGCGCCCCGACCTGATCCTGCTCGACATGATGATGCCGGGTCGCTCCGGGCTCGAGATCCTCGGGGAACTGCGAGATGACCCCGTGTTCCGCACGACGCCCGTGCTCATGCTCACCGCCCGCACGCAGAGCTCCGACCGCGAGGCCGCCGCGAGGCTCGGGGCGGACCGCTTCCTCGCCAAGCCGTTCAGCCCCCGCGAGCTCGTCTCCGTCGTCGACGAGCTGCTCGAGTGACCACGCTACGCGTCCGGGATCGCCGGAGTGACGCCTACGGTCGTCGGTCGCTCGCTCCGCATCAGCCTCACGAGCTTTGCCCTATGACCACGCTACGCGTCCGGGATCGCCGGAGTGACGCCTACGGTCGTCGGTCG
>JBBSGR010000023.1:0-31507 GCA_038253945.1 Gaiellales bacterium
CCCACCATTCGGGGATCAGCTGCGGATCCGTCCAGACGGAGAAGACGTGCGTGCGTGGCGCGTCGAAGATCCGCTCGATGCGGATCTCGAGCTCGTTCGGGGTGGTGACGGTGGTGGTGTTCATCGGTCTCCTTTCGTGCGTTCGACGACCTGCGCGAAGCGGTCGAGCCGCTGCAGCCACGTGCTGATGCCCTCGAAGGCATAGGGCACGAGCGTGCAAGTGCGGGCACGGCCGACCTTCTCCGTGGTGACGAGCTGCGCCTCCTCGAGCAGCCGGATGTGCTTCTTCATCCCGGTCAGCGACATGCCGAAGGGCTCGGCGAGCTCGCTGATCGTCGCGCTGCCGGAACCGAGCCGTTCGAGCACGGTGCGGCGGGTCGGGTCGGCGAGGGCTGCGAAGGCGCGGTCGACAGTCGTTGGATGCTGAACCATTAGGTTCATTATAATAGGTTCGGCGCTGCGATGCAATACCGCCGCGTCGGCAACTGAGGGCTGAAGCTGACCGAGATCTCGCTCGGCCCCTGGCACAACTTCGGCGGCACCGCGCCGCTCGAGCGGTCGCGCGAGATCGTCCGCCGCGCGTTCGAGCGCGGCATCACGCACTTCGACCTCGCGAACAACTACGGCCCGCCGTACGGCTCGGCCGAGGAGACGTTCGGGCAGATCCTCCTCAAGCCACCTCGCCGGCCACCGCGAGGAGATCGTCGTCTCGACGAAGGCGGGCTGGGACATATGGCCGGCCCGTACCGCGACGGCGCCGCCCCTCCACGCGTGCCCACTCGAAGTTGTCCTGCTTGATCGAGCCGACGTCGGCGCAGTAAATCGCGAGCCGCCCATCCATCGCGTTCGAGACGCATGGCGGCCACAGCCGCGCTCAACCCCTCCCGATTCGTCTCGAGCTGGCCGAGCGCGGCCTCCGGAGGTGCGCCGGCCAACTCGTCAAGCAGGGCAAGCCGCGTCGGCGCCGCTGGCGACGACTGACGTATGCGCGACGCCGCGGCGCTCAGCTCGCCCCGACCGGGGCTGCGGCGAGCCCGCGGATGACGGCCACCGGCTGCTTCGACTCGGACAGGACTCCGCGCGACACGCTGCCTAGCAGCACGCTGGCGAAGGTGCCGTGGCCGCGAGAGCCGACGACGATCAAGTCGGCGCCCTGCGAGTCGGCGTAGGCGACGATCTCGTCGACGGCGTTGCCCACAAGGAGCTTCGAGCTTGCCTCGACGCCTTCACGAGCGGCGATCTCCTCGGCGTCTTCGAGCGGGGCACGGTCGACCGCGTCGAGCTCATGCGCGATGCGCGGAATCGCTCCGGCCATGCCGTAGCCGGTCGCCGGGATGACGTCCAGCGCGGGCGCGACGTGAACGAAGATCACCTTCGCCTCGTGCTCGGCGGCGAGCTCGACCCCGAAATCGACGGCCTCGGCCGAGGACGCGGAGCCATCGGTAGCGATCAGGATCCTTTTCATCGTGGCCTCCTTGGAGTGAGATGTGTGTCTCGCCTCCATGGTCGGGCCGGGCGCGGCGTCAGCTATCGGGGGCAGCGCCGATCTCGCCTGCGTAGTTCGCCGCAGACCGTCGGCCCGTGGACGCGCTCACTGCGGCTCTGCGGATAATGGCGGCATGAGCGAGATCGGCATCGACCAGGACGACCGTCTGCGAGCCCTCGTCGGCGCCGGCATCGCCCTCAGCTCCGAGCTCTCTCTCGACGAGCTGCTCGCGCGCCTGGTGGAGACGGCGGCCACCCTGACCGGGGCGCGCTATGCCGCGCTCGGCGTGATCGACCGCGACGGCACCGAGCTCGAACGTTTCATCACGCACGGCATCGACGCCGACGGGGTCCGGGCGATCGGCGATTTCCCGCGCGGGCGCGGCATCCTCGGCGTCCTGATCCGCGACGCCGAAACTCTGCGCCTCCACGATCTCAGTGAGGATCCGCGTTCGATCGGTTTCCCGCCGAACCACCCGCCGATGCGCAGCTTCCTCGGCGTCCCGGTCGTGCTCCGCGGCGTCGCCTACGGCAACCTCTATCTGACGGAGAAAGCGTGCGATGCCGACTTCGACGCCGAAGACGAGGAGCTCGTCGGCCTGTTGGCCTCCCAGGCGGCGGTGGCGATCGAGAACACGCGCCTCTACGAGGCGTCGCGGCGCTGGTCGAGCCAGCTCGAGGCGCTGAACGAGGTCGGCAACGCTCTTGCCACCGAGATCGAGCTGCCACGCCTGTTGGAGCTGATCGTCACGCGCCTTCGTGGCCTGATCGACGCACGGGTCATCGCGATCGCCGTGCCGCGGGGCGACGGCACGCTCGTGGTCGAGGCCGCTGACGGTGAGCGTGCCAAGGAGATCCTCGGGCTCGAGCTCGAGCCCGGCGGCTCCAAGAGTGGCCGGGTACTCGAGCGGCGCCGGGGTGAGCGGGTCGACTCGCTGCTCGACGATCCCGAGGTCGACTACGGCACCGGCCGGCCGATCGGGGCGCGCACCGGGCTCTACGTGCCGTTGATCGTCCGCGATCGGCCGATCGGCGTCATCGTCGCGCACGACAAGTCAGGCGACGACCCTCGCTTCACGAACGACGACCTACGACTGACGGAGACGTTCGCCAGCCGCGCGGCCGTCGCCGTCGACCAGTCGCGGCGCGTCGCCACCGTTGCGCTACGACGCGTGGTCGAAGCGCAGGAGCTCGAACGGCGGCGTCTCGCGCGCGAACTCCACGACCAGACCGGGCAAGAGCTGACCTCGATCCTGCTCGGACTGAGAGCCGTCGAGGATGCCCCGGAGTCGGACACGCGAGGGCGAGCGCTCGAGCAGGTACGCGCGCAGGTCCTCGAGACCTTGCACGACATCCGGCGACTGGCCGTCGAGCTCAGACCGAAAGCGCTCGACGACTTCGGCCTCGTTCCCGCGGTCGAGCGTCTGGCTGCGAACTTCGTCGAGCAGACCGGCCTCAAGCTCGATGTCGAAGCCCAGCTTGGTGACGGGCGCTTCTCGAACGAGGTCGAGACCGCCCTCTACCGCATGGTGCAGGAGGCCTTGACCAACATCGTCAAGCATGCGCAAGCGCGCAACGTGAGCATCGTCCTCACTCGGGGCGGTGGCGCGCTGACGGCGGTGATCGAGGACGACGGCCGCGGCTTCGACATCGAGGCTGCACGCGAAGGGATGGGGCTCGACGGGATGCGCGAGCGGCTGGGCCTGATCGACGGAAAGCTCAGGATCGAGTCACGGCCGGGCGCAGGGACGACACTCGTCGCCAGGGTGCCGCTGTCGTGACCATCCGCGTCCTGATCGTCGACGACCACGCCGTCGTCAGAAGCGGACTCCGCCACGTCTTGGACGCCGAGGAGGGAATCGAGGTCGTCGGCGAAGCCGGCGACGCCCAACACGCGGTCTTCGAGACGCGCGCGACGCAGCCGGACGTGATCTTGATGGACGTCGTCATGCCAGGCAAGAGCGGTATCGAGACCATCCCCGATGTGCTCAAGGACGCCCCCGGCGCGAAGATCCTGATCCTCTCGATGCAGGACGACCCGCACTACGTCCGCGAGGCGTTCGCCGCCGGTGCCGCCGGTTACATCCTCAAAGAGGCCGCCGACACCGACCTCGTCACGGCGGTGCGAGAGATCGCCGGCGGCGGCAGCTACGTCCACCCGGCCTTGGGAGCCCGCATGGTCTCGGCCGACGCCGAGGAACGGAAGCGGGCCGAGGCCGACCCGCTTTCAGACCGCGAGCGCGACGTGCTGCGCCTGCTCGCGCTCGGTCACACCAACCAGGAGATCGCCGCGATGCTCTTCATCTCGGTCCGTACGGCCGAGACGCACCGCGCCCACATCATGCAGAAGCTCCGCCTCGAGACGCGCGCCGGGCTCGTGCGTTACGCGCTCGCTCAAGGCTTGCTGGAGGAGGGCGGCGCCGGCAGTTGACCGACGAAGCACCCGCAGGCGACAGCACGACGACGGAGGCGGCCCGCAGGCCGCCTCCGTCTCTCACGGGTAGAGCCGGCTCAGACGGGTGCGGGCTCGCCGCGATGGCCGGGCTTCGGGAGTTTGAAGACGCTGCGACCGCGCAGTGCGCCTCCGAAGGCCAGGATCAGGAAGCCGATGCCGCTCAAGAGGAGCGCGATTCCGACGACGATGCCGAAGATCGCAACCTGCTCGGCCATGTAGGACGTGTTGAGCGCGGTCGCGAGCGCGGTTTCGGTGATCCACACGTTGCGCACCGGGTTGTCGAGCGGCTGCCCGCTCGGACCCTTCGTTGCCGCCGTCGGGTCGTTCGTCCCCTTGCCGTCAGCCGTCGCGAAGCGCGGGAGCTGCGAAAAGGTCAGACCGCCAGTCGCCTCGAGCGCGTGGATGCGCATGTAGCTGGCGAACGCGCGTGCCCGGTCACCGCTGTTGATCGCCTTGCCGGCGACGTCCACGGTCGGCAGCTTGATGCTTGCCGGCAGACCGGCCTTCTTGGCCTCGACTGCGATCGCGGCCGGCGTCATGTCGGGCGTGCCGACGACCTGCTCCAGCTTGAGGCTCGAGCGCACGGTCGAGCGGCCGTTGATCCCGAGAACGAGCGCGCCAACGCCGAAGGCGATCAGCACGATCCCGGCAGCGACTCCGCCCCACTCCAGCAACTTCCTCATGGTGGTTCCTCCTTCGCGGTTGTCTTGCATTGCTGCATGGAAGGTAGGACGAACCCGTCGCACGACCATCGGCGTTCGGCAACGCACTCGCTGCGGCTTTGCCGCACTGTTGTTGCGGGCGAGGCTCTCTGCGGGTTCTCCGCAGCGGAAATCAGGGCAGACGCGGACCGCTGCCACCGGCGTTGCGACAGGCTCGGGGCATGGACGCGGCTGCCGAGAGACAAAACGTCGTCGACGTGTCCTTCGGGACGGGACGACGCTGAGGCTGCGGCCGCCGGAGAGCGCCGACGCCGCGGCGCTGCTCGCGTTCTTCGCCGGCCTGTCGGTGGAGAGCGTGCACTCGCGCTTCCACGGCGGACGGCGTGTCGACGGCTCCCTGGTCGAGCACTTCCTGGCCACCTCCCCCGATCGTGGCGCGCTCATGGGCATCGTCGCGGGCCTAGCTGATGACGAGCGCGTGGTCGCCGTCGCCGAGTACGCGCGCCTCCGCGACCCGTCGACGGCCGAGGTCGCCTTCGCCGTCGCCGACGACCTGCAGGGTCACGGCATCGGGGCGCGGCTCCTGGAACGGCTCGCAGCGCTCGCCGCGAGCGTCGGCGTCGAACGCTTCGTCGCCGAGGTCTTGCCGCAGAACCGGGCCATGCTGCGCGTCTTCGCAGACGCCGGCTTCGAGATCACCCGCGAGCTCGGTGGCGGTGAGGTCGAGGTCCGCTTCCCGATCGCGCCGACCACAGCCTTCCGCGCCCGCGTCGACGAGCGCGACCACGTTGCCGTCGCCGCCTCGCTGCGCCCGTTCTTCCGACCGGCGGCGGTCGCCGTCATCGGCGCCTCGCGTCGGCGGGGCTCGATCGGCGGCGAGCTGTTCCGCAACATCCTCGCTGCCGACTTCGCCGGCGCCGCCTACCCCGTCAACCGCGGCGCCGAGCCCGTCTCCGGCGTGCGCGCTTTTACCTCGGTCGCCGAGATCGGTGTGCCCGTCGACCTCGCCGTCATCTGCCTGCCGGCTGCACAGGTCGAGGCCGCCGCCCGAGCGGTGCTCGCGACCGGGGTCCGTGCGCTCTGTGTCATCTCGTCCGGCTTCGCCGAGGTCGGCGACGACGGCGCCGCGCTCCAGGAGCGCCTGCTCGCTCTCGTGCGCGCACACGGCGCCCGGCTGATCGGCCCGAACTGTCTCGGCATCGCCGTCCCCGGGATCGGCCTGAACGCCACCTTCGCGCCGCGGGCACTCCCGCCCGGCCGCATCGCCTTCTCATCGCAGAGCGGCGCCCTCGGCCTCGCACTGCTGGAGAAGGCAGCCGAGCGCAACCTCGGCTTCTCGGCCTTCATCTCGATCGGCAACAAAGCCGACGTCTCGTCAAACGACCTGTTGGAGTGGTGGGAGGACGACGAGGAGACGAACCTCGTCCTGCTCTATCTGGAGTCGTTCGGCAACCCGCGCAAGTTCGGCCGCCTGGCCGCGCGCGTCGCGCGCAAGAAACCGATCCTTGCCCTCAAGGCCGGCACGACCGGCTCCGGAGCCCGGGCTGCGAGCTCGCACACCGCCGCCTTGGCCGGCTCCGAGACGGCGGTCGACGCGCTCTTCCGCCAGGCCGGCGTCCTGCGCGCGCGGACGCTCGAGGAGCTGGTCGACGCGGCGGCGCTCCTGTCGAGCCAACCGCTCCCCCAGGGGGCGTCGCACCGCCGTCGTCAGCAACGCCGGAGGGCTCGGCATCCTCTGCGCGGACGCCTGCGAGGCAGCCGGGCTCGAGCTCGAGGGACTCGGCGCCGAGACACGGGAGCGTCTGCTGGCCGTCTTGCCGGGCGACGCAAGCGTCGCGAACCCCGTCGACCTGCTCGGATCGGCGACGCGGCCACCTACGAGGCGGTGCTGCCGCTCGTCCTTGCCGACCGCGCGATCGACAGCGTGATCGTCCTGTTCGTTCCGCCGGTCGTCGCCACCGCCGACGACGTCGCCGCAGCGATCGCTCGAGCAGCCGCCGGTGCCACGACGCCTGTTCTGGCCGTGATCGTCAGCGGCGACGGGATCCCAGCGCCCCTGCGCGAGGCCGACTCTCGCGTCGCGGCCTTCAGCTACCCCGAGTCGGCGGCGCGGGCACTCGCGCTCGCCGCCGAGCGCGCCGACTGGCTGCGCCGCGAGGCCGGCACCGTCCCGACCGTCGACGGCATCGACCGGCCCGGTGCGCGCCGGCTGATCGAGTCGATCGCGGACGAGCGCTGGCTCGACCCCGCCGAGACGCGAATGCTGCTGACCGCCTACGGCATTCCGCTCGTCCCCGAGCGCACCGTCACCAGTGTCGAGGCGGCCGTCGCCGCCGCCCGCGAGCTCGGCTTCCCTGCGGTCGTCAAAACCGTCGCGCCTGGCACCCACAAGACCGAGAGCGGGGCGTTGCGCTTCGCCTCACAACAGCGGAGGAAGTGCGCATCGCAGCCACCCGCATCGGAGCGCCGCTCCCAATCGCGCTGCGGCTTTCCCGCAGAAGGATCAGCGCCGTCCCCTCATGGCAAAGCGCTCGCGCGGGGCCATGCTTGACCTATGAAGACGTCGTACGCCGTCAAGTGGCGCGAACCGAGCGGCCATACCTTTCTAGGGCGGCTCGAGTTCGGCCCGACGGCCCTCGTCTTGGAGGGGCGCAACGGTAGCGAGAGCGCGGTCGTGCGCACGATCGCCTTCAACGAGTTGCGCGGCTTCCGTCTCGCACGAGCCGCGGGCGAGCGCCTGGACGAGCAGCCGACCCTTGTCGTCGAACGTCCGGGTGGCGACTTCCTCGTCACGAGCACCGTCATCCATGCGGGCGTATTACAGGAGCTCGTCCACCGCCTTTCGGAGCTCCGCCTCCTCGCGCCGCGGCGGGCGACGGTCGTTGTGCCGCTCAAGGAAGGCGCCGTCGAACAGGCGCGTCAGCTCGCCGCTGAGGGGCCCCCGTTCGACCCGGTCGACACGATGTTGGTGCGTCACCAGCTGCTGCTGACGCCGAGCGAGGCGATCTTTGTCTTCGAGGCCGACTCCGAGCTGGCGCTCGAGGCGTTGCTCGGTCAGCTCGACGTCTGGGCCGCGGCCGCAGCCTGGGGGGACATCGTCGCCGGCGCTCCGCGCCTGGCCGAGGTTGCCTACGCCTGGGAACGGCCGGCGCAGCTAGACAGCGTCGGCCTCGGCTTCTGACACCGCGATATGCGCGGACTCGCCGGACATCGCGGCTACTCGGGTCGCCGTGAACGCGGCGGAGTATCAGCGTCGAAGGATGGAGCGTGGTGCAGTAGTGCGGAACGTCGATCGACGCGATCTCGGGCCGGGCTTCGGGCAGAGCACGCGATCTCCCGGTCTGAGCACGACGTCCATCGCTGCTCCTGCACGTTCCCTACTTCCAGCTCTACCGCCAGCAGCTGATCAAGCAGCCCGACCTCATGCTGGCCATGGCCCTCTGCGGAGGTGCCTTCTCCGCAGAGAAGCGCCGCACTTCGCCTACTGCGAGGCGCTGACGGGTGCGCGGCTCCTCGCTGGCGGCAGGCAGCCAGGCCGTGCTCGCCGCCGAGGCCGAGCTCGCTGGCCTGGCCGGCGGCTCGATGGCCGTCATCGCCGGCCTAGCCGGAGCCCGCGAGCACGACGGGTGCCTCTCCTTCGCCCCGAAAGCACCGACGCGCCGCGGGCCATAGTCCCAGACCGACCGCGGGACTCGCACGAACCTTGGCTAACGTGGGCGCATGGTTGCCTGGTGGTCGTCGGCATCGGCGTGTTCTTCGTCGCCTTCCGGCCGTCGGTGCTGCCGGAGGACCGTCGTTACATGGCCGCGCCTGAACAAGCCCTTGACGCGGTGCTGCCGGGCCTCGGCCGCTGGCTGGAAAAGGTGTTCTGGGTCATGGGCGGCTACATGGTGGCGACGGGGATCCTCACGATCCACCTTGCGCTGGCCGACGTCCGCGACGGATCGACGTCGGCATGGGTTGTTGCCGCGGCCGCCGGCGGGGCATCCATCGGCCTGATGGCGGTGGTCAACCTCATCCTTCGTTCGGACTTCCGGTGGCCCTTGCTGGGGTCGGCTTCGGTGTGGACGGCCGGGGTCCTCGCGGCATTCGGCTTCTGACCCGGCGTGGGCGGTTGGGGGTTGGCAACGTGCTGCAGGATGTCGCGGTGCTCCCTCGCGACCGGTACCTGCCGGGTGACGTAATCGATACGGAGCTCGCTCAGCCGCCGGCGGACGCGCCTGGAGGCGGCGCATCACTCGGTCTGGAAGAGCTCCTGCATCTCGATCTGGCTCATCTCGGCTTCTTCTCGAAGATCACGAGCACGCTCAGCTGCTCGTAGCCGACGAATTGGTGGTTGGCGCCGGCGGGTACGAAGGCGGCATGCCCCTCGCGCAACTCGACCCGCTCCCCTTCGGTCTCCAGGGTGCCGCTTCCCTCGAGGACGACGTAGACCTCGTCGTCGGCGTGGGGCTGCTGGTGGTCGGGCTCGGGGGCGACGAGGACGTAGACGCCGATCTCGAGGCCACTCGACTCGTGGACGATCTCGTAGCCGCCGCCTACTGCCAGGCGCGCCTTGGCCGCCTCGATGTCGAAGGCGTGGGCGACGGCAAGTGCCCGCCCTTGCGTCTGTTCCCCTGGGACTGTCATCGACTTCCTTTCTCGTTTTCGTGTCTTGCTCATCTTGGTACTCGACTGCTTCAACACGACGGGGGGCGCGAGCGCCCCCCTCCGGCTGCGGTCTCTCCGCGCTCAGCTGACCCGGACGGTCAGGTGGAGGACGTTATCCTCGCCGACGGTCTTGATGCCGGTCATGTAGTCCTCACCGGCCTTGGTGGTGAAGCGGTAGACGCCGGCCTTCGCGAAGGTGATCTTGCTCGACGCACTCATGTGCGCCAGCATCGCGGGTGGGAACGTCCCCTTGAGGCCCATCATGCTGCCGACCTTCAGGCGTGTGTAGGTGACAGCGGGCCCGCTGGTCTTGATGAGCTTGTGCGGCATCACGTCGTTGTTGGTGACGCTGACCGAGCCGCCGCGGCGGATGATGATGGTCTGGCTCGTCCGGTAGGCGCCGCCGTTCAGCGACCAGGAGTGGCAGCCGCGCGTCTGATGACGGATGACGAGGGAAGCCTGGCTGGAGCTGGACGCCGCGGGTGCGAGTGCGGCGAGGACGCCGGCCAGGACGAGCAGAGTGAGAAGTGGAATCGTGCGCTTGATCTTCATGACGCTCCCTTGTCGGTTGATCTCAGTCTGGGGCCGCGCGCGCCGCCGGCCATCCGCCCAGACACTGAGCTCGCCCGCACGCTTCCCGCGCCTTGCTTGCGGGTTATCCGCAGCGGCTACCAGCTCTTGACGGAGCTCGCGGGCTGAGCGGATTGCAGCCGGACGCGCGCGTCGACGGCGACGCAGCCGGCGGCGAGACCGAGGACGGGGTTCAGCTCCAGCTCTGCGACTTCCGGGTTCTCCTGGGCGAGGCGCGCCAGACGATGGACGAGGTCGGTCAAGGCCGCGGCGTCGGCGGGCGGGCCGCCGCGGAAGCCCGCGACGAGCCGGCCGGCCTTGCCGCCGCGGACCAGCTCGTCGGCGTCGACGTCGGTCAGGGGCGCGACGGCGAAGCGGGCATCGCCGATCAGCTCGGCGAGGACGCCGCCGGGCCCGAAGGCGACCAGCGGGGCGAAGACCGGGTCCTGGACGACCCCGGCCAGGAGCTCGACGCCCTCGATGATCATCGGCTGCACCTCATACAGCGATGGAGGCCGCCGGCGAGGCTGCCCGAAAGGAGAACCGCAATGAAAGTCTTCGTGCCTGATCCGGTGATCGAGCAGCCGACGGGCATCGTCGTGCGCAACGAGACGTCGACGATCTGGGTCTGATCTTCACATCCTCAAAGACGTGCCCGAGACCAAGCTCGGGACGATCCTCGGCCGCGAGGCAGTCGGCACGTGCTCGAGAAGGGCGCCGCCACGCCCGGCCAAGTAATCGCAATTGATCTCTCCGACGCACGACTCGAAACGGCCCCCGCGAGTTCGCTCGACGTCACGATCAACAACGGGACCGAGGACGCGCTCACGCGGGTCATGGAGTTGACAGGCGGACTCGGCGCCGACGTCGCGATCGAAGCGGTGGCCGTGCGGGAGACGTTCGAGCCTTGCACAGAGCTCGTACGGCCTGGCGGGCGCGTCGCCAACGTCGGCGTCCACGGACACTCGGCAACGCTCCATCTCGAGAAGCTGTGGACGCGAGACGTCACGGTCACCACCGGTCCCGCCGACACCTTCTCTCGGCGAGACGATGTCGGGTTACGACACCTTCGCCGTAGCGACGGAGGCGCACGCTCTCAAGGTCGTGCTCGAAGCGGAGCCGGTGACACACGCGCCGGTACCCGCGAGGTCGGGAGGATGCGTTTGCAACTCGGATCACAAACGATGTATAGTGGCACGTACTGGCCCTGCAGCCAGAATTCCGGCCTGAGCCCCATACACCGCCGACGCGCCTTCTGGCACGCGAGGCGTTTCAGAGCTAAGGCAAACAGAGTTCGACTTCGCGGGGTCAGTTTTTTGTTGCGCTCGGCACCTAGACCGACTTGCACCGCGTCGATCGCGCAGTGGGTATGGAGCCGATGACAGAGCTTTCAGGTTCCGAGTTGGTCGACAACTGGTGGGCGGCGCTCCACGATCGAGAATAAGCGGACGCCGCCGTCCGCTTAGCTGCTACTCTAACCGGACTAGCAAGTCCATTTCGGGATAGAGAGGTGTCGAGTGCGCGAGCGTGCAACAAATCCGTGGGTCGTCCTGGTCTTGATCTGCCTGGCGCAGTTCATGGTCATCTTGGACGCGACGATCGTGAACGTCGCGCTCCCCTCTATTCAGAACGACCTCCATCTCACCGAGGGGAGCCTGCAGTGGATCGTGAACGCCTACACGCTCGTCTTCGGCGGCTTTCTTCTCCTCGGAGGACGAGCGGGCGATCTGCTCGGGCGCAAGCGTCTCTTCCTGATCGGACTCGTCGTCTTCACTGGAGCCTCACTGCTAAATGGGCTCGCTTCGAGTGAAGGCCTCCTGATCGGGTCCCGCGCCCTGCAGGGCCTCGGCGCCGCGCTCATCTCGCCGGCAGCACTTTCGATCATCTCGACGACATTCAAAGAAGGCACCGAGCGGGCCAAGGCACTCGGTGTCTGGGCCGCAATCGCGATCGGCGGCTCGGCAGTCGGCCTCATCCTCGGCGGGGTGCTCACGCAGTACTTCTCCTGGCCCTGGATCTTCTTCGTGAACGTTCCTGTCGGCATCGCCGCCTTCATCCTTTCGCTGCGGCTCATCCCGGAGTCGACCGATGCCGATGCCCACCGAAGTTACGACCTCGTCGGAGCGATCAGCGTGACCGGCGGGCTCATGGCGCTCGTCTATGCAATCGTCGACGCGCAGTCAGCGGGGTGGGGATCTACGAAGACGCTTGCCTTCTTCGCTTTGGCGGTCCTCCTGCTGGTCACGTTCGTCGTGGCCGAGCTGCGAGCTACTGCTCCACTCGTCCGCTTGTCGATCTTCCGAATCCGGTCTCTGCTCGCCGCGAACGCCGCGATGTTCCTCGCGATGGCCGGGATGTTCGCAATGTTCTTCTTCAACACGCTCTACATCCAGCGCGTGCTCGGCTACGGCCCACTGAAAGCAGGGCTCGCGTTCCTTCCGTTCACTGCCGGGATCATGATCTCGGCCGGGCTCGCGTCCCAGTTCGCTCCCAAGATCGGGGTGAGGATCGTCGCCGCCTCGGGCATGCTCCTGAGCGCGGGAGGGCTTCTCCTGCTCACTCAGCTCCCAGTCCACGGGTCGTACGCCGTGAACGTCCTACCGTCCATCCTGCTCTCCTCGCTCGGGATGGGCGCTGTATTCATGTCGCTCACTCTGATCGCGACGACCGGCATCGACGACGAAGACCAGGGACTTGCCTCGGGCCTCTTCAACACGTCGCAGCAGGTCGGCGGCGCGCTTGGTCTCGCTGTGCTCTCCACGCTCGCGGCGAGCAAGACCTCATCGGCCGGCGGCTCACCATTGAACGGTCTCGTCACCGGCTTCCACTGGGCTTTCGCCGCAGGAGCCGTGGCGATGCTGCTTGCACTCGCCGTGATGATTGCCCTCTTGCGACAGCGTCACGTGGCGAAGATCCGGGCCGAAGCGGGCGCCGGCCAGCCCGCTATCGTCGGTGCCTGATGGCCGTGCTCCGGGCGGACGCTCGCCGTAACCTCAACCGCGTCCTCGACGCCGCCGGGGAGGCGTTCGCGGAGTGCGGAGCCGACGTGTCGATCGACGAGATCGCGCGGAGAGCCGGAGTCGGGCACGGAACCGTGTGCCGACGATTCCCGACCAAGGACTCGCTGATGGCCGCAATCGTCGGCGCCCGCTTGGAAGAACTCGCCGAAGCCGCCGATCAGCTCCTCGAAAGATCCGACGCCGGCGCGGCCTTCGAGGAGCTGGTCTGGCACGCCGCTGAATTGTTCAACCGCGATCGCGCGCTCTTCGACGGATCAAGCCGCTGCGACGGCTTTTCGGAGGTCGCCGAGGCGAAGCAGCAGCTGAACGACAAACTCGAACGCCTTATCCGCAAGGCGCGGCGCGCTGGCACCTTGCGCCGTGACGTCTCCGCGCCAGATGTGGGAGCGATGATCGGCTCGGCGATCCAGGCGGCAACGCACACCGACGACCCCGACGCCTGGCGCCGCTACGTGCGAATTCTCCTTGACGGACTGCGCCCTCCTCCACGCAAGACCACCACACAACGCCGCTGATCTCTTGAAGTCTTCGCCGCCGAGCCGAAGGCGATCTCTCGCGCTCCCGAAGCGAACCGGATTCACGGCCGGAACTCGGATGCCGTCGGCGTAAACCGCACGACCATCCTCTGCTGGGCCGCCCGCGGTGATCGAAGCCGTGGCTTGCCATCGGGGAGTCTGTCCCCTTTTGCGGTTCCCACTCGTCGTTCAGGCGACCACACTCTCCAAGGAGGAGGAAGCATGAAGTACGCACTGCTGATCTACTCGAACGAGGCGCGCGACAACTTCGACCGGCTGCCGGAGGACGAGCAGCAGGCGATCATGGGCGAGTACTTCGCGATCTCGCAGGCGCCGGGCGTCTACGGCAGCGAGCAGCTGCAGCCGGTGGCCGCGGCCACCACCGTTCGCGTGCAGGACGGACAGACGCTGACGACCGATGGCCCCTTCGCGGACACAAAGGAGATCTTGGGCGGCTTCTACCTGCTCGAGGCCGACGACCTGGACGCGGCGCTCGAGATCGCCGGGAAGATCCCGGCGGCACGGATGGGTGGTGCCGTCGAGGTGCGTCCGATCGTGGAGCGGTAGCACTGCTGGAGCAGGTCTTCCGCAACGAGTGGGGCCGCGTCCTCGCCAGCCTGATCGGCTTCCTCGGCGACTTCGACCTCGCCGAGGAAGCCGCCCAAGAGGCGTTCGCGATCGCCGCCGAGCGCTGGCCGCGCGAGGGGCCACCGGCCAGTCCGGGCGCCTGGCTGGTCACGACCGCGCGGAACCGTGCGATCGACCGGATCCGCCGCGATCGCACCCTCGCCGTCAAGACCCAGCTGCTCCACGTCCACGACCCTGTGAAGAACGAGATGGAAGCGACGATCTTTCCCGACGAGCGGCTGGAGCTCGTCTTCACCTGCTGTCATCCGGCGCTGGCGACCGAGGCGCAGGTCGCGCTGACCCTGCGGACGCTTGGCGGCCTCACCACGGAGGAGATCGCGCGCGCGTTCCTCGTCCCGCCGGAGACGATGAAGCGGCGGCTGACCCGGGCGAAAGGCAAGATCAAGACGGCCGGTATCCCCTTCAGCGTTCCCGCCGACCACCTGCTCCCCGACCGTCTCGCTGCGGTGCTCGCGGTCGTCTACCTGATCTTCAACGAAGGTTACGGCGGCCGCGTCGACCTGGCCTCCGAGGCTGTCCGCCTCGGGCGGCTGCTCGTCGCGTTGATGCCGGACGAGCCGGAGCCACGCGGGCTGCTCGCCCTGATGCTGCTCCACGACGCCCGCCGCGAGGCGCGGTTCGCGGAAGGCGAGCTGGTATTGCTGCGCGAGCAAGACCGCTCGCTCTGGAACGCGACCCAGATCGCGGAGGGCCGGGCGATGCTCCAGGGCGCGATCGCGCTGCACGGGCGGGGCTCCTACGTCCTGCAGGCGGCGATCGCGTCCTTGCAAGCCGACGAGCGGCTCGACTGGCCGCAGATCGCGGCCCTCTACGGCGAGCTTGTCCGGCTGACCGGCTCCGCGGTCGTCGAGCTCAACCGAGCCGTCGCCGTCGCCGAGGCCGAGGGACCGGAGGCAGCGCTCGCGATCGTCGAGCGGCTCGATCTCGACAGCTACCTGTACCTGCACTCGACGCGGGCGGAACTGCTGCGCCGTCTCGGCCGCGCCGCCGAGGCGCGCGCGGCGTACCAACGCGCGCTGAAAGTCGCGCACGCGGGCCACGAGCGGCGCTTTCTCGAGCGCCGGCTCGCCGAGCTCCAGTGAGCGCGATGCGGCATGGCGTGCTGCCCGAGGAAGAGGTCCTAGCGCCCCTCGCAGCCTGACCTCGACGTCAGGCTACGTCGCGGACGAAGGCTGCAACGCGCTGCATGTTCTCAACTGCTCGCGGCTGGTCAGGCGGCGACAGCCGCGCGGCCGCGCGCAGCGCGGACGGCGCGCGAGAGCGTGTCGATGTCGTAGGCGCCGTAGTGGCGGCGCCCGTTGATGAAGAACGTGGGCGTGCCAGAGACGCCGCTGAGGTCGGCGCCGTCGACGCCCTCGGCGATGCGCGCCGCGCCCGCGTGATGCTCCAGGTCGTCCGCGAACCGCTTCGCGTCCAGCCCGAGCTCGTCTGCGTAGACGCCCAGATCAGCGCGGGTCAGAGCGTCTTGGCGAGAGAGCAGGAGGTCGTACATCTCCCAGAAGGCCCCCTGCTCGGCCGCCGCCTCGGCGGCTTCGGCGGCCATCTGGGTGTGCGGGTGGACGTCGTTGAGCGGCAGGTGCCGCCAGACGTAGCGCAGCTCGCCGAAGTCGCGCAGGAGCTCACGGATGACCGGCTCGGCGAGGCCGCAGTTGGGGCACTCGAAGTCGCCGTATTCGACGAGCGTGACAGGAGCGTCCGCAGGGCCGCGGAGATGGTCGCGCTCGGGATCGACCGGTACGGCGAGATCGACGATCGCCTCTGCCGTCCCGAGCAGCGCACGCAGGCGCCGGCGCTGCGGCAGCAGGGCGGTCGCCCGAAAGACGAGCCAGGTCGCGACCGAGGCGCCGAGCGCGGCGCTCAAGATGCCGACTTTCGCCTGCGCGAGTTGGTCGCCGTGGAAGGCGAGGTCTGCGATCAGCAGCGAGACGGTGAAGCCGATCCCGGCGATCGCGCCGCCCCCGGCGAGGGCGGCCCAGCCGACCGGCGGGCGCAGCCGGCCGGCGCTCAGCCTCGTGACGAGCCATGAGCCCCCGAGCACGCCAACGGGTTTGCCAGCGACGTACGCGACCATGATCCCGAGCGTGATCGGCGAGCGGAAGGCGCGACCCAGAAAGCCGATGTCGAGCGTGATCCCAGCGTTCGCGAGCGCGAAGAGCGGCACGATCACGTAGCTCGTCCACGGGTGGAACAGCTGCTGCAGCCGTTCGTTGGGGGAGATCGCCGTCGCGAGCCCGACTTGGGCGGTGCGGGCGAGCTCCGGCGTGGGCTGTTCACGGAAGAGGCGGAAGAGGTCGCTTGCCCGCTCGAGGTTGCTTCGCGCGGCCGGCGCCGCGTACGTCAACAGCCCGATCGCAAGCCCGACCACGATCGGGTCGATGCCGGACCTCGAGAGCGCGATCCACGTTGCGACACCGAGGACCGCGTAGACGACACCGCGCTCGACGCCCAGTTTCGTCGTCAGCACGATCAACGCGAACAGCGCGCCTGCGACGACCAGTGGCCACCCCTTGATGCCTTCCGCGTACGCGGTCGCGATCACCACCAGCGCGATCAGGTCGTCGACGACTGAGAAGGTGAGCATGAATGCGCGCAACCGGAACGGGAAGCGGCGGCCGACGAGCGCGAGCATTCCAAGCGCGAACGCGGTGTCCGTGGACATCGCGGCGCCCCAGCCGTGCGCCGACGAGCGGCCGGCGTTCAGCGCCAGGAAGATCGCGACCGGCACGAGCATGCCGCCGACGCCTGCCGCAAGCGGAAGTGCGATGCGGCGCCGGTCGCGCAGCTCGCCCATGTCGAACTCTCGTCGCGCCTCGAGGCCGACGACGAAGAAGAACAGCGTCATCAGCCCGCTGTTCAGCCAGTAGCGCAGGTCGTGCGAGACACCCGTGCCGCCTATGTTGATCGACAGGGTCGTCTGCCAGACGCGCGCGTACCCCGGCGCGTCGACATTCACCCAGACGAGTGCCGCAAGGACCGCTACGAGCAGGACCGCCGCACTGCCGGTCTCGGTGCGCAGGAAGCTGCGCAGTGGCGTCTCGAGATTCCTGGCCCATGCCGTCCGGGTGGAGAACGGCCGCGGCTCGGTGCTTGCCCCATGCGATGGCGGCGTATCGGCGCTACTGCTCGTAGCGTTCCACCACCTCGGCCCGACGGCCATCCGCCCCATCCGGGTTGCCGCCCGCCTCGCGAAGCGCACGGCGCCGGTACTGCAGGCAACATCCCATCCTCCGCGGCCTCACGCCAACGCGTGCTAGGCAGACTCGGCGGCGGGTAGCGGGACTCCGACGAGTTGGCCGCCGGCGCAGCTCTCGGCTTCCACCGTGCGCCTGGGGTTGGTGATGCCTACGACGCCCGCCACGCCCCCGGCCGCCATCAGCGCCGCGCAGATGGCGATTGCTTCGTGGAACGCCCGCACCGACGCGGCGTTCGCGGCAAACGTGTCGCCGACGAGCGTGCTCGCGATCACGACGCCGATGACGGAGACGCCGACGAGGCCGGCGACACGGGCGACGGCGTTGTTGACCGCGGACGCGATCCCTGCGTCGCTTTCGTTCGCGTCGGCCATGACCGTGGCGGTGAGCGGGGCAACGGTCATCGCGAGGCCGAGCGAGAAGATGAGCAAGCCCGGCAGAAGATCGCGGACGTAGGAGGTGTGGATGCCGACTCGGAGGAAGAGCAGGATGCCCGCTGCCGCGATCAGGGGCCCGGCGCCCATGAACAACCGGGGGCCGTAGCGGTCGGCGAGCGCGCCGAAGCGGCGCGAGAGCGCGAACATGATCAACGTCACCGGGATCGTCGTCAGCCCGCTCCGCAGGGCGCTGTAGCCGGCGACCTGCTGCAGGAAGATGACGAGGAAGAAGAAGAGGATCGAGAGCCCCGCGTACATCGTCAGGGTCTCCAGGTTCGCGACGGCGAAGTTGCGCCGTGCGAACAGCTCGAGCTTCAGCATTGGCTCCGCCGTCCGGCGCTCGTAGACGAGGAAGGAGCAGAACGCGACGATGCCGCCGAGCAGCGGCACGTCGATGACAGCGCTGCTCCAGCCGTAGCGCGGCTGCTCGATCAGCGCGAAGACGAGCCCGCCGAGCCCGACCACGCAGAGGGCAGCGCCGAGGACGTCGACGCGGCGCCCGGCTACCCGCGCGGTCCGCGGCACGGCCGCGAAGATCAGCGCCAGGGTCAGGAGCACGAGCGGGACGTTGAGCGCGAAGATCCAGCGCCACGACACCTGGTCGACGATCCAGCCGCCCGCGAGCGGGCCCACAATCACCGCGATCGCTCCCCAGGCCGTCCAGGAGCCGATCGCCGCGCCGCGCTCCTTGGGTGAGAAGGCGGCGACGATGATCGCAAGCGAGCTGGGCGTCAGAAGGGCGCCGGCCGCGCCCAGCAGGGCGCGCGCCGCGATCAAGGCCCCGATCGTCGGCGCGAGGGCGCAGGCGAGCGAGAGCAGGCCGAATCCCGCCACGCCGATCGCGAAGACCCGTCGCTCGCCGAAGATGTCTCCCAGCGAGCCGCCAATCAGGATTAGCGAGCCCAGCGCGAGCAGATACGCGTTCGACACCCACTGCTGCGCGGGCAACCCACCTCCCAGGTCGCGCTCGATCGCCGGCAGCGCGACGTTGACGATCGACCCGTCGATCGCGGCCACCCCGGAGCCGAGGATCGCGGCGACCAGTGTCAGTCGCTGGCTACCGCTCATTGGGCTCGAGCCTGACCGGGCCGCGCGCTCGGAGGTGAACCTAGCCCGTCCAGCTCGCGCTCAGTCCGCAAGGAGGTCGCTCCACTCCGGCGGGTTGGGGCACCAGGAAGACAACGAGGTCGGCGGCATCCCAACCGGACGCGCCGGCGCCTGCCCGGTACGCGCTCTCCAGGAAGGCCAGAAGGGTTCTCTTGGGGTCGGTGGCGCTGCGCACGACCTCGTAGCGCAAGAGCGCGAGCGAGCCTGTCCCCTGCTCGACCCAGAAGGCCTCGCCGGGTTGCAACGGGCGTCGGCGAAGGTCGGCCGGCTCCGGGGCGGTGTACGAGTAGTAGGTCGGCTCACGCACATTCGGGTCGCCCGCCCAGAACCCGAACGAGACAACCTCGTGGCTATACGCCTCGCGCGTGACGGCGTCGGCGGCCGGCAGGGCCGGCGCGCGCTTGCCGCCGAAGCGGGTGAGGGCGAGGTCAAACGAGTGCCAGAAGAGGTGCACCGGACTCGTTTTGCCGCAGTACCAGCCGGCGAACTCCTCGAAGATGCCGTCTGTCCAATCGAGGATGTGCCAGAAGCGCTCGACCGGGTCGCGGTCGTACGACGCGTGCTCGCGATCTTCCGGAAAGGGCGTCTTCATCGGCACGCCGAACGGCGACTCGCGGATGGTCACGTCGACGTCGAGCCGCGCCAGGGTTGAGTGCAGGTTGTCGTCGAACGCCGCCACGGACAGGCCGTCGACGAGCTCGAACGACTCGACCCCGCGGCCGTTCGTCTCGACCACAAGACGATGCTCGACGAAGTCGAACCTGATCTCGAACGTGACGCCGCTCTCCGCGTGCAGACGGCGCGTTGTCAGGCCCCGCACGTCCACGTACAGCGGGACGTGCCACCAGTGGTTGCGGGGGGCGCTCGAGGCCATTCGCACCTTGCCTACGATCTGCGCCCAGAGCTGGAGCGTCTCCTTCGTGGCCTCCCACTCGGCCAGCCGAAGCTCCGGGAGGCGGGGCCGCGACCGGAACTCGGCGCCCGTCACCCTCGCCCTGGTTCGATCACGAATGCAACCTCGTCGAGATAGCACCAACTCCAGTTCTCGCCCGGCTCCGCCGAACGGGCCACAGGGTGGGCGCTCGCGCTCGCGTGGGCGCTCGCATGCCGGTTGGGCGAGGAATCGCAGCAGCCGATCTTCCCGCAGCTCTCGCACATGCGCAGATGGACCCAGGATCCGCCGATCGCGAGGCACTCCTCGCAGCCGGCGATCGACTCCGGCAGAGCCGTCACGGTGATCCGATCGAGGTGACTGCAGGTAGGCGGCGTCATCAGTGGCTCCTTCCGGTCGTGGCGGTCGATCGCCTAGCTGTCTATGGCTACGACCGCCGCGGCTCGCTTCCGTCACATGGCTGGTCTTATACAGGCACGAGTTCCCGCATAGGAAGCTCCGCAATGGTGTCTCGAGATTCTGGCCATGCGTGCGGTGCGGGCGGAGAACGGCCGCGGCTCGGCGCTCGGGCCGTCCGAGGCGCCTGTCGGCCTACTGCTCGTAGCGTTCCACCACCTCGGCCCGACGGACATCCGCTCGGTCCGGGTTGCCGCCCGCTTCGCGAAGCGCACGGCGCTGGCGCAGCAAGTCCCAGCACTGATCGAGCGACACCCTCAACTCCTCGAGGCGACGCTTGTCCGCGTCGCTCCCATTCCCCGCGGCCTCGCGCTCCCACAACGCGTGCTCCTCCGCGACAAGCTGCTCGATCCTTCCGTGAACCTGGCCGTCCTCCATCGCAGCCTCCCTCCCTAGGGTGCAGGCTCGAGCGCCGCGAGAGCACTCGAATCCCCGCACGTGATGCCAAGGATTGTGACGAGCACCATCCGTGCCGCGTCGGCTGAACCGGGTTCGCTCCTGAATCTGCCTACCCGCCACCTGATGCACCAGCTGCCCGCTCTGACACCGATGACATCCTCCCGACCGAAAGGTTTAATGAATGACCGCGGCGGAGCGAGCTCTCCGCCGAACGACGATGCGAAGGAGGGCCTATGCCCGGTCAGATCGTGCACTTCGAGATCCCGGCGGACGACACTGCGAAGGGGCGAGAGTTCTGGGGCTCGCTCTTCGGGTGGCAGTTCCAGTCATTCCCCGGCCCGTCCGAGTACCACCTGACCCAGATCAGCGACCAGACGGGCGGGGCGATCACCAACATGGAGCCGGGCAAGCGAGGAACTCGCGCCTACTTCGACGTGGATGAGATCAACGCCGGTGCCGCGCGCGTGAAAGAGCTCGGCGGCGAGGCGGACGAGCCCATGCCCGTGCCCGGCATGGGCTGGTTCGTGAACTGCAAGGATCCGCAGGGGAACGAGTTCGGCCTCTGGCAGAACGACGCGTCCGCTGCGGCCCCGACCGGGTAAGCCTCTCCAGCGGCTGGCGGCGTCCCCCCACGAGGGCGCCGCCCGCCGTGGCCTTACGCCTGCGCCGCGGCTCGCTCGAGAGCGTCGATCTCGATCTTCTTCATCTTCAACATCGCCTGCATTACCCGCTGCGACTTCTCCGGGTCCGGATTGGTAAGCAGCTCGGGCAGGACAGTCGGAACGATCTGCCACGAGACGCCGAACTTGTCCTTCAGCCAGCCGCAGGGGCCTTCTTCGCCGTCCTCGGCGAGCGCGCTCCAGAACGCGTCGACTTCTTCCTGGGTCTCGCAACTCACCTGGAACGAGATCGCTTCGCTGAACGTGAACTCGGGTCCACCGTTCAAAGCGACGAACTTCTGCCCGTCCAGCTCGAAGCTCACGGTCATTACCGTCCCTTCGGGCCGAGGCCCGGCCGCACCGTAGCGGGCAACGTCCACGACCCTCGAGTTCGGGAACACCGACGTGTAGAACGCTGCTGCCTCTTCGCCTTCGGTGTCGAACCACAGGCATGGAGTGATCTTCTGCATCGCGTCGTCCTTTCTGCTGACGTGGGACATTGGATCGCATATGTTCGGTTAGACGGTCACAGGAGCGACAACTCATCGGGCCCGGCCCGGCACGTCGCAAGCCGCCGGCGCTGCAGGCTCTCGGCGGTGCTCTGGCAAGCTGCACCATGCGCGTCGGCGCGGAGGCGTTGGTTGATCGCGACGGAGAGCTGGCCGAAACGGGTGCGTTCATCGAACGTGCGCGTCTCGGCGATGGTGGCGTACTTCTCTTTCAGGGGCCGGCCGGGATCGGCAAGGCCGCGCTCTTGGCTGCCGACGTAGCTCACGAGACCATCAGTGCACCCGGTGGCTCATGAGCGGTAAGCCGCTGCCGACAACCCACCCGTTCGCCATCGCCCGCGCGAATGAGCGTCTGCTTGCCGGCGGCGGCGACCTCCACGTACACGGAAGCGGGGATCCGCGACTGGCTGTGGCCCCACTGAAGGGCGGCGTCCTAGTCGTCAACGCCGGCTCGACGAGCCTCAAGCTGAGCGTCGTAGACGCCGACGAGCGGTCGCGCCCCGTGCCGTCGCTTGCAAGCACGCCGCCCGTCGTCGGCGTCGGCCACCGCGTCGTCCACGGTGGTGAGCGCTTCACCAAGCCCACGCTGATCGACGACCACGTCCTGGCCGAGCTGGCCCAACTAATCGAGCTCGCGCCCCTCCACAACACGCCGGCGATCGAGGCGATCACGGCCGCCCGAGCCGCGCTGCCGGACGTGCCCCACGTCGCCGTCTTCGATACAGCGTTCCATCGGACCCTGCCGGACGTTGCCAAGACCTATCTGCTCCCGGCGCGCTACCGCGAGCAAGGCATCCGTCGGTACGGCTTTCACGGGCTGTCGATCGAGTGGGTCGCCGAACGCGTTCCGGTGCCGCGCCTCGTCGTCTGCCATCTCGGTGGCGGTTCGTCGGTGACGGCAGTTCGCGACGGGTGCTCCGTCGACACGACGATGGGCTTCACCCCACTCGAAGGGGTGCCGATGGCAACGCGTGCCGGCTTGCTCGACCCTGGCTCATTGCTCTACCTGCTCCATCACGGGGTATCACTCGAGGAACTCGATCACGCCCTCGAGCACGAATCCGGGTTGACCGCGCTCGCCGGCACCGGCGATGTCGCTGCCGTCGAAGTTGATGAGTCGCCCAGAGCGCAGCTGGCCCTCGACGTCTACTGCTATCGGGTAGCGCAAGCGGTTGCGGCCATGGCCATCGCCCTCGGCGGCCTCGACGCGCTCGTCTTCACCGCCGGGGTCGGCGAGCACTCGGCCGGCGTTCGTGCCGCCGTTTGCCGACGCCTCTCCCTGCTTGGTGTCGAGATAAATGAGCACGCCAACACCTCCGGCGACGGCGATCGCGACATCGGCGCGGCGTCCTCGCGCAGCGGTGTCCACGTGATCGCGGCCCGCGAGGACGTGATCGTCGCTCGCGCCGTCCGCAGCGTCTCAGCGGCTAGCGGGTGAATGGCTTACTCCTCGGGTGGGAGAGGGTGAGGGCACCCCGCCCTCACCCTCTCTCCGCGCCGCTCAGGTCACCGATGCCGGCTGTCCTGGCTCACCCGCTCGCCGTCTGAACGCGGCTCCGGCGGCCAGTGCCGCTAGGAGATGGAGACCGATCAGGATCCCCGCGATCGTCGCGACGATGCGCCGCGATTCGTCGATCTGATGGACGAGCTCGCGAACGTCCGCTACGGCGAACACGATCCCGAAGCCGGCTGCTGCTGCGAGCCAGCGGCCGCGGCGCCGGTAGACGCCGGCGGCCATCAGCAGCGTGACAGCGATCGCCACAGCGACGAGTGGCCACGACTCCGGATCGATGCCGGCGATCTTCTCGCTGTGCGTCTCTCCGCCCGTCTCTGCGTTCCCAGCGTTCGGGGCTACCGCTTTGGCGGGCTTCTTCTCGCCGGAGCTCACATCTGAGCTCTCGCCCTTGGCTTTCTGCTCAGCCGAGGTCTCGCCGCTCTTGGTCGCCGCCGAGACGGCAGCGGGGTGCTCCGCGTGGTGCCCTGCTCGCTGACTGTGCTCGATCGCCGTCCCGACGGCGAACAGAGCCGCCGAGGTGACGAGGAGCAGGGCAACGAGGCCTGGGAGTCGGTTCTGACTCCAGCTCATGACTACCTCCGTCGTTGAGGGTGCTCGCACGTGGCGCCGAAGCGGCCGAATGGCCGCCTGGGCGCTAGGCGAGCAACGGAGGGCCGCGCAGCGGATGCCCGCGCGAGAGGGCGCGAACACGCGGGACGGTGACCGACGCCGGAGCCCACGTGCGCGCGGCGATCCCATGCAGCCTCCGAGGAGAGTCCCGCTCGAGGAAGCGGATCAGGCGCTTGCCGGTCTGGAACAGCGCCCAGCCGACCAGGAAAGCGATGGCCGCAAACGGGAATTGCAGCGCGAGCCCGAGCAAGAAGCTGGGCTCGAGCACGGCATGGAAGGGGAAGCTCTCGGCGTGGAGGAGGCGTTCGATCAGCTCTTGGGAGCTGTAGGCGAGTGGCGGAAGCAGGAAGAAGCATCCGGCACCCATATGCCGGCTGTCACGACCTCGGACGCGGGCGAGGAACGCCCGGATCCCCATGACGGCGGCGATTGCTCCGATCAGGCCGAGCCAGAGGACAGCGTGCCCCGCGTAGCCGTGACTCGCCCGCTCGTGAAAGCCGGACAGCTCGCGCCCGCGGTCGGCGCCCTCCGCTGTGGCCGGGGCGACGACGTAGCCGACCGCGTGCGCCGCGACGGATCCCGTGACCATCAGCGGCAGAGCAAGTAACCAGGGGAGGCGGCGGCGCAGCACGCTCCGATTCTTGCACGCGCGCAGGCAGTAATCCGTCACCCGGCCTTGCCGGCTCGATAGCCGCCGCCGCAGTTACTCGATGCATGAGACGAGCAGCGCCTCGGCGCCCGCGGGGAAGACCGTTCGCAAGAGGACGGCGTCACCCACCTCTTCGAGCTCGAAGTCGAGGAAGGCGCAGCACTGCTTCTCGGCCTCGACCAAGCCCCTGAGGCGCTCGGGTACGCCGGCTCCAGCCCAGACGGTCGTCAAGACGAGACCTTCGCGCTTCTCGCCGAGCAATCCCTGACGCCTGAGGTCGCGCCATGCTGCGAGGCGCGTGTTCTGCTCGCCGGCGCCGAGGGTGCAGGCGATCGGCTCAACCGACTCCGACGTCTCGGGAACAGATTCTCGCGCGCACTTGGTTGCCATCGGACCTCCACTCGAACATGAGGCGTGCGCAGGGCTGTCCACGCACGCCTGCTTCTTCGGGTTTCATGGCAGTCTGCCACCTCAAGTAGACTTTAAGTCAAGAGATGGTCGACGATCGTTGAACTGCTCAGCATCGGCGAGGTCGCTGGTCGTGTCGGCCTACGCCCGTCGGCGATTCGCTACTACGAGGAGGTCGGACTGGTCTGGCCGGCTGCGCGGGTCAGCGGCAAGCGGCGCTACGAGCCCTCGACGATCGAACGATTGCGCCTGATCCGTTTTTGCCAGAGCCTCGGCTTCAGGCTGGCCGAGCTGCGTCAGCTGATGACGCCGCCGAAGGGAAAGAGCGCGACACAGCGCTGGCACGAACTGGTCGACGAGAAGCTGGCCGAGATCGAGGCGGCGATCGCGCGGGCGGGCGAGGTGAGACGAATCCTTGCGGCCAGCCGCGACTGCGATTGCGTCAGTCTCGACGCCTGCCGGTTGCTCCGTGACGGCGATCGGGCCTATGCCTCATGACTAGGCAAGAGAAGAAGGCTGCGGAGTTCCGGGCGTTGCACGCCGGTGAGGCGTTCGTGGTCCCGAATCCGTGGGACGCCGGCTCTGCCCGGGTGCTCGCCGCGCTTGGATTCAAGGCGCTCGCCACCACGAGCTCCGGGTTCGCCTTCACGCTCGGTCGTCTTGACGGGGGCGTGACGCTGGACGAGGTGGTCGCCCACGCTGCAGCCCTCGACCGGGCGACGGATCTGCCGCTGTCGGTCGACCTCGAAAACGGCTACGGGCCGGATCCGGAGAGCTCCGCGCTCGCGATCGTGCGCATCGCCGAGGTCGGGGCCGTCGGCGGCTCGATCGAGGATTACGATCCCGACGGCCGGATCTACGAACTCCACCATGCCGTCGAGAGGGTCGCCGCCGCGGCTGACGCGGCACGCGGGCTCGGGTTTCCGTTCACGCTGACGGCGCGGGCCGAGAATCACATCCGTGGCAATCCCGACCTCGAGGACACGATCGCGCGACTGCGCGCGTTCGAAGAGGTCGGCGCTGATGTGCTCTACGCGCCCGGGCTGCGCAGCGCCGACGAGATCCGGGCAGTATGCGGGGCCGTCTCGAAGCCGGTGAACGTCCTCGCACTGGCCGGACTCTCGCTCGACGAGATCATCGCTGCCGGCGCGCAGCGGGTGAGCGTCGGCGGCGGCCTGACCTGGGTCGCGGCCCGAGCGATGGCGAGCGCGGCAGAGGCGATTCGCGACGCAGGTGACTTCTCGGCGCTCGCCGCGAGGCTTCCGCTCGGCGAATGGTTCGTGGGCTGATGGTGAGCTCGACGAGCTCATAGCCCCGGCGACTGCGGTCGGCGTCCGCGCGGGCCCCGAGGTCGCAGTCGCCTGAAGGGTGCCAGGCGAGCGAGGCAGCAGTTGTCCTCCGCCTAGATCTGGGCGTCGCCGAAAGATCCGCAGCGTAACGTTGGCGCATGCGGACGTTGGCGGCCGGTTCTCGCAGAGACTCCCTCCTCGCAGTCGGTGCGGCACTCGTGACCGTCGGACTTTGGGCCTCGGCGTTCGTCGGGATCCGTTCTGCGGGGCATGATCTCTCGCCGGGGGCGCTGACGCTCGGGCGGCTTCTGGTCGGCAGCATCGTGCTGGGCCTGGTCGTTGCGGCTCGACGCGAACGCCTGCCACGCCGGCGCGACCTGCCCGGCGTTGTCGTCTGCGGCGTGCTCTGGTTCTTTCTCTACAACGTCGCTCTCAACGAGGCCGAGCGGCGGATCGACGCGGGCACGGCGGCGATGCTCGTCAACGTCGGACCGATCCTGATCGCAGTTCTCGCCGGGCTGGTGCTCGGGGAAGGCTTTCCGCGCGCGCTGTTTCTCGGATGTGCGGTCGCCTTCTCCGGCGTCGTCGTGATCGCCTTGGCCACCTCGAGTCGCAGTCCCGCCGCCGGCTGGGGCGCGCTCCTCTCTGTGGCCGCCGCCGCTGCGTACGCCGGCGGCGTCGTTGCCCAGAAGCCACTTCTGTCGACCGTCTCGGCCTTGCAGGTCACCTGGCTCGCCTGCGCGGTCGGAACGCTCGTCTGCCTCCCGTTCGCCGCACCGACGCTCGTGGACGAGCTGCGCCACGCGAGCGGCTCCGCAATTCAGTGGATGGTCTACCTCGGTGCGTTCCCCACGGCGCTCGGCTTCACGACCTGGGCGTACGCGCTTGCCAAGACGACGGCGGGCCGGATGGGCTCGGTCACCTACCTCGTCCCGCCGCTCGCGGTCGTGATGGGATGGGCGATTCTCGGTGAGAGACCGCCCGAGCTCGCGCTCGTCGGGGGTGCGCTCTGCCTCGCCGGCGTCGCGATCGCCCGCCGTTGACCGCTCAGACCCCGACGCCTGGATGACAGTCCGGGCGCATCGTTGCCCGGTAGGGCCTGCCGGAGTGCGGCGAGCCTGACCTGGTGCCCGCCGCCAAGCCGGTGATCGACCTTGTGATCGTGGTCGAGGACGACCGGATGGGCTAGGGGTCGTCGCAGCGGCGCCAGTAATCTCCGCGCTCTTGTTGGGACCCGACTCGTCGGAGACGCTGCTGTGCCGGCATCGCCGGCTCGTCGCTGCGCGTGGGCTGGGCCTGTCCGCCGTCGAGCGGGAGCTCGAGCGTCGCCGCGACACGGCGCAGTTACGCTCGTGAGCGCGGACGCACGTGCGGAGGCGGACGCCCCGCTCCGCCGCGACGTTCGCCTGCTCGGCGCCGTGCTGGGCCGGGTCCTCGTCGAGCAGGAAGGCGAGCAGATGCTCGAGGCGGAGGAGCGGATCCGACTGCGCGCGCGAGAAGCGCGCGCGACCGGCGATGTCGAAGCCGTCCGAGACACCGTGCGGATGCTGTCGCCCGGCGACCAGGCCAAGGTTCTCCGAGCGTTCGGTCTCTACTTCCAGCTGGCGAACATCGCCGAGCAGCATCACCGCCTGCGCCGCCGGCGCCAGTATGCCGCCGAGCCGCACGTGCCGCGCGAGTCGCTCGCCGATGCATTCGAGCGCCTCCGCGACGTCGATGCTGACGAAATCCGGGCGCGCGTGTCACGACTGTCGCTCGAGCTCGTCCTGACCGCGCATCCGACCGAGGCGACGCGGCGGACGATCCTGCTCGCGCACCTACGTGTGGCCGGCCTGCTCGCGGCGCTCGACACCGTTGCATCCACGCCGGAGGAAAAACGCATCGAGGGCGAGCTCGGCGAGCAGATCACGATCCTCTGGCAGACCGACGAGGTTCGTCACGGGCGGCCGCGCCTCACCGACGAGATCCGGCACGGGCTCTGGTTCTTCGAGCACAGCCTGCCCGACGCGGCCGAGCGGCTACTGGCGGAGTATCGGGCGCGCCTGCCGAGCGCGCCCTCACCGCTCTCGTTCGGAACCTGGATCGGCGGCGACATGGACGGCAATCCGTCCGCGGGCGCCGAGACGATTCGCGAGGCGATCGACCGCGCGCGCGAGCTCGCGCTCGGGCGCCTCCGCAGCGACGTGCGCGAGCTCGCGGTCGCACTCGCGATGCATCGCTCGCTCGTCGAGATCTCGCCCGAGCTGGACGAGTCAATTGCACGCGACGAGCGCGAGCTGCCGGAGTACGCCGGAACGATCGGGCGGCGGAGCGAGCTCGAGCCTTACCGCCGCAAGCTCTCGTTCGTCTGGTGGCGGCTCGGCAACGACGGGTATGACAGCCCCGCCGGACTGCTCGAGGACCTGGACGTGCTCGCGCGCAGCTTGGCGGCGAACCGGGGCACGCGCATCGCGGCCGGCCGGCTGGCGGCACTGCGACGGCGGGTCGAGATCTTCGGTTTCCATTTAGCCAAGCTCGACGTGCGGCTGCACGTGAGCGAGCTGCGGGAGTCGAGCGCGCGGGCGCGGGAGGCGCTGGCCGCCGCCGGCGCCGCCAGGAGGCGACACGGGCCGGAAGCGCTCGACACAGTGATCGTCTCGGGCACGACGTCGGCCGCCGACGTCCTCACCGTCCTCGACCTCAGCGACGAGCCGCTCTCGGTCGTCCCCCTGTTCGAGACGATCTCAGACCTCGGTCGGGCGCCGGCGGTCGTCCGGGAGCTGCTTGCCGATCCGCGCTTCGCCCGTCGGATCGAGCGTCGCAATCGCCGCCTCGAGGTGATGGTCGGCTATTCCGACTCCGGCAAGGACGGCGGCTTCCTCGCCGCACAGTGGGCGATCTACCGCGCGCAGGAAGGGCTCGTCGCGGTCGCCCGGGAGGCCGAGGTCGAGGTCGAGCTGACGATCTTCCACGGACGAGGCGGGAGCCCGGGCCGGGGTGGCGGGCCGACACACGCGGCGATCCTTGCGCAGCCCGCCGGCCACCCGCCCGGCCGCCTCAAGCTGACCGAGCAGGGCGAGACGATCTCGTTCAAGTACGGCCTCCCCGGACTGGCCCACCGTAACCTGGAAGCCGCGCTGGCCGGAACGCTGCTCGCGGCGTTTCCGGAAGTGTCGGCCCGCACGCCGACGCCGGAGGAGCGTGCCGTCCTCGACATCCTTGCGGAACGGGCTGAACGGCGCTACCGCGCCTTCGTGCACGAGGAGCCGCTGTTCGTGAACTTCTTCCGTGCCTTCACCCCAGTCGACGAGCTCGCGCTGTTGGAGATCGGCTCGCGCCCCACTCGGCGGCCCGAGAGCGCCGACTTTCTCGGCTCCCTGCGCGCGATTCCGTGGGTGTTCGCGTGGACTCAGAACCGGACGATCTTGCCTGCCTGGTTTGGCTGCGGGGCGGCGCTCGGCAGCCTGGTCGAAGCGGGCCAGGTCGAGGCTCTTCGAGGGCTGTACGCTCGGCTGCCGTTCTTTCGCTCGCTCGTGGACACACTCGAGATGACGCTGGCGAAGTCGAGCCTCGAGATCGCCTCCCAGTACGTCGAGCTCGTCCCGGCCGAGCTCGAGCCCGAGCGTCTGTACGCCGAGATCACCTCCGAGCACGAGCGGACGGTCGCCGCCGTGCTGCAGACGCTCGAGTGCCGCACGCTGCTCGAGCGGCAGCCCGTACTGCGTCGCTCGATCCACCTGCGCAATCCGTACGTCGATCCGATGAACGCGATTCAGGTAGAGCTGCTGCGCCGGCTCCGCGGGGGCGACGACGATGCGCGGCTGCCGCTCATGCGCTCGATCGCGGGCATCGCCGCAGCCTTGCGGAACACGGGGTGACGCTGAGTAGTTGCGCGACCCGCCGAGGTGAAGTACGGTTCCGGGCTCGATGGAGCGCGCGACCCTCCTCTGCCTCGACCTTCTCGCGATCGCGCGCCCGCACCTGCGCTAGTCGGCCTTTCGCTCTCCCCGCCCCGCCGACTAGCACCAGCACTCGAGGCGGGGGAGGTCGCTTCCCGGCGGGAGCGGCGGGGATGACTCAAACCGCCTTGCGCTGCCGTTTCTGTGAGCGAACGCAGCCGCTCACGCCGCGCTCGACGTGCCCGACCTGCCATGGCCCTCTCGACGTCGAGTACGGCCTCGAGCGCCTGGCATTGAGGACGGACGGCGAAGCGCCTCGCTCGATGTGGCGGTATGCCGAACTGCTTCCGCACGTTCCGGCTGACCGGTCGTCACCGGGGCTGACTCCGCTCGTCGAGGCGCCCCGTCTATCCCTGCCGCTAGGGATCGACCTGATGCTCAAGCTCGAGGACGCCAACCCGACGCATTCCTTCAAGGACAGGATCGCAGCGAGCGCGATCGCCGCGGCGCAGGCGTTCGGCTTCGAGACGCTCTGCTGCTCATCGACGGGGAACCTCGGCGAGGCGCTCGCGGCGCGGTGCGCGAGCGTCGGGCTCGAGACGGTGCTCCTCTGCCCGGCCGGCGATCCTCCGGCGATCGCGACCGCGACCTACGGGGCGAAGATACTCAGCGTCGCGGGCACCTTCGACGACTGCCGAACGCTCGAGCGGCGGCTCGAGCAGCTGTTTCCCTGGGGCTTCGTCGAGGGGAACCTCCGCGCGGTCGCGTCAGAGGGCGCGAAGACGATCGCCTACGAGATCGCCGAGCAGCTCGGATGGCACCTTCCCGACGCCGTCATCTCGCCGACTGCGTCCGGAACGTTGTTGGCAAAACTCGCCCAGGGATTCGACGAGCTTGCCGCGCTCGGAGCCGCCGAGGGGACGCGCCCGCGGCTCTACGGGGCGCAGGCCGGGGGCTGCCCGCCGCTCGCGGCCGCCTGGGCCGATGACCGGCCGCTGTCGAAGGTGCTGCCGAACACGGAGGTCCGCTCGCTCGCGATCGGGGATCCCGCCTACGGCGAGCTCGCCGTAGGGGCCGCGCGGATGTCGGGGGGCGCGATCAAGGCGGTGCCGGAGGAGAAGATCGCCGACAGCACCTCCTTCCTCGCACAGATGACGGGGGTCTACGCCGACTCGGCCGGCGGCGTCGCGTTCGACGCCCTACTCGAGCTCGTCCGTAGAGGTGACATTCGCGAGGGAGAACGGGTGGTGCTCGTCGTCACCGGAACCGGACTGAAGCCCTACGGCTATCACGTCGACTGCTCTCCACAGGAGGTCACGAGCGACGTCGAGGCCGTGCTCGCGGCGCTCGGCGTCAGCTAGTGGACGCCCCCCTCTCGCTTCTCGTTGGGGTAAAGACGGGCCTGGGTCGCTGGGGTCAGCGCAGTGATGGGGCGCTGCGCCGGTCGGCGATCGCGCGCCGGGTTCCGCGCGGGTGGCCGCCGTTGGCGGTGAGCCAGTCCCG
>JBBSGR010000024.1:0-27183 GCA_038253945.1 Gaiellales bacterium
CACCGCACCCGACCGCCGCCGCCGCTCGCGGCCGCTGGCTCGGCGAACTCCTCGCCGCCGGCCCCTGCGCCTGCGACTACGCGATCTCGCTCAACTGAGCCACGCGGCCGTGCTCAAGGCGCCTTCTTGGACAGGCCCTTAAGGGAGATCCGGCCGCCTGGAGCATTCACGCTGACAGTATCATTCGAGAACAAGAGAACTTCGTCTCGTATACACAAGGTTCTCTCTATACTTGCCTCGGCGGTGTCGATCACCTTGACGCAACTGCGGAGCTTCCTGGCAGTCGTCCGCGGCGGCTCGGTTACCGCCGCCGCGGAGGAGCTGGTCGTGACGCAGCCGTCAGTCTCGGCTGCCGTGACAGCGCTCTCGCGCGAGGTGGGAGTCAGCCTGCTCGAGCGGGAAGGGCGCGGGGTCCGGCCAACCCCCGCTGGACACGAGTTCGCGGCCTATGCGGCTGACGTCATCGGCCTGCTGGAGCAGGGCCGTCGCGCAGCCCGCGAGGCAGAAGCCAGCAACGAGCTCGCGCTCTCGATCGCCGCGGTCACGACCGCCGCCGAATCCTTCGTTCCACCGCTCATGCGCGCTTTCGCGACATCTCACCCGCAGATCGGCTTGGGGCTGGAGGTCGGCAACCGCGACCGGGTCCTGGCGATGGTCCTCGGCCACGAGGCCGATCTGGCGGTCGGCGGTCGCCCGCCCCTCGACGAGCGGATCGAGGCTCAGGCCATCCTGTCGAACGAGTTGGTGCTCATCACCGCCCCCGAGGATCCGCTCGCGGGCGCCGAGGCGGTCTCGGCGGTGCAGCTCGCGGGCTGCCGGTGGCTGCTGCGCGAGCCGGGCTCGGGCACCCGTCTGGTCAACGAGGAGTTCCTCGGGAGCGCCGGCATCGACGTCCGGACGATGACCCTCGGTTCCAACGGGGCGATCAAGCAGGCCACCCGTGCCGGCCTCGGGGTCTCTTTCGTGTCGCGCGCCGCGGTGGCGACCGAGCTCGACGCCGGGCTGCTGGGCGTGATCGAGCTCGCGTCGCCCCCGGCGACGCGCGACTGGTTTGTGATGCGATCCGCGATCGGCCCGTCGAGGCCGGTCGTCGCGGAGTTCCTGGCCTTCGTCACCTCGCCGGGTGCCCGCAGCGTGCTCGAGGGGTAGGGGGGCGCCTGCCGGTCACCACCTCGGCCGCTGCGGGCAGGAGAGCCGGCGACACACGCACCTGCTCGACGGATTCCGAGTCGTCCGTCCGGGACGAAGCTCTACGGCTTGATGTTCTGGTTCAGGTGGAACAGGTTGCCAGGGTCGTACTTCCGCTTGATCTCGACCAGGCGATCATAGTTTCCGCCATAGTTGGCCCTGATCCTCTCCTGGTCGTCGCCGGCCATGAAGTTGACGTAGCCGCCCTCCTCCGAATGAGGCGCCGTCGCGTCGTAGAAGTCCCGAACCCACGCCGTATTGGCGTCGTTCTGTGCCGGATCGGGCCACATGCCTGCGATCACCGTGGCGAAGGTTGCGTCGCGATACGCGAAGGCCGTCGCGGCGGACGCGATCCGCTGGCACGCGCCGTTGATCGGATAGATATGAACTGTTGAGTTGACGACGGGCACCTTCGGCCCATGCTCGAGATGCGCCTCGATCGCCTCGTCGGTGAGCTCCTTCACGAAGTTCGCCTTCCAGTAGTGCTGCAGTCCAGGCGGGACGAGCCCGTCGAACGCGCTGTTGATCGCCGGATAGGGCATCGGCCCCACGTGCTCCGCCGCGACCGGCGCCACCTCGTGCAACGGCCTCAACGCGGCCTCGCCCTCCTCGACCGGACCCGCCCAGCAGGCCACGAGGATGAGGAACGTATCGCCGTGCCGTTCCTCCGGGATGAACGGCAGCGGCGGGGCGATCTGCCAGGCCGGAAAGAGGCCGAGCTCCTCTGGCGCGTCCTTGATGAACTCGCGGAAGAACTTGAGCACGGTGGCGGCATCGTCGAGCTCGAAGAGCATCGGGCCGGCGTAGATCTCTTTGACCGGGTGCAGCCGATACTCGAACGACGTGACGACGCCGAAGTTGCCTCCGCCGCCGCGAATTCCCCAGAACAAATCCTCGTTCTCCTGCTCGCTTGCGCTCAACGTCCGGCCGTCCGCGGTCACGATCTTCGCCGCGAGCAGGTTGTCGCAGGACAGGCCGAAGCCGCGCGTCAGATGACCGATCCCGCCGCCGAGCGTGAGCCCGCCGATACCGGTCGTCGAGATGATGCCCCCGGTCGTCGCCAGGCCGTGGACATGAGTCGCATCGTTGAAGGTTCCCCAGGTTGCTCCCCCCTCGGCCCGCGCCGTCCTCTTGGCCGGATCGACTTCGACTCCTTGCATCTGAGCCAGGTCGATCACGACTGCGTCGTCGCCGGTGCCGAAGCCGGGGACGCTGTGGGATCCTCCGCGCACCGCGACCGGGAGGTCATTCTCCCGGGCGAAGTTCACGGCCGCCACCACATCCTCGACGCCGGCGCACCGTACGATTACGTGGGGTCGCCGGTCGATCATCGCGTTGTAGACGCTGCGCGCCTCGTCGTAGGCTGCGTCCCCGGGCGTAATTGCCTCCCCCCGGAGTTGCTCGCGGAGCTGCGCCGCCGTTGCCGTGGCCATGGCTTTCTCCCTTCTAGCGTGGTTAGTCAGAGCGTTTCTTTACTACGAACCGGCCGCGATTACAACCCCCAAGTCCGGCCGCGCAAGTCGTTGAGGCGGGTGTTGCGTTTCTCGTGAAGCGCCTGCGCCGTGACGGCTTGCCCAAGCCGTGGGACTCGCAACGAACATGCGGATGAGAGGACTTGAACCTCCACGTCCTTTCGGACACACGGCCCTGAACCGTGCGCGTCTACCAATTCCGCCACATCCGCTGGCCTCTCAATGCTAGCCAAGGCAGCTCGCGTACCATCTCAAGCCTGAGACGGGGGTTCCTCACCGCTGCGGCCACGGGCCTCGCACTTGCGCTGTCGCCTACGGTGGCCGCGGCGCCACAGCGTGACGTCGAGGTCGTCGTGACCCTCGACGCGCCGCCGCTGGCGCGTGCCGTCGCTTCGAGTCGCGTCCTGAACTACGCCGCGAGGACGGGCCGGGTCGATCTCAGCTCGCGCTCCAGCGTCTCGTACCTCGATGCGCTCGCGGCCGCACAACGAGTCGTCGCCGGCCGCATCGCACGCGCAATTCCGCACGCCGTACTCCGGTGGCACTACGGGGTCGTCGCGAACGGCTTCGCCGTCGTCGTCCCGGCGGGCCGCGAGCGGGACCTCGGGCTGATTCCGGGCGTCGCGCGCGTGTATCCGAGCGTTCGCTACCACTCTCTGCTCGACCGCAGTCCCCAGCTGATCGGAGCGCCGACGCTCTGGGGACCGAATCTCTCGACTGCCGGCAACGGGGTGAAGATCGGGATCATCGACGATGGTGTCGACCAGGCTCACCCGTTCTTCAGCGGCGTTGGCTTCTCGATGCCTCCTGGCTTTCCGAAGGGCCAGACCGCCTTCACGACATCGAAGGTGATCGCCGCCCGCGCCTTCCCGCCGAGGGCACCCAAGTGGCGGTACGCGAGTAGGCCGTTCGATCCGAGCCTCTCCGAGCACGCGACCCACGTGGCCGGGATCGCGGCCGGGATCCGCCTGGCGACCGCTGGGCGCCGGCAGAACGTCTCCGGCGTCGCGCCGAGCGCCTACATCGGCAACTACAAGGTCCTGACGATTCCGACCGAGGCCAACGTCGGCCTCGACGGGAACGCACCAGAGATCGTGGCCGGAATCGAGGCCGCCGTCCGTGACGGCATGGACGTGATCAACCTCTCGCTCGGAGAGCCGGAAGTCGAGCCCTCGCGCGATATCGTCGTCAAGGCCATCAATGCCGCTGCCGACGCCGGCGTCGTTCCCGCGATCGCCGCGGGGAACGACTTTCAGGAGTTCGGCCGTGGAACGGTCGGCTCACCGGGAACGGCTTCGAAGGCGATCACTGCCGCGGCGGCGACGAAGACTCGCCGGATCGCCGACTTCTCATCTGCCGGGCCGACGCCACTCTCGCTCCAGCTGAAGCCGGACGTCACGGCGCCGGGTGTCGACATCTACTCGTCGATTCCCCCGCCCGACCTCTGGGCGAGCTTCAGCGGGACGAGCATGGCCTCGCCTCATGTCGCCGGCGCTGCGGCGCTCCTACGCGAGCGTCACCCCGGGTGGACGGTTGCGCAGATCAAATCGGCGCTCGTGGAGACCGGCGACGTGATCTACGCCGACGCCGGGAACACGACCGAGCTGCCACCGACCCGAGAGGGGGGCGGCATGATCGATCTGCCGCGCGCGAACAACCCGCTCATGTTCTCCTCCCCCACGTCGATCGCCTTTGAGTTCCTGCGCCCGGGCGAGTCGGCCGCGCGCACCGTGAGCCTGGCCGACGCGGGTGGCGGAGCCGGCGCCTGGGCGGTCTCGGTCGACCGCGTCACGGGCGACGCGACCGTTTCGCTCCAGGCTCCAGCGAGCATCTCCGTCCCGGGCGCGCTCGAGCTGCGCGTGGCGGCGGCGGCGGCCACGCAAGGAGAGGTCAGCGGATTCGTCGTTCTCACGCGCGGCGCCGAGTCTCGTCGCATCCCGTTCTGGCTCCGCGTCGGCTCCGCGCGACTCGGCACCGAGCCCCACGGGACGCTGAGCCGAACCGGCACGTATCGGGGGGACACCCGCGGCAAGCGATCGCTCGTGGATGCCTACCGCTATCCCGACGCCCCGGCGATCGTCGACGTGCGCCGCCTGCTCCCCGGCCCCGAGCAGGTGTTCCGCTTCAGGCTGAGCCGCCCCGTCGCGAACTTCGGGGTTGCGATCCTGAGCCAGGCACGCGGTGTGGAAGTCGAACCACGGATCGTAACCTCGGGGGACGAGAACCGGCTCACCGGGTACGACGCGCTGCCGGTCGACCTCAACCCGTACCTGTCCCGCTTCTTTCAGAAGACGCTCGTCTCGGGAACGCTCATCCCGAGCGCGGGGACCTACGACGTCGTCTTCGACTCTGCGGCGGCCGCGGCGGCAGGCGGATTCCGGTTCCGCTTCTGGGTCGGCGACCGCACGCCTCCGCGTGCGCGGCTCCTGACCCGAAGTCTGCAGGGCGGCAGCCTGCGCGTGGCGGTAACGGACGTGGGCTCGGGCGTGGACGGCGAGCTGTCGCGCGCGTTGATCGACGGCGCATTCGCCAACGTGAGCTATAGGTCGGGAATCCTGACGGTGACGCCGCGCACGATGTTGAAGCGGGGCCGTCACAAGCTTGTCGTTCGCGTCTCCGACTATCAGGAGACGAAGAACAACGAGAACGTCGGGCCGATCCTGCCTAACTCGCGCACGCTCGCCACCCGCTTCACCGTTCGGTAGACGGCGAGCGGCCGCGCTCGAATTCCCGTCAATCGTCTAGTGCCTGTCGCGCTCCTCGATGGTCGGGAGGCGCGAGAGGTCGCGCTGGACGCTCGCCGCGAACTCGTCCGCCGAGAGCTCGTCTTCGCTCGGAGGTACGACCCGCAGATGGTCCTTTCGCCGCGGCTTCGAACGGCGCACCGCGCGTAGCGAGCCGGTTCGGCCCGCGAGATGCGGCCACTCGGCACCGATCAAAGAGATGATCGCGCCGGCGAGCAGCACGACGAACAGCCAGCTCACGCGAGCCATTCTAGCGGTCGTCCGTCACTGCCCTGCCCCGCCTTTGCGCTACTACACCGGCAGGAAAGGAACGTCCCAGAGACTCGCAATCGCGACGGCGGCCGCGACGCCCGCGATCATGAGTGCGGCTGCAAGCGCCTTGACGAGTGGGCCGGCCTCCGAGCCCGCCTCGCGCGCACGCTCCAGGCGGCCGATCGTGCGCACGAGCAAGCGCTCCGCCCACGAGAACTCGAGGGCAAGCAAGAAGAGCCCGGCAGCGATCACGACGACACCCGGCCCGGGAAGCGGAACCAGGATCACGCCGAGGACGAGGACCACGAAGCCGAGACCGACGACGCCGATTCGAGCGAGCGTACTGCGCTGCCGGTGGCGGCACCGTTGCCGGCGCAGCCGCTCGAGCGCCTCGTTCATCACCGGTCTGCCGCCAACGAGACGAGCTCGAAACGGTCGACGTCGACGAGCCCACGGTCGGTCACCTTCAGCTTCGGGATCACCGAGAGCGCGAGGAAGGCGAGCGCCTGGAAGGGCGCGGCGATCGTGCACCCGAGCGCTTCCGCGGCCCGGGAGCAGGCCCTGCTACGGGCCACCACGTCGTCCAGTCGTGCGTCCGAGAGGAGCCCGGCGACCGGGAGGGCCAGCTCCGCCTGCACGCCGCGGTCGGCGATCGCGACCATCCCTCCGCCGAGCTCGGCCAGCCGGGCGATCGCGCGGGCGATGTCGCCGTCGTCGACGCCCACGACGACGATGTTGTGCGCATCGTGCGAGAAGGTCGACGCAAGCGCGCCTCGCTCGAGGCCGAACCCGCGCACGAGACCGATTCCGACTCGACCGGTTGCGAGGTGCCGCTCGACGACGGCGATCTTCGCGAGGTCGCGCCCGGGGTCGGCGACCGCGAACCCCTCCTCGACGGTCGGCTCCTCGAGCACCATGTCCGTGACGATCTGTCCGGGCACCAGCTGGATCACGCGAGCCGCTCCACCGCCCCATGGGATTGCGAGGTCGTTCATGCCGAGAGGCTGAACCCGAACGGTGCTCTTCACCCAGTCGGGCACGCTCGGGCGCGGGATGTCCCCGACGGGGCGGCCGGCTTTCAGGACGAGGCCCGGCCGGAAGCTCTCGAGCTCGTCGAGCAGGAGCAGGTCCGCCTGATAGTCGGGCGCGATCGCGCCGAGGTGGTCGAGCCGGTGCCAGGACGCGGCGTTGAAGGACGCCATCACGAGGGCATCCTCCGGGGCTATTCCCCAGGCGACGGCCTCGCGCACGATCGAGTTGATGTGTCCGTCCTCGGCGACATGCTCCGGCTCCCGGTCGTCGGTGCAGAAGGCGAGCCGGTGAGGGCCGAACTCGTCGACGAGCGGCAGCAACGCGTGCAGGTTCCGGGCGACGGATGCCTCCCGAATCAGAACCCACATCCCCGCCCGGAGCCGTTGCCGCCCCTCCTCCGCCGTAAAGGCTTCGTGGTCGGAGCGAATCCCGGCCGCCGCGTAGGCGTTCAACGCGTGGCCGAGCACCCCCGGCGCGTGGCCGTCCACGTGGGTGGCGAGAGCCAGCTTCGCAAGCTCGTGCTCGTCGCCCGAGATGACGCCGGGAAAGTTCATCATCTCCGCTAGCCCGATCGTGCGGCGCCGCCGAAGCAGCCCCTCGAGGTCCCCAGGCGAGAGAGCGCGGCGCGGCGACTCGAAGGCCGAGGCGGGAACACAGGAGGAGGCCATGAAATAGACGTCCAGCGGCAGCTCGGCGCAGAGATCGAGCAGCCAGTGCACCCCGTCGGTCCCGAGCACGTTCGCGATCTCGTGCGGATCGGCTACGACCGCCGTCGTCCCGAGCGGCAGGACGAGGCGGGCGAACTCGTCGACGAGGAGCTTCGATGACTCCAGGTGGACGTGCGCGTCGATGAACCCCGGCACGACGTACTTCCCGGCGGCGTCGATCACCTCATCCCCCTCGTAGTCACCGAGGCCGGCGACCACGCCGTCGCACACCGCTACGTCGGCCTCTAGCCACTCACGCGTGAAGACTGAGAGGACCCGGCCGCCCCGAACGACTAGGTCTGCGGGCTCGTCGCCTCGGGCTACCGCGATCCTCCGTGCGAGCGTCGTCGTGTGGCTCACAGGCCGACGATGTCGTCGGGCCGCACCGGGACGCGAGTGAGCTCACGCCCCGTCGCGTCACGGAGCGCCGAGACGATGGCCGCCGTCGAGACGACGGTAGGAGGCTCCCCGACACCCTTGACCCCGTAGGGCGCCTCCGGCTCAGGCTCCTCGACGAGCACGGAGTCGACCGGCGGCATATCCAGTGTGGTCGGGATCAGGTAGTCGGTGAAGCTCGCGTTCGTGATCAGGCCCCCGCTCGTCTGGATCTCCTCCATCAGCGCCAGGCCGAGGCCCTGCGCGGTGCCACCCTCGATCTGCCCATGGACCGCCTGCGGATTGAGCGCCTTGCCGACGTCCTGGGCCGTCCCGATCCAGGCCACTCTCGTCAGCCCGAGCTCCGTGTCGACCTCGGCGACCACCCGCATGGCGGCGCATGCGAACGCCACATGGGCGCGCTCGTCCGTCACTTGGCCGGTCTCGGGGTCGAGCGGGGCGGTCTTCGGGTGGCGATAGATCCGCTCGGCGTCGATCTCGTCGCCGGCCTCGAGGCTCCCGCCGCGCCGGGCGAGCTCCTCCTTGACTGCGTCGCAGGCGAGGCGCACTGCGCCGGAGGCCATCCATGTCATGCGGGAGGCGGAGGCGGAGCCCGCGGAGTCGACGGTGCTCGTCGTGTGGGGAGCCACCATCACGTTCTCGAGCTCGAGCTCTGTCCGGGCGACCTGGGCGAGCACGTTCGTGACCCCCTGCCCGACCTCCGCTGCGGCGCAGTGCACCTCGGCGACGAGCTCGCCCGAGGCGTCGGTGAAGAGCCTCACTCGAGCCGCCGTGTAGTCGTCGAACCCCTCCGAGTAGCCGATGTTCTTGAATCCGACTGCGAACCCGACGCCGCGGGTGACGCCCTCTCCGCGCGTGACGTTGCCGGCGCCGCCCGGCAAGCGCAGGGGGCCGCGCGGCAGCTCCTCGGGCTCGGGGACGGGAATCGCCGCGCAGCGGCGGATCACCTCTGCGACCGGCAGCGAGCCGTCGATCTTCTGCCCGGTCGGCAACTCGTCGCCCGGCGCGAGCGCGTTTCTCAGGCGCAGCTCGACGGGGTCGATGGAGAGCGCAGCCGCGAGCCTGTCCATCTGCGCTTCCGAAGCAAAGCAGGTCTGGACGGCCCCGAACCCCCGCATCGCGCCGCAAGGGGGATTGTTCGTGTAGACGGACGTGCTCTCGACGAGGACGTTCTCGACCGCGTAGGGGCCACATGCGAAGGATGCCGCGTTCGACGTCACCGCGGTCGAGCTCGAGGCGTACGCGCCGCCGTCGAGGAGGATCCTCATCCGGACGCACGTGAGCTTCCCGTCGTGCCGTGCGCGGTGCTCGGCCCAGATGCGCGCGGGATGCCGGTGGATGTGGCCGACGAAGGATTCCTGGCGGTTGTAGACCATTTTCACGGGCCGGTTCGTGCGCAGGGCCAGCATCGCGCCGTGGATCTGCATCGAGAGATCCTCGCGCCCGCCGAAGGCCCCGCCGACGCCGGCGAGGTGGATCCGAACCTGCTCGGGCTCGAGCCCGAGGCAAGGAACCACCTGATCGCGGTCGACGTGCAGCCACTGCGTCGCGACGTAGATGTCGATTCCGCCCTCCCCGTCCGGCACGGCGAGACCCGACTCGGGCCCGAGGAAGGCCTGATCCTGCATCCCCACCTCGTAGATGCCCGAGACCGAGACGTCGCCGCTGCGCTCGGGATCACCATGCCGGATCACGATCGTGCGGACGACGTTCGACCGCGGATCGTCGCGGTAGCCGTGCCCCGACGTCGGCCGTTCGGGATGCAGCGGCTCCTGCTCGAGCGCGCGCTCGGCGTCGACGACCGGCTCCAGCGGCTCGTAGACGACCCTGATCCTCTCGGCCGCGCGGCGCGCCTGCTCCGGGTGATCTGCCGCCACGATGGCCACGGGCTCGCCGAAATAGCGGACCGTGCCGGACGCCAGCACCGGCTGGTCGCGGAACTCGAGCCCGTAGCGCTTCTCGCCCGGAACGTCGTCCTGGGTCAGGACAGCGTGCACGCCGGGCAGCGAGACCGCCTCGGAGACGTCGACATCGACGATCCGCGCATGCGCGTGCGGGCTGCGCAGGGTGTGACCCCAGAGCATTCCCTCTGCGAAGAGGTCGCTCGAGTACGCGAACTCTCCAGTGGCCTTGGGGACGGCGTCGATCCGCTCCGCGGCCTCCCCCACGCGCCCGATCTCGAGCCGCCGACGACCAGGCACGCTGACCACCCGCTCCGTGGTCATCCCGCGGCCGCCAGCCGTACCGCGTCGAAGATCTTTGCGTACCCGGTGCAGCGGCACAGGTTGCCCGAGAGCGCCTCGCGAATCTCGTCGTCGGACGGGCTCGGGTTTCGCGCGAGCAGGTCGGCTGTCGCCACGATCAAGCCAGGAGTGCAGAAGCCGCACTGGACGGCGCCCATACGTGCGAAGGCTTCCTGCACCGGGTGCAGCACGCCCTCGTGGGCGAAGCTCTCGACGGTCGTCACTTCGTGGCCTTCGGCCTGACCGGCGAGGACGAGGCAGGCGCACACGAGGGTGCCGTCGTAGAGGACGGAGCACGAGCCGCACTCCCCCTGCTCGCAGGCGTTCTTGGAGCCGGGCAGGCCCAACCGCTCCCGCAGGACGTAGAGCAGGCTCTCGCCGCCCCAAACGTCCGCCTCGCGGCGCTCTCCGTTCACCGTGAGCCCGATTTTCATGCGAGGCACCGTTCCACGGCGCGCCCGACGAGCACGCGAAGCGCGTGCGCGCGGTAGCTTCGGGTACCGCGCACGTCGTCGATGGGGCTCGCCGCGTCGACGACGGCGTCGGCGCAGGCGTCGAGCGCGGCGAGCGGCACGCTGACAAGTCGCGGCACCGGGCCGGCTGAGCCGAATGCTGCGCGCACGACGGCCGCGTCATGGTCCGCAACCAGCGCGAGCGAGACGACGGCGATCACCATCGCGTTCCGAGGCCCGACCTTCATGAATGTCTGCTTGGCGCCGGAGGGTCGTACTCGCACGGCGACGACGAGCTCGTCTGCGGCCAGCGCGTTCAGTTTCGGGCCGACCAGGAACTGCTGGAGCGGGACCACGCGCCTGCCGGAGACACTTGCCAGCTCGATCTCCGCGCGCTCGATCAGCAGAGGGGGCAGCGAATCGCCCGCAGGCGAGGCGGTGCCGAGGTTGCCGCCGAGCGTGCCCCGGTTCTGGATCTGAGGCGAGCCGACGGTGCGCGCGGCCTCCGCGAGAGCCGGCAGCCATTCAGCGAGAGGGGGTTGCCTCAGCTCGGTGTAGGTCAGTCCTGAGCCGAGCCGAAGAGTCCCGTCGTCGCGTGACCACCCTTTCAGCTCCGGCACGTCGGCGAGGTTCAGGAGGACGTCCGGCCGTGCTCGATCGAAGTTCAGGTCGACCATCACATCCGTGCCGCCCGCGATCGGCAACGCCTCGGGCCTCTCGGCGCGAAGCCGGAGCGCCTCGTCGAGCGTCCGGGGCGAAAGCACATCCATCGAGGGAAGCGTAACGAGCTACTCGAAGAAGGTCAGGGCGCCGAGAATCACGAACAGCCCGACCAGCGCCCACCCTTCGAAGGCCACTGCCTCGCCGTCGCCGGTGACCTGCCAGACCGCGATCGCCGTGATCAGCAGGGCAGCGATGTACACCGGCGGCAAGACGAACGTGAGCTGCGTCGAGAGAAGGAGCGAGAGCAGGACGAGCGCCGGAAACAGGAAGACCGCTATCTGGCTGACCGAGTTCTTGACCACCGAGATCGCCAGGTCGCTCTCGCCCTTCATGGCGAGGACGATCCCGACGAAGTTCTCGACCGCGTTCCCGGCGATCGCGACGATTACGAGCCCGGTGAACGCCTTCGAGATGCCGAGCGTATCGACGGCGGTGTCGATTGAGCCGACAAACCAGTCCGACACGAACGCGGCCCCCACTCCGCTCACCGCGAGCAGGCCGAGCGCCAGCGGCAGCGGGACGGCCGAGTGAGCCGCTTCGGTCTGACGAGCCTCCTCGGATCTCAGATACGAGATGAGAAATGCGACGTAGACGAACAGGAGCACGACGGCTCCGACGATGGAGATCGCGACCTGATGCCGGCTTGCCCGGTCGTTCACCTTGTCCGAGGCGCCGAGCAGGACGATGATGAAGACGGCGAGGAGGAGCAGCGTCGCGGTGTCGTTCGGGAGCCGCCGGTGGAAGCGCATCACGCCATCGTCGGCCTGCCACGCACCGGCGATGATCACGAGTCCGAGCACGAGCAGCGCGTTCGCAAAGAGCGAGCCGAGGATCGAGAAGCGTGCGACGACGAGCTCGCCCGCATGGAGTGCGAAGAGCACGATGAAGAGCTCCGGCAGGTTGCCGAGGGTGGATTGCAGGACGCCGGTCACCGCGGGCCCGAAGCGACCTCCGACTGCCTCGGTCGCGAACGAGACGATCCACGCGAGCCCTGCGAGCGCGCCCGCCGAGACGGCGAAGACGGCGAGCTTCGGCCCGCCGCCGAGGTCGAGTGCGCCCGTCGCAATGGTCAGGACGAGGATCAGGACGAGCAGCCCGAGCTGCCGTTTTGTCAGGGCGCCGCGCATGAGAGGATCGGCGGATTATGCGGACCCTGCTGACCGGCGCGTACGTGGTGACGATGGACGATGCGGGAACAGAGCTCCCGGACGGGTGGATCCTGCTGGCGGACGGATTCGTCGTCTCGGTCGGTGACGGCCCTCCGCCCCCCGCCGAGACCACGGTCGACCTGGGCGGCGCGCTCGCCCTGCCCGGACTCGTCAACACTCACCACCACCTGTACCAGACCCTGACCCGCGCTCGGGCGCAGCAGGCCACGCTGTTCGAGTGGCTCCAGGAGCTGTACCCCGTGTGGGCGCGGATCGACGAGGAGGCGGAATACGCAGCGGCGCGCACGGGGCTGGCGGAGCTCGCGCTCTCCGGCTGCACGACCATCTTCGACCACCACTACGTCTTTCCCCGCGGACGAGAAGGACTGATCGAGGCCGAGGTCCGCGCAGCGGGGGAGCTCGGCGTCCGGATCGTTGCCGCGCGCGGCTCGATGGATCTCGGCGTCTCCGCCGGCGGCCTTCCACCCGACGAGCTCGTCGAGGACGTCGACGATGCTCTCGCGGACACGGAGCGACTCGCTGCGAAGCTGCACGAGACCGGACCTGGCCCCCGAGTCCAGCTGGCGGTCGCGCCGTGCTCGCCGTTCTCCGCCACGCGAGAGCTGATGCGCGAGTCGGCCGCGCTTGCGCGACGGCTCGAGCTACCGCTGCACACCCACCTCGCCGAGACGCATGACGAGGAGGCATTCTGCCTCGAGCGCTACGGCTGCACGCCTGTCGAGTACCTGGGCGAGCTCGGCTGGCTCGTCTCAGACGTCTGGTGCGCGCATTGCGTGCACCTGTCGCAGGCGAACATCGGCACCTTCGCGCGCGATGGCGTGGGTGTCGCGCACTGTCCGAGCTCCAATCTGCGCCTGGGCGCGGGCGTCGCGCCTGTTCGCTCCATGCTCGACGCCGGAGTCCGCGTAGGGCTCGGGGTCGACGGGTCAGCCTCGAACGAGCGCGGCGACCTCCTCGCCGAGGTCCGCCAGGCGCTCCTCGTCGCGCGCGGTCGCGACGGTCCGCGGGCGCTCAGCGCGCGCGAGGCTATCCGGCTCGGGACGCGAGGCGGGGCGGCCGTCCTCGGGCGGGACGACATCGGCTCGCTCGAGCCCGGAAAGTGCGCGGACATCGCCGTCTGGCGCACTGACGCGCTTCCCTTCGCGGGCGCGAACGACCCGGTCGCGGCGCTCGTCCTCTCGGGGCCGCACCGCGTCGACCGCCTCTTCGTCGGAGGCGAGGAGGCGGTGCGCGACGGGCGTCTCGTCTTTGCCGAGGAGAGCGAGATCGCCCGGGAGCACCGCCTCCAGGCCCGTCGCTTCTAGGGTTTCATTCCGTCCATGTGCATGGCCGGGGCGGATCCCGGCTGCTTCAGGCCGGGCACCGACGACGGCGCCGCGGCGATCCAGATCCCGAGCGCGACGAAGCAGAGAGCGAAGAGCCGGGACAGGCGCTCGCCGTGCGGCAGCACCTTCTCGGCGAAGATCATGGCCGCGATCGCAGCCATCCAGAAGAGGCTCATCACCCCGACGGCGAAGAGCGAGATGAAGAGCCCCCAGCAGCAGCCCACGCAAAAGAGGCCGTGCTCGGCGCCCATCCGCACGGCTCCCGTCCAGCCGTCGCGCCAGCCGCCGAGGATGAAGTGGAGCGGGCCGCGGCAGTGGCGCAGACAGACCTCCTTGAGCGGGGTGAGCTGGTAGAGGCCCGCCGCCGCGACGGCGCCGCCGGCAACGTATGGGCCGGCGCGATCCCACGCGAGGAGCCCGGAGCCTGCCGCGTCGACGAGCCGGAAGACGCCGTAGGCCGCGAGGCCGTAGAGCGCCCAGACGGCGAGGTAGGCGCCGACGAAGATCCACGCCGGCACGAAGGCGGCCTGCCCGCGTCGCGCGCGCTGCCCGGTCACGCGTGCGAACGTGAGCACCATCGGCGCGACCGACGGCAGCATCATCGCCGCCATCATGGTGACCCACACGCCGAGGAACCAGCCAAGGCCACCCAGGTCCGTCCCCGGGCCGTCGTCCATGCCGCGCATGCGCTCGATGGTCACGAGCCACGTGACGAAGGCAGCCGCGATCAGCGCCACCGTGACCCAAATCGCGCTCACGCGAGGAGGCGGTCGTGCCGCCGCGTGAGAGCTCACAGCTGCGTTGCCAGGCATGTGTCGACCGCTGAGCGCAACCCCGACCGCTCCGCTTCCACAGCGGGAGCGAGTTGCATACGGGTGAAGATACACCGCTGCGCTCGCGTTTTCAACCGAGGGCCGACCGTCTAGAGTCCGCCGACATGGCGACCCTTTCGACCCACGTCCTCGACACCGGACGGGGGGAGCCGGCGCAGGACGTGCCCGTCGAGTTGTACCGCGGCGACGAGCTTCTCGCCCGCCGGACGACGGACGAGGACGGGCGGATCGGGGACCTTGCGGGAGAGCCACTGGCCCCCGGAAGCTACCGGCTCGTCTTCCATCCGCCGTCCCGATTCTTCGCCCGCGTCGAGCTGGAGCTCATGCTCGACGATCCCGTGCGCCACTACCACGTCCCCCTCCTGGTCTCCCCGTACTCGTGCGCGAGCTACCGCGGCAGCTGAGCGTCGACGAGCTCGCGACGCTCTTCGAGGGCCGGACGGGGCTCGTCGAGCGCCTCGCGGAGACCGAGGATCCGCTCGGCCGGGCCGAAGAGGTTGCCCGGGAGCTCGGCGAGGCGGAGCAGGTCGAGGCGCTGAACGCCCACCCCCCTGTCGGGGCGAGGAGGCTGTCCGCCCGCTCGGCGCGCGAGCAGGGCTCGCACGACGATCCTGTCCTGCTGACCGAGCTTGCCTACCAGAACCAGGTGTACGAGGAGAAGTTCGGCTTCCGCTTCGTCGTCTTCGTCAACCGCAGGCCGAAGTCGGAGATCCTCGAGATCCTGCGGCAGCGGTTGCAGCGAACGCGCGAGCAGGAGCTTGGCACGGGCGTGGAGGAGCTCGCCGCGATCGCGAGGGACCGGTGGCGCACGTCCTAGCGGTCGATCCGTACTGGAACGACTGGCTCGATTTCCTGCTCCGCTGGCTCCACGTGGTCGCCGGCATCGTCTGGATCGGCACCTCCTTCTACTTCGTCGCTCTCGACAGCCACCTGCAGCCTCCGAAGAGCCGCCTCGACGTCGACGAGGGCGTCGGCGGCGAGAGCTGGGAGATCCACGGCGGCGGCTTCTACCGCATCCAGAAGTTCCGTGTGGCTCCTGCGGAGCTCCCCGAGCCCCTGCACTGGTTCAAGTGGGAGGCCTACACGACCTGGCTGTCCGGCTTCGCCCTCCTCGTCACGCTCTACTACCTGCACGCGGACGTCTACCTCGTCGATTCGGGCGTTGCCGACCTGAGCACCCGCCAGGCGGTCGGTATCAGCGTCGTGCTGCTCGTCGTCGCCTGGCTCGTCTACGACGCTCTCTGCCGGCTCCTGCGGAATGAGCTGATTCTCGCGACGGCGCTCGTGGCTGGCGTCGCTCTGGCCACCTTCGGTGTCAGCAACCTGTTCGGCGGCCGCGGCACCTACATCCAGATCGGCGCGATGCTGGGCACGATCATGGCCGGCAACGTCCTGCTCGTGATCATTCCCGGCCACTGGGACCTGATCCGCGCGAAGGAGGCGGGCCACGATCCCGATCCGGCGCCCGGCCTGCGCGGCAAGCAGCGCTCGATTCACAACAACTACCTCACGCTACCGGTCGTGGTGGCCATGATCTCGAACCACTTCTCGGTCGCCTACGGGCACGCGCACGCGTGGGCCATCCTGGTCGCGCTGATGCTGGTCGGCGCCTGGGTGCGACACTTCTTCAACCTCCGCCATCAGGGACGAGATGTCTGGGCGATCCCCGTCACGGCCGGCGTCGCCGTCGCGGCCCTCGCGGTTGCCATCAGGCCGGGCGGGTCGGCCGCTCCAGCGGGCCGCCGGACGCAGGCCCAGGTTGCCTTCACGCGCGTGCGCCAGATCGTCACCGCCCGCTGCGTGCCGTGCCACTCCGCCCACCCGTCGAGCAGCGCGTTCGAGACGGCGCCGAAGGGGATCATGCTCGACACCTCGAGGGAGATCCGAAGCCAGGCCGACCTGATCGAGCAGCAGGCCGTCCGGTCTCACGCGATGCCGCTGGGCAACGCAACAGGCATGACCCAGGAGGAGCGCGATCTCCTGGGCGCCTGGGTCGACCAGGGGGCCAGGTAGCGTTTGCACATGCTCGAGATCGTGGTCGCGGGCTTCCGCTTCTCCGCCCGACTCGAGGACGAGGCGGCACCGCAGACGTGCGCCGCGTTTCGCCGGATGCTGCCGCTACAGAGCCAGCTGATCCAGGCCCGCTGGAGCGGCGAGTCGGCGTGGATCCCGTTCGGGGAGCTCGACGTGGGCATCGGGCCGGAGAACGCGACGAGCTACCCGGCGGCGGGCGAGATCCTGCTCTACCCGGGTGGGCTCAGCGAGACCGAGATCTTGTTCCCGTACGGGGCTACCTGCTTCGCGAGCAAGGTGGGCCAGCTCGCGGGAAACCACTTCGCGACGATCGAGCACGGGCGCGAGCAGCTCACGGGGCTCGGCCACCGCGTGCTCTGGCAAGGTGCACAGGAGATTCTCTTTACCGAGCGCTGAGGGCTCGGAGCGTCTCCGTCAGGACGTCGACGGCGACCGAGATGTCGGCTGCGGAGCTGCGCTCGCGCGGCGAATGACTGACACCTCCTGCGAGGCTACGCACGAAAAGCATCGCGGTCGGCACGCCGGCCGACGCCAGGATCGCCGCGTCGTGCCCGGCGCCGGACGGCAGCTCGACGAGCGGCACACCGCACCACACGCCCGCGTTCCGCAGCGCCGCGAGCGGAGCGCCGGACATCACGACGTCGTCGCGCGTCGGCGCGTCGTCCGCGCCGAGCGCCCGGAGTAGGGCATCGAGCCGCCCGCGATCCGGGGCGCGCACGTCGACGGTCAGCCGGACCGACTCCGGAATGACGTTGACGGCGCCGGGGTGAACGTCGAGCTCCCCGACGGTCGCGACAGCGCCGGCGACCGCCTCCGCGGCGGCACGAACGCGGAGAACGTACTCGGCCGCCCGGCAGAGAGCGTCGTCCCGAGCCTCCATGGGCGTTGTGCCCGCGTGGCCTGTCGAGCCGCGGAACTCGCGGGCGAAGCGCGCCATCGCGACGATTCCGGTCACCAAGCCGAGCGCAGCGCCGCGGCGCTCCAGGACGGGGCCCTGCTCGATGTGAAGCTCGACGAAGGCGGCCGGACGCGGCTCGAGCCAGCCGCCATGGGGTGGCGGCTCGAGCCCCAGCTGGGCGACCGCCTCCCGGACCCGGGTGCCGTCGCGATCCCGGGCTTCCAGCTCGTCCGGATCGAGCTGCCCGCAAAGCGCGCGGCTGCCGAAGAAGCCGCGTCCGAACCGCACGCCCTCCTCGTCGCGAAAGGCCACGACGGCGAGCGATCGTTCGAGCGGCTCGTCGCGAAGGCGTTCCACGGCCTCGAGCCCGGCGACGACGCCGAGTGCCCCATCGAACCGCCCGCCCATCGGGACGCTGTCGAGATGAGACCCGGTCCAGACCTCGGCGAGCTCGGGCCGCCCGCCGCCGAGGCGCCCGACCAGGTTGCCCGCTGGATCCCAGCTCACCTCGAGCGATGCGTCCCGCATCCAGTCTGCGACGAGCTCGCAGGCGAGCTGCTCCTCGGGGCCCAGCCCGAGGCGGTTTGCGCCCTCCCCGCCTCCGATCGCGGAGAGCGCATCCAAGCGTGCCATGAGGCGCTGCAGATTCATGGCATCGGGCGTGGCCGTCATGCCGGCATTGTCTCCAAAGGGCAGAGTCGGACGCAGGGGACGGCGCCCGTTTGCAGCACTTTTCTTTTGCTAGTATCGAGCGTACCGCGCCCGACACGCCGCGCGGGTACTAGCCTCTCCTTGGGAAGCCAGCGTGGCGGGCGCGGCTTCTTCCGTTCTCATCTTTCCCATTCCGGGTGGTATCGCTCCCTGGTCGCCGCGCACGTGGCTCACCTCGGATGGCTGATCTGGAGCTGGTGCGCCGTGCCGGGGGCGGCGTGAATCCCCGATCAATCTCTACGTCGCTTGAAGACGAGAAGGTGGCCGTCCCGCGCCCCTCGCAGGTCAGCGTCGAGGTTGAGCGAGACAAGCTCCCAGCCGTCGTCGCCGTGCTTCTTGAGCACGTCGTCGAGATCCTCGACGCGCAACTTGTCACGACCGACGAGTGACGTGAGGATCTCGGTCTTGTACTCGAATGGCGTCATCGCTGCTCCTTTGTGTTCAAGTCGCTGGAGACCTCCGCCCGAAGCTCCTTGCGGTACGCCAGCACACGAGCACACCGCGCGGGGTTCGGACCGCGGAAGTACTGGCGATGAGCGTCCTCTGTCGATAATCGGGCTGTGAGAATCCTAACCAGCAGCCGCCGCGGTCAAGATATGGGTATCGCTTTGCCTTGCTGCTCGATGGCTCCGGCTCGGGAAAAGTCGACGAGCGCACCGCGGTGCCACTGACGCGTGCTTCGTGTGTAGGCGATGGTGGCAGGCAGCTCCCGATAGCTTCTCGGGTGTGAGCCTTCCAACGCGGATTAGCTCCGTCACGCTTGCCTGCCGCGACATCGGGCGGATGGCCGCGTTCTATCGTCAGTTCGAATGGCCGGAGGCGCCGTCGAGCGTGCCCGAGCACGCCGTCTTCCAATGCACAAACGGTGTCGTTCTCGGCTTGTTTTCCGCGACGCAGTACGAGCCCCAGTTCGGGGAAGTAGCCAGCGAGTTCCGCGGCTTCACCCTCGCGATCAACTGCGACGACGCGACGGCCGTCTTCCGAGCACACGAAGAGGTGAGTGAGTTCGACGACGTCCGGGAATTGGACGACCAGCCTCAGCAATCCGGTTGGGGATGCGGTTTCAGCTTCCGCGACCCGGAGGGCAATGTCTGGGACGTCGCCTGGAAAGCCGGTTCGGAGTTCGATGACCGGGGCGGATTCATCTACCCCTGAGCCGATCAGCGGGGGATCGGATGGCACCCTTTGGCGGTTTCCCGGCGCCGTACGACCAATTACGTCGAAGGCGACCAGACTCCCCGGGTTGGACTCGAACCAACAACCCTCCGGTTAACAGCCGGATGCTCTGCCAATTGAGCTACCGGGGAACGGCAGCAGCCGGACGGAGATTGTAGCGGCGGCCCTCCGCCGCTCAGGCGAACTCACGAATGGCGGTCCGGATGCGCGCGAGAGCCTGCTGGAGGTCGGGGAGCCGAGCCTCCTCGGCGGTCTCGAGCTGCCGCTTTAGCTGACGCGCTCTGAGCTGCAGCAAGAGCTGTTCCCCCGTCTTCTCGTCGATCGCATCCCTCTCGGCGCGCGCATCGAGCTCGGCGAGCAGCCTCACGAGCTCCTCGTCGGCCGGCGCAGCCGCCTGCAGGAGATGCGTGGCGGCACGCCGGTGGAGCTCGACGTCGAAGTGCTCTGGCCCGAGCTCGGCCAGCAGGGGAAGCAACTGCGTGTTCGCGACGCAAGCCGCGAGCGCCCCACGCTCGAGACGCTCGCCGGCGTCGAGCAGGCGCGCACTTACACTGCCGGTGCTGGCCCGCCGCCGTGGGAGAAGCCCCCCCAGCGTGTCGCGCGGGAGATCCAGCCGGTCGGCGATCAGCTTGAGCGCGTCGGAGAGCTCGGGCGAGTCCTCCGCGCGGCTCAGGAGCTCCCGCACACGTACGAACGCTTCGTGACGATCGGGCGCGCGCTCGAGCTCGAGCCGGACGCGGTAGGGGAGGTAGGTCTCAGAACCGCGAAGGCGTTCCTCGAACCCATCGGCCGCGTCCGCGGGGTCGAGGCCGCTCGGGAGCACGAGGACGCGCACGTCGAGCCCCTGTGCATTCGCGAGCTCCATGCCGCGCAACGTCGCGGCCTCACCGGCGGCGTCCCCGTCGAAGCAGAGGAAGAGATGCCGCGTGAGGCGGGAGAGCTCGCGCAGCTGGCGCTCGGTCAGCGCGGTGCCCATCGACGCCACGACGGGCGCGATTCCCGCCTGGCGCAGCGCCAGGACGTCGGTGTTTCCCTCCACGACGATCGCCCGCTCCTCCTTCGAGATGGCGCTGCGGGCGCGGTCGAGGCCGTAGAGCACGTCGCCCTTCCGGAAGAGCTCGCCCTCGGGCGAGTTGACGTACTTCGCCTTCAAAGGGTCGTCCTCGCTGAGCTTGCGAGCCTGGAAACCGAGCACACGGCCGCGGCCGTCCGTCAGCGGGAAGAGCAGGCGGCCGAAGAAGTAGTCGCTGCCGCGCCGGTTCAAGAGGCCGGCCGCCAGCAGCTCGTCGCCGCTGAATCCCTTCTCCCGCGCCTTGCGAACCAGGGTCTGGCCTCCGGGCGCGAGGCCCAGCCGGTACTCGCGGCAGATCTCCTCGCCCAGTCCGCGCCCGGCCAGGTACTCGCGCGCAGAGGCCCCGGGTGCCGATTCCCAGAGGTGGCGCTCGTAGAACGCGGTCGCCTGCTCGAGCAGCGCATACAGCCGCTCGCGCCGCCGCCGCCGATCGTCCTGTCCGGGGGATGATTCCTCGTACTCGAGCGGTACGTTGAACCGGTCGGCGAGCCACTCGATCGCGCCCACGAAGTCGAGGTTCTCGGTCTCTCGCACGAAGGTGATCGCATCGCCGCCGACGCCGCAGCCGAAGCAGTAGTACGTGCCCCGATCAGGGCTGACGGAGAAGCTCGGGGTGCGTTCGTCGTGGAACGGGCAACGGCCCGTGTAGCGAGAGCCCGACTTCCGCAGCGTGGTCCGGGCCGAGACGAGGTCGACGATGCTCACCGCCGACCGAACGGCGTCGACTGACGGGTCCTTGATCCGCGCCACTAGCCGGGCAGCCGCTGGGCGTAGGCGAGCGCGTAGCGGTCGGTCATTCCCGCGACGAAGTCGACGAGCTCGTCGACCGGCCGGCCCTCCGAGACGAGGTGGCTGACGATCACGTGAATCACGCTGCGGGCGCGCTCGTGCTCCGCTCTCGTGTGCGGCCCCAGGTACACGTGCTCGAACATGAAGGTGCGGAGCGCGAGCATTGCGGCTCCGATCTCCTCGCTCTGCAGGATGCCTCCCTCACGCTCGGAGGTCTCGACGAGATCGTGGACGAGGCGGTCGATGCGGCGCGAGCCCGTATCGCCCAGGAGGTCGATCTGCTCGAGCGGCAACTCGTCGACGCCCAGCAAACCGAAGCGGATCGCGTCGTCGATGTCGTGGTTGATGTACGCGACACGATCGACGATTCGCACGATTCTGCCCTCGAGAGTCTCCGGCTCGACGGCGCCCGTGTGCTTGAGAATCCCGTCGCGAACCTCGGCCGTCAGGTTGAGCCGCTCCGCAATGCGAAGCGATTGCTCGTTGTGCCGGAAGCTTCGCCCGAAAGCGGCCTTGATGCACTCGTCGAGCGCCTCCTCGCCGGCGTGGCCGAACGGCGTATGGCCCGTGTCGTGTCCGAGCCCGATCGCCTCGGTCAAGTCCTCGTTTAGCCGGAGAGCGCGCGCCACGCCGCGGGCGATCGCGGTCGTCTCGAGCGTATGCGTCATCCGCGTGCGGTAGTGGTCACCTGCCGGGTCGATGAACACCTGGGTCTTACCCTTCAGGCGGCGGAAGGGCTTCGAGTGCAGCAGGCGGTCTCTGTCGCGCTGGAACGGCGTTCGAAGGCGACATTCGGACTCGGCACGCAGCCGTCCACGCGTCTCGTAGGAGCGCATCGCGAGCGGCGCAAGCCAGCTCTCCTCTTGCTCTCGTACTCGCGTCTCGAAGAGATCGGCAACCGTTCCGGCCAGCTCGGGCATCACGTCCAGCCTAGCCTTCGGGGCGGCGCTTCCTTCCTGCGCCGGAGAGCGCACGCGAACGCCGGAAGCTTGTCTCGGGAGAGGTGCCGTACGTCGTTCGGATTGCTGATTGGAGCTGAAACCAAGGATCTGTCGCGACGCGGATCTGCTCCAAAGTGATCCTGGGCCACCCTTTCTCGAGCGCTGCTTCCGCGTCTTGCAGCGTCTCGGCTGCCCCCGAAACATCGAGCCAAAGCCCGCCGGGTCGAGCGAGATCAGCCATGGCGGCTGCGAAGGCGGAACGCCCCGCCGTTGATGTGAACGTGTGAAAGACGCCACGGTCGAGTGCCGCATCGACGCAGGGCAGTCGCGCGCGATTTTGCACGACGTCGCAAACGTGCAAATCGAGCACGACGCCCTCCGCAACAGCCTTCGAGCGTAGCTCCCGCATCGCCGTGGCCGACACGTCGCAGGCGCTCACGCGATGGCCGCGCTTCGCGAGCCACAGGGCATTGGCGCCGAGACCGGCCCAACTTCAAGGATCGACCGACCTGGCGACAGATTCTCGCGGACGAGGTCTGCCACGCCGGGGGCGACGTCTTGGTCTTCCCACGGCGTGTCGACCTGCCGGAAGCGTGCTTCCCAGTCCCGGGTAAGTTGCGGATACATCAGATGATGACCGGGACGGTCCCGCCGTCTGCGCTCCATGCCGCTCCCGTCACATATCCGGCACGGTCGGAACAGAGAAACGTCACCACGGCGGCGATCTCCCCGGGCTCACCGAGACGACCGAGCGGCCGGCCCGCCCCCACGCTCTCGAGTACTTGCTCCCGCGTCTTTCCGCTGCGCTCGGCCTGCTGGTCGGCAAGACCGCCCTGCCCGAGCCACGCCTCGGTTGCGGTCGGCCCGGGCGTGACCGCGTTGCACCGGATCCCGTCGCGGGCATACGTGTCCGCCACGAGGCGGGACAGCGAGAGGATGGCGGCCTTCGTGACCGAGTAGTTCGGCATACCGATGGACGGTCGCTTCCCCGACGTCGACGAGACATTGACGATCGTCCCCGTGCCCCGCTCCCGCATCCCGGGCAAGACCGCCCGGATGCAGCGGACGTAGCTCATCACGTTCAGCTGCCACATCTCATCCCACTGCAGGTCGGAGAGCTCCTCGAACGCCGCCTGGTAGGCGATCCCGACGTTGTTCACCAGGCAGTCGATCCTGCCGAGGGCCGCGAGCGCCTCGGCAACGAGCGCTTCGGGAGCCGCGGGCTCGGCGAGTTCGCACACAACTCCGAGGCTTGCACCCGCACGCCTGCGCGCACGGTCGACGCGCTCCGGATCACGGCCCGTAACGACCACGCGTGCTCCTTCCTCGGCGAGGAGCTCCGCCGTGGCAAGGCCGATCCCGCTCGTAGAGCCCGTGACGAGGCAGACGCGATCGGTGAGGCGAAGATCCATCGATCGGTAGCGTAGTTCGGGTGACTACCACCATCCTGCTGGCCCGACACGGCGAGACCGACTGGAACGCCGAGCGGCGCGTCCAGGGCCATACTGATCGACCACTGAACGCGAGAGGCCGCGAGCAAGCGCGCGCCCTCGCGGATCAGCTCGAGAGCGAGCAGCTGGATGCGATCTACTCGAGTGATCTCAGCCGGGCGTACGAGACGGCGCGGGCCGTAGCCGACCGGAGGGGGCTCGGCGTCACCATCGTCCCGGATCTACGGGAAAGGAACTTCGGGACGTGGGAAGGGCTAACCGACTTCGAGATCGCTGGGCGCTTTCCGGAATCCCGCAGCGGCCCCTGGGGCGACGGCGAAGGCCGGGACGAGATGGCTCGGCGAGTGATCGGAGCGCTGCGCCGAATAGCTCTTGGCCATCGAGGCGAGCGCGTCCTGGCCGTCTCGCACGGGGGGCCGCTGCGCGCGCTCCGAGCTCACTGCGGAGTTGAGGCCGAGAGTGTGATCGGAAACTGCCATGTCGCCCGCCTCGAGATCGAGCGCGAGCTCATTCGAGCAGTAGACTGAGCCGTGGTGGAGGACTACACCGGCCGGTACAAGGGAGAGCAGGTGGAGGTCGCCCTCTTCGGCGGCGATTACCAGGAGGGTGTTCTCACCGCGTATTGCTTCGTCGACGAAGTCGCGCACATCGAGCTGAACGGGCACATTCTGATTCCGTTGCAGAACGTCGCCTCCCTCCACTGCTCGAGCCGTTGCGACGCTCCCGAGCCCGACTGGCCGCCGCGCGGCTTTGCGGAGGACGAGCGCGACGAGGGATAACGGACGATGAGGAGCCGGCTCCTCATCGCGGTCAACCTTGCGAAGGCGTGCGCCGTTGCCGCCGCCCTCTGCGCCGTTCTCGGCGGTCTCGGCTGGATCCTCGGTGGGTACCGGGCCTTCTCGATCTCGCTCTTCTGCGGCCTCCTCATCGCCGGAGCGGCGTACTGGTATGCCGACCGTGCGGTCATGGGGATGGTCGGCGCGCGGGAGCTGCCGCTCGGGGAGGCGCCTGCGCTCCACTCGGCGCTCGAGCGCCTCGCCGCCAGGGGGAGGATCGTCAAGCCGCGCCTCTATCTGATCGACAACGGCTATCCGCACGCGCTTGCTGCGGGCCGGGGCGCCACGTCCTCGGCGATTGCGGTGAGCTCGGGGTTGCTCGGCTTCCTCGACCCTGCAGAGCTCGACGGTGTCCTCGCGCACGAGGTAGCGCACATTCGAAGCCGGGACGTCGTCGTCCAGTCGGCCGCTGTCATTCTCGCGGCCGCGCTCGTCGAGCTGACCCGAATCGGTGGCTGGCTGCAGCGCTTGCTCATCTTCTTGCTCGGCCCGATCGCGGCCGCCGTGGTTCACCTGCTCCTGTCGCCGAAGCGCGAGCTCAGGGCGGATCGCACCGCTGCTCTCCTCTGCGACTCACCCCACGGTCTCGCAGGCGCGCTGGTACGGCTCGAGCAGGCGGGCGAGCTCGTCGACTTCCGGGCGAACCCCGCGACCGAGCCGCTGTACACGGTCAATCCGTTCGACGAGCGCGGGCTCGCGGCGCTCTTTGCGACGCACCCGTCCGTAGGCGAGCGAGTGAGCCGTCTGCGGGCGCTCGATCCCGGCTGGCGTGAGAAGCTGCGGGCGGCATGACGCTTGCAATCGCCCAGCACGAGTACGACGCGCGCTCCGCAGCGCTCGCGGAGCACCTCCGGTCTCGCGAGTTGTGTGCTGCCGTCCTGTTCGACAGCGCCTACGTCCTCTATTACACAGGGTTTGCGTTCGTCCCGACCGAGCGGCCGATCGCGCTCGTCGTGGACGCCGCGGGCGAGCGCGGGCTGCTCGTGCCGCGGCTCGAGCGGGAGCACGCCCAAGCAAATGCCGGCGTCGAGCACGTCGCGGACTACGCGGAGTATCCGTCGGAACGTCATCCGATGGAGACGCTCAAGCAGCTGCTGGAGAAGATGGCCGCCGGCGGGCCGCTCGGCGCCGACACCGACGGCTATCCGTGGATCTTCGGCTATCGCGGACCGACCCTCACGGAGCTGACGGGCTCCGAGCCGGAGCGTATCGCCGGCTTTGTCGAGGACGGGATGACGATCAAGAGCGAGGCCGAGATCGAGCTGATCCGCGAGAGCGCGAAGTGGGGAAATCTCGCGCACTCATTGCTGCAGCGGTACACGCGCGCCGGACTCACGGAGACGGAGGTCACCCGAAGGGCGAGTACGGAGGCAACCCTGGCGATGCTGGACGCGATCGGCCCCCTCTACCGCGCGCAGAGCCCGTTCTCGGACGGTGCCGCCGCCGGCTACCGCGGTCAGATCGGCCGCAACGCGGCGATACCGCACGCCCTGGCGAACAACGTGACCTTCCAGCCCGGGGACGTGCTCGTCACGGGGGCGACCGCCCCTGTCTGGGGGTACTACTCCGAGCTCGAGCGCACGATGGTGCTTGGCTCGCCGACGGCCGATCAAAGGCGGATGTTCGAGCATATGGTGGCCCTCCAGGACACGGCCTTCGAGGCGCTGCGATCCGGTGCGCGCTGCTCGGACGTCGACCGAGCCGTGCGCGCCTACTACGACGAGCACGGGCTCTGGGACTACTGGAGGCATCACGTCGGCCATGCGATCGGGCTCCGGTACCACGAGGGGCCGTTCCTCGACATCGGCGACGACACCGAGATCCGGCCGGGAATGGTCTTCACGGTCGAGCCCGGGTTGTATTCCCCCGACCTCGGGGGCTTCCGGCATTCCGACACGGTCGTCGTGACCCGCGACGGGCTCGACTTTCTCACGTACTACCCGCGCGACCTCGAGAGCCTCACCCTGCCGGTCTGAGGGCGGCCGGATCGCCGCGAGCGCGTGGGCCGATCGGTCTTCCTCGGCCCAAGGCGCGAAAAAAGGCCCGAAGTCCGTCGGGACTCCGGGCCAAAGTAATTCGGCGGCGACCTACTCTCCCGGGAGGTTGCCCTCCGAGTACCATCGGCGCTGGCGGGCTTAACTTCTCTGTTCGGAATGGGAAGAGGTGTTGCCCCGCCGCTATGGCCACCGAAAGTCGTCAGGGTTTTCGCACCCTCAAAACTCCATAGTGGCTCGGCTCTGTGTTCAAAATCAAGACCTCGGGCAATTAGTACGGGTCCGCTGAACACGTTGCCGTGCTTGCACGTCCCGCCTATCAACGTGGTGGTCTCCCACGGCCCTTACTCCCTTGAAGGGATGGGAAGCCTCATCTCGAGGTGGGCTTCCCGCTTAGATGCTTTCAGCGGTTATCCCATCCAGACGTAGCTAATCAGCAGCGCCGTTGGCACGACGACTGATACACCAGCGGTCTGTTCGTCCCGGTCCTCTCGTACTAGGGACGACTCCTCTCAAGCTTCCAGCGCCCATGGTGGATAGGGACCGAACTGTCTCGCGACGTTCTGAACCCAGCTCGCGTACCGCTTTAATGGGCGAACAGCCCAACCCTTGGGACCTACTCCAGCCCCAGGATGCGACGAGCCGACATCGAGGTGCCAAACCCTTCCGTCGATGTGGACTCTTGGGAAGGATAAGCCTGTTATCCCCGGAGTACCTTTTATCCGTTGAGCGACGGCACTTCCAC
>JBBSGR010000025.1:0-23750 GCA_038253945.1 Gaiellales bacterium
CCTGATCGTCACCGCTCTCGCGACATCCGCGGCAGCGGCTCACGGCGGCGCGGTCAGCCGGCTCGATGCCGGAAAACCGAAGCTGAAGCTGACCGGCTTCGCCTTCGTCACGTCGGCCGTAACCGCTCGAGGTGGAGGGGCTCGGCTACCGCGCGGCACCAAGATCTACCGCTCGGGCTCGACCATTCGAGGCACGACCGGCTGCCCGACGACCCAGTACAGGACCGACGGTCTCCTCGTCGCCGTGATCGACTACCACGGGCGGCCTACGGCGGCGAGCGTGACGGTGACGCGCAAGCCGGCCGGCAGCGGCCAGTCCGTCGCGAACGCTCCGTACTACCTCGACCTCAACTCGGGCCGCAGAATCCAGTACCTGGGGCCGATCTTCGACGACGGGAGCTACGGCGTCGTCGTCCGCTGGGGCTTCAACAGCGGGAGAGGGTCGAAAGTCTCGGGGAAGTTCGTCCTCGCCCGGACCTGCCCCGTCCTGGGCTGAGGAAACGGAAGGCGACTAGACCAGCGCCGCTACTCCACCGAGGAGTCAGCTCGCATAGCTGAACGTCAACCCTTCGCAGACGCTGGGCGTCAGCTCGATCACGATCGTGTGGTACGTCTCGATCAGCTCGAGCACGGCATCCCGATGGTTCTGCCGCCACTCGTCGCTGCCGTAGAAGGAGTCCAGCTGCTCGGCACGCCGAGAAGCCGACGGGAAGGAGCGCATGAGGTAGTAGTGGTCGTCGTCCTCGAGCGACGGGCCGTGACCGACGACTTCGATCCCGAAGCGGTGGAGCATCGGCAGCGCGCCTTCGCGGAAGATGTGGTCGAAGTCGTCGCGCTTGCCCGGGACGAGCTTGTACGTCCGAATGTCCAGCACCCGCGCGCTGTACTTGCCGGACCGGCTCACGCCGCACCTCCGGCTGCACCTGGCCGCGCGAGCGAGGTTTCCTGAGAGCCATCCGCCATCCAGAGGTGTGACGCCGCCAACGCCCGCCATGGCCGCCAGCGCTCGGCGACCTCGCCGAGCGCGCTGCCGGATTCGTGGGTCTGCCGCGCGAGCGAGCGCTGAAGGCCGAGATCCGACGTGGGGCAGGCGTCCCGTTCGCCGAGTCGCAGGGCGATGTAGTGCGCGGTCCACGGGCCAAGGCCGTCGAGGGCCGTGATCGAGGCCACATGCTGATCGAGGCTGATGCTGCGGTCGAGCCGGATGGCGTCGCCGGCGACGGCACGGGCGAACGAGCGGATCGCATCCTCGCGCGCTTGCGGGAGCCCGAGGCCGGCGAGGTCGGCGGTGGCGAGCGCGTCCGGCGAGGGAAACGTGTGAGTGAGGCCGAGTCGCCGCAGTCCCGGTACCGGGGTGCCGAGCCGCTCGACGAGCCGAGCTGCAACGGTGTTGGCCGCCGCAAGAGTTACCTGTTGGCCGATGATCGCGCGCACGCCGGTCTCGAAGGGATCCCACGTCCCCGGAGCGCGCAGGCCCGGTCGAGCTTTCAGCAGGGGCCCGATCGTCGGATCGCCGGCGAGGTGGCTGGTGGGCGGATCCAAGTCGAAGTCGAGGCTCGCGATGCGGCGAGCGCGGTCGACGACATGGATCAGCTCTTCCCAGTGCGGCAGGTGGGCGCGCAGCACGAGGTGGTCGTTGCCACCCGGAAGGAGCTCGAGCACGCCCGGATCGCCCCCGATCAGGATCGTGCGCCGGTACGCGTGTCCGGAGACACTCTCGACGCCCGGGATGGCACGAGCGGCGAAGTAGGCGACCATCGTCTCCCAGTCGAGCGGGCCCTGGAAGGGCAACCGGAGGGAGAGGCCCCCGTCTGCGACGAGGCGGTCGCTCACGCGGCGCTTGGACCGCAGCTTCCGAGGCTGCGCCCGGAATACCTCCTGGCAGGCGCGGTTGAACTGACGCAGGCTGCCGAAACCCGAGGCGAAGGCGATCTCGGTGATGGTGAGGTCGGTGTCGTCGAGCAGACGGCGGGCGAAATGCGCCCGAGCCGAACGCGCCAGACCGTCGGGCGTTACCCCCAGGTGCGCGGTGAAAAGGCGACGAAGGTGCCGGGCCGACATGCCGAGCCGCGCACCGAGGCCGGCTTCGGTCCCCCTGTCGAGCGCGCCGTCGAGGATCAGCTGCACGGCTCGGCAGACCAGCTCCGGGCCGGTCCAGGCCACGGGCTGCGGTGAGCGGTAGGGCCGACATCGAAGACACGCCCGGTATCCTGCGGCCTCGGCGGCAGCCGCTAGCGGGAACGTCGTGACATGCTCCGCACGAGGTCGCGCCGAACACCCAGACCGGCAGTAGATACCGGTGGTAACGACCGCCGCGAAGCCTTGCACACGGCCAGCGTATCCCGGCCGCTCGCGCAAACTGGCCGGATTCGGACAGCCTCAGTCTGTCCGAATCCGGCGAGGGCGCTCCGTCTCGTTCGCGCACTCTGTGGGCGGGACTCGCGTAAGGAGGAATCGAAGGTGTCCGAGACGACATTCAGCTCCGATCCCTGGGCCGCCGGGACCGGCCAGGCAGATGCGGTCGCGCTGCTACACGACCTGAACGCGCACTACATCCGCGCGTTCGTCGAAGCCGACGTGGCGTGGTATCGCGAGCATCTGAGCGACGACTTCGTCTGCACCCTCGCCGACGGACGACGCATCGACAAGACAGAATTTCTGCGGCTGAATGCCGAGGGGCCCGGAGTGCAGGACGTGCGGTACGACGACGTCGACGTCCGTGCGATGGGCGATCTCGCGCTGGTCCACGGCGTCACGCACTACACGCGCGACGGCGCGCTCGCGGCGACGCGCTACACGGACGTGTGGCAGCGCCGCGACGGCCGCTGGCAGGCGGTGGCGGCACAGCTCACCCGCGTCGCCAAGCCTTGACGCCTCCTCGAGCTCGGAAAGGTGCGTCCGAAGTAGAATCGACGCCATTGGGGATCGATCGAATGAAGGAGGGGCCATGGCGACGAAAAAGAAGCAGAAGCGTGCGGCGGCCGAGGGCAAGGAGATTCCCGGGAAGCCGAAGCCGAAGAAGAAGACCTCGCGCGGCAAGTAGCAGCCCGCCCCAACCTCGAGCCTCGTCTGCACCAGGCGGGGCGGGGTCAATCTGAGCTGCGCGTACTCGACCTCGTGACGGCGTGGCCGAGGTCAGGTGAACGCCGCGATGCGCGGTTCGCCGTTCTCGCTCAGCACCTGGCGCTCGTACAGCCGTGCGTAGAGCCCGCCCTGGGTGACCAGGGCCGCGTGGTCACCTTGCTCGACGACCTGACCCTCGTCGAAGACGAGGATCGTGTCGGCGGCGAGGATGGTGGAGAGGCGGTGGGCGATCACGATCGAGGTGCGGCCGGCGAACAGCGGTCGCAGCGCGGCCTGGATCAGTTGCTCGGAAAGGCTGTCGAGGTGGGAGGTGGCCTCGTCGAGGATCAGGATCGGCGAGTCCTTCAGGATCACTCTCGCGATCGCCATCCGCTGCTTCTCGCCGCCTGAGAGCCGGTGACCGCGCTCGCCGACGATCGTTTCGTAGCCGTCGGGGAGCGAGCAGATGAACTCGTGCAGGTGCGCCGCCTTCGCTGCTGCTTCGAGCTCGGCTTCTCCTGCAGCCGGGCGGGCGTAGAGGAGGTTGTCGCGGATCGAGGCGTGCCAGAGGAAGGTGTCCTGGAAGACGACCCCGACGTTTTCGCCGATCGACTCGAGCGTCGTCTGGCGCAGGTCGCGCCCGTCGATTCTCACGGTGCCCGCGGTGGGGTCGTAGAAGCGGGGGATCAGGTAGCTCGTCGTCGTCTTGCCCGCTCCGCTCGGCCCGACCAGGGCGACCAGCTCGCCCGGCTCGATCTGGAACGAGACGCGCTCGAGGGCCGGGCGGGCCGCGCCGTTGCCGTAGGAGAAGGAGACGTCCTCGAACTTGATCGCGCCGCGCGGCTTCGTGAGCGGCCGCGCCTGCGGCGCATCCGCGACCTCGTGAGGCAGGTCGAGGTAGACGAACAGACGCTGGAAGAGCGCCAGCGAGCCGAGCACGTTCACGTTCATGCTGCCCAGGTTGGCGATCGAGCCATAGAGGCGCAGCGTCAGCACGGTGCCGAGCGTGACGACCGTCCCGAGCGACGACTGATGATGGATGACGCGGTAGCCGCCGTACAGCCAGACGATCGCCGGCCCGGCCGCGGTCAACCCCGTCAGGAGAACTCCGTACCAGTTGCCGATTATCTCCTGACGCACCTCGAGCCGGCGCAGCTCCCGGTTCAGCTCCCGGAAGCGTTCGCGCTCGGAGCGTTCCTTGGCGAACGCCTTCACGAGCAGTATCCCGGAGATACCGAGCACTTCCTGCAGATAGACGCTCATCTCAGCCAGCTTGCGCTGGGTGCGCTGATGCGCGCGGTAGGAGGCCCGGCCGATCCAGCGCGAAGGGATGACGCTGAGCGGCACGCCGACAAGAGCGACTAGCGTCAGCCGCCAGTCGAGGATGAACATGTAGGCGAGCGTGGTGGCGAGGACGATGCCGGCGCTGACGACCCCGAAGATCGTCTCGGAGACGACGTCCTCGATCCGACCGACGTCGTTGTTGATCCGCGACATCACATCGCCTGTGCGGCTCCGCGTGAAGAAGCCGACCGAATGTCCGAGCAGCCGATCGAACAGCTGCCAGCGCAAGTCGGCCATGATTCCCTGGCTGATCGACGTCGAGAGGTAGGAGCCGCCGACGTTGACCAGCCCGTTGACGATCGAGGCGGCCAGGCCGGCGGCGACCAGCATCGCGAGGTACGAGAAGGTTGCATCGTGCGCGCTCAGGCGGTCGATCAGCTCCTTCGCGATCAGTGCCGGCGCCAGGCCGAGCACCGCACCGGCGGCGATCGCGGCGACGGCGAGAAGGCCGCGGCGCCAGTAGGGAATGAACGCACGTCCGATCAGGTGCCGGTCGATCTGGGCCGGGGTGTCCTCCTCCCAGTCGATCGCCATCGCGGTGCCTACGCAGTAGCGCGCCATGCTCAGAAGGTTACGAGCGGCCCGGCGGCTGCGCCAGGCCGGTTTCGGAGGCAGCGGATGATGCGAGCGCGCGCTCAGCGTCACCGCGCAGAAGCACGCCGATGAACGTTCCGTCCGAGCGGGTGACGAGCGCGCTGGTCAGGTTCTGGTTCTGCATTCGCTCGAGGATCGCTTCGAGCGTGGTGCTAGTCGTAGGCCTCGACGAAGCCGAGCGTCTCGAGCCGGCACGCGGCTCGCGGGCTCATGTCTCACTGGTAGTCGTAGCAGTACGCGGGTCACGGGACGCCCGCGCTCGAGCTGCCGGGTCGTTTCCAGGTCGATCGTCTTCAACGGAATGTTGATCGCCCCGGGGATGTGCTCGTCCTCGTACTCCGCTTCGGGCAGCACCCCGACGAGTTGGGCGTCTGCGGAGACGAGTCCACGCACCTCGTCGCGGTCGATCGGGGTCGGCATCATTCGCGCTTCAAGACATTCCCGAAAACGACCTGGCCCGCCTCGACCGCCTCGGGAATCGAGATCGGATGCCCTGTGATCTCGGGATGATCGTGCTGGTAGCGCTCCGCGTTCTCGGGCGTCTCGAAGAAATTGAGCACGTCGCAACAGCCGCGGAAGCTCGGGCCGTCGCAGCATGCGCTTCTGCTCAGGACTACCGCTTCCGACGGCTCCCACCAGGCTCCCTCGCCCGGTTGGAGCCGCACCCAGACCTCGCCGCCGCTCAATGGGTCGTGCGAGACGACCTCGATCGGGAGGCCGAGCATTGGTGCGATCCCCAACGCGTCAATCGCGCACATCGCTTCGACCCACTGCTTGTCGTCGATCCGAACGCTGTGGCCGCGCGGAGTTGCCGAGAAGGGGTAAGCGACGAGGATCGAGCCGGTCGCTGCATCGCGGTGAACCAGATCCTCAGCGGCCAGCGTGGTGAGCGCCTGCTGGATGTCGACCCCGAAAGCTGCGGCCGCCCTGGCAAGCGCGGCCGGAGTCGGCGGTGTGCCGGCGGCGAACATTCGCAGGATCCACTCGTACATGGCGCGCTCGGCGTGGCTCAACCGCTTCGAGCGCTCGCTTCCGCGTCGCACGGTCGGGATCGCAGCCGCTTCGAGGGCGCCTTCGACGGCCGGCACGAGACTGCCCGTTCCGGAGGAACTGGTCTCGCGCAGGAGCGCTGCGAGCACCCAGCTCTCTGCCGGCTGTCCCGCGACTCCCTTCTCGGTGCGGAAGACGCGGCAGGAGAGCGCGTAGTCTCGACGTTCCTCCGTGTGCGGATCGACGTCCCGCCCGCCGACGCGGATTGTCGGGGAGCCGAGGAAGCGCAGCTTCTGTGCCGCTTCGTGATCAGGAACGTTGATCAGTTGCAGCTCGGGTTCGATCCCGAGCTCGCGACCGACTCGCTCGACGAGCGCGATTGCCGAATGGTGGTTGGGGCAGCCGTCGAAATACAGGATCTCGACCGGTACGGGAGTCGGGGCGGTGGCAGCCGAGCCCGCGCTACCGGCGTCCTGCGCCGGCTCGCGGCAGCCCCTGTCGCTCAAGCGGAGCTCTCTTGTTCGTCGATGCGGCAACAGGCCGCCACATGGTCCTCGTTGTCTGCGAGCAGCGCCTGCGCGAGCCCGAGCATCTCGAGGACACGCTGATCGGCGATCCGGTTGTGCACGGTCCGGTGCTCGCGGCGAGCCTCGACGAAGCCGCACCAACGCAAGCAGGCGAGATGGTTGGAGACCTTCGGCTGCGGCTCGCCGAGTCGCTCGACCAGCTCGCCGACCGAGAGCTCTCCATGCTCACGTAGCAACTCCAGGATTCGCACCCGGAGCGGGTCGCCCAGACCGCGGAAGTACTTGGCAACGAGATCGCTCGCGACCGGCGCCTCCGGGAGGCGGAACGGGCCGGCGAGCTCTGCGGGGGCAAGCCGAGCCATATGGGAAAAACTAAATATCACAATCGACGGATCTGCGATACTCGCTCGATCAACAGCGTTCCGCTCTCGATTGCCTTCACAGCCGGCGGACTGGCGGTTGTCAATCCCTGCAATTTCCCGCTGCTGCCTGCGTTTCTCTCCTTCTATCTCGGCGCTGACGAGCAGCAGCTGCCGAGTGCTCCGACCCGGATTCTTCAGGGCCTCGTGGTCGGTGCGCTCGTCGCGGCCGGCTTTCTCGGGGTCTTCGCCCTGGTCGGGCTGCCGCTCAGCTTCGGGATCGGCGCGATCGCTGACGCCGTTCCCTGGGTCGGTCTTGCGACCGGCGCGGCGCTCGTCCTCGCCGGCCTCTTCGCTCTGGCGGGAGGCGAGATGCGGCTTCGATTCTCGCTGCAGATGCGGCCCCGCCGCGAGCGGCGCTTCAGCGCGATGCTGTTCTTCGGCGTCGGCTACGGCGCCGCCTCGCTCGGCTGCACGCTGCCGATTTTTCTCGCCCTCGTCGGCGCCTCACTTGGCGCCGAGAAGCTGACGATCTTCCTGGCGTACGGCACCGGCATGGCGCTCGTGCTGATGGCACTCGGAGTCGCGGTCGCCTGCGCCCGCGAAGGCATCGCGCGGACGCTTCGGCCGCTGCTCCCCCACGTCGGCCGCCTCGCCGGAGCCCTGCTGACCGTCTCCGGCGCCTACCTCGTCTACTACTGGGCGCGACTCCGCTTCGGCAACGGCCTCACGCTCGCTGACGACCCGATCGTCGGCCTCGCCGCTCGCTACTCCAGCCAGCTCGAGAGCTTTGCCCGTCAGCACGGGACACCGCTCGTCACTGCGGCCGGGGTGATCGTCACGCTCGCGCTCGCAACAGGAATGCTGCGCCTGCGGCGCCGTCGGCCGACGGCAACCGGGGACCTTGCCCGCCGATGAAGCGAGCCGCTTTCCTCCTCATCTGCACAGCAGCTCTTCTTCTCGCCGGCTGCGGCGGCGGCGCCCACACCCGCTCGCCCGGCGCGGTCTCCACGAGCGACGCCGTCCGAGAGCTGACGAGCATCGGGCAGTTGCGGGCGGCGTTCGACGCGCATCAGGGCCTGCCGCGCCTGATCGTGCTGCTCTCGCCAACCTGACCCACCTGTCGCATCGGGGCCAGTTGGGTCCGACAGCACGTCCTCAAGGATCACCCGCACGGCAAGCTCCGGATGATCGTCCTCTGGGAGCCGATGTACCCCGGCGACGCGCGAAGCGACATCCCAGCGGCCATGTTCGACGATCCCCGCGTGACCAGCTTCTGGGATCCGCACGAGATCTCCGGCACCTGGTTCGGCAACCGCACCATCGGCAGCCTGACCGGCGGAATCATCTGGGACGCCTACTACGCCTTCACCGGGTCAGCCCACTGGGGCGACGCCCCCGATCACGTCGTCGCCTCAGGCAGCGACATCATTGGCAGCGTCGACGCACTCCAGCGCTCGTTCGTGCCGCTACTGCGTTAGGCGGCGAACCGCTGTGCGGCCTGAACGCGCGCCTTGGCGGCCTCGGCCTCGCGATCCTTTGGCGGCGCTGAGGTCACGAGCTCGGCGAGCAGCCGCGCTGAAGTTGCCGCGACGGCGTCGACGGCCTGCTCGAACGCCTCCGCGTTCGCGAGCGAGGGCTTGGTGAAGCCGCTGATCTTGCGGACGTACTGAAGCGCTGCCGCGCGAACCTCTTCCTCCGTTGCGGGCGGTTCGAAGTTGTGCAGGGTGCGGATGTTGCGGCACATACTCCGATGCTACACCCCCGATGTGGGCCTCAGACGTCGGCGCGTTGTGCAGGGGGCCCGCTCACGTTGATCAGCGGTGGAAGGGAATCAGTGGGAGCTCGTGCCCGATCGGGACATCGGTCGTCTTGCCGCCTCCGCTGCGCGACCGATCGGAGATGGTCACTTGCGGCTCGCCGGACTGCCAGCTGATCGTGCGTTCGCTGCCATCCGGCAGGCGCACCGACCAGCTGCCTCCGTCGGGGGTGACAGGAAGCGTGCCGTTGTATTCGCCGATCCGCACGAGCCCGTACTTTTCGGCCGCGCCGGCCGGCAAGCGCTCGAGCAGTGGATCGCCCGGCTGGGAGACGCCGCCGACGTAGGTCTCGTTGAAGGTCGGGAAGATGCTGACTCGCTCTCCGCTGGGAAGGTCGAACGTGACGGCCTTCTCGAGTGTCCGCGCATGCGGATCGAGCGAGCCCGGGATGAGCGGCACGACGTCGCCGGCATGCAAGGAGGTGGTCGTCGTCGTCTTGCCGTCCCGCCGGTCGGAAGCGACGATGCTGCCGTCTGCTCGCCTCCAGACGATGGTTCGCCGACCGCCACCCGGCAGGTCGACCGTCCAGGTACCGCCAGTCCACTTGCCGGATGCGTCCGTCGTCGGCTCCAACCTGCCATAGACCACCCGCCCGGGGAGAACCGGCTCGGCCGGCATGATCGGCTCGGCCGGCACGATGTTCACGGCTTGGCCGGTGGGCAAGATGAAGCTGACGCCCATCGACGGCAGGATCTGAATCTGGAGATGGGTGCCGTGCTGGTTGGTGCAGTGACCGGTTCCGTCGCAGAGCGCCCAGGAGTCATTCGTGACGGTGGTGGCCTGTCTGGCGATGTCGGCGGGCGTGAGATCCGTGCCCGACCACAGGGCATGCGCTGCGAAGGCGCCCCCCGCGAGGACGGCGGTGGCGGCGGCGACCGCTGCCGCGACGAGGTGCTGGTGTCGGCGGTGCAGTCTGCGGTGAGCGGCTGCATGTAGGTCGCTCTTGAGCCCGGAAATGAAGATTTCGATCGCGTGGTCTTCCATGGTCAGATCGCCTCCTCTGAAAGGTGCTCGCGCAAAATGCGGAGCGCGCGGGAAACACGCGTGCGCGCCGCGCCTGGAGTGCAAGCGAGGCGCGCGCCGATCTCGTCGTAGGAAAGCTCGTCGATCACGCGCAGGCGGACCGCCTCGCGTTGCTCGCCGGGCAGGGACGTGAACTCTGCTGCGACGAGCTCCCGAAGAAGCTCCGAACTGACGCGCTCTTCGACCGCGGCGAACTCTTCCTCATAGCTCGTCGGCATCCGGAGGCGGTGCCGCGCTCTCGTCTCGAGACGGCCCTTTGTCCGGTGTCGCACGAGCAATCGGCGTGCGATGCGGTAGAGCCAGGCGCGCGCCGAGCCGGTGCTATCGCCGCGGAAGCGGGACATAGATCGCAGCGCCTGCGCGAACGTCTCCGCGGTTAGCTCCGCGGCGACGGCAGCGTCGAGTGTCTCGCCGCTCAACCAGCCGAAGAGCCTGCGGACGTGGCGATCGTAGAAGGCGCAGAATGCATCCGGATCGCGTCGAGCCCGCCGCAGCAGCTCCTCGTCACTATGCGTGCGGTACTCGGCCATCTCGTTAACAAGTGCCGTCTACCGGCAAAGTGTGTCTGCGCAGGTCGGGTAGCCTCGAGCTCGGCAGGTCGATCCGACGCACTTCGGCCGCCGGTCTCGCGCTGCTCAGCATCCCGCGACGGCGGGAAGATACAGTTGCGGCCTCTTATGACGGCACGCATGAACCGTCTCTTCGCCGCGGACGGCAAGTGCTTCGACCTCGCCGTCGACCATGGCTTCTTCGGCGAGCGCGCCCTCCTCGCCGGGATCGAGAACATGGAGCGCGCCGTGCTGACGCTGGTCGACGCCGGCCCGGACGCGATCCAGCTCTCGCCCGGCCAGGCGCCATTTCTGCAACGCATCCCCGGCCCTGCCAAGCCCGCGCTCGTCCTCCGCACCGACTTCGCCAACGTCTACGGTCCAGAGCCCCCCTCCTACTTGTTTGCGGAGATGATCGAGAACGCCGTCGGTCAGGCGCTCAGGCTCGACGCCGCCTGCGTCGTCGCCAACATCCTGCTGATCCCGGATCAGCCCGAGCTCCACCGGCAGTGCGTGCGCAACGTGACCGCACTGCGCGCCGCCTGCGACCCCGTCGGCATGCCGCTGATGGTCGAGCCCCTGGCGATGCAGTCGGGCGGCTCGGGCTACGCCGTCGACGGCGACATCGACAAGATCGTGCCGCTCGTTCGACACGCGGCAGAGCTCGGCGCCGACATCATCAAGGCCGACCCGACCGACGACCTCGAGGAGTATCACGCCGTGATCGAGGCGGCGAGCGGGCGCCCGGTGCTGCCACGCGGCGGCGGCCGAGTTCCCGAAGAGGAGGTACTTAGCCGGACCGAGGTGCTGATGCGCCAGGGCGCGGCCGGGATCGTGTACGGCCGCAACGTGATCCAGCACGAGAGCCCGGTCGCGATGACGCGCGCACTGATGACGATCGTCCACGAGGGCGCAACGGCCGAGGAGGCCCTCGGGCTCCTCGGCGCACGTGTCTAGAACCGTTCGGTTCGGGCTGATCGGCGGCGGGCTGATGGGCCGCGAGTTCGCGAGTGCCGCGGCACGCTGGGTGCACCTCGCCGACATCGGCGTCCGGCCCGAGCTCGCCGTCGTCTGCGACGTCAACCCGGACGTGCTCGCCTGGTACGAGCGGCTCAATCCCCTGCCCCGGCTCGTCTTCGACTACGAGGAGCTCCTCGCCGACGACTCGGTCGAGGCCGTCTACTGCGCCGTCCCGCACAACCTGCACGAGGAGCTCTACACCGCGATCCTCCGTGCCGGCAAGCACCTCGTCGGCGAGAAGCCCTTCGGAATCGACCGCGACGCCAACGAGGCGATTCTCGCCGAGGCCGCGCGGCACCCCGAGCTGCTCGTCCGTTGCTCGTCCGAGCTCCCCTTCTACCCCGGCGGGCAGGAGGTTGCACGCTGGATTCGCCAGCGGCGATTCGGCCGCGTGCTCGACGTCCGCTCGCTCTTCCTCCACTCGAGCGACCTCGACCCCTCGAAGCCAATCAACTGGAAGCGCCGCGCCGCGTTCAACGGCGAATACGGCTGCATGGGTGACCTTGGCATGCACCCCATGCACCTCCCGCTGCGCGCCGGTTGGGCGCCGCGGAATGTGCGCGCGATCCTCTCCAACGTCGTCGTCGAGCGGCCAGACCCGACGGGCGGCATGGCGCCCTGCGACACGTGGGACAACGCCGTTCTGCTCTGCGAGGCAGGAGACGCGGAAAAACTCTTCCCGCTGCGGATCGAGACGAAGCGGATCGCGCCCGGCGAGACGAACACGTGGACAATCGAGATCGACGGCACGAAGGGCTCGATCGCCTACACGACCAAGCAGCCGAAGACTCTCCGCTGGATGGAGTACGAGCCGGGCGCCCGCCAGGCCTGGCAGGCGGTCGACCTCGGCTCCGAGTCGGCCTACCCGACCATCACCGGCACGATCTTCGAGTTCGGCTTCTCGGATGCCATCCTCCAGATGTGGGCTGCCTTCCTCGACGAGCTCGCCCACGGTCGCGACGGGATGCGGCAGCCCTTCCACTGCGCGACGCCAGAGGAAGCGGCCGCGACCCATCGGCTCTTCACCGCCGCGCTCCGTTCGCAGGCGGAAGGGGCGGTGGTGGCGGTCGACTGAGCCGGCGGACGGCGCCGCGAGGGCGCCGCCCGCCCGGGACTCAGCTCAGCACTTCGACTTGTAGAGGTACTTGGAGACGGCGGGCTGCTTGATGTTCGCCTTCGTGACGATCACGAGCCCCGTCTGGATCTTGCCCTTCACCTTCTTGCCGGTGAGCGCATTCACGGCCTGCTGCACCGCCTGGTAGCCGATGTCGTACGGCTTCTGCGCGACGAGCGCCTGCGTCAGTCCCTGCTTCAGCTGTTGCACCTGGGCGGGACCGGCGTCGAAGCCGACGATCTTCACCTGCTTCTGCTTCCCGGCATTCCGGACGCCGGTCGCGGCGCCCTCGGCGGAGAACAGGTTCGCGCCGAAGATGCCGTTCAGCTTCGGGTGAGCGGCGAGCTGGGCGGACGTGATCGACGCCGCCTTGCCGGGGTCGTCGTCGTCGAAGCGCGTCCCAAGGTACTTGACCTTCGAGTACGTCTTGCTTTGCAGCTCGAAGCCCTTCTGCCGCTGGTCGGTCGTCGAGATCCCCGGCTTCACGTTCATGACGAACCACTCGCCCTGCTTGCCCGTCAGTCCGGCCAGGGCGACTGCGGCCTTGCGCCCACCGAGGATGTTGTTCGAGGCGATCTTCGAGATCGAGATCGAGGCATTGGTGACGTGGGTGTCCACCTCGATGATCTTGATCCCGCTCGCCTTCGCCTGCTTCATCGGCGCGATCAGGGCCTTCGTATCCGTCGGCGCCATCATGATCACGTCCGGCTTCCTCGCCGCGATCCCGTTCAGGATCGGGATCTGGAGTGAGGCGTCGAACTTTTGCGGGCCCTGGACGTCGAGCTTCACGTTCCCGAGCTTGGCCGCGGCTGCCTTCGCGCCGCACGCCATCGAGACGTAGAATTCGTCGCCGCGCACGCCCTGGAGCAGGGTGAGCTTGTACGTCTTCTGGCTCTTGCCGTAGCCCGCCGTAGCGGCGAGCCCGGCGAGCGCCCCGAAAATGAGCAGAATCGCAATGACTTTCCTCTTCACGTCGTCTCCCTTTCCATCGGATTGCGGTTACGACCTGGCTTAGCTCACTCCATGTGAACCCCCTTCACCCCTGCGCGCGCGCCCTGCGCTTGAGCTGGTCGAGATAGACGGCCGCGATCAGCACGGCGCCGACGGCGACCTCCTGCCAGTACGGCTGGACGCTCAAGATGATGAAGCCGTTCTGGAGTACGACCGGAATGAAGACGCCGACGACCGAGCCGACAATCGTGCCGATGCCGCCGAAGAGGCTCGTGCCGCCGATCACGACCGCCGCAATCGCCTGGAGGTTGTCCGTCGAGTGCCCGCCGATCGTCGTCGTCGAGAAGCGCGCGAGCGAGAGGAAACCGGCCAGCCCCGAGAGCATCCCCGAGATCGCGTACACCTTGATCAGATGCTGCTCGGTCTTCACGCCGACGCGCCGGGCCGCCTCGGCGTTCGAGCCGACGGCGTACGTGTAGCGGCCGAACCGCGTCAGCGCGAGCGCGATCGCGGCGACGACGGTGACGAGGGCCGCGATCAAGACGAGGTACGGGATCTGTCCCCAGAGGCGGCCGATTCCGATCGAGTCGGTCAGCTTCAGCGGAACGCTTCTGATGTTCACGTCCGTGATCAGCAGCCCGGCGCCCTCGGCCATGCCGAGCGTGCCGAGCGTGACGATCAGCGGCGTCACGCGCGAGCGCGTGATCACGATCCCGTTCAGGAGCCCCCAGCCGAGCCCGGCGACGAGCGCGACGGCGAGGCCGAGCAGCACGGTGCCGTATCCGTTCCCGCCCTGGGCTTCCATCGCCTTGCCCGCGACGATGCTCGCGAACACGAGCACCGCCCCGACGGAGAGGTCGATGCCGCCGGTGATGATCACGAAGGTCATGCCGACGGCGATCACGAGCAGGCTCGACGCGTCGACGGCCATGTTGCGGAAGTTGTCGACCGTGGCGAACTCGGCCGGCTTGAGGATGGCGAAGACGCCGATCATGCCAAGGAGGACCACGAAGATCCACGCCGTCTGCGCCTCCAGGAGCCAGCGCACGCTTCGGGGCAACCGCCGCGCCTCGGCCGGCGGCGCGCCCTGGGTGGCAGCTGCTTGCTCGAGGTCGCTCATCCGGGTCCCTGCCCGTTCTCGGTCCCTTCCACCTGCTCGACGCTGCCGGTCATCGCGGCGACGACGTCGTCCATCGTCGCCTCGCTCGCCCGAAAGCGGGCCACGCGACGGCCGAGCCGCAGCACCTCGATCCGGTCGGCGACCTCGAACACCTGCGGCAGGTTGTGCGAGATGAAGACGACCGAGATGCCCGAGTCGCGGACCGAGCGGACGAGATCGAGCACGTGTTGTGCCTGCACGACCCCGAGGGCGGCCGTCGGCTCGTCCATGAACAGCACCTTGCTCGCCCAGTTGACCGCCCGCCCCACCGCGACGCCCTGCAGCTGCCCGCCGGAGAGGTTGGCGACGGGCGCCGTCACACTCGGGATGCGCACGCCGAGCTTCGAGAACGCCTCCGCGGCGCTCCGCCGCATCGCCGGCTTGTCCAGGAAGCCGAAGAGGCTGAGTGGGAATGGGCGGACGAGCTCGCGGCCGAGAAAAAGGTTCGCGGCCGGGTCGAGCTCGGGTGCGAGCGCGAGGTCCTGGTAGACGGTCTCGAGGCCCATCCCGCGCGCAACGGTTGGCGACCCGATCGAGACCGGCCGGCCCTCGAAGCGAATCTCGCCCGCGTCCGGATGGAGCGTCCCCGACAGGATCTTGATCAGCGTCGACTTGCCGGCCCCGTTGTCGCCGACGAGCGCCACCACCTCGCCCCCGCGTACCTCGAAGCTGGCTCCGCGTAGCGCCTCGACGTGGCCGAAGCTCTTGAAGATCTCCCGCGCCCCGAGCACGACCCCGTTCTCAGTCACGTTGTCACCACCTCCCGCGCCGGCCTGACTGCAGGCAGGTCCTCGATACCGCCGTAGATCCCCGCGGCGAGCCCCGCGAGGAGCGCCGCTCCGCGGGCCCCGGCCTCTGCGACGGGCGGCCGCTCGAACGAGCCGAGCAACTGCCGCTTGACGGCTCGCACCGCCGGATCGTGCGCCCATCCGCCGCCGACGACGAGCCGCTCGGTCGGCCCTGCAACGCTCTCGATCACCGCCTTCATCCCGGCCGCACGAGCGGCGGTCGCCTCGAGCGCAGCGCGCCACACGAGCCCGGGCGAGACACCCGGCCCGATGCCGGCGAGCGACGCCGTGTCACTCGTCAGGTCGAGGACGGTCAGTCCTCCGGCACCGTGGGGCGAGGCGATCGCGGCCGCATTCAGATCCTCACGCCCGTCCTCGCCGGCCCCGAGGAGATCGAGGAAGCGCTGCAGGACGAGCCCGGACCGGAAGCCGCCGAGGAAAGCGTTGTGGGCGCCGAAGACGTGCCAGCCGACCGTGACGCCGCCGGCCACGGCACGCCGCACGGCTTCAACAGGAACCGGCGGCGGGACTGCGCGCACCAGAGCCTCCGCGCTGCCGCACGAGTCGAAGAGATCGCCTGGCCGGGTCGCGCCGGCGCCCACGGCGGCGCAGAGATGGTCGTGGCCTGCCACGGCAAGCACGGCACCGTCGAACGCCGCGGCGTGGCCAGCGGGTGTTCCGGCCGGCGCCGGCTCGGGAAGCAGACTCGTCGCGAAGCCCGCCCACTCGACCGCCTCACCCCACCAGGAGCGGTGCTCGAGCTCGAGGAAGCCCGTGCGCGCGGCAAGCGACAGCTCGGCCGTCTCATCGCCTCCCAGCCCGCGGACGATCCATTCGGCGACGTTGAGCCAGCGCACGCCGCGTGCCGTAGCGACATCGTTGGTGCGCAGCCAGCGCAACTTCGCGAGCGAGCAGCGATGACTCGGAGGTAACCCGGTGCGCTCGACGAAGCGCTCGGAGCCAAGCTCGGCGACGAGCAGCGCCGCCTCCCGCTCGCCGCGCCCGTCATGCCACGCGATCGCCGGCACGACCGGTTTGCCGCTCGCGTCGAGGAGCACACCGGTCTCGGCCATGCTCGTCACACCGAGCGCGGCGACGTGGCCCTCGGCCGCCGCCGAGAGCGCCTCGCGGATTGCGCGGAGCGCACCCTCGAGCAGCTCGCCCGGGTCGAGCTCGGCCCCCGTCGGCACCTTCCGCCACGGCGTCGGAGCGGAGCCCCGCCCAAGCTCGGCGCCGTCGACCCGGGTAACGACGGCCTTGCAGCTCGTCGTCCCGACGTCGAGCCCCACGAGCACGTCGTGGCTCACCTGGCGACCTCCGGCGGGAGACACCGGAGTGCCTCGATTTCGCCCGTCACTCGGCAGGGCCCGGCAGCGTACGGGACGAGCAGCGTGTCGCCCCGCCGTAGCGGCATGCGCTCGCTCGCGGCCGTCACGAGCTCGCCGGCGCCCGCAACGCCCACGAGGATCGAGAAGGCGGGCTCGAGCTCGGCCTCGGGCTCGGGCCGGATCCGCTCTGCGCGGAAGAACGCGTCGGCCTCCTGCGGCAGCAGCGCCTCGACCCCCGGGCGGACCCGGCCTCGGCCTTCGCGCAACTGCGCGAGTCGGTCGCCGGCCCAGGCCGAGCGGTCAACCGCGCCGAGCGCGCGCTCGAGCCCGAGCCCGAGGTGATACTCGAGGTCACCGTCGATCGCGAAGCCGTCCCATTCGAGCAGGATCGAGAGGTCGCTTGGCTCCTGGACTTCGACCATGAAGACGCCTTCGCCGATCGCGTGTGGAACCCCGGCCGGCACGTAGACCGTATCGCCTGCCGCAACCTCGATCGGGTTCATCGCGCCGAGCAACGCCTCCGCATCTTGGCGCTCCACCCACCCCTCGAGCGTTTCCCGATCGACTTCCTCGCGAAAGCCGACGTGGACGACCGCCCCGCCGCGGGTGCCGACGATCAGCCAAGCCTCGGTCTTGCCGACCGGGCTGCCCAGCAGGCGCGCCGCGAACGCTTGGTCCGGGTGAATGTGCACGGGCAGGCGCTCGCCCGCGTCGAGCAGTTTGACCAGGACCCGCGGCTCAGGCCGCGCCAGCGCGTCGTGATCTGGGCCGAGGAACGCGTCCGGGCCGGCCGCGATCGCGTCCCGCAGCAGTCGCCCGTCGGGCAATCGCGAGAGCCCGGCCTCATCTGACCCGAACGCCGTCGTCGTTGATCCCACCCAGTCCTCCGGCGCGTACTCGTCCTCACAGGCAATCCCTCGAAACGCGGCGATCGACGAGCCGCCGCGGTAGAAGCGGTGCAGCAGGTTGGGACCGAACGCGATGGGCCTCACGGGCCGATCTCCCCCGATCCCCGCACCACCAGCGTCGTGGGCACGATGACTCGCTTCGGAGGGGAGTCGTCTCCTGCCAGACGGGCGAACAGCATCTCGGCCGCGAGGCGGCCCATCGCGCCCGAGTCGTGTGCGACCACCGTGATCGGGGTCGCGAGCATGTCGGCGAGCTCGAAGTCGTCGAAGCCGACGAGGGCGATGCGGCGCCCGCGGGCGCGCAGCGCGCGGAGGACGCCGATGCTCATCCGGTTGTTCGTCGTGAAGATCGCCGTCGGTGGCTCGGGCTGCTCGAGCAGCCCGCCCGCGACTGACTCTGCCTCGGCCGTGTCGTGCGGGCTGAGCCGCACGAGCGATTCCTCGAACACGAGACCCGCGCCGGCAAGCGCGAGCCGGCAGCCTTCCACCCGCTCGCGAACCGTGGTGAACGAAGGCGCGTCCCCGACGACTCCGATGCGGCGGTGGCCGTGTGCGAGCAGGTGCTCGACGGCCGAGCGCGCTCCACCGACGTTATCCAGGAGGATCGTGTCCGCTTCGATGCCGTGCGCAGGGCGGTCGAGGAAGACCACCGGCGTGCCCAGCAGAAGCTCCGACTCGAGGTAGCGGTGGTCACTGGCCTGTCCGGCCGGGACGATGAGCAGTCCGTCGACGCGGTGGCGCGACATGGTGTGGACGAGATCGCGCTCCAACTCCGGTTCGTCCTCGGAGCTCGCGGTGATCAGCAGGTGCCGGTGCCGGCGCGAAACCTCCTCCGCCGTTCTCGCGATCGCCGAGTAAAAGGGGTTCGAGACGTCGCCGATGACGAGCCCGATAGTCGTCGAGCCCTGTCCGGGGCGAAGGCTGCGCGCGATCTCGTTCCGGCGGAAACCGAGCGCCTCGATTGCCTGCCTCACCTGCGCCGCCGTCGCCGAGCCGACGCCGGGCTCGCCGTTCACCACACGCGAGACGGTCTTCAGGCTCACCCCGGCGGTGTGCGCGACGTCACGCATGGTCGGCCGCGAGGCACGCGGCCTGTTGGAGGGCGCCGAAGACAACGTTGTCATCGAACCGGGCGCAATTCACGCACACTCGAGACAACGTTGTCAAGAGGCGGCGCGAGACGACGCCCACCAGCTCCGCGATGTGAGCCAGGTGCGCCAGATCCGCGCACGCGAAGGATGGTCGGGCCGTACATCGGCAGCGCGCACGGCCGACGAGCTCGACGATGCGTCCGACGAGTTCTGGGCATCGGCGTAGCCTGAAGCAGCAGTGTCGACCGGTGGCAGCCCGCCGGCAGACGCGCTGCCCACCATGTTGTCCCGGCGCGGCTGTGCTGTACTTGGGGGCATGGGGGCGAAGCGTGCGCTCGTGACTGGGGCCTCGTCGGGGATTGGTGAGGCGTACGTGGAGGGGTTGGCCGAAGACGGCTGGGAAGTGGTCGCCGTCGCCCGGCGTCGCGACCGGCTCGAAGCGTCCGCCGCGAGGCTCGAAGCTCTGCACGGAACCGAGGTGCGGATCGTGGCGGCGGACCTCGCGACCTCCGCAGGTCTTGATGCGGTGCGGGAAGTTGCTTTGGAGGCGCCGCTCGACCTGCTGGTGAACAACGCCGGCCTGGCCCACTACATGCCGTTCGTCGAGCTTCCGGCAGAGTCGGCGCGTGAGCTCGTCGATCTGAACGTGCTCGCGCCTGTCCTGCTGACGCGCGCGGTACTTCCGCAGATGATCGAGCGGAAAGCGGGCGCGATCGTGAATGTGGCGTCGCTGCTTGCGTTCAGCGGTGAATGGGACGCGCCGCACCTGCCCCAGCGGGCGGTGTATGCAAGCACCAAGTCGTTCCTGGTCACGTTCACGCAGATTCTTGCGCAGGAGGTCGAAGGCTTCGGCGTGCGCGTGCAGGTGCTCTGTCCGGGCGTGGTTCGGACCGAGTTTCACTCTCGCCAGGGCATGGATTTGAGCGGCCGGACGCGGATGGAGCCAGGAGATGTGGTCAGTGCAAGCTTGCGCGATCTCGAGCACGGGGTCTTGGTGTCGATTCCAGGGCTCGAGGACGAGCGGGTGTTCGAAGCGTTCGTCGCTGGCCAGGCTGGGCTCGCCGGGTCGACTGGGGCGGTAGCTCCGGCGAGTCGATACCGCGACTAGCAGCCGGCAACCGCCGTCTCGCGTTGGCGCTGACACCCCTGAGGCGCGGCGCCCGCATGGCAGTGAGTGGCATGCTGGAGCTCTCGGCCTGGAGAAGGAAGGCTCAGGGTGGCGAACCTCATCTACTCGGCGATCACGTCGCTTGACGGCTACGTCGCGGACGAGGACGGCAAGTTCGACTGGGCCGTGCCGGACGACGAGGTGCACGCCTTCGTCAATGAGCTCGAACGGCCGGTCGGCACGTATCTCTACGGGCGTCGGATCTATGAGGTGATGGCCGGCTGGGAGACGGCGCAGACCGGAGCCGACCAGCGGCCCGTCGGGCGGGACTTCGCGGAGATTTGGCAGGCCGCCGACAAGATCGTGTACTCGAGGACGCTGGAGACGGTATCCAGCGCCAGGACGCGGATCGAGCGAGACTTCGACCCCGACGCGGTCCGGCAGCTGAAAGGGCGAGCAGACCGTGACATCAGCGTCGGCGGTCCGGGGCTCGCCGCGCGCGATCGCGGCCGGCCTGGTCGACGAGTTGCACCTGTTCCTGACGCCGATCGTGGTGGGAGGCGGCAGACAGTCGCTCCCCGACGGTGTGCGCACGAGGCTCGAACTGCTGAGCGAACGACGTTTCGGCAACGGCGTCGTTCACCTCCACTACCGCACCGGGACGTGAAGGACGATATCGGGCCGCTTTCCGCTCACGATTGGTCAAGCGGTCCGGTGAACCGGAATTAGATTCAATGGCGTCGAGTGTCAGAGTCGCCTAGTCAGTGCCTGCGCCGTCGAGCCGGGCGCCCAGCTCGCGCTCCGTCGCCCACGTCCGCCTCACCCCGGTGCCAAAGTAACCAGCGTGCCGAGTAGCGCGGCGACCGACCGCCTCGCGCTCGCGGACCCACGCCTTGCGCTCGGCGTGCTGATCGGCCTGGGGACTCTCGTCGCGTTGGTGCTGATCGCGTTCGCGCATGGGTACGGGTACCACCGCGACGAGCTCTACTTCCTCGCCGCGGGCCATCACCTGGCCTGGTCGTATCCCGACCAGGGCCCGCTGACCCCGCTGCTCGCCCGCTCGATGGACTGGATCGCGCCCGGGTCATTGACCGTGCTGCGCATCCCCTCGGCGCTGATGGCCGGCGGCACGGTGCTGGTCACCGGAGTGATCGCACGCGAGCTCGGGGGCGAGCGGGGCGCGCAGCTCATCGCTGCGAGCTGCGCGGCGGTCGCCTCGATCGTCCTCGTTGTCGGCCACCTGCTCAGCACGTCGACGTTCGACCTGCTGGCGTGGTCGCTCGTCACATGGCTCGTAGCCCGCGTGGTTCGTACCGGCGAGGAGCGGCTCTGGATCGTGGTGGGCCTCGTCGCCGGGCTCGCGCTGCTCAACAAGCCGCTTATCGCCTTCCTCCTTGCCGCACTCGGGGCCGGTTTGCTGCTTGTCGGGCCACGCCGTCTCCTTCACAGCGGCTGGCCGTGGATGGGCCTCGCGATCGCCCTCGCGATCTGGTCGCCCTGGCTGCTCTGGCAGGCCGACCACGGCTGGCCCCAGCTCGACGTCTCCTCGTCGATCGCCAAAGGCGGGTCGGCCAGCTCGCAGCCGCGCTGGGCCCTGCTCCCGTTCCAGTTCCTGCTCGTCAGCCCCGTACTCGCGCCGGTGTGGATCGCGGGCCTCTTGGCCCTCCTGCGCCGGCCCGCCCTACGCCCGTTGAGGTTCTTCGCCGTCGCCTGGGTCGTCCTCGCGGTTGTCTTCCTTGCCGCCGGCGGCAAGCCCTACTACCTGGCCGGTATGTTCCCCGTCCTCCTCGGAGCAGGGGCGATCGAGACCGACGCCTGGCTTGCGCGCCGCTCGGTGCGGCTGCGGCGTGGGGTCCTCGTCGCCGCGATCGCCCTCAGCGGGCTCGTCTCGGGCGTGATCGCCCTGCCCCTGCTCCCGAAGGGTCAGGCGGGGCCGGTAATCGCGATGAACGGAGACGTTGGCGAGACGATCGGCTGGCCCGAGCTCGCGCGGCAGGTGGCTGGCGCCTACCGTCGCGCGGTGGGAAGGCCCGTCATCTTCACCTCCAACTATGGGGAAGCGGGGGCCCTCGACCGCTTCGGACCGGCGCTCGGGCTCCCCCAGGCCTACAGCGGTCACAACGCCTTCGTCGAGTGGGGGCCGCCCCCGGATCGCGCCGGCCCCGTCGTCGTCGTCGGCCTCGACGCGTCCGAGCTCGGCCGCCAGTTCGCGGGCTGCCGCCTCGCGGCGCGCGTCGACAACGCCGCCGGCGTCGACAACGACGAGCGCGGCACCCCGATCGATCTCTGCACGGGCACGCGACGCTCCTGGTCGCAGATCTGGCCGAGCCTGCGCCACCTCGGCTGAACCTCCGGCCGCGGCAGCGCTGATCCAGCGGATGAGATCCCCGCCCTCTGCCTGCCAATTTGTCCCTTAAGTGGCGGACGACGTCGAGCTGGCGGTAGCGGCCAGATCTGCGTCGTCCGCAGGCGCTGTCCGAGGCGACCGGTCCGGCACCACTTCGGCATCACGGGCTTCGGGGTCAAAGCGTGGACCGCTCGTGACGCGGGCGACCGGATCAGCAACGAGCACGACGAGTCGCGCCGCTCAGGCCCCTCGGCGAGGCGGGAAAGTACGCCGAGGTGGCTGACGCGGACGTGTACTGGCCGAGGCTCATCCGCAGTCGCGCCTCCGCGAAGGACGATTCGGACTTCGATCCGATCCGCGACGAGCCCGCGCTCACGAACTGACCGGCCTGAGCGCCAGATCGAGGTTCTTCGCCTCCCCATTGGGTACGAGGTGGTGCCCGATCACCACGATCTCGACAACCTGACGTAGCCTCCGGTCCGTGCACCCGCTCACGAAGGCGCAGGCCCGGCGCATCGCGGTGCGCGCGCAACTGCTCGACGCACCCCGGGCGACCGAGCTGCTCACGGTCGTGCAGCAGCTGACCCTGCTGCAGATCGACCCGACCGCGGCGATCGCGCCCAACGCGGACCTCGTCGCCTGGAGCCGCCTTGGCCCGGCGTACCGGCCCACCCACCTCCAGCAGGCCCTGGAGCAGGACCGCACGCTGTTCGAGCACAACGCGCTGGTGCGGCCGATGAGCGACCTCGGCCTGTACCTCGCCGGCGCGGCCGACTGGCCCAGCCGCGAGGGCACGCGTGCCTGGATCCGCGACAACGACCCCTTCCGGCGCGACATCCTCGACCTGCTCGGAAGCTCCGGGCCGATCAGCTCACGCGACATCCCGGACACGTGCGTGGTGCCGTGGGCCTCGACCGGGTGGACCCACAACCGCAACGTCACCCAGATGCTGGAGTTCCTGATGATGCGCGGCGAGGTCGCGATCGCCGGACGCGTCGGGCGACAGCGGCTGTGGGACCTGGCCGAGCGGGTGTACCCGGCCGGCGTCGCCGTCCCGTCGGTCGAGGAGGCTGAGCGCAGAAAGAACGAGCGGCGGCTCACCTCGCTCGGCATTGCTCGACAGAAAACTACGGCCATGCCCGTCGAGCCGGCCGTGGTCGAGGGCACCAGGGGCGAGTGGCGCGTCGACCCGGCCGCGCTCGCCGACGACTTCGAAGGACGGACGGCGCTGCTCTCGCCGTTCGACCGGCTCGTCCGCGTCCGCGTCAAGGAGCTGTTCGACTTCGAGTACACCCTCGAGATGTACAAGCCCGCCGCCAAGCGCCGCTGGGGCACTTCGCCCTCCCTATCCTCCATGAGGACCGGCTGGTCGGAAAGCTCGACGGGACCGCCGACCGCAAGGCCTCCGTGTTGCGGGTGCACGCGATCCACGAGGACGTGACGTTCACCCGCACGATGACCAAAGCCGTGCAGGCCGAGCTGGAGGACCTGGCCTCGTGGCTCGGACTGGCTGCGGTCGAGCCGGGTTAAGGGCCTGTCCAAGAAGGTTCTTTGAGGAGCAGTGCCCTGGTCAGTTGAGCGAGATTCTGTAGTCGCAGGTGCAGGGGGCGGCGGCGAGGAGTGCGGCGAGCCAGCGGGCAGGATGGGCGGCGGCGGCCGCGGGCCGCG
>JBBSGR010000026.1:0-23233 GCA_038253945.1 Gaiellales bacterium
CCACGCGGCCCGCGGCCGCCGCCGCCCATCCTGCCCGCTGGCTCGCCGCACTCCTCGCCGCCGCCCCCTGCACCTGCGACTACAGAATCTCGCTCAACTGACCAGGGCACTGCTCCTCAAAGAACCTTCTTGGACAGGCCCCTAAGTCGATGCACGCCGCCGCACTGACGACCGAGACCGACCGGATGCTCGTCGAACACCTCGACCGCCCCGACGGTCAGGAGGACCTCTGCTTCGCGCTCTGGCGCCCCAGCCAAGGACGCGACCGAGTAGCGACGATCATCGCGGAGCCGATCCTCCCGCGCGAATCAGAACGGACAGTGCACGGCAACGTCTCGTTTGAGCCCGCCTACTATGAGCGGGCCTTGAGCCTAGCGCTCGAGCAGGAGGCGGGTCTCGCCTTTCTTCACTCTCATCCGGGTGGCCGCGGCTGGCAGGGAATGAGTTCCGACGACATCGACGCCGAGTCAGGGAAGGCCGCGCAGACGCTCGCCGCGACCGGCCTGCCCCTCCTGGGGCTCACGCTCGCGACCGCCGACGGGGCCTGGAGCGCCCGCATCTGGCAAAAAACCGGCCCGCGCGTCTACGGCCGGCAGGAATGCGAGGCCGTGCGCGTCGTCGGTGACCGGCTGCGCCTGACCTACAACGACCGGCTGCGGCCCCCGCCCGAGTTCGGGCCGGAACTCACGCGCACCATTTCTGGGTGGGGCGAGGAAGCGCATACGCATCTCGCGCGGCTTCGGATCGGCGTCGTGGGGGCGGGCTCGGTTGGCGCGCTTGTCGCCGAAGCGCTGGCGCGCACAGGCATTGAGCACATCCGCCTCATCGACTTCGATTCGGTCGAAACTGTCAATCGCGACCGGCTGCTGCATACGACTCCCCGCGACGCCTTCCTTGGCCGCGCAAAGGTTGCGACGCTCGCACGAGGTCTCCGCCGCAGTGCAACGGCGGCGCGCCCGCGGATCGAGCCGTTCGAACTCTCAGTCGTCGAGGCCGACGGCTTCGGCGCCGCCCTCGACTGCGACGTTTTGTTCTCCTGCGTCGACCGACCCTGGCCGCGCTACGCACTGAACCTCATCGCCTACGCCCACTTGATTCCAGTCATCGACGGCGGCATCGCAGTCGAGCGAACGAAGCAGAAGAGGCTGCGGGGCGCGCACTGGAAAGCGCACGTTGCCGCACCAGGTCGAAGGTGCCTCGAGTGTGTCCAGCAGTACGATGCCGACCTGATCCAGACTGAGCGCGACGGGTTCTTTGACGACCCCGACTACATCGAACGCCTGCCGGACGACCATCCCATTAAGCGCAACGAGAACGTCTTCGCCTTCGCCATGAGCTGCGCCGCGCTCGAGATGGGGCAGTTCCTATCGATGATCGTGGCTCCCGGCGGGGTCACCGACTACGGCGCCCAGAACTACCACTTCGCGAACGGGAAGATCGACGTCGACGAGCGCCGTTGCGAACCAAACTGCTTCTTCAGCGGTCACTTGCTCGCGCGCGGCGACCGAGTCGGCTTCGACGCTACCGGCGTCCACCGCGCTGCGACCGCGGCCCGAGCCGATCGTGCCGAGCACGCGCGACGTCCCCTCGTGCGCACGCTTCGGATGCTCGAACGCTTACTCGAGCGCACTGGGCTTCACTACGGCGCTGGCTGACCCTGTTTCCGCGGCTTCCCTGGAGGGGCTGCGGTCGTAACTGGTAATACGAACCGGACGCTGGACAGGCCGATGACACGCCGGAGGTCAAGTGACGAACCATCCGCGACCTGTGAAGTCCGGCGAAACGTCACGATTCGGTCAGGCTCGCGTGGGCTTTCTGCGCTGACGACGTGCTCCGCGCGCGTCCCTTCCCGCTCGTTTGCTGCCCCAGCGCCGATTAACGTGCTCATCGACGACAACGGAGTAGGCTCATTTGCAGGGTTTTTGTACGGGAGCGACGGGACTCGAACCCCGCGACCTCCGGCGTGACAGGCCGAATCCGAGGTCCCACCAGCGCGAGCCTGTGCCCTGGTTCTTGAGCTCGCCGATCACGCCTTCGGCGTCGGGCATCCGTTGCCGGTGGGACTCGATCCCGGCGTCGCTCCGGCAGCGCGCCCGCGCCGCAAGCGCTTGCCGCTGCGCTTCGGTCTGCGGCTGCTCACCCGGCTTCGGCAGCATCGTCGGCTGCGGCGGGATGAAGGCGCTGATCCCGCGCCGCTCGGCCGAGCGCCAGATGCGCTCGGCGGCGAAGCCCGAGTCGGCCCCGCTCGACTCCAGCTCGGGACAGGCGAAGCGGGCGCGGTCGAGCAACCGATCGACGGCGTCGCCCTCGAAACCGTCGGCCTGCTCGCCGCGGCAGGCGACGATGACGCGGTGCTTGCGATCGACCGCCACCTGGCCGCGGTAGACGAGGTGGGGCGCTGGCCGGGCTTGCCGCGCAGCTTCGCCTCCGGGTCGGTACGCGAGACTGAGGTCGCGTTCGAGCTTCGGCGCTTCGGCGTCGGGCCAGAGCGCGGTTCGGCCAGCGCGAACGCGGGAGGCTCCCAGGTCGGCTGCTCGCCGACGGGCTGCTCGCCGAGCGCAAGCCGGCCGGCCGGTGCCCGCCCGCTGGCCTCGCTCGCGTCGTTCTCGTCGCCAGCCTCGGCCTCCGGCAACGCCGCCAAGGCGAGGCTCGCGCGTAGGCTCGCGAGCGCCGCATCCGCCTCGGCATGGAAGCCCATCGATCGACAGGTGCGTCCCCTCAACGAGTCCATGCTGCATGCACAGCTCGAGCGAGCGCCGGAACAGACGCTCGAACAGCACCCCGTCCACGAAGCGGCGCGTGTGCGCGTGCGAGAGCGTCTGGTGGACGGGGAGGCGCTCGGAGAGCCCGTAGCCCAAGAAACGGCGCAGGTCGAGCCGCATGGCTGCGCCCATGGCCATGCCGTTCACCCCCTCTGCTCGACACACGCCGCCAACGAGCGCATAGGACCCCGGCCGGACCGCACCGGCGGGCTTTTTGGACAGGCCCATAGAGCAGACAGGCAGCCTCATCGCGAACCTGGTGCTGAACTCGGCGAGAGCGTGCGGGGGTAATCGTGGCCAGCAACAATACTCACGGCGGGCGCAGGCAGAAGCGAGGATCATCCGGGCCGCCAAGGTGAGTCAAGCTGACACCCACTGCGCACTATTGACAACGCTACCCTATGAGGAGATACTGACCCAAAGGTCCATGCCGTTGCCAGGAGGCGTCATGACAGAGCCACATGTCGACGAGACGAGGGAGCGTGCGTGGCCATTTGGGCCGAGAGCACAGAAGTCGTCTGCGGCAACGGTTGGTGCGACGGAGGCAGATCGCTCCGACGCTGCGCGGCCCACGAACGCCCGCCCTATCAGCACAGGGAGTCGCGAAGGCTCTCTCGGTCATCTGCTCGTCCTGGCCTCGAGGACAGCGCAACTCGGCAAGCGCTCGGCCGCAGGACGACGACGAAGACCGCAGCGACCCGAGCCTGCAGATTCCGGGTGGCGCGCGGCACGAACGTCGGCCGATTCCTTGCCCCACCAGCCATCACCATCGATCCGGTCTTGAGAGGAAGCGTCTCATGGCATGTACGCCGTATGCAGCGCCGGCTGTCAGCCTGTTCGAAAGCGTCACCCAGGGCATTTGGAGCACCGCCACCGAGACGAAGGGCGGACGCACCTGTACCCATAGCGGCGGCACGCTCACCGTAACCGCGCCGAACGGGAGCATGAACTTCTTCGCCGGCGGCAGCCAAGTCGTCCGGCACAAGTTCTTCGGCAGCGGAAACTTTCTCGCCGTACTCACATCCGACCAAGGCCCGGGGCCGATCCAGCATTCGATGTCGATCGTCGACTTCACGGCCGCGGCGATCACCTCCCAGCAAGTGCTGTTCGTCGGGTCAGACAGCACCCTGTCGCCGCCGTGGATCCAGAGCAGCAGCGGCAGCGGCAGCGCGTGCCTGATCGGCGCACCGACCGCCTCCGGCGTCGCAGGCTTGAGCATCCTCCGGAGCGACACCGGCGATCTCATCTGCGCTGGCCCGCCCCCGTTCACACCGACGATGCAGATCATCGGTGAAGCGACGGCGACCGCGGTTCAAATCAAGCACGGTGGGACGATCGTCGGGGGTCCGTGCCCGTTCCCGGCCGGACTGCTCACGGTCCAGCCGCCCAGCCCGCCGGGTCAGACCTTCGACACCGTCAAGCTCGGCGGCTGCCCGCGGCCGCCCTCAACCAAGCAGTTCGTGCTTAAGAACAGCGGCACCGACTGCCTGACGATCAACAGCATCGGCGCGGCCGGACCGTACAGCGTCACCGCCCAGACGCTGCCGTGGCCCGCATCGCTCGCGCCGAACGCCACGGTGACTGTCACCGTTGCCTTCGCACCCGGTGCGGCCGGCACGTTCAACAACGTCGCCCTGCCGATCACCCGCAATCCGGCCAAGGGTGCCGACAAATTGATCTGCTCAGGGGTCGCGCAGACCGCACAGGCGGCCTTCACGGCAACGCCACCGCTGATCGATTTTCTCGAGGTTCGCGTCGGCACGTCCGCCAACAGAAGCTTGACCGTCAAGAACAGCGGCGACGTACCAATCTCGATCAGCATCCCGCCAGCCCCCGTCGGGACCCCCTTCCAGTGGGCGGGCTTCAGCGGCAGCCTGACCTGCGGCCAGCAGCAGGTGATTCCGGTGACGTTCACGCCACAGGCCGAAGGGCCACTGCAAACGGCGGTCACCGTCGCCTCCACACCCGGGGGCAGCCAGACCGTGACGCTGAAGGGTGATGGCTGCATCCCGAAGCCGGTCATCTCCGTCCCGGCCGCGCCGTTCCCGGTCTTCGGAGACGTCCGCCAGGGCTACCGCACGCTGCGGTTCATCACGGTCGAGAACACCGGCGACGACACACTCAGCTTCACCGCAACGATCTCGGGCCCGGACGCCGGCCTGTTCGGAATCATGAAGCCGGCGATGTCCATCACCGACCTCGCCGTGTCGCGCACGTACAGCGTCGACCCGGTCACGCACTGCGGCGGCGGATCAACAGGTGACGGCAAAGAAGAACTGGCGATCGTCTTCTTCGCCAACGCAGCCTCGCCCAAGACCGCGAACGCGACGCTCACGATCGACAGCCACAACGACCCATCGGCGCCAGCGAGCTTCGTCCGCCCGCTGACAGCGAACGTGATTGCAGGCATCGTCGTCGACGGCCTCGCCGTCTTCGACACCTCAGGAAGCATGGCGCAGACCGTCCAAGGCGGCGGCACGAAAATGGCCGCCGCGATCCAAGCCGGCCGCCTGTTCGTCAACCTGGTCCCGCCCGACCTCGGCAACCGAGTCGCCGCCACCCGCTTCTCCACCGACGCGACCACCTTTCTCGGAATCGGCGAAGTGACCGCCGCCAACCAGCAGGCGAAAGTCGATGCCGTCAAAGACCCACCACTGACACCCAACGGCTGGACGGCGATCGCCGGCGGGGTGATGACCGCGATCCCCGAGTTTGCCGCGCCGCGCGCCGGCCCGGCTCCAGCGCAACTGACCAAGGCGGTCGTCGTCCTCACCGACGGACTGGATAACACCGCATTCAAGAACCCCGCCGACAACCAGTACTACTCGCTTCAGGGCAACCCGGCCCGGGACCCGGCGAACCCAGCCAACTTCATCCCGACCCATGCCTTCGTGCCACCGGCCGGTGTCAAGATCTTCGCGGTCGGCCTCGGAACCGGCCAGGACATCGATACGTCACAGCTGGCCGCGCTCTCAAGCGGCGCCGGAGGCTACTACGGCGTCGTCGACCCGACACAGCCGGCGACCACCTACAAGCTGATGAAGTTCTACACGCAGATCTACATGGACCTGGTCGACACATCGGTCATCAAGGATCCGCTCAACACGATCCAGCCAGGACAGACACACACGATCGAGTTTGACGTCCTCAACGGCGACGTCAGTGCGATGGTCGTCGTCTTCGACATCGGTGGTCTACGTCTATCGTTCTGGCTCGAGACACCCGGCGGCGAGATCATCGACGCATCATTCGTCCCCGCCGGCTTCCAGCTCCGAAGCGGCTACACCGAGACGTCCCGCTTTCTCGATTTCCTCCTCCCCCCGGGCGAACCCAAGCGTTACGCCGGACGCTGGAAGCTGATCGTCAGACACGACGGAAAAGTCTGCCGAGGACGGCCCAACCCCAAGCGGCGGGAACTCGGCTTCCTTCCCGGCGACTGCAGCAGGTCCCGAAAGCCCGTCGACTACGGCTTCGCAATCGGAGTCGGCTCGAACTTCCGACTACAGGCCTACCTAACCCCCGGGCCGGTCAACGTCGGAGACCCGATAAGGCTGACTGGGCTGCCAACCGAAGCCGGGCTGCCCGTCACCGGCTGCACCGTCACTGTTGACGCAGTCTCACCCAGCGGGCAACGGTGGGCGGGGATCGTGCTGAAAGACGATGGCGGCCACGACGACGGCGACGCAAACGACGGCGAGTATGGCCGCTCGTTCATCCAGACCGCCGAGGCAGGAAGCTACACGTTCACCTTCCGCGCCACCGGCTACAGCCGCGACGGTGAACCCGTCAACCGCGAAACCGTGCGCTCAAAGTACGTCGAGGGAACGATCAAACCACCTTCCCACACAGGCGATGGAGTCAAGGACAACTGCTGCGAGCGGATCATCGCCGCCCTCGAACACCAGTCGCGACTGCTTACGCAGCTCCTCAAAACAGAAACAGGGGAGCAACGCCCGCGCACCTAGGAGATCAGCCGAATCGACCCTCGGGCAGACGCCCAAAACGTTCATGCCACCCGCAGCCAACAGCCCTCCCATTGCCTTTGCGCTTGATACGAGCCCCGGAAGGCTGTCCGATCGCATCGACGCCCGAACCTCGAGAACAGACGGTAGGCATCGGTGTTGGGGGTGGCTGGCTTGTGACTGCGGCATGTGGACACCCAGCGCATCGCGAGATCGCGAGATCGGCGCCTGGGTGCCGAATGCGATCTAAGAAATGAGGCACAGAGATGTCATCGCACGCTGAAGCTGTCGGTGTTCTGAGGGATCCGTGCGGAACGTGGCCCTACCACCTTCGCCTACTAAAACGCGACCCCGGCTACCGCAAGCGGTTTCTGCAAGGCCAGTCCTTCATCAACGACTACGTCCACCGCAACGCCGACGCGGCTTTCCGGCTCAGCCCCGCCGTAATTCCAGTCGTCGTGCACATCGTGCACAACACCGCCGCCCAGAATCTCTCTGACGCGGCGGTGCAAAACCAGATCGATGCGCTCAACCGTGACTATGCGCGAGCGAACGCGGACGTCTCGACGGCACCTGCCCCATTCGCGCCCTTGGCGGCCGACACCGGGATTCGGTTCGCGCTCGCTGTCCGCGACCCGACCTGTGCAGCGACAAACGGGATCACCCGGACCGCAACCGCAACAGGCACCTTCGACATCTTCGGATCCGATGACGTCAAGTCCGCAGCGACCGGCGGCGCTGACCCCTGGCCCGCCGACCGGTACCTGAACATCTGGGTCTGCCCGGCGCAACCCACCCAAGGCGGCCGCTCAACCTTCCCCGGTGCGCCCGCCGCGGTTGACGGCGTGATCGTCAACTACACCGTCTTCGGGCCCGGAGGTGCGCCGTACAACCTCGGCCGCATAACCGTGCACGAGGTCGGCCACTACTTCAGCCTCTTCCATCCCTTCCAAGGAGGCTGCGCCGGCAGCGACCTCGCCGCCGACACACCGCAGCAGGCAAGCCCGAACTTCGGCGTCCCCGTCTTCCCGCACGTCAGCTGCAGCAACGGTCCGAACGGGGACATGTTCGTCAACTACATGGACTACAGCAACGACGCGCCTCGGGTGCTCTTCACCGTCGACCAGGTGGCGCGGATGCAAGCGGCGCTGACCGGCCTTCGGGCAGCGCTCCTCGCCTCCGACGGCCTGGTCGCACCACCCGTTCCGGATGTCGCGCGGCTCTGGTCTGCCGACACGCCGCGCGATACCGGTCTCGAACCCGATCCACTCGCGGAGCCGATGTGGCAGAGCGAAGACATCTGGGTGCGCAACCAAAACGACGGCCAAACAACCCAGGACCATCAGAACCCGATCTTCCGGCCGCCCGGCTCGCCCGCGAACTTCGTCTACGTGCGCGTCCGCAACGCCAGCTGCGGCCATGCCGCCAACGGCACCCTCAAGCTCTACTGGGCGAAAGCTTCAACAGCTCTCGCCTGGCCCGCCCCCTGGGACGGCACGGTGACCGCGCCGGCGCTGATGGGAGGCCTGATCGGCAGCCAGCCAACCGGAGCGATCCCCGGACGCGGATCGGCCGTGCTGGAGTTCGCCTGGTCACCCCCGAACCCGGCCGACTACAGCGCCTTCGGCGGCGACCAAAACCACTTCTGCCTACTCGCCCGGATCGAGACCGCGGCCGCCGCTCCCTTTGGCATGACGTCGCCCGAGACCGCCAACCTGTACGCGAACGTTCAGAACAACAACAAGATCGTCTGGAAGAACGTCGAGGTCGTAACCAGCGGCGGCTTCGAGCTCGCCGGCTTCGTCACGATCGGGAGTCTCGGCGCCGGCAAACGCGAGACGCTGCTCGTTGTCCATGCGCCGTCGTTGGGTGGCCAGCATCCCTGGGGACACCTCGAGCTAGATCTGCCGGGGCCGCTCGCCGCGAAGTTCCGCCAGGCTCATCTCGACCCGGCGGTCGCGACACTCGACCACGAGACACTCCGGATCAAGCGATTCGACAAACCGATCGGACCAGTCAAGCTCGCCCACAACGAATACCACACCCTGGGCGTCGGGCTCGCGCCCGGCGCGCACCCACCGCTCTTCGGCCTCTTCCTAGTCGACATCATCCAGCACGAGCGCCAAGGCAAAACCGACCATGTCGTCGGCGGACAACGCGTCGCCTTCAAGCGCCTGCCCGCCAAGGGTCGCAAGCAAGCCGGCCTCGCTGGACGCTGGTGGCACTCACACGAAGAGGACGACGGCGAGCTGCAAGCGTTCAGGCCGGAGGGATACGAGTTCCCCGTCTCCCACGGACGTTGGGGCTTCGAACTCCACGGCGACCACAGCGCACACATCTTCGACATCGCCGACGCAGACGGCATCGACGAACTCGAAGGAACCTGGTGGACAGACGATGGCGAGAGCATCCACATCGGGCTTGCCGACCCGGACAGAGACGACGTCGCCGTACACATCCGCGACGCCGCAGACGACAAACTCGTCCTGTACAGGAGCGCCGTCCAAATTGACGAATGAGCGCCTGACGACCTCGCATACCTCGCACGATCGCATCGTCGACCGCCTGCGAACGCGACGCCTCGAGCCGACATCGCCAAGAACGAACTCGCTCCTACTGAGACGGGGGCTCTGGCAACCCCACGGTTCGAGATCTCCGCCGATGCCGCGCGAAACACCGGCGATTGAAGGATGGAAACAGCGAGATGATCGCGTCAAGCGGAGAGAGCTTCGCCAGTCGCGCCACCGTCAAACTCGCGTCAGCGAACGCCAAGAGCGACGACACGGACCGCGAGTCGGGACTGTCAGATTCTTTGTGTAAGTAGTTGTGGCTGTCATTGATTTTTAGTTGGTCGTGTTTGCTGCGATCCGGTCGCCCTAGTGCACGTGTCCTGCTTCACGGAAGTGGCAGGGTTTTGCCTCGCTCCCCGGTCCCGCGTTGACAGGTAGCTGGGTTGGAGCGCCGGACAGTCCCGGAGGCGCGTAGCGCCGGAGGGACTGTCCGGCGGCTGGCCCAGGATGGGCCGCTCGACCGATAAGGAGAAGAGGTTGAGCGAGCAACGCAAGTACCGCAGTTGGACGGCCAAGCAGAAAATCGAGATCGTGCTGGCCAGGTTGCGCGGCGACCGGACGGTGAAGGAGGTCTGCCGCGAGCATGAGATCTCGGACACGCTCTTTCTACTCCTGGCGCGACAAGCTGCTCGAGGGCGGCCGCGAAGCGCTGGCGGGCAAGGAAGAGCGCAGCGGCGAGCGAGAGCTGCGCCGGAAGATCCGTGAGCTGGAGCGGGCGCTCGGTCGTAAGACCTGCGAGCTCGAGATCGCGGGGGAAGCATTGCGAGGCTGGGAGCGAGCGAGCGCGTCGCTCGGTCTCGCGAGCTGGTCGCCGGCGGCTTCGCCGCGGCGGCGGCGGCGCGCGTGATGCAGATCAGCCGGCAAGCGCTCTACCGGACGCCGACGCCGCGGACGGCGCCGCAGCGCCGGCCGGCACCTGACCCGGTCGAGCGGGCGATCTCGAGATCGCCCGCGACAACCAGAGCGACGGCTACCGGATGGTCACGGCGTTCGTGCGGCGCAAGCTCGGCCGGCCGGTCAAGCGCAAACGGGTGCTGCGGGTGATGCGCGAGCGGAAGCTGATCCAGCGGCGTCGCCCACTCGAGCGGCGCAAGCGGCCCGGCTGCTTCCGGGTCGAGCGGCCCCGGCAGCTGTGGCAGCTCGACATGACCTCGATCTGGGTGCAGCACGGCTGGTGCTACCTGAACGCGATCATCGACTGCTGCACCCGCGAGATCGTCGCCTGACAGCTCGAGCTGCGTTGCCGCGCCGAGGAGGCGATCACGGTCGTCGAACGCGCGGCGGCCGTGCACGGGATCCAGGCGGGCGAGCTCGTGCTCGGCTCCGACAACGGTTCGGCCTTCACCGCCCGCCGCTTCAAGGCGAACCTCGCCGAGCTCGGGATCCGCCATCGCCGCGGCGGCTACCGCGACCCCGAATCGCAGGCCTTCATCGAGAGCTGGTTCGGGAAGCTGAAAGAACGGGAGGTGTGGCAGCAGCTGAGCTCTATTCACTAGGGTTGATTCAAGTCAATACCGACAGCTACGTTGCAGCCCTGCAGGTTGATTCGCGAACCGATCTCGTGATCGCCGTCGACGTCGCCAAACGCTTGGGGATCTCGCCGCAGCGAGTGAACGTGCTTGTGACCCGTCCGGGATTCCCGAAACCGCTCGGCAAGCTTGGGCGCTCGTCTGTCTGGCGCTGGAGCAGCGTGGAGCGCTGGGCGCGTGAAACGGGTCGGCTTCCGGCTCCCGCATCGCGCCCCTGACGATCGCACCACCTCTTTAAGACGCAGATGCATGCGTGTTAGATCTGTGCGGGTCGCCGTCGCTTCTTGATGGCGGCGAGCCCCGGAGGTGACTCTGCAGATTCATGCTCGGTTCGGCCGTGGCCTTCCCTTGGTGAGTGTCCCTCCGGGGCTCACCTGGTTGAGCGGCGTCGCTTCATAGGAGCTTGGACCGCCCTACGCGTGCTTGCGCACCGCTCGGCTGCATCGTACGCCCTCGGAGAAGGAGGTTCGCTGTGGTCACGATCGGGATCGACGCGCACAAGAGCTCGCTCGCTGTCTGCCTGGTCGACGAGCTCGGCCGCGAGCTGGCCGGGCGCGAGTTCGCGAACGAGCCGCGCGCGCATCGGGCACTGCATGCGTGGGTGGCGAAGCGGGCGCCGCTGGAGCGGCGGTTCGGGATCGAGAGCACCGGTTGGGTCGGGCGGGGGATCGCCTGCTTCCTGCTCGCCCGGGGCGAGAGCGTCGTCGACCGTGCAGGGCTCGCTGACGGATCGACAGCGGCGCAGCTTGCGCGGCGACGGCAAGAGCGATCCGCGCGACGCGCTCGCGATCGCCCGTGTGACTGCCCGCGAGCAGCTGCTGCCGCCGGTGCGGGTCGACTCGCCTGCGCGTGATCTGAAGCTGCGCTGCGACTACCGCCAGCAGCTGCTCGGCGAGCGGACCCGGATCGCGAACCGCCTCCAGGTCGACCTCGTCTCGCTGCGGCCCGGGTACGAGCAGCGCCTGCCGGCGCTCGACTCGCTGCCGCGGCTCGAGGCCGCCGAACAGCTGCTCGCCAAGCAGAGCGGCGTCCAGGCTCTGCTGGCGCGCTGGCGGATCGAGGCGCTGATCCGCCTCGATCGCGAGATCAAGCAGCTCGAGCGCGAGATCGCCCGGTCGGTGAAGGCAATGGGAAGCGGACTGCCGCAGCTTGTCGGCGTCAGCTACCTGAGCGCCGCGAGGATCATCGGCGAGGTCGGCGACGTCGGCCGGATCGCGAGCAAGGCCCGCTTCGCACGCATGAACGGCACCGCGCCGATCCCCGCCTCCTCGGGACAGACGCAGCGGCATCGGCTCAACAAGGGCGGCAACCGGCGCTTGAACCACGCGCTGCACATGATGGCGCTGACCCAGGCGCGCATGGACCCACGCGCCCGCGCCTACGTCGAGCGTCGCCGCGTCGAAGGCAGAACGAAACGTGACGCCGTGCGCGCGCTCAAGCGTCATCTCTCCGACGCCGTCTACCAGCAACTCCGCCTGGACGCGCGCCTCTGCCCGCTGCCAGCGGCCGACTAACAGGTTGCGCCGACCGCTCGCAGGCCCGCAGAACGGCTCTCAACGCGCCGCTCCGAACCCGCGCGCGCCAAAACGCCGCTCGAGCGCCGTTGGGCGCCGCTCACGCCCGCGCCGCGAACCGGCAGAGCGGCTCTCAGCAGCTCCCACGGCGACGCGCAACGACACGGATAGACGCAGATGCACGGCAAGCGTGAACGACTTGACATAGGAGCTCACCCTGCGGGTGAGGAGCGGACGAGGTCGCGAGCCGCTTCGCAACGCCGTAGGGGTTGTCTCAAATCAACAGGACGCGAAGGAGGAGCGATGCAGTACCGAGTCGACCGGGGCGCGCTCGACGAGTTCATCAGTCGCCAGGTCGAGCTGATCGAGGCGGCGTCAATCCCCAAGCTGCTCGCCGACGTCGTCGAGCTGCGCCTCCGTCACGAGGCCGTCAGCCGCGAGGAGGTCTGCGCGCTCTGGATCGGCGCAGGTCTCGCCACCCATGTCGGGCTCGCGATCTTCGAGGAGCCCGAGCGCTTCATCACCGCCGCCGAGCCCGCACCGCTCGCGGCCTGAAAGGAGGAACCGATGCAGACCACGCAACCCACCTTCCGCCCCGACGAGGCCCGTGCGCCGCTCTGGTTCGGCGCCAACTCAGGTTGGGGAGACGCCGTCCGCACGGTCGACCCGAGCACGGCCCAGAGCGCGGAGGCGATGATCGCCGCCGCCGGTCTTAGCTGGTCGATCGAGCAGCATCCGCTAGAGGCGGTCGTCGTGCGCGGGGCCGAGACGCTGCGCGTGCGCGTGCCGAAGCACGCCGCCAACGTGCGCAGCGACAGCCGCGCGGTCGTTGGCGTCGTGGGGGAGGGCTACGAGCCGCTCCAGAACCGCGCGGCCTTCGCCTTCTGCGACGCGATCACGGACTCCGGTCGCGCGCACTGGGTCGGCGCGGGCGAGACGCGCGGTGGCGCTCGCGTCCACGCGCTGATGCGGCTCGATCGCGAGATCCGCATCGGAGGCGCGGAGGGGGAAGACGTGCTGCCGCTCCTTTGCTTCCGCAACGGCCATGACGGTGGCCTCGCCGTCACCGTCACCGTCGCGCCCTTCCGGCTCGCCTGCCTGAACGGCATGCTGCTCCCACTCCCAGGCGCGCAGCGGACCTGGAAGGCTCGCCACACGACGCGGATCGAGGCGAGGCTCGCGGACGCTCGCCGCACGCTCGGCATCGCGTGGCGCTACTACGACGAGCTCGAGCAGGCCGGGGCGCAGCTGCTCGCGCAGCAGGTCAGCGAAGGGGAGTTCGAGCGCTTCCTGGCCCGGCTCGTGCCGCTTCCCGAGCCGCGCCCGGACGCGACGAACGGCGGGCGCGCCGTCCGCAACGCCGAACGCGTGCGCGAGGCGATCCGCACCGCCTACCGCACGACTCCCGACCTGAGCGACATCCGCGGCACCGGCTGGGGCGCTCTCCAGGCCGTCACCGCCTACGTCGACCACACGCAGCCTACTCGCCGCACCACGAATCGCACGATCGCCGAGGCGCGCTTCGAGCGCGCCACCGAGGCCGCCCCGCTCAAGGATCGCGCGCTCGAACTACTCATCCAAGGAGGCCAGCAGTGACCGCGACCCTGACCATGGTCCCGCTCGCGCAGATCAAGCCGAGCGAGGGCTTTAACCCCCGGAACGACTTCGATGAGGAGCAGCTGGCGGAGTTGGTCGCCTCGGTGAAGCGGCACGGGATCATCACGCCGCTCACGCTCGCCCCGGACGGAGACGGCGGCTTCACGATCGTCGCGGGCGAGCGCCGCTATCGCGCCGCGAAGGCCGCCAAGCTGCGCGAGGTGCCCGCCCAGGTGCGCGAGGCGAACGGCGAAGCGCTGACGCTCGCTGTCGCAGAGAACGTCGTCCGCGCCGACCTCAACCCGCTCGAGGAGGCGCGCGCCTACCGACGGTTGGTGGACGAGCAGGGCGACGCGGCAAAGGTCGCGAAGTTCGTCGGCAAGCGCGAGAAGCTGATCGGCGAACGGCTCGACCTGCTCCGCTTACCGCACGATGCGCAAGCGCTGCTCGCGGCGCGCGCGTTCCGCTCACCTGCCGCGCCGATGCTCGTCCAGATCGCAGAGGAGGAAGCTCTGCTCGGCGACCTCTGCGCCACCTGGCTCGCGGAGCGGCCGCACGAGTCGCCCGCGTTCCCGGCCGACGCGGGCGAGGTCGTCGACGACGTGCTCGCCGCCACCTGGCAGGACGACTACGGCGAGCAGCTCCACCCGGTCGCCTACAGCGTCGGCGGCTACCCCGGCCCGATCCTGCCGACCGAGAGCCGGACAGACCGGCTCGCAGCCATCGTCGCGAAGCTCGGTCAGCGCGGCGCAGTGGTCGCCGCCGCCTACGGTGACCTGCCGCAGATCGTGCACGCATCCGAGTACGACTGGACAGCCCGCCAGGAGGAGGAACAGCGGCAGCGCGAGTGCTTCGCGCTCACCGACGCGGACGCCGACGCTGCGCGCGCGTTCGGCTGCCTGCTCGAAATCCCAGCGCCGGACGGCCAGCGCGATCACGCCTACGTCACCGACGCCGAATGGCTGGCCGACCGGCTCGTCCAGAAGATCGCCACACACGCAGAGGCGAAGGCCGAGCGAAAGCAGGCCGAACGAAGCGAGCGCCAGTCCGCCGGCGCGGACGACCCCGCACGCGAGGCGCGCCGGCAGGAGCGGGAACGGCAGTACGAAGCGCGCGTCTCGGGCCACGCGCGCAATCTCGACCTCGGCGCCGCGCTTGCGCGCTGGGAGCCGAAGCTCGACACCGAGGCGGTCAAGCTGCTCGGCTCGCTCGTACTGCTCCACTACGGCAAGGCTGCCGCCTGGGCGCACCGGCTCTGCGTCGAGCAGCCGACGACCGCCAACAAGCAAGGCAAGGTGACCGTCCGCTACCCGCGCGGCGCCCAGGCCGAGAGGCAGCTACATGAGCAGGCGACGGCGGCGCTGATGCGCGCCCGCACGCCCGAAGCCGCCCTCGGCGTCGTCCTGCGCCTGCTCGTCGCGCAACGGCTCGCGGACACCGATGGCCTACCGAACGCCGACCGGCAGGGTCTCTACGAGCCGCAGGAGTTGACCGACTCGAAGGTGCTCGAGAAGCTGGCCCGGCGTGTCGCGCCGCCCTCGGTCAAACAGCACGCGGCCGAGCGAGCGGCCGAGCGCGAGCGGAGCGAGCAGGCTCGGCGCGGGGAGGACGCGGCGCGGCTCGAGGAGCAGCGCGGCAGGCTCACCGCAGGCGAGCCGATCCGCTGCGCGTGCTGCCTCGACCTGATCGAGACGCCGGAAGCAGCCGCCGAGAGGCACGGAACCCTCGTCCACGCCGGAGAGTGCGAGCGGCGTTGGGGCAGCAGGTACGGGTCGGACGACGACCCCGCCGAGACGGAGTGCGCGCCATGAGACCCCGCCGTCCGCTCCAGCTACTAAGCTCGATGGCCAGCGAGACGCAGATGCATCCCGATGCAAAAGTGCCTCTCATGTGATAAGGTCAGCGAGTGCTCTCGGTCGCCAAGCTCACTCCCGGGCAGGAGTCGTATTACGAGCGCTCGGTGGCGGCTGGCCTCGACGATTACTACGCCGGGAGGGGTGAGTCGCCGGGCGTCTGGGCCGGAAGAGGAGCCGCCCAGCTCGGCCTCGAGGGAGTCGTCGAGGCCGGCCAGCTGGGGACGTTGATCCGCGGACACGATCCTCTGACCGGGGAGCAGCTGCGCCGGCACCCGAAGCAGCGGACGATCACCGTCGAGCGGATCGACCCTGACTCGGGCGAGCGGCGGATCGAGCAGAAGAAGCTCTCGCCGGTCGCAGGCTTCGACCTCGTCTTCAGCGTGCCCAAGAGCATCAGCCTGCTGCACGCGCTCGGCGACGAGGAAACGCGCAGGGCGGTCGGCGAGGCGCATCTGGCGGCGTGGCAGGCCGCGCTTTCCTACCTCGAGGACGAAGCCTGCGTCACCCGTCGCGGCAAGAACGGAGTCAGCCGTGAGCACGGCCGTGGCTTCGTCGCTGCGACCTACCAGCATCGCACGAGCCGGGCGCAGGACCCTCACCTGCACACGCACGTGATCGTCGCCAACATGTCGCAGAGCCCGAGCGACGGGGATTGGCGAGCGCTTGACGGCGAGGCGATTCTCAAGACGTACCGGCTCGCCGCCGGCTACCTGTACGAGGGGCAGCTGAGGGCTGAGCTGTCGTGCAGGCTGGGCGTCGTCTGGGAGACGCCGGCAAAGGGCTGGTCGGAGCTCAAGGGCGTCTCCCGGCGGCTGATCGAGGAGTTCTCGACGCGTCGAACCGCTGTCGTCGAGAGGATGGCCGAGCAGGCGAGCAGAGGGTTCTACGCAGCCCAGCTGGCGGCGGTCGAGACGCGGGAGCGCAAGGAGCACGCCGACCTCGTCGCCCTGCGCGAGGACTGGCGCGCCCGCGCCGCCGAGCACGGCCTCGGCCGGCGCGAGCTTGCTGCGTTGCTCGGGCGCCGACGCTACGCCGAACCGAGCGGCAAGCAGCTGAACGCGATCGCCGCTCGCCTGCTCTCCCCTGACGGCTTGACCGAGCGGCGAACCGCTTTCTCCGAGCCCGAGCTCGCCATGGCCTGGGCGCAGGCGCTTGCCCAGGGCGGGCGCGTCCAGACGATCCGCCAGCTGTGCTCCCGCTTCGTGACGATCGAGGGCGTCGAGCAGGTGGGCGAGGCGCCCGCGCCGGGCCGTCCCGCCCACTACTCGGCGGCAGAGCTGATGCGTGTCGAGCGAGCAGCGCTCGCGCTGGTCGAGCGCGGCGTCGGGGCGAACGCGCCCTCCGTTTCGGACGACCGGATCGAAGGCGTGCTGCGAGACCGGCCGGACCGACATCGCTTCGCGGCCGAGCAGGAAGCCATGGTGCGATCGGTCGCCCAAAGCGGAGAGCGCGTTGTCTGCGTCGTCGGAGTCGCCGGATCGGGCAAGACGACGGCCGCGCACGCGCTCGCCCAGGCGTTTGCTGCGTCGGGCATCTCCGTGCTCGGTGCGGCCCCCTCCGGTGTCGCGGCCGAGAAGCTGCAGGACGAGACCGGGATTCCGTCGGAGACGCTTCACCGGCTGCTCGACGGCGCGACGCGCGAGGGCTTGCCGCAGGGCTGCGTCGTGATCGTCGACGAGGCCGGGATGGCCGATACGCGCGTGCTCGCGGCCGTGCTCGAAAGGATCGACGACGCCGAGGGCAAGGCAATCCTGATCGGAGATCCGAAGCAGCTACCCGCCGTTGGCGCGGGCGGACTCTTCGCCGCGATCGTGGAGCGCCACGGTGCCTTCGCGCTGCACGAGAACCGCCGGCAGCACGACTCGCTCGAGCGAGACGCACTGGCGGCCATTCGCCGCGGTCTCGGCCGCGACTACCTGGCCTTCGCCCAAAAACGCGAGCGCCTCGTGGTCTCCGAGGATCCGCTCGCCACGCGAACGCGTCTCCTCGCCGACTGGTGGTCACAGGCTCGCGGCGAACTCGCGGGCAACGTCATGATCGCGCTTCGCCGGCGCGACGTCGCCGAGCTGAATGCGCTGGCCCGCGCCCTGATGGAGAGTCACGGCAAGCTCGGTCGGGAGCGGCTAGAGGTCGCCGGCCGCGAGTTCGCCTCCGGCGACCGCATCGTCTGCCTTCGAAACAGCGACCGGCTCGGCGTCAAGAACGGCACGCGAGGAACGGTCGAAAGCGTCGACCGTGCTCAGCGAGCACTTGTCGTCGCGACCGACCGCGGAGAGCGAGTGGCGCTGAGCGGCCGCTACCTGGGAGCCGGACACGTTCGTCATGCCTACGCGCTGACGGGACACGCCGGCCAGGGCATCACGGTGAAGAACGCTTTCGTGCTTGGATCGGGGGAGGCGCGGCTTCAGGAGTGGGGCTACGTTGCCCTGTCGCGCGCCCGTGAGCTGACGCGGATCTACGTCGCGGGCGTCCCGCGTGAGCGCGAGAGCCACTTCCACGAGCTCGACGATCGCGATCCGGTGACGCGGCTTGCGGGCGCGCTGGAGGAGTCGGCGATCGAGCGCCTCGCGATCGATCAGCGGCCGCTGACAGAAGGGCCGCGACGTGACACGCGAGCCGAGCTGCAGCGGGACGCTTCGAGTCCGGCTCAGCGCTCTCAGGCGCGACTGATCGAGCAGCAGCGTCTCACGCTCGTGAAGCTCGAAGCCGAAGCAAAACGTCGCTTGAACGAGGCTGAACGGAAGCTGTCCAGCGTCGGGCTGTTCGGGCGTCGACGCGCCGAGGCGCTTCGCGTCGAGGTCTCGCTCCAGAGGACGGCTGTCCGCATGGTGGGCGAGAAGCTCGCGGCGCTCGACATCGCCGCAAAGGCCTCCGCGGGAATCGTTGTCGAGCGGCCCGAGCCGCGGAACAACTCGCCACGCGTCGAACGGGAGGCGGGCATCAAGCACGAGGTCTCATCGCTCGGCGTAGACCTTTGACCTGCCCTCTACGCGTGGAATCGGACCGCGCATTTCATCACGTTGAAAGCGTGGCCTACCTCAGCCGGAGCGGCTCCCTCCACCCACGGCACGAAGAGCCTGTCAAGGCCGCTCGAAAGCGGACCCCCTTCGCGCCGGTCGAAAACGGACCCCCCCAACAGCGTCTCGACAATGGTCGAACGAGGGACCACCTGCAACGCGTGAACCGTCAGCCACGTCTCTTCTTGCTCGAAGGAGCTGATCACCCGCCCCGCGGAGTCTGGCCGCAGGCCAGAAGCACCGGGTCTACGAGGCGCTGAGCGCCCGCGTCGCGGTTCGAACGCCGGGCGGAATCGGGCGACGAGAGCAGGATCGCGCCCATTGTGCCGGCTTTTCGGCTCCGCCCGTCGCGGCGAGGCGCTGAGAGGCGATCTGCGGTCCTGGCGGCGGTCGGCGCGACTGATTGCCTATCCGGATTCGGGCGCTCGCGCGGGTGGGCGGCCGCCGAGGTCGCGGTCGCGCAGGCGGTAGGAGTCGCCCTTGAGCGAGAGGATCTCGGCGTGGTGCACGAGCCGGTCGATCATCGCCGCGGCCACCACCTCGTCGCCGAAGATCTCGCCCCAGGCCGAGAAGGGCTTGTTCGAAGTCACGATCAGGCTCGCCCGCTCGTAACGGGAAGAGACGAGCGAGAACATCAGGTTGGCGGCCTGGGCGTCGAAGGGGATGTAGCCGATCTCGTCGACGACGAGCAAGGGGATCCAGAGCAGCCGACATGGGAAGCTTCACCGCGACCCAGGGCTTCCGGCCGGGGCGCTCACGCCCGCTGCGGACGCTCGTCGCGGTAGAGCCGCTGGGCAAACGCGCCGGCCGCACTCGCGCAGATCTCGTCGACGTCGCGAGCCATCCGTTCGGGAAGCTCGTCGAGCGTGGGCAATGGACCGCCGTAGCCCTCCGGCATCACCGCGGGGGCAACAAGCGCGGAAAACGCGACGTCGGGCGCCGTGAGCCGGTCCCCGAGCAGGTAGCGCCGGCCATCGCGTAGGCGTTCTGCGATCCGCCCGAGGGAGGCGTCAATCAGCGCGCGCTGCGTCCGGACCGTATCACGTCGGAGACGGAGCTGGCGCCGCACGAGCGCGGCGATCACGGGGTACGCGACCCGGACGAGGCGCTGCTCGAGGCGCGGCGCCCCGACCAGCCAGACCCGCACCGTGCTGGCGCGCCGCGGCAGCATGTACGCATACGCCCAGGCTCGGACGGCAACGCCGAGCCCGTCGAACAGGTCGTCGAAGAGACGTTTCGCCTCCGCGCGCTCCTCAGGATCCGAGGGAAAGAGCCGCAACGGCTCCGGAGCGCGCGCATCGTAGTACTCGACGACCTCGCGCGCGTCGTTGAGTGAGCCTTCGCCGGTGTCGAGGACCGGCACGACGCCGCCGCCGCCGTGACGCCTCGCGGGCCAGATGCGGAAAACCGGCGCATGGGCTTCCTCCACGTACGCGATCCCCAGACGGTCGAGCGTCCATCGCGCGAGTTCGCAGTACGGGCTAACCGGGATCGAGACCATCCACGGGTGTTCGGGCGTCGGTCGGGTCACGCCGACCCTGCTCTCGGCGCGGTCGGCATTAAGAGAACAAGACGCGGAGCGCCGAAGGAAAAGGCCCGGTCCGCGCGAGCGATCCGGCGGCGCCGGGAGCTCTCGCGATGCGAGGGCCCTCAAGCAGCGCGAGGAGCAGAGCCGGCAGCTGCACGCGGTTGATCTCCTCCCCGAAGCAGCGGTGAAGTCCGTGCCCGAAGTGGAGGTATTCGCTCCACGGACGGTCGAGCCGGAATCGGTCCGGAGTCGTGACCGCGGTCTCGTCGAACATCCCTGACTCGATCGCGACGAGGATCGTCGCGCGGAGGGTCCGCTCGCGCTCGGTTCCTGCGGCCACGACCGTATCGGCGGCGCACTTTCGCAGCAGTGCCCACGTCTGCGGATGGAAACGCAGCGCCTCGAACGTGTAGGCCGCGACAAGGTTCCGGTCGCCGGCGCGCGCCGCTGCCTGCGCGGCGTCGAGCTCGGCCCGGCGGTTCAGGAGCTCGTCGGCGACCTGCGTGAACGCCGTGGAGACCGTGGGGATCCACCCAACGATTAAGCCGATCAGGTTGTGCCGGATCGAGTCGTCGTCGGGTCCGTCGCCGTCGCGCTGCATCCGCAAGAGCCGCCAGCACGTCGTCGGGGACGTCGGCGCCCGCCCCGATTGCCTGTTTCCGCGCGGCGACCAGACAGTTGACGTGCCGTCGCATGTCGGTCGCGTCGACGAGCGCGCGCTCCCGGACGATCTTGCCGTTCAGCACGTTGAGGAAGATATCCTGGAAGGGGTTCCGCGCCCAACGGAGCTGCGTCGGCGTGTCCGGCCCGGGCGTGCCGAGGTACGACGCCACCACTCGGTCGATCGACGGATCCGTCAGCTCCGTCACGACGTCGATGCCGCCGTCGGCCGCGGCGACCCGCTCGCGTGCAGCCGCGAGGATCGCATCCCCGATCGCCGGCGAATCCTCTTGCCGGATCGCCCTCCGCAACGCCGCGTGGTCGCGGCGGTACACCTCATCGCCGTCCAGACCGAGTATGAACGGGCCCGTGACGGCGGCCATTTTCGGCGTGTACAGGGCGACCGTGAAGACGTCGTGCCGAGCGAGGACCTCTCGGACGTCGGCCGCTAGAGTGACCACGCTGAACCTGCGGTTCGACACGATCGGGCGGTGCCGGCGCAGGGTGCGTGAGGATCCGCCGCCGGAGCACGGTTCCGAGCACGGCCGGAGCGCGTGAGTCGACGCAGACGCAACCGGCACCGGCTCAGCGCCCTACGCCGGCGGCGATCGCCGCGAGCGCCGCGATCCCCGGCACGAACAGATACTCGCCGCCGCGGGTCGTCACGAACGGCAGCTGCGGTGCAAGGAGGGACGGTGGCTCGCCCTGCACGGTCATCTTCCCGGTGCCGCCCGGGCTGCCGAGCACGAAGTCCTGGTCGTGGCCGAGATGGAAGATGTTCCCATCGCTGAGCCACTGGAGCTGAACGGCCTCGAACTGCCGGGAGATGCTCGCGTTGAAGCTGACGAACACAAGCCCACGCTCCTCCCCATCGTCGGCGGCGCCCGCTGCGAGCGGCGGCCCGTAGGGCATCCCGCGCCGGATCAGCCGGTGGCGGAAGCTGAGCCGCCCCTCGAACCCGAGCGCGCTTGATGCTCGAGAACCGCTCCTTCGATCACATGCCTCGACTTTCTCTTCATCGAGCAGGGTCGCACCGTCGACGGCGTCAAGCCCGAGATGACGAACGAGTGCGGGGCGAGTCCTACCCCGTGCAGCCCCGCGCGGGGCACGACGGTCGTCAAGGCGCAGGACCCCTGCCACCCGGGCTGGTGCGTGAAGGAGCAGCTGGCAAACAACGACGGCGGCTTCGTCAGCAACTACATGAAGACGCGCCGCGGCGCGCTGATCAGCTCGCCCGCGTCGTCATGGCCTACCACACCGCCGAGGAGGTGCGGTCTACGCCTGCATCGCCGAGCAGTCCTGCCTCTGCGAGCGCTGGTTCTGCTCGGTCGGCAGCGCCACCATGCCGAACCGCTGCTACTGTCGCCGGCACGTCGCGCGGGCGGCGCGACAACCTCGACTCGCCGGCCCCCTGGACCTGCCAAGCTTCGTCCGCCACCTGCACGCGGGGGTCGAGTCGCAGCTTCCTGCAGCGCGCGGCGGAGGGCGACCTGTCGCCCGTCTACTCTGTCGCCCGTCTCCTGGATCGACGCCAACTTCTACGACGTCAGCTTCGGCCCCGCGGGCTCGAACGACGACCATGCGCCCTCCGACCTTCTGGCCAGGCAGAAGCTCGTCCTGCACCTGCTGGCCGCCCGTCTAGCGCAGCGCCTGCTGGCCGCAGACGCTGCTTGTCATCACCTACAACGAGCACGGCGGCCTCTTCGATCACGGCTCGCCGCCGGAGGCGCAGGACGACCACCCGCGGCTGCGTCGCTACGCGCCGCGCATGCCCACGCTCGTCGTCTCGCCCTTCCTGGCGGCGGGCCAGGTCTCGAGCACCGTCTTCGACCACACCTCGCTGGTCAAGACGATCCTCGCCCGCTTCTGCCGCGACGAGCGCGGCGAGATCCCGGGCATGGGGGCGCGCGTGCGCGCGGCGGCGCACCTGGGCGAGCCGCGCCCGGCGCCCGAGCAGGGCGGGCGACTACGAGCACACGGCAGGCGAGCCGCTCGAACTCACCGACTTCCAGGCCGACTGGATCACGGCCAAGCGCGAGGTGATGGCCGCGCGCCGGCAGACGCTCGCCGTAGAAGCAGGAGGCGCGCCGGGTGGCTACTAGTAGGACTTTGTTAGCCGGATAGAGGGACCTCTCCCTCGCCGTCGAACGGTGTCCGCATCAGTGGTCATCGTTCGAGGGAGGAGAGGATGGAAGCCGCGCTGCATGTGGAGAGTCCGGCGGCCGAGGTGCGTGAGCGC
>JBBSGR010000027.1:0-19872 GCA_038253945.1 Gaiellales bacterium
CAGCTCGTGGACGTAGCCGCGCACCTCGAGCCCGTCGGCGCGCGGCAGGCTTGCCGGATCGATCCGCGGGCCCGCGACGGCAATCGTCCGCAGGCCGGGAACACGCTCACGGGCACGCGGCAGCGACTCGATCACGCGGCGGAGCAAGGGAGCGCCGACGCCGGAGCCGCCGACCGAGACGACGCAGAGCGGCTCGTCGCCGTAGCCCAGCTCGGCACGGAGGGCGGCTCGATCCACGACCGTCCGCGGATCGAACCCCGGCATGTAGCCCGCAAAGTCGTAGTGACGCTCCGCCCACTCCCGGATCTCGGGCAGGCCCGGGCCGAACGTTCCGGGAACGACATCGTCCGGATCTCCGACGAAGATCGCCCGGTCCCGGACGCTCGGATAGCGCTCGACGTGCTCGATCATCTCGGCGTTGAGGTCGGCCGTCAGGAACGCCTCGCGCTCGCCTCCTGCGGGCATCGGCAGAAAGCCCACGAAATCGGTCAGCCAGGCGAATGGCGCGGTCTTTAGCTCCGGGTTCTCGTGCAGGAAGTAGTCGAGCTCCCAGGCCTCGTCTCCGATCCAGAGGTCGTACTCCTCGGCGCGGACGACATCGTTGAAGAGCATGAAGTTGGCACAGAGAATCTCGTCCATCCGCCGGATCGCTTGGAAGGCGTGCAGGTCGTGCTCGCCCGCCTCGCGGTCGATGTGCGCCGCCTCTCCCGCGAGCTCCCGGCTCGCCGGATGAATCGTCTCGCCGCGCTTCCGGAGAACGGTCGTCACCGGTTCCTGCGCGAGCCAGTGGATCTCCAGGCCCGGCACCTGAAGGCGCAGCTCGTCCGCGATCGCCACGTCGCGCCAGGCGTGGCCGAGGCCGATCGGTGACGAGACATAGAGCGCGCGCTGCGGCCGCGCGAGCGCCCTCGTCCACGTCCGCGCGGGAGGCGGCATGCCCGCGGCGCGCTCGACCAGCGCGCGGAGCAGGAGGTTGACCCGGACCGGGTGGCGCGCCTGTACAGCGTGCCCCGACCCTTCGAACCGGACGAGCGTACCGCCCGTGAGCTCGGCCACACGCTCTCCGCGTTCGGATGGAACGAGTCGATCTTCCGATCCCTGGATCACGAGGACGGGGCAGCGCACGCTGCGACAGAGCGCTTCCGCCGCCTCCCGGTCCGGGACTCCCCAGCCCCCGAGCTGTGTCGAGATCAGCGTTTCCGGCGTCGTGTCGAGGCCGAAGGCGACCGAGTCCTCGATCTGCTTCGTCGAGTACGGCTCGGAGAAGATCACGCCGAAGAACCACTCGAGGAAGCCGCGGTGGTCCCGGAGCCAGTAGTGCCGGTTGTATTTCGCCCACTCCTCGTCCGTGTCGAGCTCGTCGTTGAACGAGTACGAGGGCCGGCCGGCCGGAGGGGCCGTCAGCGCCGGCACCGAGGGGCCCATCAGGAGCGCGGCGTCCACACGCTCCGGGTGCCGCGAGGCCAGCTGCAGAGCGAGAACGGCGCCCATGGAGACGCCCGCGACGCACGCCGACTCGAGCCCGGCGGCGTCGAGGACGGCCACCGCGTCCTCGACGAACTCCGACAGGTCGTACGCCTCGGGCTCGGTCGGCCGGTCCGAGAGCCCGTTGCCGCGGCCGTCGAAGGTGACGACACGGAAGTGCCGCGCGAGGTAGGCGATCTGGCCCTTCCAGTGACGCGAGTGGAGAATCGACCACGTGGGCAGGAGCAGGATCGCCGGCTCGCGCTCGCCGTAGCGCTCCCAGTGGATCCGGACGCCGTCGCGCTCGACGATCCCCCTCTCGTCGGGCTCCCTCGCCGCGGTTCCGGTGTCACTCCGGCCCACGCGTTCGATCCTATCGCCGGTAGCTGTCTGGGTCACCTGGCGGCCCGCTCGATGAGGCCGGCAACCTCGTCGGCGTGGGTGAGCAGGGAAGCGTGGCCGGACGAGAGTCGAATCGTGTGCGCACCCGTTGGATCCATACGCTTCGCGAGGATCCGCTGGGCAGCCGGGTTGATGATGTGATCGCGGGTGGAGATCTGGTACCAGGCCGGAAACTGCTTCCACGCGGGGGTGCCGGTGATAGGCGTGCCGAACGCCGAGGCGTTGACCGGCGCTTCCGTGGCGGCGAGAAGCCGGGCCTGCGCGGCACGGCAGTCCTGACAGAAGTCGTACCGGAACTTGCTGCGCGCGAGCACGACGAAGGGCGCGTTGTTCGCGCCGACGTTCGGCAGGTCGATCGGGGTGAAGTCGGCGCCGGAGGGTAGCGGCGGTGCGAGCTTGTTGAAGTCGCCCGCCGCCTCGCCGGTATCCGGCGCAGTCGCGGCGATGTACACGACGCCGAGGACGTTGGGCGCGTCCTGGACAGCCTGGGTGATCACCGCGCCGCCGTAGGAATGACCGACTACCAGGGTCGAACCGTGGAGCACCCGAAGGTCGCGCCGAACGGTCGCGACGTCATCCGCCAGAGAGGTGAGGGGGATCTGGCTGGCAACGACGTTGTACCCCTTGTTCTGGAGGCGCTCGGTGACCGCGTTCCAGCTCGACCCGTCCGCGAAGGCGCCGTGGACGAGCAGGATGTTCGGCTTCGGCTTCGCCGGTGCCGCTCTCGGTGCTGCACCGACCTGTGATCCGCCGCCGAGCCCGACGAGGAGAGCTGTGCCAGTGAATACTGTCGCAAGCCACCTCCTCGGCCGATGCCGCTCGAGCCGCGCGCTCGGATCGTCTCTCCAGGGCATGATCCCTCCTTCTTGCGACGCCATCACAGCCTCGCCTCGAAGACCAGGTTGAACGGCGTCTCGGTCGCGCGCCGGAAGCGGGTGAACCCGCCCGCCGCCACCACGTCGCCGATCCTCGCCTCTCCCGCCTGGGCGCCGAGCGCGAGCCCGACCTCCTGCGACAGGGACGCGGGCGTGCAGAGGAACGTCGAGAAGCCGTAGTACGCGCGGCCGACCGGGTTGAGGTTGTCCTCGACGCGGTCGCCGGCCATCGGCTCGACGATCATCCACGTTCCGTCGGGCGCGAGCGTCTCCCGGACGTGCCGCGCCGCGCCGACCGGGTCTCCCATGTCGTGCAGGCAGTCGAACATCGTCACGAGGTCGTAGCCCCTGCCCGGGTACGAGGCCGCCGGTGCGTGCTCGAACCGGACGCGATCGGCGACACCCGCCTCCTCGGCCCGTCTGCGCGCCGTCTCGATCGAGCCCTCGTGGTAGTCGGAGCCGACGAAGGTCGAGCGCGGGAACGCCTGCGCCATCAGGATCGTCGAAGAGCCGTGTCCGCAGCCGACGTCGGCGACCTCGGCCCCGCGCTCGAGCTTCTCGACGACGCCGTCGAGCGCCGGCAGCCAGGACGGAAGCAGATTGGCGTTGTAGCCGGGCCGGAAGAACCGCTCGCACCCCTCGAAGACGTCGTGACCGTGCTCGTGCCAGCCGACGCCCTCGCCGCTCCGCGCCGCCTCGGTGATGCGCGGCGAGTCGAGAACGCTGCCGAGGGCGATCTGGAAGAAGCCCGGCAGGTAGGCGGGGCTGTCTTCGTCGGTCAGCGCGACGGCCTGCTCCGGCGGAAGCGTGTAGCTGCCGGTGGCGGAGTCGTAGTCGACGTAGCCGCCTGCCGCCTGTGCGTTCAGCCACTCGCGGACGTAGCGCTCGCTCACGCCGGTGCGACGCGCGAGCTCGACCGCCGTCAGCCCGCCCGCGCCGGCGAGGGCGCGGTACAGACCGAGCTTGTCGCCCATCACGACGAGCGCGGTGTTGAGGGTGGCGCCGACCTCGTCGACGGCGCGGAAGACGAACTGCTCGAGCTTCTGGCCGTCGATCACGGCGGGCTCTTCGATGGTTGCCATGCTCTGCCTCCTCAGGAACGGGTCTCCCCGACCGTAGAGCCGCGAGCGCTCACATCGCCTCCGTAGGGGCACCTAGTTCTGTCGGCCGGCGAGGCCGCTCGCATCAGGGGTGGGAATTCGGTCAGAAGCGGCAGCTGCGCCGAGCCGCGGATCCGAGCGCCGGTGCGGCGATGGCTCGAGACCGGTTGGCGGCCTCCAGGTGAGGCCGCCAAACCCGATTCCGGGCGCGACGCGGGCCCGCCCGTGCCACGTCCGTGAGCCGTCGAGGTCGACGGCCCTCCAGGCTCGTCGTCGTGACGAGGGCGGAGTCGGTGATCGAGATCCTGCCTCCACCCGGATCCGCCGTCACCAGGACGTCGATCTTGACGGTTGCCGAACCGGAGGCGGCCACCGTACCCAGGCCGCAGCTGACCGTGCCGCCGCCGCTACAGGCTCCCTGACTCGCGGTCGCAGCCATGAAGGTGACGCCGGCTGGAAGGGAATTGGTGACGACGACGCCGGCTGCGGCGCCGGCGCCGGCGGTTGCTGCCGTCAGCGTGTAGGTGAGGACGCTTCCCGTGGGCACCGGGTCCGGCGAATCGGCCTTCGTCAGCGACACGTCGACCGCCTGTGCAAGGGTCGGGAAGGCCGCGGAGGCCAATGTGAGAGCGAGGAGCGCGAGCGCGAGTCGCAGCCTCGAATGAGGCCTGTGCTGCGGCCCCCGGCCGTCGATGGCGACGGCATCTTCTGGGGGTTGACATGTTCTGCCTCCTATCCGTTGAGTTTCCGTGCCGCTCAGCCGCCCAGCCAGCGGGGGACGCCGCGCGAGGCAGCGAACGCTGCCCCCGCGACGCTCCTGCCGAGTGCCAGCCCCGCCTCGTTGTCGAACTGGAAGTGGATCCCGCCGTAGAGGCGCGAGATCGCCGCCTCCTCCGCCATCCCCCGCAACTGCGCCGCCGATTCCGGGAAGTAGTGGGCGAGCACCTCCGACGCTGCACCGGAGGTGGTCGAGTGCCCGGAGACGTACGAGGGGAACGGGGGCGTCGGGATGAGCGGGAGCCAGGTCGGGTCGAGCTCCTGGCGGATCGCCGTGACCGGCCGCACGGACCAGTACGCGTACTTGGCGTCCCAGCAGGCGATGAAAGCGTCGGCCTGCGCGGTGTCCAACGTTGCGAGGACGTGGGCGGCGGCCGCTTCGGAGAGATCGTGGGACCGGATCAGACTGAGCGCGATCTCGTTCCAGTGGCCGGGCGGCGTGACCGTCCCCGCCCCGTCCGCCCAGTGCAGGGCGATCGCCTTCTGCTCCGCGGTCAGCGCGAGCGAGGCCGTGTAGACGTCACGCAACTCCGTCTCGAACTGGACGCTTCCGGGACGCGGCGGCGGGGGCGGACGGAGCTGCGACCCCGTACTGAGATTCCAGGGCCGCCACGTGCCCGCGAGCGGCTCGAGCGGCTGGGTGACGAACGCGGGCGGTGTCGGGGCCCACAGGCCGGCGCCGGCCGGCTCCTGAACCGTGGAGACGGCACTCGAGCCGTCCGTACGGGCCCGAGCGACGACCGCCTCCGCAGTCTGTCGCCCGAGCGCGAGGTCGACCACGCTGTCCCTGCCGGCCTCCCTGGCGTAACGGCCCCGCTCCCCGAGGCCCCCGCCCGCTCTCATCGGGGAACAGGTACGTGAGCGTCTCCGCGGCCGCGCCCGCGACCGCGGCCCGCGTGGAGCCTCGCGTCGTCTTCGACCGCGACGCGGCCTCATCCAACTGCGAGCAGCGCAAGCGCGCGAGCAGCGCGCGGCGGGTTGACGCGGTGGGTCGCGATCAGCTCGAGCTCGAGTTGCATCCACGAGTCCACGCTCGTCCGGCCGGCGCCGGCCGAGACAGGCCCGGCCGGGCGCGCACTCGAGGCGAGGACGGCGGCGAGAAGTGCAGCGACGGCGAGTGACAGTGCGAGCTTCATCGTCATCGCCCTAACCGGCCTCGTGGGCCGAGAACTGGACGTCGTCGCAGACGTTCGGGCCCGTGAACGGAGGCATGTTCGAGCAGCCGCCGCCGAACGTGTGGATCATCTCGCTGGCGAGATTCCGAATCACCGGTCCGTGGTCGCGAACGACGAGGTGGACGTCCGCGCCGAGCGGGTTCGTCAGGCCATTGCCGAACGCGGCACCGCTCGTGTCTCCAATCGCCAGGTGGCCGCCGTAGTTGGCCGTACCGTTCCCGCCGATCACGTGCCCGGCGGCGTAGAGGACCGAGGTCTCGGCGGAGCCGTCGCCGCCGAAGGGCGGCAGGTCGCCGGGGCCGCAACGCAGCCCGGCCCCTCCGTGCGTGCAGTTCTGAGGCTCGTTGAAGACGACCCACCAGACCGTGGCGGCGTCGCCGGCCGGCAAGCCGCTCGTGTGGAGCGTCATCGAGATCCCGCTCGCGTTCCTGTCGAGCGTCGACCAGGCACCGGCCACCGTCGAGCCGTCGACGAACATCTGAACGGGGCGCGTCTCGCGCGCAGCTCCGCTCGCTAAGGTCACGGGCGCCGCCACGAGCAGAGCGGCGGCGAGCAGTACGAGTCGAGCTTTCATGGTTCCTCCTTCAGCAGGGGTCGAGAGCGGCTCCACCGTAGGACGGAGGCACCGCCGATCGCGTCCGTGGAGGCACCTTGTTCCGACAGAGCGCGAGGTGGCTCGCATCAGGGGAGGCCACTCGGCAGAATCGACCCATGCTGCTCGGTCGCGAAGAGGAGCGACTGGCTCTCGATCGCCTCCTCGCGGAGGCGCGCGACGGCCGCAGCGGCGTGCTCGCTCTGGTCGGCGAGCCTGGGATCGGCAAGACCGCGCTGCTCGAGTATGCGGCCGGCCGCGCGGAGGGCATGCGCGTGCTTCGCGCGCGGGGGATCGAGTCGGAGGCGGAAGTTCCGTTCGCGGGACTGGCCGAGCTCCTGCGGCCGGCGCTGGCGGCTTTCGACCGAATCCCCGCGCCGCAGGCGTCCGCGCTCGCAGGTGCGCTCGCCCTTGGGCCGGCAACGGCGCGGGACCGGTTCGCGATCGGCGCCGCCACCCTCAGCCTGCTCTCCGCCTACGCGGAGGAGGCTCCGCTCGCACTTCTCGTCGACGACGCGCACCTGCTGGACGGCTCGACGGCGGAGGCGCTCCTGTTCGCGGCCCGACGGCTGATCGCGGACCCGATCGCGCTCGTGCTCGCGGTGCGAGAAGGCGAGGCGTCGCTGCTCGATGGCGCGGACCTCCGAGTGCTCCGCGTCGCCGGACTCGACCGCTCCGACGCGGCGGAGCTGCTCGAGCTGGCAGACGTCCACGCCGACGCGACCGAGCGCTTGTACCGCGCCACCGGCGGAAATCCGCTCGCCCTGCTCGAGCTCACAGCCGAGGCCGCTCGGCTCGTGGCCCTGCCTGGCGATGTGCCGGTCCCCATCTCGACGAGGATCTCGGCGGCATTCGTGCGCCGCTTCGAGCGGCTCGCGGACCCGACTCGCCGCATGCTCGTACTCGCGGCCGCAGGCGACGGCGGCAACCTGACGGTGCTCGCGCGCGCCGCGTCTGCTCTCGGGCTCGAGGTCGGCGACCTGGCGCCGGCCGAGGAGGCGGGGCTCGTCCGCCTCGCGGACGGGAGCGTCGACTTCGTGCATCCGCTCGCCCGCTCGTCGGTGTACGCGGAAGCGCCCGGGCACGAGCGCAGGGCGGCGCACGCGGCGCTCGCCTCGGCGCTTCCGGATCGGGACGTCGACAGGCGCGCCTGGCACCTCGCGGTGGCAAGCGTTGGCCCGAGCCAGGAGGCTTCTCGCGCGCTCGAGCAGGCCGGGGAACGAGCCCGCGAGCGGAGCGCGTATGCCGTCGCCGCAGCCGCGTTCGAGCGGGCAGGCCGGCTGACGCCCTCGGACGAAGCGAGCGGCTCCCTGCTCTTCGCGGCGGCCGACGCAGCGTGGCTGGCCGGCGACGCCCGCCGCACGCTCTCGCTGCTCGACGAGGCTCAGCTACACGCCGCCGTGCCCGCGCTCACCGCCCGCATCGACTACCTCCGCGGCCAGGTGGCTATGCGCCGGGGGCCGGTGATGGACGGGTACCCGCTGATTGTGGCCGCGGCAGAGCAGATCGCCGAGACCGATCGAGAGCTCGCGGTCGTGATGCTCGCCCAGGCGGTGCTCGGCTGCTTCTACTCCGGCGACACACCGGCGATGATCTCAGCCGCAGCGCGAGCCGTGGCACTCGCGGACGGCCAGGACTCGCGGCGTGCGAGCTTCTTCGCCTCCATGGCGCACGGCATGGCTCTGGTCGCGGAGGGCAAAGGCGAGGCCGGCGCGGCCGCGGCGCGGCGCGCAGTCGAGATTCTCGAGCGGTCGGACGAGCTGCGCGACGACCCCGGGCTGCTCGCATGGGTGGCGCTCGGTCCGATCTGGCTCCGCGAGGCCGAAGCCGGGCGTGGGCTGATCGGGCACGCCTTCGAGCGCGCGCGCAGCCAGGCGGCCGTCGGCGTTCTACCGTCGCTCCTTCATTACCTCGCGCGCGACCAGGCAACGACCGATCAGTGGCCCGCCGCCGAGGCGAGCTACGACGAGGCGATCCGGCTCGCTCGGGAGACGGGTCAGCGGACCGAGCTCGCCGCCGCGCTTGCCGGGCTCGCGTGGCTCGAGGCGCGAGAGGGCCAAGAGGCCGCATGCCGCCGGCACGCGGAGGAGGCGAGCCTCTTGTGCGAGGAGCTCGGCGTCGGGCTCTACGGCGTCTGGGCGATCCAGGCGCTCGGGGACCTCGAGCTCGGCCTCGGGCGCCCCGGCGAGGCGGTCGAGCACTACTTGGAGCAATCCGCCATGCTGCGGTCTCTCGGCATCGCAGACGTCGACCTTTCACCGGCGCCGGAGCTCGTCGAGGCCTACCTGCGGCTCGGGCGGCGCGGGGAGGCGGCCGAAGCCGCCGAGCCGCACGACGCAGCGGCGCGGGCCAAGGGCCAGCCGTGGGCGCTCGCCCGCGCCGCGCGCTGCCGCGGGCTGTTGGCGGGCGAGGACGACCTCGACGCGTGCTTCGAAGAGGCCCTCGGCCACCACCGGCGGACACCGGATGTGTTCGAGAAGGCCCGGACGCAGCTCGCCTACGGGGCGCGGCTTCGGCGCGCGCGCCAGCGCGTGCGTGCGCGCGAGCAGCTTCGGGCCGCGCACGAGGCGTTCGACCGGCTCGGCGCCGAGCCGTGGGCGGATCTCGCCGGCGCCGAGCTCTTGGCAACCGGCGAGAGGGCGCGCCGCCGCGACGTCACGACGCTCGACGAGCTGACGCCCCAGGAGCTGCAGATCGCGCTTCTTCTCGCGCAGGGCAAGACGACGCGCGAGGCGGCCGCCGCCGTCTTCCTCAGCCCGAAGACGATCGAGTATCACCTCCGCAGCGTCTACCGCAAGCTCGCAATCAACTCCCGCGAGCAACTCGCCACCGCTCTCGCCGCCTCGGCCTAGTCCCGTTCGAGCGCCACGAGCCGCCGCGCAAGCTCGACGCGAGAGCGAACGCCGAGCTTGCGGTAGATCTTGGAGAGGTTCGCCTCCACCGTCTTGCGACTGACGAACGCGGCGGCGGCGATCTCGGGATTCGTCAACCCTTCGGCGGCCAGCCCGGCGATGCGCGTCTCGGTCGCGATCAGGTCGGCGGGCGCGCTGCGCAGGCCGAGCCGGCGCAGCTAGCCGCGCGCCTTCTCCGCCCAGAGCGGCGCGGGCAGGCGCTCGGGCAGCTCGAGTGCCTGCTCGAGGGCCTCGCGGCTTGCGCGCTTCTGCTTGGCCCGCCGCTCGATCGTGCCGAAGTCGCCGCCGGGCGCAAGCAGGAGCGCGCGTCCGCGCGCCGCGATCGCCTGCGTCCAGGAGCGGCCCGTGGCGGCCGCCAGCCGCTCCAGGTGCGTGACGATCAGCTCGGCCCGCTCGAGGCGGCCGAGCGCTACCAGCGCGTCGAGCTCGTTCTGCAGCACGGGGTAGATCGAGAGCTCGCCGATACCGGACTCGAGCAGGCTGTCAGTGGCCGGAGCGAGCCATTCGACGGCGTGCCTCGTAGTTGCCGAGCGAGAGCTCGATCAAGCCGAGCACGCCCCGGTGGACGGCCCAGCCAGTTCGCTCAGGGGGAATGAGCGGGTCGATCACGCTTCTCGCAAGAGCTCAGTGGGCTTCAGCCGGCTGATCAACAGTGCCGCTGCCGTTGACGAGAGGACAGCCGCGCCGAGCACGAGCGTTCCGAGGATCGCCAGTTGCGAGGGTGGCACGGTGAGTGTCGGAGGTAGCGTGAAGATCGGTCGCAGCACATGGACGAACTGGGCTGCCATACCGACTCCGATCAGCAAGCCTATGGCCGTGCCGAGTGTGGCCGAAATGCCGGCTTCCGCCAGGACAAGCCGCCGAACCTCCCAACTTTGGAGTCCCTGAGCGCGCAAGGTCACATATTCACGACGACGTTGCAGCAGCAGTCCAAAGACGAACATCGCGGTTGCCGTCGCCGCCATCAGGAACGTGTAGAACGAATCGAGGTGCAGCAGCCCGCGCACGTTGAGCGCGGTCAGGCTCGACTGGTCTTTGTCCAGAGCAGTTGCTGATGTCTGCACGCTGAAGCGGCGCGTGAAGTGCGGCAGGGCGGAGAGCGATCGGGCGGCGCGGACGAGCCCCGAGCGGCTGCGGTCAGAAGCTGAAACGAGGTAATAGTCAGCCTGGGCGAGCCCAGTCGTGTGCGTGTAGAAGTTGAAGTTCGCGACCATGTCGGTTGCCTTCGGTGCGCCCGGGAACTGCGTGAAGAATCCGACCGCCTTCATGGAGGTGCGCTTCTGCTGATTCGTGCCGCGCCCCAGCAAGACGTGCACGGAATCACCGACCTTGATCTTCAGCCCCTTCGCCAGCACGGCGTTCACCAGGAGCCCGTCGGGCTTGTGCTGCAGAATCGTCAGCATCCGACGTGTTGACGCGTTGGCAAAGATCGAGTCCTGAACGGCGGCGACCCTGCCGTAGGTCTGAGGGTCGATTGCGGCAAGGGTGGCGACGTCCTCGTTGAACGCGCTGGTTAGGACAGCGTTCTGAGCTGAGTACACGACCCCCGTCGCGCCGCGGGTGCCGGGGACGCGAAACGTCGTGGCCAACGCGGCGGGATGAGGCGCGCTGCTGGTGGGATTGGGGGTCAGCCGGATGTCGGAGCCGACCAGAAAACGTGAGTCGGCAACCTTGGCCTTGTCATAGCTCGCGGCGAAGCAGGCGAGTGTGGTGCCGAGGCCAACCACCAGACCGGCGGTGATGACGCCGCCGGTCAATGGCCCGAGCCTGCGGGTGATGCTCCGCAGCAGCACGCCGACAAGCAGTCGTCCAAAGCGAGGCTTGCTCCAGGACGTCGCACGCGCGGTTATGTGGTGAATGAGATGCGCGAGCAGCAGGGTGCCCGCGATCCAGGCGACGACCGGTGAGAGCAGAAGCTTCAACGGCAGGGAGATCGACCGACCCTCATAGACAGAGCCGGCGGGTACGTCGAAGGCGCCCAGCCTCAGCGCAACGATGTGAGCGGCGACGGCACCGCCGACGAGCAAGAGCTCCAAGGAGAGCAAGCGCAACGCGGGAGCGGAACGTCGCGAGCCCGAAGAGAGCTCCTGGTTGATCTCCTGCCGGATCAGGCGCCTGCCCGGCAGGTAAAGGGCGAGAGCGGTCACGACGATCCCACCGACCACACCGATCGTCGCGGATTGCAACAGGGCGCCCGTGGACGCTGCGAACAGGACAGGGTGGCCGAGCACGAGGAGTACCGAGACGAATCCCAGCGTGACGCCCAGAAGCGAACCGAGCCCAGCAACGGCGGCGGTGCGGATGCCGAGCAGGGTCATCAGGTGACGTCGATCGGCGCCCCGAACGCGCAACAACGCACTCTCACGGCGCTGCGCTTCGGCCAGCAGGATCCCCGCATACAACGTGAGGACTGCAGCGAGAATCGCGCCCGGCAGCCCAAGGAAGGCGAACATGCGCTTTGCGACGGCAGCGTCCCCCTTGGCGACAGCCAGCGTGTTGGAGGCGTTGTCGATCAGGAAGTCCTGCTCCCGCGCCACGCTCGCAATCGCTCCTGCTGTCTTCTTGGTCTGTGCGAGCGCGGTCGCCGGATCGGAATTGAGGAGCTTCCGATCGAGCAGGATATCGAGCTCCTCGAGAGGCAGGCTCTTGATCTGAGAGTTCCGCGCGGCGACAGCACGCTCGAACGACGGAACGATCTTGCCGTGGTAGACGCCGTAACCAACGACCACCGTGTATGGGACATAGATGAACTTTTCCAGGGTGGTGGACTGACGACTGGAGAAGAGAGGCGTCGCCCGCGACAGGTCCGTGATGCCGCCCACCTTCATCGACAGCGGCAGCCTACGACCGGGAACTCTCAGCGAGACGGTGTCGCCCACCCGAACGTCGAGGGCTCGTGCTGCCTCGGCGCTGATGCTGGCGCTGTCACGCTTGATCGCGCCGGAGAGCATCCTGATCGTTGGATAGTGAGCCTGGTACGCCGCGTCGAATGAAAAGAGCTTTACCGCCCCGGGAACGGCCCGCCCACGCGCCGAGATCGAGCCGGGAGCCATGTCGACGAAGGCCAACGGATCCGCCGCGCGCACGCCGGGGATCTGGCGAATCTTGTCGGCGAGAGTTGGAAGTTGCGCCGGCCGTGGCGCATTCGCACGCACCGGCACGATTGCCTCGCGGGTGGAAATCGTCGCCTCGCCCGACAGGTTCGTGGTCGAAGGCACATTGCGCGTCGCCTTCAACCGGTAGGTAAACCGATGCGACGCGCCGGCTGTAACGGTCCCGAGGTTGAGGCCGGCACCCCCGTACCCCTGGGAGAACGGACTGCCGCCGCCGACATCCGGGACGTGCTTGCCGTCGAAGGACGTGGATCCAGGCACGTAGGCCAACGGCAAGCCCGGACGGTCGCGAACGACAACCTCATGGGCCGGGGACAGACCTTCGTTGGTCACGGTCAGCGTTACCGTTGTGGTTCCGCCTGCATTCACTCTGACGTCGCCAAGCTTTCGCTGCAGACGAACGCCCCCGCCGAGGGGTGCCGTCAACACGCGCTGAATGTCCAGAGGTAGTGGGGCAAGCGCTCGCTTGGTCATCGACGCACCCGAACCGTCGATGAAGAACAGCACCGCGGAGAAGAGACCGACTCCGACCACGACGCCGACCAAGGAGGCGAGAGTGCGCCTGGGGTTGCGTACGAGGTCGCGCCAGACGTAGCCGGCCAGAGTCATGCTCGAGGTCCCTGTACGACGGCCAAACGCCCATCGCGCAGCTGCACAGTTGCGTCCATCAGCGCGGCCACCGCGGGGTCGTGGGTCACGATCACGAGCGTCGTGCCCTCTTGCTTGTGCAAACGCAACAGCAGGTCGACGACCTTGGCGGAACTCTCTGCGTCAAGCGAGCCGGTTGGCTCGTCGGCCAACACCACTCGCGGGCCGTGGACGAGAGCGCGTGCGACTGCGACCCGTTGTCGTTGCCCACCGGAGAGCTGATCCGGGAACCGATGGCCCAAAGATCCGACCTCGAGCGCGTCGAGCAGCCTCCGGTCGCGCTCGGGGTCGTCAGCGACACCCGCGAGGACGGCTTGAACCGCAACATTCTCCGAGACCGTGAGAAACGGCTGCAGATTGTCTTCCTGAAACACGTAGCCGAACGCCGTCCGCCGCAGTTGGGCGCGTGGACGGTCGGGCATCGCAGAGATGACGCGGTCGTCGATGCGAACCTCGCCTCTCGTCGGGAGCTCCAAGCCTCCGAGTATCCCGAGCAGCGTCGACTTGCCGCAGCCGCTCGGGCCGACGATTGCTGTGCTGCTCTCAGGCGAGATCTCGATCGTGACGCCATCGAGAGCGTCGACGCGGCCAGCCGGCGTCTGGTACTCCATCCGCAGGTCGGTCGCCAAAACGCGGGCGCCGCGACTGCGGCGTTGAACGGTGGAATGCTGCAGCGCGAGCGTCACGATGCTGTCTCCAGCTGTCCGTCTCTGAGGCGCAGCTTCCGTGAGCCGAGCGCGGCAATCTCGTCGCTATGGGTGACGAGCAGCACAGCAAGCTCTCGCTCTTCGCAGGCCCGTTCGATGGAGCGTAACACGACCTTGGCGGTGCTGGAATCGAGCTGTCCGACTGCTTCGTCGGCCAACAGCACATCGGGCTCGTTCGCGAGTGCAATCGCCAGCGCGACCCGCTGAGCTTCGCCGCCGGACAACCGTCGCGGCAGGTGATCCGCGCGATCCGCGAGACCGACTTGATCGAGGAGCGAGGCGACATGGGCGGAGGTGGCCTCGGTCCCCGCGAGCCGCGTCGCGAGGGCGACGTTCTCCGCCGCGGTGAGGAACGGCACGAGGTTTCCGGATTGCAGCACGAGGCCGATCTTGGTTGCGCGCAAGTGAGCCCGTTGCGAGTCGGATAGCTCAGTCACGTCCTGTCCGCCGATGAACACGCTGCCGGCATCGGCACGAAGCAACCCGGCGATCACCGAGATGAGCGTCGACTTGCCGCTGCCCGAGGCGCCGACGAGACAAGCAATCTCTCCCCGGTGGAGATCGAGATCGAGATCGCGGAGCACCGACGTGGTCTCCCTGGTCGTCCGGTAGGCCTTTGTTACCCCGCGCAGTCGCATCGGAGCCGGTGGCGGACTGGCTGCAGCCTGTGACTGACTCACTTTCGGCTCGCCTTTCCCTTGCCGAACAGCTTCGGGAGCAGGCGCGCGGCTTCTGCGTCGATGCGCATCGCCTCTTTGCTTGCTTCTGCGAGCCCTGCAGGACTGAGCTTGGTGAAGTTGACAAGGGTCTCGATGTCCTGATGGCGGCTGGAGCCGAGCGGCTCGTTGCGAATCTGCCCGACTCCGCGCGCGAAATACTTGTACTCGTTGTTGAGGGCCGATCGCTTGCCTTCCTCGATCACCAGCACGTTGTCGAAGCATCCGAAGGGCACGCACTCGCGCTTTTGCATCCTCTGGAACGCGGCCGCGTCGCCAGCCTCGTGCGGCGGCTGAGCGATCGACCACGGCGGCGTGTTGGACGTCGGGTTGGCGGGCATCAAGATGCCCGGCTTCGCACCGTCCACGCCGGCTATCCAGGCTTCATCGACTGTGACGAACTGACCTGCCTCGTATTGCTCGGTTGCGGCACCGACATCCCAGACGTTCCCGCTCTTGTCCTGGGCGAAATAGTCGAGGGACTGCTGCCCGACCTGCCCCGAGTCGACCGAGTGATCAAAGACCGCCACGGTCTTCACGCCGTTGATCATTCGGATCACATCGGTCACGGTGCTAAGCACCTTGTGTGGCACCTCGCGGTTGCCCACCAATGTCGTGCCATCGCGAACCCATTGTGTGCCCGGCTTGAGCGGCAGCCACTTGTTGGATCCAACCCTCGGATCGACGAAGTTCTTCGCATTGAAGTACCCCCTCGTGAAGGTGAGCTTCTTGGCCGTTTGAGTCGGGCCGGATCCGCACGCCGCGACAAACAGCGCCACGGTCAGCACGAGTGCGAGGAGGATCGAGAGGCGCAGCATCGTCGCGTCGTTGCCGACTGGCGGCAAGAAGTCGTAGGTGCGCATCTTGTGGCGGAACGAGGTCATGGTGAATCGATCTCTGACTATGGGCGCCGTAGATGAACGGGTGATGACAGATTTCGGAGGAATGTCCCGGGCTTGCTCCTCTCCGCCAACCTTCCCGCCCTCGGGCGAGACCTCGCCGAAGGCGCGGTCGTCGTATTCGAGCCGCGACGAATGCGCGTTCGCAAGCTACCGATCAGCGGCCCAACGGATCGCCACGCTCCTGACCGTTGCCTGTTCTGAAATTAGGCAACAAGCCACGGGTACGAGACGGATACATCAGACCGAGCACGGGCGGGCAAGCAACGGTTCGAGTCCGTTAGAGGGGTAAGCGTTCAGCCGTCTGCCTGATTGCTCAGACGAGCGAGGGGATGGGGTCGCCGCGGGTGTTGGCGGCGAGGACGTCTGCGAGGTAGGCGAAAAGCGAGCGCTGTTGATAGGTGCGAGTGGGTCCGTGCCAGTGTCTGCTCAGACAACGCGACCTCCGGCGCGTGGTCATGTCACTCCGGTGTCGACACGGCCCAGTTCGTCGCTCCGCAGATGTTGCCTGCGGAGTAGACGATGCCCACCGTGAATCCAACGGGCACCGCGTGTACGACGAGGATGACCTCGAGTGGCTGGAGATCTGCTCCAACCTCCGCGCGTCCGGCATGCCGCTCGCCGGCATCCGTCGGTACGCCGAGCTGATCAGGCGGGGCTGCCCACATCTCGTAAGGCCCGGCTGGCCCGGACCGCCGCTCCACCGGTCAGCGCGCTATCTACTGGCGTGTACACCTGGCGGCTTCGAGCAGCTATTCGGGCCCGAGGCTCACAGCACGCCGTCCGGCCCGACCACCGACGTCATCGTCGTCGGCCCGCGGATCCCCGAGATGGACGCCGAGCGCTAGATCGGCGTCAGTCCGGGTACTCGTCCTTCCGCCAGGTGCGGGGCTCGGCGGGTTGGGTTTTCGGTGTTCGCTCGAGCAGGAAGCTGTAGTACGGGGCGACGAACGGGTCGGGCGCCATCACTGTGTAGGTGTGGTAGACGGTCCCGTTCTCGCGCGCGAAGGCGATCCAGCCCGGGCCCTCGCGCAGCCCGTCCTTGAGCTCGGCCCCGATCTGGTCTGACCACTCCTGGAGCCAGTCGGGCGGGGCGTCGATCATCTCCTTGACCTCGGGAACCTGCTGCGCCTGCTCCTCGGTCATCGCAAGGCCGAAGTCGAAGGCGAAGTCGGTGTTGTAGGTGGAGACGTAGGGGAACTGCCAGCCCATCCGCCGCTTGTAGGCGGTCAGCCGCTCGATCGGCGCCCGCGAGAAGCAGAGCAGCGTCACGTCGCGATGGTTCAGGTGGACGAGCGACCCGTCGAGCCCGTCGCCCAAGCTGGTGCAGCCGGGGCAAGCGCCGAGTGTGTAGTCGGGGCCGAACATGATGTTGTAGGCAAGCAGCTGCGAGCGCCCGTCGAATAGCTCGGCGAGGGTCCTCCTGCCGTCGTCGGTGTCGAACTCGTACTCCTTCTCGACCGGGACCCAGGGGAGATCGAGACGCCTTCTCTTGATCTCCTCGTTCCGCTTCGCCTGCTCGGCCTCGAGCTTAGCGAGCTCATCCCGGGCCGCCTGCCATTCCTCGCGGTTTCCGATCTTCTGTTCAGGCATCTCATCTCCCTTCGTCGGACTCGAACGGTCCCGCACGAGCCGATCCCATCGTCGGATCGGACGCTACCGGGAACACGAGATGAGACTCGACCTCGGCGACCTACTGGGCCTGGTGATAGAGCTCGAGACGCGTGCCGGCGAACTCAAGCTCGTGCCCGAGCCCGCCCGCAGCCGTGGCCGGCCCTCGACGGTGCGGGGCCGTTCTTGCACGTTCAAGCCCGCCCGAGACCGCTCGAGCGAGAGATCCGATTCGAGTCCGCCTCGCTCCACCTGACGAAGTGCGGATTGGGGCCTAGCGAGCTCCTGATTCAACCGTAGGAGGAGACGCTTTGGGGCCTTCACCTCCCAGGCCTCCTCGAGAAGGTTCGCAAGCGCCTCTGCGTCGACGCGTCGGAGATCCACGCGAACCGCGGCGAACCGCTTGCCCCACCACACCCCCTCAAACGTTTCGGGCACACGGTGGACTGCGGTGAGGATGCCGCCTTCATCGAGCATTACGTTCATGTGGTCGTCGTCCCGCTGGATAGCGAAGATCCTGTTGGCGACGCGGAAGGAAGGCCGGCCGTGCTCGACCGCCTCGGGCAAGGCGAGCGCGAGTCGTCGCGCCTGTTTGCGGGAAACCATCAGTGGTGCCTCAGACCCATTACATGCCTGCCTTCGGCCGGTACGTGCCGAAGCTCCACACGTGCCCTTCGAGATCGCGCGCCGTGTATTCACGCGAGCCGTAGTCCGTATCCTCGATCTCTCGCGTGATCTCAGCCCCAGCCGCCTTTGCCTGCTCGTAGTGCGCGTCTGCGTCCTCGACTGCGACGTAGACGCCCTGCGACGCCGGATCGCCCGGTCCGAACATGACGATGCCCGGGCCGAGCGACATCTCGGCATGGTTGATGACGCCCTCGTCGTTGCGGTAGGCGACGAGCTCGTTGAACCCGAACGCTCGCGAGAGCCACTCGAGGGCGGCGTCCGCGTCGGCGAAGCGCATGAACGGATAGATGTTCGGCCCCTGTTCGGCCATCTCGTCCTCCTTGTTGGACAGATCCAGACTACGACGCGGCCGCGGCGGTGTCTTGGACGAACGTAACCGGCTCCCGTGGGTCGGCGGCGTACGCCGTCGGCGTCGTTGCTGCGAATTCACGGAAGTCGCGGTCGAGATGGGCTTGGTCGTAGTAGCCGCAGGCGGCGGCGACTTCGGCGAGAGTCGCCCGCGGGGAGGAGAGCATCAGCTCGATCGCGTGGCTTAAGCGGAGCAGGCGCGCCAACAGCTTCGGTGGTATGCCGACATGCTCACGGAACCTCGTCGCAAGGTGCTTGCGGCTGCAGCCGAGCTCGGCTGCCAGGTCAGCGATCCGGACTCTGCCGCGCGCGCTCGTCACGCGGCGCCAGGCCCAGTCGATGTCCGGCGGAGGAGGCTCGGCCGTCGAAAGCCGCTTCCCGAGCGCGGACTCGATCAGGTTGAAGCGCTCGCTCCACGTACCAGAGTCGAGCAGGCGGTCCTCGAGCCGTTGCGCCTCTCTGCCGAGCAGATCCTCGAGCGGCACCACCTGGCGTGCGAGCGCCTGCATTGGTATCCGGAAGATCATGCGAGCCGCCAGCGGCGTCAGGTCGACTTGCACGCCGCGCATCTCGCCGTCGTGCTCGATCACCGCGCACGTATCGTCGAGGCCTGCGGCGAACGATCCGAGCCGCATCGCCGGCCGCATGGGATCCGCTTGGTCGACAAGTCTCAGCTCCGGGCCGAGCCCGAAGATCAGAACGACGTCGGTCGACGGCGGCTCGCGCTGCCTCGTCGGCTCCGCCGTCCGCACGGCATACCCAGCGTACCGCCGAACGTGGCAACGTAGGCTGGGGCCCGCGTTGCGCACCACGAGTTCGCTCTCCACGCGCGAACCTTAGATCGTGCAGGCTCTTCGAGATTCGAGCGTGAGCGATCCGACGTGTACCGCACACCATGCTCGTTGCTGATATCTCATGGGTTGCTCGGCCGGCCCTTCGCACCAGACTCCGTGTAACGATGCGGCTGCGCACGCCCCACCACCGACTCGCCGTGATACCTGATCATCGATCGAAAATAGGAGTCTAGTTCGGAGTTCCCGCCAATCGAACTCCTCGGGCGCCTGTCTTAGGAGGACGCCGCCGGGCCCGGCGTCCCCCCACCTGCAGTTGTCTCTACCGGCGACCCGGCCCGGCGACCCGGCGATGGGGCCACGATGGGGCGGGACGATCTGGCAATTGCGTTACGCACGGTTGAGGCCAGCGCTCGACGCTTCGCCAAAATCCCGCTATTTCTGCTCTTCCGGGGTGTTCGCGTGAAGGATCGTGGCGGCCCTTGCGCGGCCTGTCACGCCGGGGGGTCGCTGGTTCGATTCCCCCTTGCAAAGCGCCTGCAAATAGGCACTCTCAGTTGTCCAGCCAGACGCAAGTACGCCCATGGCCCGTCGTCATGGCAAAAGACGAGCGTGAGTAGGCGGCAGCCGGGATCCTGGAGCAGCCGGTCGATCTCGTCGAGCTCCGACACGCGGCCGACGAACGACGTGCGCGGAGCCGGCAGGTTCTTCATGCCCGCCTCGATCGTCTTCAGGAGCGGGAAGTCGCACCGGAGCCCTTCGATCTCGAGCTGGTAGATGCGCTCCGGCGCGCTCAGATCCTTGAGGCGGTGCACGCCCAGGTCGCGGACGTTCGCGTCCACGAGCGAACGGGTCGTCTGCGACAGAAGCACTTGCCCGCCGTGGCCGACGGCGGCGATACGCGCGCCCTTGTGGAGGACGGTTGGGTGATCCCGACCGGCCGCACGGCCCGACCCGGGCGGGGCGGCGGAAGGCCCGCTGAGCTCTACCGGGCCGGGAGGGCTTGGAAGCACGGCACACCAATCCATGGCATCCAGCGGAGCCGACGAGAGGAA
>JBBSGR010000028.1:0-18526 GCA_038253945.1 Gaiellales bacterium
CTCTTCGGACCCAGGGTCGCCGGGCTTCACGAACTCGATAGCTCGGTCTGACTGTCCTTTCCTATTGGCCGTCCGGCGCGTAAACAAGAGCCGATAGGCGAACCTTGGGTCGTCGAACTCGGCTTGTGTCAATCCACGTTCGAACTTCTCGATGTAGCTGGATAGGCGCGCCGGAAGTTGACGACGGCAGTCGTGTCAGTAGGCTTGATGTCTCGAAAATGGAGAGCAGGAGTGTCCCCCCGAGTGGTGGGATTTGAGCGAGGCTCCTGCCGGGCACGCGGTTCATCGCCCCAAGAGCGGCCGACCGCGATGAAGGCCGAGTCCCAGCTCCACTGATGCGGGTAGAGCGAGCGCGATGGGACGGTCGACGATCCGATCCAATTGGCGTCGAGGACAGAGGTCGCGGCGTCGACGAGGGCGTCCGGGTCGCCTCCGGCCGCGAGCGGGTGTCGAGGTGCCATGTGCGCATCATCGTCCATCGCCGCCCACGCCGAGCCCCCACCGATCCACGACGGCGGATTCGCGGCTGCCGGCGACACTCACCCTCGACCTTCGCGGCAATCCGCCGTTGATCGTCTCAATCGGAGGGCTCGAAGTCGCTCGATTCGCCTGCGACATGGGAGGCGTCCTGGCCCCCCGTCGAGCGGGCGTGCCGGATCTGCCGTGGGACGTTCAAGTCATCGACCAGCGCAGCGGCGCGTCGATCCTCGTGACCCGGATCACCGAACTCCCGAAGCCCGACGGTGGCTTGTTATGAAAACGAAACGTCCAGCTGGCAGACCGCGGTCGCGAGACCCGCGCCTCCAAGCCACATTCGTTCCGGGGGCGATTCCGGGACGACGATGGAGTGGAGAAGAAGATGATGGATTCTCGTGCCGACCAAACCCCGGCGCTCGAGACGTCAGCGATGCTTATCCAAGGTGCGATCGGCGGGATCGTTGCCGGCGTCGTGTTCCTCATCGCCGAGATGATCGGATCCGTACTGCTCGGCGGTGAGCTGCTTGCGCCGTTCAAGGCGTTCGCTTCGATCCCTTTGGGTCAGATGCCCCCCACGATCGAGCTCGGAACCGCGCTTCCCGTCGGATTCGTCACGCACTTCGCGCTGAGCATCCTGTACGGCGTGATCGCGGTCGCGATCGTATCGCTCGTCCCCGCGCTGCGCAGCTCGGCGATGACCCTGATCGTGGCCACGACGATCTTTGGCACCCTGCTGTGGATCATCAACTTCTTGATCCTCCCGGACGTGATCGGTCGCCCGTGGTTCAAGGAAGCGCCGATGGTCGCCCAGTTCATCTACCACGCGTTCTTCTACGGCACACCTTTGGGCATCTACCTCGCCATGCGAATGGGCCTCACCCGCACCTGATCGAGGCGGTTGGAGCCTGATCGTCAAGCCTGAGGTCACCGGAGCGATCTCGATGCGGAGGCAGCCGCCGTCCGGAGGCAGCCGCCGTCCGTCTGCCCACGACGCAGCACCCCGCACCTGAAGTAGAGATTGGCGAACAGCCCCGGTGCCGAAGTCGGGGCGGCCTCGATGGTTCCATGCCGCCGTCGATCTGAGCGACCCTCGCCGGCCCGTGCCGCAGTTCTCCGAGATCGCCCAGCACGTCATCGGCCACCTCGCCGGCGTGACGGAATGCCAGCCTCCGTATCCGGATCGATATCGAGGCGGACCACAAGGGTGGGATGGCTTCCCCGAGCAGGTCGAGCGGACCGTGTCGGAGAACGCCCGAACGCTGAAGTTCAAGGACTTCGGCTCCGAGGACGAGTAGCGTCGGGGCCACAATGCCCGCCGGGGCGTCAATCGGGGCGTCAGACGCTCGCTCCGGGTGTCCGTGAGAACACCGCCGACCCCATGGCGAGCGTGAAGGAATGGAGCCGACACTCGGATTTGAACCGAGGACCTGTGTTTACGAACTCCGCGTCACGCTCAGGCGTACAGCCCGCTGTGGGACGCTCAGCTCGGCCTGTGGACCCCGAAGCGATTCGCCTGGGGCTCACACCCGCCAGATCGACGAGGTCCAGGTCTTCACCTGGCCGCGACGCGACCGGACCTGCTGACGGGCGTGGACCGGCGACCGGCATGCCCGCTCCCTACGGCTCGGTCGGGGTGTCGATCAATTGCGCGGTCATCGCGTTCATCGACGAGGCTCCCACCGAGAACCTCACCAAGCCCGCTCGGCACTCCCAGTTCCCACCGCGCTGACGCGGACCTCGACAGACGGCGGCGGACCACACGGCCCGCCGTCGTCAAGCAATCTCAGACGCGACACCGCAACACGGGAGTCTCCATCTGCCCGACCGGCGCCTGCCGAACGCGGTCCTGCTCGCGGAGGCGGGCTACGCCGTCCTCCAACCGAACCCGCGCGGCAGCTCGGGCGCTCACCCTTGTCGGCCGCGCTGTCTGGCACCAGGGTTGGCCATACATCGAGTTCATGGTGCGCAATCGCCGTGTCGACCCGGTCGTGGAACGCGAGGTCGCGGCGCGCGACGCCTCCCGTCACGCCCACATGTGGGCGATCTGCTGACGCCTCCACGACGAGCACGCGGCCGACACTCCGCCGCCTGGGCCGTTGATCAGGTGATGGCCTTGACGAACCCGACGGTCTACGAGGACCTCGTCGTCCGCCGAGGCTGGTCGCTCAACGCGGCGACCGACGCGATCGCGAGAGCCGCGATCGCCGCAGTCATGAGCCAGGGGACGCCAGCGGGTCCGCTCCCCAGCACCCGACTGGGCCGCCCTCGAGGCGGCGGCCGACGCACGAGCGAAGGGCATCGGCGTCGGCTCGAGTGTCCTCCCAGATGCCGACCGACCCATGATCGGACAGTATCCCGAGCCAAAGCGAGTGGAGCGTCGCCGAGCGCAGTGACGGCCACCCTCGCGGACTGGCCCGCGAGGTGCTCAGGACCGGCGAATTCGCGACGAAGGAGGGAACGGAGCCGACACCCGGGTTTGAACCAAGGACCTGCTGTTCAGGAAGAGGCTGCCTCGGCCGATGGCCGGCGACCTCCTCGTCTTCGGGCTTTTCGATCGCAAGTTGACGGTCCCCTTAAACAGACCTCGGGCAAGTTCGATAAGGGCATGTCGCCGGACGGGTCACGGGCCCCGCCCTGGGTGACGACCCCCTACGCGGGACCTCGGATCGGGTCCCAAGGCGGCAGTCCAGACGGACTGCCGCTTTTGTTGTGTTCGCGCCAGGCACACCCGTTGCGCACGAAAGGATTGCCAGTTGCGAACGCTGCCCTTCTCGGGTCGTGAAGGTCCCATCGAGCCTTCTTCCTGGGGCTCGCCGAACGTCCCGATGATGAGGAGGGTGCCCGGGTCGAGCAGCTTGTTCGTAAACAGCAGGTCCTCGGTTCAAAATGCGAGTGTCGGCTCCACTCCCCGGTTTCGTGCTCGCGAAAACCTGCTGTGTGGTCCGGGCGGCATTCCGGGACGACCTCCGTCGGCTGCCACAACGCTCAGACGTCGGAAGACCTGCTAGCTAAGCGATTTCCTCGGTCGGCGGCACCTCGATCGGACGCTGCGGACGTATGCCGACCATTACAACCGCAGGCGGCCGCATCGTGCCCTCGACCTCGCGACTCCGTCGGCCGACGCCGAGAACCCGCTGCCCGTCAGCCCTCGCGACGTTCGCCGCCGCGACGTGCTCGGCGGCCTCATCCACTAGTACTACGGCATCGCTGCGTGATCGAATCTGGGTTTTCGACCCCCACGCGAGTCCGGGTGAGCTGTCGATGCGCTCAGGTGGATCCGCCGTCTGCCGAGCTCGATGAAGACCAGCACATAGAGCGTCCGGAGCCACGCGGTCTCGACGCTGAAGAAGTCACAGGCGATGATGCCATGCGCCTGCGCCTGGAGGAACTCGGCCCAGGAGGGGCCGTTCCGCCGTGGCGCAGGGCCGAGGCGCGCACTCCGGAGCAGGCTCCGGATCGTCGTCGCTCCCACCCGGATCCCGAGCTTGCGCAGCTCACCCTGCATGCGCACGCAGCCCCAGCGCGGGTTCTCGCGGGCCAGCCGGACGATGAGCTCCCGCACGTCGGGATCGAGTGGTGGTCGACCGGGCCGGCCCACCCTGCCGTACGTCCACTTTCTCCTCACGAGCTCCCGGTGCCAGCGCAGGAGCGTCGCCGGCGTCACGATGAACGAGACCCAGCGTTCGCGCGGGATCGATCGACTCGCCATCGCGAGGAGCACCCGGTCCACGGCCCGGAACCTCGGCGGGCCGTTCCTTCGTTGGAGAACCCGGAGCTGGTGGCGGAGGACCAGGATCTCGAGGTCTTTGGCGCCGCCATCGCGGGCGCCGACCCTGAGGAGTCGGGCCAGCGCCCGAACGATCAAGCCGAGGATGAACAGCATCCGCGCATCCTACGGTGCGTGTTGATCGTGAATCGGCGTTTCGACCCCCACGCCGTATCGTGGCCCCCGTCTACCTCTGGAGTCCGATGCACATCCACGAACCGGCCACGGATACCGACCCCGGCGACGCGCCTGTCCCGCAGGCCCCGCTTGAGCGGATCCGGAGTGAGCTCTCGACGCTGCACCGAGCCACCGCCGCGGAAGCCATGGCGCGGATCGCGCTCGGGGAGCGGCCCGTCTTCCGGGTCCACTGGCGGTGGGATGGCACGGCGGTCGAGATCGCGGTGGAGGAGCTGCCCGGCGTCAACGCCCTGGCGCCCACCCGATCGGATGTCGAGTGCGCGCGCAGCACAGGATCGCGGCCGAGCTGGGTCTCCCCGCCGACGCCTTCGATGTGACGGTCGTGGCCGGCGACTGAACGGCCGCGGCTGACGACTCCTCAGCGGCCGCCGAGTGCGATCCGGGCCGCTCGACCGAGTCGCCCCGGCAGATGATCGAAGACCGCCCGTTTGAGGGCTTCGGCGAGATGTTCGGCGGGGCCGGCCACGTCGTCCGGAGGGCCGGCGCTGAGGATGAGGATCTTGCCGTCCTGCGACTCGACGTGGTGCCGGGCAGCGCCATCGGGCTGGCGTTCGAACCGAAGGTCGAGTCGCGTCTGGCCGACCCTGATATTCCGCAGCGTCACCTCCGGGCACCACTCGGGCAATCTGGGCCGGACGAGGACGAGGGCGTTCATCGGAGCGAACGGGTACAGGCCGAGCATGACCTGGATGAGCTGGAGGACCGCGCTCGCCGACCACGCCTGCGGGCTGTTCGCGCCGGGATAGAGGACGGGGCGGCCGACAGCCGAGCGTTCGTGCCCGGCGAACACCTCGGGGAGCCGGCCCGCCGGGCACGCCTCGGCAGCTTCCCACAGCGCGCTCGCCAGCCGCTCGACGTGCTCGTCGAGACCGTACCGCTTGAAGCCGAGCGCGAACGTCGCGTTCTCGACCGGCCAGACGGTCCCAAGGTGGTAGGCGAACGGGTTGTAGGACGGATGGTCGCGCGCGAGCGTACGGACACCCCAGCCCGAGAAGAGCTCCGGTCCGAGCAGGCGGTCGGCAACCTCCCGGGCGTGCTCGACGGGCACGATCCCGGCGGCGAGTGCATGACCCGGGTTCGAGGTGATCGACTTCACCTGACGATCGTCGCCATCGAGCGCGAGCGCGTAGAACCGCTCGTCCGGCATCCAGAACGCCTCGTGCCAGCGCGCGCGCAGCCCGTCGGCCTTTTCGACCATTCGTTCGGCCGCATCGTCCTCCTCGAGCGCGACGAGGATCTCGGCCATCCGCTCGTGAGCGATGAAATGGAAGGCCTGCTCCTCGATCGTGGCGATGGGGTTCTCGACGAGCCGCCCGTCGGGGTAGCGGATCCCCTCATCGGAGTCCTTCCAGCCCTGGTTCTTGAGGCCGTCCTTCGCCCGGCGCCGGTATTCGAGGAAGCCGTCGCCGTCCTGGTCGCCGTAGCGGTCTGCCCAGTCGAACGTTCGGAGCGCGGCGTCCCGGTGAACCTGCAGCGCGTCGGTGTCGCCGGTCCAGTGCCATAGCTCGCTGAGGGCGAGGAGGAACATGGCCGACGTCGTCTGGCTGCCGTAGTACGCACGCTGTGGTCGGATGTCGAGCATCGAGAGTGGCCCGCGTCGCATCTCGTGGACCATCTTGCCGGGCTCGGCGTCCCGCATTGGGTCGTCCTTCGTGGCCTGTGTCGCCGCCGCGATGGCGAGTGCGCCCCGAGCCAGCTCGGGGCCGAGGAGACTCGACTGCCAGGCGGAAGTCAGGGAATCCCGTCCGAAGAAACCGGTGAACATCGGCATGCCGGCATTCGCGATCCAGGCCCGGCCATGGGGCCCGCGCAGGGCCGGATCGATGGTCGCCTCGAGCTCCTGGTTGCGCAGAGCGTAGAGATCCTCGATCGCACGCTCGGCGATGTACTCGACGCGTGGGCCGCCCTCGACCGACAGGCGCCCCTCCCGCCAGCTTCGCCGATCCGCCTCCCGCTCGTCGTCCCCGAACGACTCCAACCCCCGCCACGCCCCGTCGACGAGCGACTCGTACCGCAGGACCGCGATCCAGGCCGCTCGAGCCGGCATCTCGACCCGAAACGCGAAGCCGTCCAGCGAGTCGGCGCGGGCAGGGCTCGTCGAGCGCACGATGAGCACCCGAAGCCCACGCTCGATGCTCTGGCCCTCGTGCTCGGCGGTGTATCGGAGCTCGAGGGTCTGGCCGGGCTCGTCCCACGTCCGATCGATCCGATCGTCGAGCATGCTTTTGGCGTCGAGCTCGAGCATGTCCCGGAAGTCAGCGTCGAGCTCGAGCCTCAGCTCCGCGGCGTAGGGGACCGCGCCGTCGTTGCGGAGCGTGATCTCCTCGAGCAGGCCCGGGCCCACTCGGCGCCGCAGTCGGACCTCGATGGCGTCCTGCGGCAGGGCCGGGCCCTCTGGGCTGCCATCCGGCCGGGCCGCGTGGAGGACGGCGATGTACTCGTCGCTCTCGGGCTGGTTGGTCCCGACGACCTCGAACCGGAGCTCCCCGAGGGTCAGGCGATGACGCGACAGGATGCGGGTGTCGAAGTCGAACAGCCCGTGGCGCGTACCGCCGTCGATCGACCCGTCCTGACTCGTGCACAGCGCCGTGTAGCCGGCATGGATGACGGCCGGGGGCGCCTCGCTCATCCGGGCAGCCGGTCGACCGACGGGCTGGTCATGCTCCCTGACCCTGGTTCTGCATGAGGCCACCGTCGATGTAGACCGTGGCGCCATGCACGTAGTCCGCATCGGCCGAGGCGAGATAGACGGCGAGGCGGGCGATCTCGCGCGGCTCGGCCGCGCGCTTGAGCGGGATGCTCTGGACCTGCTCCTCGAGCACCTTCGGGTCGTCGATCGCCTTCTGGTTGAACGGTGTGAGGCCCGCCTTCTCGACCTGGGCGGCGGTCTCGTCCGCGCCGCGGCGGTCGTCGTTATACGTCACCACGACGTCGGCACCCTCCATGGCGAATTCGATCGCGGTCGCCTGGCCGATCCCGGAGTCCGACCCGGTGACGACGGCGACTCTGTCGGCGAGCTGCATGACGATCCCTTCTCTGTGGCGCACATCGGCGACGAGATCAGTCGCGGGCCATGGCTGGCTGAGATCCCTCCCTTCGGACGGTCGCTGATGAGCCGATACGGCCGCGGGCGTCAGGCGCTACATCGGCTAACAATACCGTGACAACGAGGCTCTGCAACGCCGGTGGAACGCGCCGACTCCGGACATGGACTCGGGCTCGACCCCGGACGCCGCACGATCAGGATGGCCGGCCGCCACCATCTCGACGGCCGATGAAGGAGACGACGTGAGCGACCCCCGAGACCTCTCTCAGCGAAACGAGACGCCCGAGAAGGCACCACACTCGCGCGCCCTCGAGGGGCGTGAAGCGGCCGAGCACGCCTCCGCCAGGGCATCTGGATCGGCAGTCTCGGTGACACCGATCCCGCGACGGCGATTGCCGCCCGGGAGGAGGCGCACGGCGACGACAAGGGCGGCTCGCCGACTGGCGGCGCGGCTGCCGGCGCGCTCATCGGGACCGTGCTTGGCGGCCCCATCGGACTCGTCGTGGGCGGTGCCGCGGGGGCCGTCGCGGGCGCGACCGCGAGCGCAGCCGAGATCGGACCGGCCGCGGAGCACAAGCCCGAGCCGTTCGAGCGCACGACGGAAGACGAGACCGTCGAGGGCGGCCGACCGGCTGGACCCACGCCGGCCTGACCGCCGTTCCGTCGCGGCGTACCCTTCTCATCCGTCAACGGGAGACGGGCCGGTCTCGGCCGTTGCACGAAGAGGGGTGCTGGTGCTCGATCGGCTCGGTCCGGCCGGACGCGGCGTGGCGATGCTGCAGCGGCTTCTTGGCCGCTTCCTGCCGACGGGCGCGATCCTTCTGTCGGCCCTCACCTTCGGCAGCTACGCCATGGGCCTCATCCGCGACCGGATATTCGCCCGCACGTTCGGCGCAGGCAGCGAGCTCGATGCATACAACGCCGCGTTCGTGTGCCCGAGCTCGCCCTCGACGTGGTCATCGCGAGCGGACTCGCGGCCCCGTTCATCCCGATCTTCGCGGCCCTCCGACGCGAGGATCTGACGGCCGCCCAGGACTTCGGTCGGACCGTCCTGACCGGTGCGGTCCTCGTCATGGGGGCCGTGGCCGCGGTGCTGTTCGTGGTCGCGCCGCAGACGGCGGGGTTCATCGCGCCGGGCTTCGACGCCGCTCAGCGCGAGCTGTACGTCTCGCTCTTCCGAGTCATGTGCATCACGCCGGTCATCTTCGCCGCGTCGATCGCCCTTGGCGAGGTTCTCGTGGCCGAGCAGCGCTTCCTCTTCTACGGGGCTCGCGCCACTCCTCTACAACCTCGGCATCGTAATCGGGACGGTCGGGCTGAGTGGCAGCCTCGGCATCTTCGGCCCGGCGGTCGGGGCGGTCCTCGGCTCGCTCCTCCACCTCGGCATCCGTATCGTCGGCATCCTCCGAACGAGTTTCCCACGCCGGCCGCGACTCGCTGTCCGGACGAAGGCGATCCGCGAGTTCATCCGGCTCATGCTCCGAAGATGGCGAGCCACCCGATCGAACCGCTCACCTTCCTGTTCTTCACCTCGCTCGCGACGACGTTCGGGGTCGGCAGCGTCAGCGCCGTCAGCTTCGCCCGGAACTTCCAGAGCGTCCCGGTCAGCCTCATCGGCGTTTCGATCTCATTGGCCGCGTTCCCGACCCTCGCCGCGGCCTATGCCGCCGGTGACCGCCGACGGTTCACTGGGATCCTCGGCACGAACCTCGTGACGATCGCGGTGCTCTCGATCGCTGCCGCCGGCGGTCTCTTCCTCGTCGGCGGCTTCGCGATCAGGGTGCTTCTGGGCGGTGGCGAATTCGATGCCGACGATGTCGCCCGAACCTCCCTCGTGCTCGGCGCCTTCGCGCTGTCGGTGCCGTTCGAAGGCCTCGGCCACCTCCTCGCCCGAGCCGTCTACGCGACGCGTAATACGCTGCTGGCGGTGCTCGCCTCGTTGGCCGGGTTCGTCGTCACCCTGCTCGTCGGCTGAGGCCTCGCGCCGGGCGTCGGGATCGTCTCGATCCCGCTCGCGTTCACGGCTGGCAGCGCGGTCAAGCTCGCCCTCCTGGGCGCTGCGCTCATACCGCGCATCCGGACCCTCGACCGTGCCGGCGCGGCAGCCGAGCACTATTCGAGGTGGACTGACCAACTGAGCTCAGGCGAGCGGCTCCACGACGACCGCGGGCACGAGGACGATGAACTTGCCGTCGCGGTCCGGATAGTGACCCTCGGGCCGCTGGGCGGATTCTGGCGAGCGTCGCAACACCCATGAGCCTGGGGAGTTGCGATGGGTCGTCGAGGGCCGAGTCCCGACCATGCGAAGCGTGAGGCGTTCGCGAGGCTGATCGCCGAAGGCGTCCCCTCGGCCAGGGCGTGCCGCATGGTCGGCATCAACCCGCGCACGGGCAAGCGGTGGCGCAACGGGCGCAGGCTCGCGTCCGGCGGCCGCGTGCTGAACTTGGCGCCCGTGATCACTGTCACCAGCGTCCCCGTGAAGCAGTACTCAGCCCGCTACCTGTCCGAGGACGAGCGCGTCCGCCTGGCCGACCTGCGCCGGGAGGGGCACACGATGCGCGAGATCGCGGCTCTGATGGGCAGGTCGCCCTCGACCGTCAGCCGCGAGCTCGCGCGCGGCGCCGACGCCAGCGGCCGCTACGGGCCGTTCGAGGCGCACCGGCGCGCGCTCGGGCGTCGCCGCCTCCGCCGGCCCAGCCGCCTGGCCCGGGATGCCGAGCTGCGCGACTGGGTCTCCGGCACGCTCCAGGCACGCTGGAGCCCGGAGCGGGTCGCCCGCCGGCTGCGCCACGAGTTCCCCGGCCAGCCAGAGCGCTGGCTGTGCGCGGAGACGATCTACCAAGCCGTCTACCGGCCGGACCTCGGCGGCCTGCCCCGCGAGCTTCCCGGACGGGTCCTGCGGCTTCGGCGCCGTCACCGCCTGGCGCGCCGGCATGCCCGGGCGCGACGCGCCGGCCCGGTCACGGGCATGACGCTGATCCACGAACGACCCGCCGAGGCGCTCGGGCGTGAGCAGCCCGGCCACTGGAAGGGCGACCTGATCGTGGGCGCCGGCAACGCTTCGGCGATCGTCACCATGGTCGAGCGCACCACGAGGTTCACGCTGCTGGGCCACCTGGAGGGCACCAGACACGACTCCGCGACCGTGCGCGACACCGTCGTGGCCGCCCTGGCCGGCCTACCGCCGCACCTGCGGCGGACCCTCACCTGGGGGCCAGGGCACCCATATGGCCCGCCATGGCGAGATCGCCGCGGCCCTCGGCACGACGGGCATCTATTTCCCCCTGGGCAGCGGCCAACCAACGAGAACACGAACGGCCTGCTGCGTGCCTACTTCCCCAAGTCCACCGACCTGTCCGTTCACACCGACGCCGACGTCGCCCTCGTGCAAGCCGAGCTGAACCAGCGCCCACGGAAGGTCGCGGCTGGGACAGCCCCGCCGACCGCATGGTTACACTCCTCGGACCACTGTCCGTGTTGCGACGTTGACTGCAACCCGCTGATCACGGTGGGGCCAAATGGGGTTGTCATTCCCAGACGGACGAATCGGCCCTGTTAGGTTTCTCGCCGACAGGCAACGGAGAGACAGGAGTTGATAACCCGGAACGCCAGGGCCTCAACTCAACCATCCTCGATGCGCTCGCGCCGATCAACACGTTCCCGCTGGATCCGGATAACGACAACCAGGAAGACAACAACTACAGCCCGATGTGGGATGCGCACATTAATGTGTGGACTCCGGCGGCCATCGAGGCCGGGGGAGCGACGGCGGATAACGAGCTTTGAAGATCTGGAGCAGCTGGTTGCCGACGGCCTCGTCACCAACGCACCCCGTGGGAGTCGAAAACCCGAATGACTTCGTGGCCGGCCTGAAGCCCTCCAAGGCTATTATCAACTGCCCGGTGATCGCTCAGCCCAGCGAGGCGGCGATACCCGATGCGGCCATGAGCCCGCCGACGACGGGTGGGGGAATCCCCGCTGACACTGTTCGGTCTCGGCACGCTGATGGCGGCTGCTGGCGCCACCCTCGTCATTCGTCGCGCGCGCGCTACCCCACGCGCCCGATCGTAACCACCCCGTGAGGCGCCGGCGCAAGCCGGCGCCCTCATCTCATGCTGTGCGCGAGGTACAGGCCCGTGGGCGGATCGGCCACGCGGGAGGCCGGTCAGTGCTCGGGCGTGTCCGACACGGCATCCTCCAGGATACGCTTCAGGTTCTCCAGGGACGTGTCGGCTTCCTTCTCGTTCTGACCCTCGAAGACGAGCTTGTCGGCGATCTGGCCGAGGATGCCGCCGGGCACCTCGTAGTCGAGGTCGATCTCGACCCTGCTGCGCCCGCCATCGAGCGGCATGATGGTCTGGCTCATCTGCATCTGGCCGCCGTCTGGCGCGGTCGCCTCGTAGTGGACGTGGCGCGGCCGCTGGAGCTGCTTGACGTGCCAGTCGCAGTCGATGTCCACGCTTCCCGCCGCCTTGATCGTCTGGGAGAAGGTCGTGCCCTGCTTGATCGGCCGATCGCCAAGATCCCGCGTCTCCTTGACCATCGTCGCCCACTCGGTGAGCCGGTCAAGATCGGTGATGTAGTCGAAGATCTCCTCGGGCGGCCGGGCGATCTCGATGGTCCGTGCGATGTGCGCCATTGCGTTCCTCCTTCATCCCGTAGGATCCTATCTTGGCCCACCGGTGCCATCTCGGCTCCAGTCTCGTGGCGACCCGTTGCCGGCCTTGGCCACGATGTAATGCGCGGTTCGCGCCGCGATCGCCTGGATCGTGAGGCTCGGGTTCACGGCGCCGCTGGTCACGAAGACCGAGCCGTCGCAGACGAACAGGTTGGGCACGTCCCATGACCGGCACCACCGATCGACCACGCTAGTGGCCCGGTTCGAGCCCATCCGGCAGGCGCCCATCAGATGTGCCGTGTCGTCGGCCATCCAGGTGACCTCGGCGCCGGCTGCATCAGCGATCTCCCGGCTGCGGGTCACGCCGGCGGCCTGCAACGCGCGGTCATTCTCGCCCCAGGCGAAGGTCACCCGCGCCACCGGCAGGCCGTCAGCGTCCCTTTCCTCAGGATCGAGCGTCACGGTGTTCGCATCGGACGGGAGGCACTCGCCGACGATCCCCCAACCGGCGTAATGGTCGTAGTCGAGCATGAGCTCGCGCAGCTCGCTGCCCCATAACCCGAGGCCCGCCTGCGCCGCCCGGGCGAAGGCTATCGGCAACGGCCCGATCGGCTCGATCGTGAAGCCCCGGGCGTATCCCCGCGAGACGTCGGTCTCGTAGAAATCCTGCGTCAGCGCGAGGGTGGGTGGTCCCTTGTACTGGTAGACGAGCTCCGGGAAACGGCCGAAGACGATCGGCGAGGGATGGACCATCAGCCCCCGCCCGACCAGCCCGGATGAGTTCAGCAGTCCATCGGGCGAGCCGGTGCCGGCCGAGTTGAAGAGGAGCCGCGGCGTCTCGATCGAGTAGCAGCTGAGGATGACCAACCCTGCGGCCTGTTCCTCGTCGACGCGCGACCCATCGACCAGCGTGCGCCGATAGCTGACGCTGGCCGCCATCCCGTCCGGGCCGAGGTTGACCCGGGTGGCCATGCAGCCGGCGCGGACCTCGGCCCCCGCCCGGATCGCCTTCGGGATGTACGTCACGAGGGTGGAGCTCTTGGCGTTCGTCGAGCAGCCATAGACGCAGAAGCCGCGGTAGACGCACGGCGGCCGATCGTCCTTGGGCGCAGAGATCGTCGCCAGCGGCGCCGGTGCCCAGGTGATGCCGAGCGCGTCACAGCCGCGCGCGAAGAGCTGGGCGACGCCGTTCAGGGGGTGCTCGCGGTAGGGGTGCGCGCCGCGCCGCGGACCCCAGGGCCAGCGGATCGGTCCGCTGATGCTGAGCTCCCGCTCCACATCGTCGTAGAACGGCTCAAGGTCTGCGTAGCTGATCGGCCAGTCGTCGGCGACACCATCGGTCGAGCGGACCCGGAAGTCGCTCTCCCACATGCGGAGCGCGACCATGCTGAAATGCACGGTGCTGCCGCCCACGCCACGGCCCGTGACGTTCGCGCCGAGCTCGATCGGATCCGCGCCGCCCGTCACCCGTGGATCGGTCCAGTAGAGCTGGCTTGCATGCTTCTCGTCCGACGCGAAGTCGCGCTCCGCTACCCAGTGCGGCCCTGCCTCCAACACGACCACGGTGAGGCCCGCCTCGGCCAGTTCCTTGGCCAGGACACCACCGGCGGCGCCTGCGCCGACGATCAGCACATCCACCGGCCCGCGACCTCGGCCCGTCCGACCGTCGACCGGCGACATGCTCAATGGGTAGGCCCTCCGCTGGCGTGCGCGCCGCCGCCGCCCTGATGCTTGCGCTCGAGCGCCCGGCGCACGATCCGAGCCGAGGACCGCGGCCGTCGCTCGGTCGCCTCCCACGGGTCGTGCCGGCCCAGGTCCAGCCTGATGTGGCCGCGCGGCGAGGAGGGCCCGCTGAAGCCGATCTCGGCCCACGCGACGGGGTGCGCGTAGTACATCGCGACGATCTCGCCGGCCAGCTCCTGGAAGAAGCGCTTCGCCGGCAGATGAATCCACGCCTCTCCCGGCGCCTCGCCGGCGGCGACGCGCGCGAGCACATCGTCCTGCTCCGCGGGCTCGATCTTCGCGAACGCTCGGCCATGGAGCCGCCTGGCAGCCTCGTCAAAACCGCGCAGCGCCGACCGGTAGGCGTCGCGGTCGTCCGGCATGTCCTCATAGCGGTACCCGTCGCCCGTGCCTTCGTACAGCCGCTCGTCGATCCAGGGGGCGAGCGGCACTCGCTCGGCCAGTGGCCGGTCGTCCTGCGGGAGGATCCGGGCGCAGATGGCCTCCATCGTCCGCGCCTCGTCCAGGGAGAAGAAGCGGTAGCGAGGGACCTGCTCGACCCGCTCCCTCACGACGCGCCGGGTCTTCTCGTCCCAGTCGAGCGCCCACTTGTCGGGCGCGGCGACGTCGAAGTCGGGATAGGGCGATTCCGCCGTGCCGCCACCCTTCGGAATCCGCAGCCGGTCCCTCATCGGCCTCGTCACCGGCGGCGGTCGAACAGGGCCGCCAGCACGCCCAGCAGGCCCTGGCCCGTGAGGCTGAGTGGGGCCACCGTCGGTGGCCCGTAGAACAGGTTCTGGAGGCTGAGCCCGCCGCGCCGTCGCAGCACGTTGCGGACGTGAAAGCCGAAGCCCACGAGGCCAGCGCCGACGGCCAGCGCCGAGAGCGGGCCCTCCACCGCCCTGGCCGGTCGCACACCTGCCGCGGCGGCGGTGTGCACCGCCATGAGCGCCGGCCCCAGCGTCACGGGTGTGAACATCGCCCGGTTGTGGAACTCTCCCTTGCGGTGCTCCCAGCCGGCCTCCATGGCCAGGAGCCCGTAGGCGGCCACGTTGGCCGCCCGGATCCCGGCGACGAGCCTGCGCTCTTCTTCGCGGTCCGAATGGGGCCACGTGGATGGTCGTCCCGAGGCAAGCACCCCGACCGCGCCGAAGAGCGCCAGCTGAGCCGGTGCCGGAAACGGCGGCCCCGTCTCCATGTTGAAGCGCCAGTTGCCGAATCCACCCATCTGACGCCCGACGCCGCGCACGTGGAAAAGCGTCCCGATGGCGCCGACGAGCAGGAGGAGCCCGGAGAGCGGGCGGAAGCGGGCCCGCGAGCGCGCCTCGTCGCGATCGAGGCCGGTGATCGCGCCACCCAGGGCGACGATCGGCAGCGCCACCAGCGGCGTCCACATCGGACGGCTCTGGAAGCTGCCACGAAGATGGAGCACCGCGATCTCGAACCAGGCCGGCGCGATGGCGCCCAGCACGCCGAGGCGGATCAGGCGGGCCAGGCCGAGTCGATCGAGCAGACGGGTCAACGGTCGGCTCGCCGGTCTGGGTCGGCCTCGGGCTCCGCGTGCCCGTCGCCTTTCTCGTCATCCCGGCCGATGATGTCGCCGACGGCACCGGCGACCCGCGCCGCGATGCCCGCATCGGCCGCCGGGAACGCCGCTTCAGCGACAGCGTCGCGGAAGAGGGTGAGACCGATCCGCTTCCGGTTCGGCTCGCCGCGCGCCAGTGCGACCGCCATGTTGGTCGCCTGTTCGGGCGTCACCTTGGGCGGCATCGGTGGCTCGAAGGGATCCACCACCGCCTCGATGAGCACCGGACCGTCCATCGCCAGGGCCCCGGCCAGCTGCTCCCTCGCCTGCGCCGGCTCGTCGATCCGAACGCCGCGGCCGCCGCAGGCCTCGGCGAAGGCGACGAAGTCGACCGGGGAGAGGTCGACGCCGTACTCGGGGTTACCGAGGAAGACCATCTGCTCCCATTTGATCATGCCCAGGGTGTCGTTCTTGATGACCACGACCTTGACCGGCAGTCGCTCCTGCACGCAGGTCGCGAACTCGGCCATGAGCATCTGGAATCCGCCGTCGCCCACGAATGCCACGCATTGTCGATCGGGGAAGGCGACCTGCGCGCCGATGGCATACGGGAAGCCGTTGGCCATCGTGGCCAGGTTGCCGCTGAGCGAGAACCGCTGGCCGGCCCTGATGCGGATCTGACGCGCGGCCCAGGTGGCGATCGTGCCCGAGTCGGAGGCGACGATCGCGTCGTCGTCCAGGAGCTTGCCCAGCTCCCAGGCCACGACCTGGGGCTTCATCGGCATCTCCGACCGCGTGCCGCGCTGCTCCATGAGCGCGAGCCAGTCGGCGGCCGCGGCGCGCCCCGCCTCGAGGAAGGTCGTGTCGGCGTTGTGCGGCAACAGCGGCAGCAGCTCGCGCAACGTCGCCGGTGCATCGCCCACCAGGCCGACGTCGATCGGGAAGCGGAGGCCGATCCTCGCGGGGTCGTCGTCGATCTGCACCGCCACCGCCTGGTCGGCCTTCGGGTAGTACTCCATGTAGGGGAAGCTGCTGCCGACGATCAGCAGCGCGTCGCACTTCTCGAGTGCGTCCTGCGAGGCGCGTGTGCCGAGCAGGCCCACGCCGCCCGTCGTCCAGGGGCTGTCGTCGGGCAGCACGTCCTTGCCCAGGAGCGGCTTGGCGATGACCGCGCTCAGCCGATCGGCCGCCGCTTCGAGGGCTTCCGCCGCCCCACGCGAACCGCTCCCAGCCAGGATGACGACCCGCTTCCTGCCCTCGAAGACGCGCGCAGCCCGTTCCAGCTCCGCGCGCAGGGGCACCCGAACCGGGGTCTCGAAGCGCTGCCTGGCCTCACCCGCGGCGGTGTGACCGGCAACATTCTTCTTCGATCGTTCGCCCGCCTTCGCGTCGAGCTCCTGGAGGTCGGTCGGGAAGGCCAGGTGCGCCACGCCGCGGCCCGAGAGAGCGGTCCGGATCGCGAGATCGGTGAGGTGCTCGACGTGGGCCGGGCCCATGATCCGCTGGTTGAAGAGCGCCACGTCCTGGAAGAGGTAGTCCGTGTTGACGTCCTGCTGATAGTGCGTCCCGATGAGGTCGTGGTAGGTCATGCCGGTGATCGCGAGGACCGGCACGCCGTCAAGCTTCGCGTCGTAGAGGCCGTTGAGCAGGTGGATCGCCCCCGGTCCGGACGTCGACAGGCAGACGCCCAGGCGGCCACTGAACTTGGCGTAGCCCACGGCCGCGAACGCCGCGGCTTCCTCGTGGCGCATGTGCACGAAGCGGATCCTGTCCCGTTCCAATCGCAGCGCCTCCAGGAGGCCGTTGATGCCGTCGCCGGGCAGACCGAAGATCGTGTCCACGCCCCAGTCCAGAAGACGCGCGACCAGCAGATCCCCGCTCGTCTGGCTCATCTCAGCGCCTCTCGAGCGCCCACTCGACGCCCGCTGCGACCCCTTCCAGCGCGGCGCCGTAGACGGCGTGGCCAGCGGCGGAATGGGCGTGCACGTCGGCCGGATAGCGGGCCGGAGCGGCGGCCAGGCCGAGCAGCCACACGCCGATCTCGTCCCCCAGGATCCAGACGGCGGTGCCGAACCCGGTGCCGAAGCCGATCCGAGCCTGAGGGACGTACCGCCGGACGACCCCGTATGTCGCGGAGAGGCCGAGGGTGTAGCTCCAGTCGAACGCCCAGCTGAGGTAGTTCGCCATCGTCTCGTCCGGCTTGCTGCCGGTCAGCGTCTCGTAGACGAGCCGACCGCCCTTGGCGGTGCTCGACTCCTCCGGTAGCGGACGACCCGCGGCCTTCGCCTGCTTCTGCGCCTCCTTGCGCGGGTCCTTTCCGGTGATCCCCTCGACCATCGCCCAATAGCCCGTCATGGCGAGCAGGCCAGCCGCCCCGCCGATCAAGCCCGCGAGAGCACCGCGGCCCGGGCCACCGTCGTATCGCATGTCAGTCTCCTCCTCAGGCATGAGAGCCTTCGCGGCTCCGCTGACGGCGGCCGCTCAGATACGCCATCGATCCACGTCCGGACGACGGATGGTGATGCCGAGCCCGGGTGCGGCCGGGTCCGGGCGCAGGCACCCGTCCACGGGTGACAGGACGCCGTCGAAGACCATCCGCTCGAGGCGCACGTGATCCGCGAACCACTCGACGTGGGCGATCGCCGGCGCCGCGCAACCCAGGTGCGCGTGGAGCGAAGGCGCGGTGTGGGCCGAGAACGGTGTCGCGTGCCCGATCGCCATCGAGGCCGCCTCCATTCAGCCGGTGATCCCCAGACAGCGCGTCGCGTCCGCCTGGACCACGTCCACGGCGCCGCTCGCCAAGAGATCACGCGTGTCCTCGCGGGTGTAGCTGTACTCGCCGGCCGCGATGGCCATCGGGGCGGCCGCCCGGATCGCCTTGAGATCGTCGAGCCGGCGCTGCGGCACGGGCTCCTCGAGATAGCTCACCCCGTGCTCGGCAAACCGGTGCGCCTGCTCGATGGCCAGACGCCTGGTGTAGGCGCCGTTCGCGTCGACGAAGAGTTCCGCCTGCGGCCCGATCGCCGTTCGCGCAGCGCGGACGCGAACGACGTCGGTGTCCGGCCGTGTGCCACCCTCCATCCCGATCTTCATCTTCACCCGCGGGATGCCCTGCGCGAGCCAGCCGGCCAGTTGTTCCGTGAGCTCACGCTCGGACGCGGACGTGAAGCCGCC
>JBBSGR010000029.1:0-15122 GCA_038253945.1 Gaiellales bacterium
CGCGCTCGGGATCGTCGAGACGGTGCTGCGCTTCATGGGCCACGGCATCCCGGTTGCGACGATCGTCCTCGTCGCGCTGCTCCTCATCTCCGGCTCACAGTTCGTGCTCTTCGGCATGTGGTTCGACATGGAGTCGAACAAGGATTTGCGCTGAGGCGGCTCCGGAAGCGGGCTCGTGGGCTCCTCAGTACCGCTGTGCAACCCGCGCGCAACCCGCGCGCCGCTCCTCCTAGGAGAGATTGGCGAAACGCGCTAGGCGTCTAGCCATGCGGGCTCGCGGGTCGCGCTCCACGCCGATCTGACCATCCTCGCTCGGCTCAGTCAGGCGCTCGCTCGAGCGCGGGCTGTTCCGCTCGCGGCTTAGTTCGCGGCGTCTGGGGCTTTCTCACCGTGGAAGAATCGTCGTGTGTCGCTGTGGTCGGATCTCACCGTCGAACATAAGGGGACAAAGCTCGCCGTAAGTAGTTCCGGCGAGGGCGAGCCGACGCTCCTGCTTCTCCATGGGGGTGGCGACAACCTTGCGGCGTGGAACAGCGTTGCACCCCTCCTCGCCGCAAACTTCCGCATCATTGCCTACGACGCGGCCGGGCATGGGCAATCCGAAACGCCGGATGATGTCTCAGTTGAGGACTTCCTCGATCAAATCGATAGCGTCGCGCGTGCGCTGAAACTTCGCCGGCCCGTCCTCGTGGGCCACTCGTGGGGTGGTGCGACGGCGCTCCGGCACGCGGCGTCCGAGCGCGACTTATCCTCAGGTGTCGTCGCGATTGATCCGGGTTTGTGGGAGCGCGGAATGGAGCTGCCGCCGTTCGACCAAGCGCTCATCGAAGCGCGTGGCTACGGGTGGACGGGGACAAGGGCGGAGTTGGACGAAAAGGTCGCGGCGTGGCTCATGAAGGCTGAGGCGGAGGCTCCCGAGGAACCCTTCGACGTGGTCGAGGCTGCCTTCCGACGAAGCTACGAGGCCACCCCCAATGGCCTATGGCACCGAAAACCGGAGATGCGCTACATGCTGAAGTTCGGCCCGCTCGTTCGCGCGCAGAGTACGAGGCTCTCGCTCGGTCTTTTCGACACCGTCGAATGTCCGGTGTCGCTCATCTGCGCGCGTGAGGGAATCGTTGGAGCGGCTGGCCGCCAGTTGGACCGCCTTGCCGCCCGACCAAACGTTAGTGTTTCCTGGCTTCCCGGTGGCCACTATGTCCACTGGACGAATGCCGAAGACGTCGCAGCGTCGATACGGCAGTTCGCACACAAGTTGCGGTAAGAGTCGCTGCGTTTCGCCAATCGTTCGCCAAACCCTCCTAGAAGTCGGGGGCCGTCCCGCCGGCCGCGTGTTCCGCGTTGGGGCTTAGATCGGGAGCGGCGGCTCGAGACGTTGACTCGGGAGCGGCGGCTCGAGCTCTTGTAAGTCCAGTTCCGACAAGCAGTAGTTCCTGCACCCCTTACAGTCGCCGTCACACTCCGCGAGCTCGAACGGTGCGCCGCAGATCGGGCAGGTCTCGAGGACAACCCGGCCGCGCACCGTGTCCAACACAACCACTGGCTCCCTGTCGAGAAGGTCGACGAACAGCTTCTCGATGTCTCCGCCGCGCCGCATTGATGGCGCGTTATGCAGCGTTCGGGTGCGCGGCGGGTTGCACGCCTGCCCGGAGTCCGGTCACCGTGGACGAGCCGTCGCCTCTGCTAAAACAATTCAATGCCACAGTTCGTCGAGTTTGTTACGGGGACGTGGGTCGAGGGCCTCGATGCGGATGTCGGCCACGAGGCCGAAGCTCTCAGCGGTCTGTTAACTCGGGGAGTCCTGGACGCGGTCCTGGCGCTGGCGATGTTCGAACAGGCGAGAAATGCGCCCCACGACCACAGCCAAGCGGCTTGGGAGCGCGACCGCCAACTTGAGCGTATTCGTGAGGAAGAGCTGGCTTCCGAAGACCCGCGAGATTGTACCGCGCCGGACTTCATGGAGTGGCGGATGCGGATTTCGGGGCAGGCGCGACGCGATGTGGTACGCGCGAAGTGGGAGGCAGGTGAGTTGCCCGACGAACTCAAGCATCGCTTGCCGTTCCTGCACGCCCAAACGTTTGTAACGGCCCTAGCCCAGGTCGGAAGAGCAATGTACGCGCTTGCCGAGCTTGACACGGGCTCCGCGAAGGTCGAGCTACTGGCTGCGCGCGATGACTTTGCCGCCGCTCTGCCTACCCTGAAACACGTACGGGACTCAGTGGAGCACGCAGAGGACCGCCTACGCGGTCACAACCGGCGAGGCCAGACGATGACGCTAGCCCCAGTTACGAACACCGCTGTACATGCGCCTACAGGAGGGGTCCTAATTGGCGGCATGCTCAACGGCTCAAACTTCGGCTGGACCGTCGAGGGCGGCGACTATCAGGAAGTCGAGATCTCCGAAACGACGATCGAGGCGGCGCGGTCGTCGGTTCAACGGGCGCTTGACGCGCTGCCATGGCAAACGCACGGCCATCCGCGTTACGTGCCTTCCCGCTAGGGACGGCGGCCCGCTAGTCCTCGACCAGCGATGGCCCGAGCCCGACCTGCCGCCTGTGCGGGTCGTCCAGACACGACAGCCCCAGAGCCACCACCAGGTCGTCGTGCGCCCCCGTCCGGAACGCCCCGCTGATCAGGTTCGCGTTCTCATTCACCCGAAGCTCGAAGTCCATCAGTTCCTCCGCCAAACGCTCAGCCTCCGCCGTCCTGGGCAGGCCGATCCGCGCCTGTTGCAACAGCGCCTGCAACGTCGAGACGAGATGCAGCTTCCCCAACCGGATCTCGCGCCCGCTGCGCGCCGAACGGCGGAGATGCGCGTCAAGATTCTCGAGGCCGCTCAAGCGTAGAACGACAAACGCGCCAGATCCGTAAGGCGGGGACTGCACGCGGAAGCGCTCGCGTTCGCAGCAATCGCCGCCGCCGTCTGCGTCATCCTGCTCGACGCGTTATAGCTCGAACAGCTTCTCCTGGGCGGCTGGTCGGCCTGACGCCCGCACCATCGTCACCCCTTCGTTGATCGGCGTCCCATCCACCGGAGAACGACGCGCATAACGTGGATCCTCAACCTCCACAGCCGCCGGAGACACCACAGGAGGCTCCCCCGCGCCCTCCGTTGACCGCGGAGACGGTGGCGAGGCCTCCGGGACGCCTCGACTGCCAGAGGTCACGGGAGGAGCCGAAACACGCTCGGGCGGCGGCGACCGAAGGAACCGCGCCCGGCGACGCGGCTCCCGCCCGGACGCCAGGTCACTCCTGAACCGGGCGAGCAGCGCGTCCACGTCCCCACCAGCGGCGAGCGCCTCCTCCAACTCCAACAGCTGCACCTCATCCAAAGCACGGAGCAGCCGGTGGAACCACTGCTCCTCACGCTCCCGCAGCCCCGCCTCAAGCCGCTCGACCCGCCTCAGCAGATCGTCACGCACCGTGCGCCCACGCCGCCGACTCCCGAACGTGTTGCTGCTCAAGCGTGAACACCCGCTCCGCGAGATCCGCGTCCCGGTAGCGGCCCGCCATCTCGTCCAGCTGCGCCGCCGCCTTCAACCGCACACACGGGTTCTGATCCGCGAGCAGCGCCTTCAACGTCCCGACCACCGCGGTGATCGCATCTGAGACTGAGGCCGACGTCTGCGACACGATCTCACGCTTCGCGTCGTCCAACTGCGCCCGGAACAGCGGGTCATGTACCCGCCGCTGCACCGTCCGCCGGTGAACCCCAACCAGCTTCGCCGCCTCACCCTGCGTGTGCCCCGCGGCCAACGCCGCGATCAACGTCTCGTCGTACCTCGCCCTACGTCCCATCGTTTCCATCACGACCTCCTACGGTTGCACTCGGGTTTCACCGCCGCGCGAGCCCTTTCCCCACGCGGCCTCACAGTCACTTGTTCGACTTCCAGCGGAATCACGTGCCGCACTTTCCCCCCATTCCCGTGGCGACGGCAGCCGCCGGCGCGCGCGAGGAGTCTCCGGGAGGGTTCTCCGGTTTGCGGCCGGCGGGGCGGCGCTGGATCGTTGCTGCCTGCCCCGCCGGTCTGCGCTCGAGGTCGGGGTTGGTCGTCGGCTTGACCGTCCCGGTCTCGAGTGTGTGGTCCGCCTCGGTTAGCTGGTTGCGGCGGACACGGGCGATGTAAGTCTCGGGGAAGCTGGAAAGCGGGTTGGCGTTCGGGTCGGCGGTGGTTACCATCTGCCCCTCGCTGCGCGCGTCGGCCGGCGGCGTCTCCGCTGCCACGGTGGGGGGTCGGGCTGGCCGCTGTGCACCTTTACCTTCCGCCCTCCCGGGCTGTACCACCATCGTCTGAGGTTCATCCCCGTCTCGCTTTCTCGTCTGAGACGTCGGCGCGGAGCTGCTCGAAGAACGTGTGGCCGAACTGTTCGAGCAGGTCGGTTGCCTGCCCGGTCGGTGTCGTCTCCCGTCGGCGTCCGGCGAGCTTGAGCGCCAGGTGGGTTTCCTGTGTGACACGGACCGCCACCTTCTTCCGGGATCCTTTCGACTCTGCGAACGCGCGCTCACCCATCGGCATGTTCGCCACCTCCCTCCTTGAGCATTTCCTGGTACGTCGGCCCGTCGTCCGACCCTGTGGCGTACGCCTTGGCCATCCGGTCTTGCGGCTTCGCGGTCCCCTGGATGGACTTGGCGGAGAACTCGGCGATCTGCTCGACCGGTGCGACCGCCTGGCTGATGTCGAGCAGGAGGTCGATCTCGTGGTACAGCCCACCGAGATCCACGAACTGGTCGCCGGCGGAGACGTACACGGCCTCGTTGCGGAGCGCTCGGAGCATCTCCGCGTCCTGGGTCTCTCGCGCCCGGCGGATCAGCTTCTGCCAGCTCGCGCCTGAATGGACAAGCCCCGATGTGGTGGTTACCGCCTAGTCAAAGGTCTCCGTGCAACCCGCGTGCAACCCGAAGGGGCGACACGGGGCATCACGGGACAACACGAGCGCCTCAGCAGAAGTGCCGCCAGCCCGCTCCGGAAGCCAAAGACGATACGAAGCGATACAGGACGACATGGTGGGGGATGCTCATGGAGTCGAACAAAGACCTGAGATAAATCCCTGCAAATTGGCACCGTTGCCTCGCCTTGGCCCAGCGCCTATTTGACGGCGCTCAGATATGCGTGAGCTGAGCGCGTCCTCGCCTGTCCCGCTTCAACGAGCGGTCGCACGACGGACTGGAAACGTTCGGCCTCTTCCCCGCTGAGCGCCTCCGCGATCGTCTCACGAAGGCTTGGCGCGAGGGGATTCGGCCTCGTGGCGCAAGCGTCGAGCCAGTCGCCCGTCAACCAGGACTCGCTCTTCAGCGCCAGTCAAGCGTGAGCTGGACAGTCGCAAATCCCGACTCAGCGGCGATCTCGAAGAGATCGCGCTCGTCAAAGTCGAGCATCGAGCGGACAGTCTGCTCTTGCCAAACTTCTCGTACCTTGGCGGCTAGGTCTTCGATCTCCGACAGGTCATGACCACAGAACGTCCCGGGCGGAGAGGAGCCGGCGAAGGCATTGATCGGCTCGAACAGAGAAAGCCGGCCTCCAGGCTTGAGAACGCGAAACGCTTCGGCGAACGCCTGGCGTTTGTCCTCGACGTAGATCAGCACTGAGCGGCAGGTGACGACATCGACGCTCTGGGCTTGAACCGCGCCAAGATCCTCGGCTCGCGCTTGAAGAAACGATGCACACGAAGCCGAAGGATCGTTCGGAAGCCGGCCGCGGCAGTGGTCGAGCAACTCCTGTGAAACGTCGCTGAAGATGACAGTCGCACTCGGCTCAGCGCGCCGAAAGCGATGAGGCCGTCGCCACACCCGAGGTCGAGGACGAGCTGGTCGGGGCCAACCTGGCCTGCGTCGAGTAGCCGATCTCGCACCTCCGCAAGCCAGGGAACGGCCCCAGCGTCCTGGGCGAGCACCCAGCTCGCCCACTGATCGCTCGCGGTCGCCGAGGCTTCCATTCAGGCTGACGCGAGGCGCCACTGGTTGGCGACGATGATCGGGTGTCGATCGCCCTCAGCGGACACGCCGAACACGTCGACCTCCGGACCGCCGACCATGAAGTCCGTGTGCACCGACGACTGGTTGACGCCCGCAGCCTGCAGCTCGGATTCGTTCAGCGCTTCGCCACCCTCGACGCAGTAGGCGAAGCCGCTGCCGTAGGCGAGATGCGAGGCCGCATTCTCGTCGAAGAGCCCGTTGTAGAAGATCCGACCAAGCCGTCCGACTCGGGAGGTGCCGTCGACCAGTGCGAGCTCGCCGAGGCGGGCTGCTCCCTCATCGGTTCCTGTTTCCGCCCGGACGAACTCTCCGCCGGCGCTCGCCTCGACGCCGACGATCCTTCCGTGCTCGAAACGCAGCTCGAGATCGCGCACGATCGTCGCCGGAAGCGCAAGATCGATCGTCGCGCGAACAACGCCGTCGGCGCGCACGCGATCTGGGGTCGTGAACACCTCCTCGGTGGGGAGGTACGTGGCGACGGCCGAAAGAAGTCTCGGACGCGGCGGAACGCCATCGTGACCCAGGAAGTAGCCCGACCGTGAGATCCGTGCCCGGACCCTCGAACTGGATCGCGTCGAACCTTGCTTCGTTCAAAGACGTGGCCCGGGCGTCCAAGGCCCTGATGTGCGCCTCCCAAGCCGCGACCGGGTCATCCTCATCGAGGCGAACTGCCTCGCCCACGTCGCTCCAGAGCCGCTCGAGATCCCGCTCGCCGTAGACCAGCTCCGCCCACGCTTCGGTTGGGCAAGCCGCGATCGTCCAATTGACCGCTTTCGTGTTGATGTTCTTCAGATGTGCTTCGTCGAAAGCGATCGAGCGCGCCCTGCCAACACGTCCCTGGTCGAGATCGGCGAACAGCGTCGGTTCCGGATTGCCGGCCACGAGAATCTGCGCGGCCTGCTCCGCGCCCGCCGTTTCGAGCCGCTTCACCATCCAATCCGGCGTAAACGTGAGCACCTCGTCCGCGCCTTTGTCGATCATCGAGTGCTTGACATGCAGGTCGGCGTAGCGGACGTCGACGAAGCGAGCGCCGGCCGCGTATGCGGCGTCGGCGAGCTCGCGAACCAACGGGGCGAACTCGACTAGGCCATCGACGAGCACGTACTGGCCCCCGGCCACGTTCGCGCCGACCCTCACGACCAGCTGCGCATAGCGCCGTAGCCGCTCGGTCCCCGTTAGTCGTTTCACACTCGCCGATTCCATCGGCTGTGACTCTAAGGAAGTTGCAACGGTGTCGAGGCGGCGATTTAGCCTGTAACCGCACGCTTAGCACTCCAGACGCGAACGCGTGGAGGGCGTCAAGACCTGAGGTAGCGTACCGAACATATGTTCGTATCGCGCGAGGCGACGATCTTGCATGCGGACCTCGACGCCTTCTTCGCTTCCGTCGAACAGCGGGACGATCCGAGTCTGTGGGGCAGACCGGTCATCGTCGGTGGCGGGGTCGTGCTCGCCGCCAGCTACGAGGCGAAGGCTCGCGGGATCCGCTCGGCAATGGGCGGCGCGCAGGCGCGAAGGCTCTGCCCTGAGGCAATCGTCGTGCCACCGCGGATGGTGGCCTACGCCGAAGCGAGCAAGGCGGTCTACCGCGTGTTCGAGGACACGACGCCCTTGGTCGAAGGGCTTTCGATCGACGAAGCGTTCCTCGACGTACGCGGGATGCGACGCCTCGCAGGCAACCCGCTGGAGATTGCGGTACGACTGAAGCGCAGCGTCCGCGAACGCGTGGGGTTACCGATCACGGTTGGGATCGCCCGCACGAAGTTCCTCGCCAAGGTGGCCAGTGGGGTGGCCAAACCCGACGGGGTCCTCGCGGTAGCGCCGGGTGGCGAGCTGGCCTTTCTCCACCCGCTGGCCGTCGAGCGGCTCTGGGGCGTCGGGCCGGTGACCGCGAACAAGCTCCGGTCACGGGGGATCACGACCGTCGGCCAGGTCGCGCAGCTCGCTGAGCCGGTCCTCGTGTCGATGCTCGGGCGGGCCGTAGGGCGTCAGCTCCACGCGCTTGCGCACAATCGCGACCCGCGACCCGTGCGGGTCGGGCGTCGGCGCGGCTCTGTCGGGTCGCAGCGCGCGTTGGGCCGTTCGCCGAAGTCCTCCGCAGCCGTGGACGCCGTCCTCGTCTCCTTGGTCGATCGCGTCGCCATGCGCTTGCGAGCCGCGGGCCGCGTCGGTCGGACGGTTGTGGTGCGGCTGCGCTTCGCGGACTTCTCGCGGGCGACGCGGTCGCACACGCTGCCCTGTGCGACGGCCAACACGCGGACGATCCTGGCGACGGCGAGGGGACTGCTCACGATCGCCATGCCCATGATTGAGCAACAGGGCCTGACGTTGGTCGGCGTCGCAGTCGCCAACCTGGAAAACGACGTCCCGGCGCAGCTCGCGTTGCCGTTTGATGGCTACTCGAGCGGCGCGCTCGATGCCGCGGTCGATGAAGTCCGTTTGCGCTTCGGCTCGGCGGCGATCACCCGCGCCGTCCTCCTCGGCCGCGATCAGGGATGGTCGCCACCGCTGCTCCCGGATTGACGTCTTTTCTCCAGCTGGATCAAGCCGGCATGAGCTCTAGACGAATCGTGAGCAGTCTGAGCAAGCGGCGATAGCGATGACGCATTTTCCCTCCCTCCTCTCTCTGACCTCAGGACGGATTTGGTGCCGCGCTTCTTCCCTCGACCTCGCAACTGCGATTTCATGGGCTGCGTGTCGCCCGAGAACGTGACCGCCGCAGAGCTCGTCGCTCGCTGCCGGGCCGGCGACCAAGACGCCTGGCGCGAGCTCGTCGAACGATTCTCCCGCTACGTCTACGCGATCGCCGGGCAGGGATTCCGACTGCCCGAGCATGCGGCCGAGGACGTCTTCCAGGAGGTCTTCGCCCGCACCTACGAGCACCTCGACCGGCTCCGGGACGACGCGGCAATCCAACCCTGGCTCGCCCAGCTCACACGCAGGCTCTGCATCGACCACCTCCGCTCTTCGTCGCGCGAGCAGCTCGAGGAAGAGCCCGAGCCCGATGCTGCCGACGACGCGTTCGAGCGCCTGGACGAGTCGCTCGCGGTGCACGAGGCGCTCGCCGAGCTGCCCGAGCACTGCGCAGAGATCCTCGACCGGTTCTTTGCCAAAGACGAGAGCTACCACACGATCGGCGAGGCCCTGGGCTTGCCCGCCGGGACCATCGCCAGCCGCATCTCCCGGTGCCTTGCAAAGCTGCGCGAGCACTTCGAGGGAAGAAACCCACCCGCTCAACCGTCTGGAGGTCGATGACTCATTACGACGAGGACCGGCTGGCTGCGCTCCTGCGCGTGCTTCCGCCTGCGCCGGAAGCGTGGGTCAGGGCTGCGCAAGAGCTGCCGCTGGCGCGCCGAGGGCTCGACGAGATCGTCGCCCGTGCCGAGGCCGACGCCGAGTTCAGAGCGCTGCTCGTCGCCGATCTCGAAGCGGCGCTCGAGGTCGAGGGCTATGAACGAGACCCGGCTGTGGTCGAAGCGCTACGGCTGCGTTTGGCCAACGGTTGAGCGAAGGCGACGACCTGCTCGGCCTACGGGTCGGCGAGTTTCTCGACGAGTTGGCTTCACCGTCTCCCGTCCCAGCCTCGGGGTCGGCGTCCGCGCTCGTGGCTGCCATGGCCGCCTCTCTCGTGTCGATGGCCGCTCGACTCGCCCCCGACTGGGAGGACGCGCGCGGCGTGGCTGCCCAGGCGGACGCCCTGCGAATTCGCGCCGGCCGTCTCGTCCAGCTCGACGCCGAGGCCTATGGCGCCGTGCTCGCGCTCCGCGCGGATCCTCCTGACCAGCGACCCGAGGACCGCGACTTCCGGCTCGGCGGGGCGTTCTCGCATGCGGCCGACGTTCCGCTCGAGATCGCGAGCCTTGCCGACGACGTGGCGGACCTCGCCGCGCTCGTCGCGGACGCCAGCGCGCACGCGCCGCGAGCGGATGCCGCGGGCGCGGCGGTGCTGGCGGCAGCGGCCGCGCGGAGCTCGGCGAGTCTCGTGTCCGTCAACCTGGCGGTGGCGGAAGGCGATCTCCGTCCCGCGCGGGCGCAGATGCATGCCGCGGCGGCCGAGCTCGCAGCTCAGCGCGCGCTCGAGGCATCGGGCTGAGCGAGGTCCGCGAGGTAGGCCGCGGCACGCTCGGCGGACGGCGCGACGCCCTTGCGCTCGTAGAGCTCGTGTGCGCCACGGATCGCCGCGGCCGCACCGTCCGTGTCGCCGCTGAGCTGCAACACGCCGCCAAGCTCCCAGAGGCTGTCGGCGTGACCTCGAAGCTCATCTGAGGCCGATGCGGCCTCGACCGCCTGTTGCGCGAGACCCTTCGCCTGCTCGAGCTCGCCCCGACGCGCAAGCACCCCAGCGCGTGTAGCCCACGCGATCACCTCGGTTGCCTTGTCGAGGCCGACTGCGGCCTCCTCCGCTTCGAGCGTCCAGCGTTCAGCTTCCTGATCCTGACCCTGAGCCGCCAATGCGCGCGCCAGCAAGGCGACGGTCGTCGCGTGGTACGCCCGCTCGCCCATGCGCGCAAGTTCCTTGGCAGCGTCCCGCAGCTCGGCCTCCGCTCGCTCGGGATCGTCGGCCAGCAGTTCGATGAGCCCTGCGACGTCGCCCGTGCGTGCGAGCAGGAACGGCAGCCCTAGCTCTTCGAGCAGGGCGCGCGCGTCCGCGAGGTCGGATCGTGCGCGCGCGAAGTCGCCGCGCATGGCACGGAGGCCGGCGAGGCGCACCCGGCAGGAGGCCACCGCGCGCCGGTCGCCGCCGACGCGATCGAAGATCTCCTCGCAGCGGTCGATCGCCTCGCTCGCATGCACAGGCCCCCAATAGAGGGCCGAGGCCAGGGCCGAAAGGATCCGCGTCCGCATCGGGAGGTCCGATGCCGCCTCGGCGTGCTCGAGGGCCCGCTCGAGCAGCTCCTGCGCCGCGCCGAGCTGCAGCTCGAAGGACGCTGAGAGCGAAGCCTGGACGCGCAGCGCGTGTGCGAGGCAGCGATTGTCGCGGTTCGCCGCGAAATAGTCGATCGCGCGCCCCAGCTCCGCCCGGCCCTTCTGGACCGACGCCGGGTCGAGGCGGACGCGCAGCCACACCGCGTCGGTCGACGCCCTGGCGACGAGCTGATCGTCCTTCAGCGCCTCGCCGATCTCACGGGCCTCGCCAATCGTCAGGTGTGCCAGACCCGATTCGCCGAGGTCGAGCAACGCCTCCGCGAGGTCGAGCAGGAGCCCGCCCCGCTCGGGATCCTCACGAGGAAGGAGCGTCGCCGCGCGGTCGATCAGGTTCGCGGCGGCGGGCATGTCGCCGCGGGCGGCGGCGCGCCGTCCCGCTATGCCGAGCTGCTCGGACCCGCGCCGGGCGAGCATGGGATCGGGCAGGCCGAGGTCCGCCCTCAGCTCGTGCGCCTGCTCGAGGTGATAGCCGACGATCTCCTCGTACTGGCGCCTGGGCCCTGCGCCGTCGCCGGCCAGCCAGCCGCCGAACCGCTCATGGAGATCCGCGCGCGTCGACTTCGACAAGCCGCCGTACGCCGTGTCGCGCACGAGCGCATGCCGAAAGCGGAAGCCGTCGCGGGCGGCGAAGGCCTGACGATCCGGCCTGAGCAACTCCTTGCGGACGAGCGCCTGGAGAACCGTGTCGACGTCGAGCTCGCCCCCGGCGAGGTTGCGGAGCGCGCGCACCGAGAAGACGTTCCCGATCACCGAGGCTCGCGTGAGCGTCGAGCGCTCCTCCGCGCCGAGGCGGTCGAGCCGGGCCTGGAGAAGCACGTGGATCGTCTGCGGCAGCGGCGCAGTCTCGAGCTCGCGGCCGAGCTCCCAGCCCTCCCCCGCAGGACGGATCGAGCCGTCCTCGATCAACATCGCGAGTATCTCCTCGACGAAGAGCGGGTTGCCCTCGGCGACGGGGAAGATCCGGTCACTCAGGCGCGCCGCGAGCTCGCCGCGCCCGACCGTCGACTCGATCAGCTCGCGGCAAGCATCGTCCGAGAGCGGCTCCAGCAACGTCGTCACCGCGTTGAGCTTCCCGCCCGACCACCCGGCGCGGGTCTCGAGGAGCTCGGGCCGAGCGAGGCAGAGGACGAAGATCGGAAAGCCACGGCTCCAGTCGGCGAGATGCTCGATGAGATCGAGCAAGGTCGGCTCGGCCCAGTCCAGATCGTCGAGGACGACGACGACCGGCCGGCGCTCGGCCAGTGACTCGAGCAGCTTCCGCAGCGCCCAGAACGTCTCCTCCGCCGGAACCGGGTCCTCCGCCAATCCGGTGGCCGCCGCCACTCCCGCGACGATCCGCGCAGCGTCGCTCTCGTCCGCCACGAGCTCCAGGATTCGGGCCCGGGCGTCCGTGGCGCTCGTCGTTTCGTCGATCCCGGCGGCTTGCTCGACAACCCTCCGCACGGGCCAGAACGTGATCCCTTCGCCGTACGGGAGGCAGTTTCCCCGCAGGACCGTTGCCTCATCGAGCCCTTCCAGGAGCTCGGCCGCGAGACGTGACTTGCCCACGCCGGCAGGCCCAAGCAGCGAGAAGAGCTGACACGTCTGGCCGCTCACGGCCCGTTCGAACGACTGCTTGAGCAACGCCAGCTCGCGGTTGCGCCCGACAAATGCCGCGCCGCTCGCCGTGCGTCCCGCGCCGCCCCGGTCGGGCAACCCAAGCACAAGCGCGGCTTCGACCGGCTCGGTCTTGCCTCGAAGGATCAGCGAGCGCGGCTCGTCCGCTTCGACTCCGTCGCGCGCGAGTCGGAGCGTCGTCCTCGCGGCCAGGATGTCGCCCGGCTTCGCCTCGCCCTGGAGCCGCGCGGCGACGTTGACCACGTCGCCGGTCACCAGGCGTTGGGCCTCGACGTCCACGCTGGTCGCGACCTCGCCGCTGGCCAGCCCGATCCGCACGGCGAGCTCGACCTCCAGCCCCGGGGCGAGTCGTCGGTTCAGCTCGACAACCGCCGTCCGAATCTCGATCGCCGCGCGCAGCGCTCGCAGGGCGTCGTCCTCGTGCGTTGCCGGGATTCCGAACACCGCCATCACCGCGTCGCCGATGAACTTCTCGACCGTTCCGCCGTGGCGCTCGAGCACCGCGGAGACGACGGAGAAGTAGCGATCGAGTACGCCGCGGAGCGCCTCGGCGTCGACCGACTCGCCGAGCGAAGTGGAATCCGTCAGGTCGACGAACACGACCGTGACGGTCTTCCTGACCATTGGCCGAGCTTACGCGGGGGACATCGTCAAGCGCTCGGACTGCCGGATGCGGTCCGGGCTGAACTGCGCGTCGAACTCGATCCGCCGCTGGTGGCGGAACGGCAGCTCGTGCTTGTGCTTGAGGCGATAGACATTGTCCGCGTCGGCGGTGAAGGTCGCACCGTCGTTCGTGCGCCAGACGATCCTGAACGTGCTCTTGATCTGCCCCGGCCCGGCCGGCTCGAAGGTCTCGACGAGCGGATCGACGCTGACGAGCTCGGGCGCCTCGACTTTGCCGTCAACCTTGAAGTCGCCCTCGACATGTTGCACCTGGAAGTCGTTGCCGCGCGGCCCGTGATAAGTGACCTTGCTGACCGTGTCGAGCGTGTCACCGGACTCGAAGCGCAGGTGGCGCTCGTATTCGTACCCGTCCGAGATCTTGAACAGGTCGTGGGTGCCGGGCGGGTACTTGCTGAACGTCGGGAAGCCCATGATGATGCAGGGCGCCATCAGGCCCATCTTGAACCCGACCGGTCCGGGATTCGTGACGAGGTCGGTCGCGACCGTCCCTTCGTGCGGGGCTCCCATTCCGCCGCCCCGCATCTTGAAGCTCTCGCCGTTGACCGTTCCGTGCAAGAGAGTCTTTTGCTCGAGTCTCGGTGGGATGACGATCTCCATCGCGCCTCTCTTCCTGAAGGGGCCGCAGGCCGAAGAATTGAGCGGGTTCTAACCTGCGGGCCGGGAAAAGACAAGAGCCGCCCGGACCGGGTCCGGGCGGCTCTGCCTCCCCTGTCCCCGCCTCAGACCGGAGCGACGATCGCGGGCGTTGCGGCCTCGCGGGTGCGACGGTGCGCCAAGACCGGGCCCAGCGAGCTCAGCGCGCGCCGGACGCGCGACTCACGGGGAGCGGCCTGGGCAGCCAGGCGATAGCGCATGGCCTCGCGCAGCAAGTCGTCGTTACGGGCCCTGGCGAGCTCTTGCATGACGATCGGGTGAGACAGCATCTTCGACTCCTTGCTCGTCGGTGACAACCACAAGACGGGCGCCGCGTCCCCTTTCTTCCCTCGTAGACTCGATGAGTGTCGCGCGAGCCGCTTCCTGCCTGGAGCCTTCCCGCCGAAGCTCTCGAAGCGCTGGCGGTGTCCGCGGACTGGCCCGAGCTGGTCACGCGGGGTTGGGCGTGGGGAGGGGCGACCGGAGCCGGCGTGCGCGTCTGCATACTCGACAGCGGCATCGAGCCCGGTCATCCGCTCGTCGGGTCCATCGACCGGTCGGTGGCGCTGACCTCGGTGGGTGAGGAGGTGACGGTCGTGGACGACACCGAAGGTGACCTGTGCGGGCACGGGACCGCGTGCGCAGGCATAGTCCGAGCGCTGGCGCCCGATTGCTCGATCTCCAGCGTGCGCGTCCTCGGTGCTGGGTACACCGGCAGCGGGAGCGTCCTGCTGGCGGGTCTCCGCTGGGCGATCGAGCAAGACTACGACGTGATCAACATGAGCCTCTCGACGACGAAGCGGCAGTTTGCGAGCACGTTGCACGAGCTCGCCGACAGCGCTTATTTCCGCCGCACGATGCTGATCGCGTCGGCCCACCACATGCCCGTCGAGAGCTATCCCTGGCGCTTTTCCTCAGTCATCTCAGTGGGCAGCCACGAGGAGGACGACCCCTACGCCTACTACTACAACCCGCGCCCACCGGTCGAGTTCTTCGCGCGCGGACTCAACATCGAGGTCGCCTGGCTGGGCGGTGGCAGCCTGCATGTATCGGGGAACAGCTTCGCAACCCCTCACGTCACCGGGATCTGCGCCCTCGTCTTGAGCAAACACCGGGAGCTGACGCCGTTCCAGCTCAAGAGCCTGCTCTATCTGACTGCGTCGAACGTGGGAGGTGAGCGATGAGCCGCGAGGAGCTCCGGGCGGCGGTGGCTGCGGGCGTGCTCGGCGCCGAGGAGTCGTTCCAAGGACTTTTGCAATCCGTGGTGGAAGTCGCTCGAGCGATCTTC
>JBBSGR010000030.1:0-13745 GCA_038253945.1 Gaiellales bacterium
CGGGACTGGCTCACCGCCAACGGCGGCCACCCGCGCGGAACCCGGCGCGCGATCGCCGACCGGCGCAGCGCCCCATCACTGCGCTGACCCCAGCGACCCAGGCCCGTCTTTACCCCAACGAGAAGCGAGAGGGGGGCGTCCGCTATCGTCACGGCGTGAACCGGCTTCCGGGAGAGGATCTCGTCGAGACCGGCATCCGCGATCTGGAGCGTGGGGTCGACTCGGTCGACGCATTCCTCGTCTCGATCGGTGCCCCGCGCCTTCGCCGGCTCGGCCTCGAGCTGCCCGAGCCGATCTCCTGTCCCGAGCTTCGCCTCTATGAGCTCCTGCACAGAGAAGACGCTGACGCTGCACACTCCCGGTACAACGCGTTCGTGCGCAGGCTCGTCAGCTTTGAGCGCGCAGCCGAGTGCGCGAGCTAGCCACGGCTGCAAGAATCCGACGCTTCATGCGGACGCTCGGGCGAGTGACGCATGCGGGTGGCTCCTGCTATCTCACGGGGGGGGCGACGGCGGTGCTCCTCGGTTGGCGCGAGACTACGATCGACATCGATGTGGCGTTCGTCCCCGAGCAGGATGCAGTGCTCCAAGCGCTTCCGCGCATCAAGGAGAAGCTTCGGCTAAACGTCGAGCTCGCTTCGCCGGGTGACTTCATCCCACTGCCCTCCGGCTGGCAGGAGCGGAGCCTTTCGATCGGTCGGGAAGGAGACCTGTCGTTCTTGCACTTCGACCTCTACTCGCAGGCTCTGGCGAAGCTCGAGCGCGCTCACGCGCGCGACCTCGATGACGTGCGCGCCATGGCGGACAGAAGCCTCGTGCAGCCGGGGCGGCTGCGCGCCCTCTTCGACGAGATCGAGCCGCGTCTCTACAGGTTTCCGGCGATCGCCCCGCGCGCGTTCCGCGAGCGAGTCGAGGAGGCTTTTCCCGCTTCACCCGATTGACGTCTCATTGGACGAGCGAGCCGGCCCGTCTACGGCCGAAGCTGGATCACGGAGACGCCATGCTGGGTCGCAAGGCGCGTGGCGATGAGCGACCGGTGACAGGCCTCGGGATCACGCTCGACGCACAGCAGAGCCGACACTCCGTCTCTCGGCATATCGTCGACGATCGGCGCGAGATCGACCCGATCGAGGATCTCCTTCGTGTAGCGCTCCCGGTACTCGGGGGCAAGCTCGAGTCTGGAGCGCTTGCCGACGCCAAGTCTCGCATCCTCCCTGTACTGCAGGCGACGGAGCTCAGTCGTCGGAGCGAGCTCCTTATGATGTCGGTACTCGATTCCAGCCCCGGCGAGTACCTCCTGAAGGCGGGCCGAGTTGGCCCAGGAATACTGGGCCCCTCGGACGCCGCGCCGCTGGCGAACGTCGAGCACCTGGCGGACATCTGCCCTGCGCAAAGCGTCGAGAAAGGCGTCTACCCCGGACCCGTACACTCCGACCGTGGCAACAGCTCGCACGGCTGGGACGATTGCCGCAGAAGCAGCGCCTGCATCCGGGCGATACGCAGAGCTCATCGGTGGGTCCCGATCAGTTTCGCGCCGCCGAACGGTCTTTATTGGAGGATGTCCGCGCCGTGTCCGAGCCCGATCGTCTGCGACGTGGGCGACCTCGCCGCCGACGCCGTTGCGGTTGACACTCTCGCGCGACTCCAGGTCACCGCGCGGCGGCTCGGCCTGGAGGTCCGGCTGCGCCACGCCTCGAGCGAGCTGCAGGATCTGCTGGCCTTCGTCGGCCTGCGGGACGTATTAGGAGTCGAGGCGGGCGGGAAGGTCGAAGAGCGGGAACAGCCTCTCGGTGTCGAGGAAGAAGCTGAGCTCGACGATTCGACCGGCTGACAGCTCGAGCACCTGCAGTGCCCACGGCTCGTAGCCTTCGCCGTTGGCGCTCGGCTTGTACTGCCCGAACGCCGGCGAGCCGTTCGCCGCCACGGTTGGAATGACCCGCGAGCCGCGACAGCCGATCCCGGGGCCGAGCCACCACTCGAAGATGTCGTCGCGGCCGCGCAGCCACAAGTCGTACGGCGGCATCGACTGCGTCGCGTCCTCTTGGATCAGGGAGGTCAGCGCGTCCATGTCGTAGCGCTCGAACGCCTGGACGTAGCGGGCGAGGAGCGCGCGGTCCGCCTCGTCCAGCGGCGGCAAGGGATCGGACGCGCTCACCTTGCCGGCCTCGAGCGTCGACCGAGCCCGCTGCAGCGCGCTGTTCACCGACGCGACGCTCGTGTCGAGCAGCTCCGCGACCTCCGTCGCCTTCCAGCGAAGAACCTCGCAGAGGATCAGCGCCGCCCGCTGCCGGGGTGGCAGGTGCTGCAGGGCGGCGACGAAGGCGAGGCGGATCGTCTCGCGCGCGACGGCCACGTCCGCCGGGTCTCCTTCCGGCGCGACGAGGCCGGCGGGGATCGGCTGGATCCAGGTCGCCTCCGGAAGCATGTTCAGATTGGCGGCATCAGGACTCCGCGCGGGCCCGAGATCCATCGGACGCGCACGGCGCTCCCTCCCGTTCAGCATGTCGAGGCAGACGTTCGTCGCGATCCGGTAGAGCCACGAGCGGAGCGCCGCCCGCCCCTCGAAGCGCTCGTAGCTCCGCCACGCGCGGATGAGTGTTTCCTGGACGGCATCCTCCGCCTCGAACGGCGAGCCGAGCATCCGGTAGCAGTGGGCGGTCAGTTCTACCCGGTGCTGCTCGAGCCGGCCCTCGAGCTCGCCGGCCGCGGGCCTCGTCGTGAGCGGCGCATCCTGCACGACGCTCATCGTACGGGGTCGCGCCGATTCCCGTGTCGGTCACGGGGCGCCCGGGACTCCCTCGAGGCCCTTAGACCGAATCGGGTGCCGGCTCGGGAGCGTGACCTTGCGTCGCAGCCGTCTTTGCTCCGGGACGCGTAGCCAGCACCGATCCGGCCAGCACCAGCACGAAACCAACGCCCATCCCGACAGTGAGATCCTCGCCGAGGATCGCCACGCCCAGCACGGCGGCGACTGCAGGGTTCACGTAGGTGATCACCGTGGCCCGCACCGGCCCGATCTCTGCGATCAGCGCGAAGAAGAAGAGGAAGGCGACGGCAGTGCAGACCACGGCGAGCGCGACGACCGAGCCGGCCGCGGTCGCCGACGGGATCCGGTTTGGAAGGCTGAACGCCGCGATCGGGACGTAGGCGAGAGCCGTTACGCCGAGCGATGCTGCGATCACCCCGAGCGCGGGCAACTCGGCGAGAAAGCGCTGCAAGATCACGGGCCCGGCCGCGTAGCAGATCACCACCAGGGCGATCGCCGCAAGCCGCCCCGCGCTGGCTCCCTCCAGGTTCAAGCCCACGATCACAGCAACGCCGAGCAGGCCGAGGAACAGCCCGAGCCCGCTCTGGACACTGAGTCGCTCTCGTCCCCCGGTCGTCCGGGCGATCACGGCCCCGACCAGCGGCACGGCCGCGATCAGTAGGCCGGTTAGCGAGCTCGAGACGCGCTGCTCCGCTATTCCGAGCAGCAGCCACGGGATCGCGATCTCGATCGCCGCGAAGGCGAGCAGCGGAGCCCAGTGCCGCAGGAGTGGGCGCAGCTCGCTCCGCACGGCTGCGATCGGCAGCAACAGGAGCGCCGCGATCGCGGTCCGGGCGAGGACGAGCGTCGCCGGGCTGAGATCGCTCACCGCGACCTTGATCAGGAGGTACGGGATCCCCCAGATCACGCACATCACGGCGAACAGCAGCCACCCTCTCCTCGTGACGGCGCCCTGAGTCACTGTGCTTGCGGGCACGCCCGAACGTTACGGACCTCGGCATCGCCCAGGGCTCATAGCCCAACGGAGGGACTAGAATCGAAACATGCGCGAAGTCCGCGTCGAGCGTGACGGCGCTACGCTCGTCGGCTCCTACTCGCCGGCCGGTTCGACCGCCTTGATCGCCGTGCACGGCGCCGGCGAGGGCGAGCGCGGTTGGTACCTCTACCGTCATCTGCACGACGTCCTCCCGTCGGCGGGAATCGGCGTGCTCACGTTCGACCGCCGCGGCGAGGGCGAGTCGTCAGGTAAACCGTCGCGCGGCCGTTTCGCGCTCCAGGCCGACGACGCCCTGGCGTTCGGAGACGCGCTCGATGTAGAGCGGTTCGGGCTCTGGGGCATCAGCCAGGGAGGCTGGGTTGCCCCCGTTGCCGCGGCGCGATCCGACCGCGTCGCGTTCCTGGTGTTGCTGGCATCGACCGGCGTAACCCCTGCGGAGCAAATGCGTTATGCGGTGGCCGAGCAGCTGCGGCGCGCCGGGTTCGAGCTCGACGTCGTCCAGCGAGCGACCGCGCTCCAGGCGCGGGCGGAGCGGTGGGTCCGCGGCGAGGACGCGGATGATCTCGGCGCGGCGCTCGCCGCTGCCGCGACCGAGCCGTGGTGGCCGCTTGTCTTTCTACCCGATCGACTGCCCGCGGATGCCGAGATCGAGCCGGCGCGCCGCGAGCTGGCCGAGGAGCTCTTCTTCGAGCCGGAGCCCGTCTTCGCGCAGGTGCGTGCGCCAACGCTCCTCTTCTACGGCGACGACGACAGCTGGACCCCGGTGGGGCCGAGCATGGAGGCCTGGCGCCGCGCGCGCGGCGAGCAGGTCGAGATCGTACTTCTCAGCGGCACCGGTCACGAGCCGACGTCTTCTGACGGCGCCATCTCGCCGGAGTACGAGCGGAAGCTCGTCGAGTGGCTCCTGGCGCGATCGTGACCCGTGCATCTTGAACGTTCGCAGGGATGAGCTCGTAAGGCTCTACCATCGTCAGCACCACACTGAGAACGACCGTTCTCGGTATCTGAGCTTTCAGGAGGGAGTCACACCGTGGAGACCCGACCGCCGTTGCCGCCGTTCACGCTGGAGACCGCTCGCCAGAAGGTGGAAGCGGCGGAGAACGCGTGGAACACGCGCGACCCCGAACGCGTCGCGTCCGCCTACTCCGAGGACTCGCAGTGGCGGAACCGCGACGAATTCTTCCAGGGCCGCGCCGCGATCGTCGACTTTCTGCGCCGTAAGTGGGCGCGTGAGCTCGACTACTGCCTCCGCAAGGAGTTGTGGTCGTTCACGGAGAACCGCATCTCGGTGCGCTTCGAGTACGAGTGCCATGACGCCGAGGGCCAGTGGTGGCGGAGCCACGGCAACGAGCACTGGGAGTTCGACGACGACGGCCTCATGCGTCGACGGGACGCCAGCATCAACGACTACCGAATCGACGAGTCCGACCGCCGAATCGGCGCCGGCGCGGCGGCCGCCGCGCCAAGATCTCGTCAGTAGCCGCTGCTCGTAGTCGTCTTCCCGCCCTTGTTCTTGTGTCCGTAGCCGCCACACGCGCTGACCGAGAGGGCGAGCACGATGCCGAGCAGTGCTGCGAGGAGGTAGAGAGAGACTCGTCTGATCATGGTCAGAAGTACGCCTTGGGACGGTAAACGGTTTCCCTCGTCTCGGCCCGGCGCCACCGGTCGTCTGGCGGCGTCGTAGCGCCTGCGCCCGCGCAGACCGTCCGTACCATGCCGGAGTGCCTGGTCCGACTCCATACCCGGACTTGAATGGCGTCCTCGCCGAACTGGTAGCGGGCGCGCAGACAATCCTCGACGAGAACCTCTGCGGCGCGTACTTACAGGGGTCGTTTGCTGTCGGGGATGCCGATGCTCACAGCGACGTCGACTTCATCGTCGTAACGCACGACGAGCTTACGGATGACCAGCAGACGGCGCTCCGGGACATGCACGCCCGGATCTACCAGCTCGACACTCCGTGGGCCAAGCACCTGGAGGGCTCGTACGTCCCGAAGGATCGCCTCCGCAGCGTGGATCCATCCCGCGCGCTCCCTACTTCTATCTCGACAACGGCGCTACCGAGCTCATCTGGGACAGCCACTGCAATACGGCCGTGGTCCGGTGGTCACTCCGAGAGCACGGTGTCGTCCTCGCAGGGCCAGACCCAAAGACCCTTCTCGATCAAGTCTCCAAAGAGCAGCTTGCTGACGAAGTCCAGGCAGCGATGGACGAATGGGCCACGTGGGCGCGTGAGTCCCTGGCCCGCTACGAAGCCGGTGACGTTCTGTCGTTCAGCCGCTGGAAGCAGCCCTATCTCGTTCTTTCCTTCTGCCGCATGCTGCACACGCTGAAAAGCGGGACCGTGACCTCGAAACAAGAGGCAGGTGAGTGGGCCTTGGGTGCCCTTGACCCCCGCTGGGCGGGTCTCATCGCACGCGCGCTGGATGACCGGCCCGACCCGTGGGCACGGGTTCACCAGCCTGCGGAAGCCGAACCGGTAGCAAGGACGTTGGAGCTCCTCGACTACGTGCTGGTCGTCGCTGCGTCCTCGAGCCTCGAATCCGCCGTGTAGGTTGCGGGATCCATTGCGGCCGCTCGACCGGGCCGTCCACCGCCGAGACTGGAGCTCAGCCTTGTCACTCGAACGACCTCAGATCGAGAAGCCCGAAGGCGACGTCCCCTTCGAGCTCGGCATCGAAGACATCCTCGTGGGCGACGGAGAGGAGGCCGGCAAGGGCCGGAAGGTCTCGGTGCATTACGTCGGAGTCGCCTTTTCCTCGGGAGATGAGTTCGACGCCTCGTGGAATCGCGGTCGGCCGTTCGAGTTCAAGCTCGGCAAGGGCCAGGTCATCCCAGGATGGGACGCTGGCGTGCAGGGCATGAAAGTCGGCGGCCGCCGCAAGCTCACGATCCCGTCCGCCATGGCCTATGGCGCGCGCGGCGCGGGCGGCGCGATCAAGCCGCACGAGCCGCTGGTGTTCGTCATCGATCTCCTGTCCGTAGCCTGAGGCGCAGTGCCGCCACGGGCGCCCCGAGCTGCAAGCGCCTGTACCGTTGCTTGTGTGCGGCAGCTCCGGCGTCTACTGAATCTGATTCGTCGACGGCGTGACTTGACACCCGAGCAGAAGCGGCTCACGCAAGTCCTGCAGCCCGTCGATCGCCGGCGACGGTAGTGCCCGGAGTCGATGACGTGATCCTCTCCGTCGCCCGCCGCTGCCGCCACGCTTTGGCGCTGCTGTCGACGCTGTGCCTCTTCGTCGTCGGGTGAACGGTCGATCGCGCCCCCGTTGGAGGCGCACGCGCGGCAGCCACTCGTCCGAGCTCGCGCCGGCGGCCTCTGCGCCTCTGACATCCATTTTCCGAGGGTGACGTCGCAGACCGTGCTCGTGTCTCGTTCGTCGTCGAGACGCGGGTGATCCCGTTCGTCGCCGCCCAGCGCTCGAGGCGCACGAGGAGTGCGGAGCCGATCCCCCGACGGCGGTGGGCGGATCGACGATGACGCGCGAAGATCGACGTACAGTTCTTACGTGCGACACATGCCGAAACGCGTTCCGCTGGCATCTCGCTCCTGGGGCTCGCCGCCGGCCTCGGGCTCGTAAGCGGGTCGAGCGCCGTCGCGCGTGCGGTCGAGCGCGTCGCCTCTTCCGGTGCCCGGGCTGCCGCTGCGCGACACGAAGCTGCAGCTCGTCGTCGCGGGCTTCCCGACTGTGGCGGTCGATGTCGACGCGGGTCGCGTCTCGACGGTCAACGTTCCTGGAAGGTCGCTCGACATTCTCACTCCCACGGTGATCCAATTGGGCCGAGCTGCAGCTTTGCTCGGCCCGATCGAGTGCGCCTGCGATAACGCCGGCCACAACCGGCAGGTGTCCTCTGTCCGACCGGGCGATCTGAACGCGACGCCGCTCGCTCAGGACGCCTAGAAGATCCCGCGAGCGGCCGCGTGCTGCTGCGCGCGTCCGGCACGGTGGCCGCTGCGGGAAAGTACGTGCTGCGCAATCCGGGGCATCAGCGACTCCTGTTGGAGAACATTCACGCTCGCAAGCAGTATCGAGTCGGCTGTCCGCACGACTACGGCTTCCTGCAAGGGGCGACGGCTCGGGCGAGCGGCGGCCAGATCGCGCTCCACTTCCTGAACAGCTTGATCGTTGACCAGGTGAGCGACGTCTGGGTGCTCGATGTGGCGACCCGGCGACTCAGGCACGTGCCCGGCTTTCCGCTCGACGCCGACTACAAGCACACGTCGATGGCCTGGACGGCCGACGGGCGGCTCGTCGTCCTGACCACGATCAAGCGGGCGATGCCCTGCTCGTGTGGCGTCCCGGAGCGCGGCAGCCGGAGAGTGGATTCCTCGCGCTACCTCTGATCAGGGGGCTGTCTCCGTCTCGACGCGGAGGACAGGATGCGATGGCGGCCTGGTAGAGATTGGCCCGAGGCTCGCGAGTCCGGCCTCCATCCCGCGTTGCCTCTAGCGAAAGGGTCGGCGGCGAAGAGACAAATGACCCCATTGCGGTTCACGTTCGATCGAAGTAAGGTGCAATCGCAGCTCCGGTGTCGTCTTTTCCGGGCCGATCGCGGCGAGCAAGGGGGAAACATGAAGCGGCATTTTCGCAGGCGTGTACTCGTCGCCGCGCTAGCGGCCGTCCTCGTCACGACCCTGGCAATCTCGAACGCCGCGGGTAGCGGTATCGGCTCGGGGCGACAGACGCGAGCACAACAGCAGCACCGGGTCGACGTCCTGCTGAAGGACGCCAGCGGCAACCCGGTGGCGGGCGCTTCGGCAGGCGCCTGCGTGACCTTCACGCAAGTCAACTCAAACGGCACGGAGCCGGCCTCCAATACGTGCTCCGCGTCGGCGACGTTCGCGAACCGATCGACCGCGAGTTGGGTCTTCGATCTGCCGGCCGGCGCGACGCCCCTGCGACTCGAGATCGATGTGACAGCGCCCGGCGCGTGCGGTCAGTCGGCGCACTACACCGTGCAGTACATGCCCGACACGACGACGACGATCGACACCTGCAACCCCCCAGCAAACGTTCTTCCACCGCCACCGCCACCGCCACCGCCACCTCCACCACCGCCACCTCCACCACCGCCACCTCCACCACCACCGCCGCCGCCTCCTCCACCACCGCCTCCGGCGGAGCGGCCCCTGCCAGGGCCGCCCGCGGCCGCTCCCGTGACCGTCACCGAGACCTTCACTTCGAGCGGGCAGACGCAGCGCGCCGCCGTCCAGATCTCGCCCGCGGCGCGGACGCTGCAGCTCTTCGCGCGCTGGCGCGATCCGGCGAGCTCGTTCGACATCACGAACGTCGAGGTCGTCCTGCGTGTCGCAGGCCGGCGGCCTGCAGTCGTCACGAAGCTCCGGATTCAGAAGCTGCGAATCACGAAGACGCGTACGAGCCGGTCGGTCGAGGTTCGCGCCGCGAAGCCGAAGCCGGGACTGCTGCGCTTCACCGTCAAGGCCAAGCGAGTGAACGGCCCAACGACAGTGAAGACAACGGTTCGGCAGAGCCGCAAGCGGCTCTAGTGCTCAGCTCCGCACGGGCTCACGGCTCGCTCGCACGCGCACGGCGTGCCGAGACGACGTTTCCCTTTTCCGCGTAGAGGTCGGCCGCCCGCTCACGCAGCGCTCGCGCGTCACGGTCGTCGCCCGCGCTGCGACGCACCACGGCGCGGGCGAGACAGGCGTCTGCCCGGATATTGAGCGAGTCGGTCTCGTCTGCGAGCCGGACCGCCTCCCGGGACAAGTCGTCGGCCGCCTCCGCCTCGCCGCGCTCGGCGAGCACCTTTGCCCGCGTCAGGCGCCAGCCGATCTGGGCTGCGACATCGTCTTCTGCCGCCGATCGCTCCCCCAAACGCGTCATCGCCTCGGCTTCCTCCACCGAGCCGAGCTGATAGAGCGCCTCGGCGAGAAATGCGGCGGATGACGACAAGACGGCGGTCTCGCCCATCTCCTCCAGCCGCTCCAGCCCTCGTCTGTACTCTCGCGCGGCTGCTTCGGCGTCTCCTGCGAGCAACTCGACGGTTCCGGAGAGCAGCGTGTGCGCAGCCAGCCCGAACGAATGCCCGAGATCCGCGAACGCCTGCCGGCCGCGACGGTAGAGATCCCTGGCCTCTTCGAACTGTCCGACCATTGCCCTGAAGCCGGCCAGGTAGCAAAGCGCATTCGCCTCGATCCCTCGGTTGCCGGCCTCGGCCGCGAGGATCGCCTCGCAGCGCCGGGCACCCTCCTCCGCCGGCATAGGACCCCAGAACAGCGCGTTCACGAGCAGGTTCTCGATTATTGTCACTTCCGTCCGTTCCCCGGCTGCCCCTGCGTGGCCGAGCGCCCGGTCGAGCGCCTCGGCGCTCGCTCCCCAGCGACACGCGGTGAGATGCACCTCGGCGATCGCGCGCCAAGCCTTCGCGAACCCGAGCTCGTCGCCGACCTCTTCGAAGATGGGGAAGGCCAGCCGCGACACCCGCAAGACGTCGTCCATCCCCAAGGATGGGTCAACGTCGGCCCGAAGGAGCAGCTGAGCGATGTGCGCGTGCGCTTCGAGTCGCCGGTCGGCGCGTGCCGCTGCAGCCTCCTTGGCCGCCACAAGCGCGTCGCTCGCCCCGGCGAAATCGCCGCAGGCGCGTCGCGCGGCGGCGAGATCGAGCAGGCGCTCGACGCGGAGGGCGTCGTCCGGATCGAGGAGTGCAACGGTACGGTCGAGGAGGTTGACGGCGGCCGTGACATCGCCGCGCTCGAGCGCCCGCTTGCCGGCGGCACCGAGATAGAGGCCCGCACGGCCGCCGAGCTCGAGCGTGCGCTGGTCGGCCGGTGCAAGCTCGAGCCGGTAGCGCCAGGCCGCCTCCAAGTGGTACCCGACGATCTCGTCATACTCGTGCGCACGCGCGGCCTTGCCTTCGAGCCACCCGACGAACCGCTCGTGCAGATCAGCGCGCGTCTCCTTTGCAAGCGCGCCGTATGCCGCATCGCGAATGAGAATGTGGCCGAACTGGAACGCGTCCTCGCCCGCGAACGAGCTCGCGTCTGGCCGAATGAACTCCTTGCGGACCAGTGCCTGTAGGTGCCCGCCTACGGCGGAACGCTCGCGCGCGGGCGAGAGCTCGGTCACTGCGCCCCACCAAAACTGCTTGCCCACAACAGATGCTCGCTCCGCAATCGACTGCTCGCCAGCCTCCAAACGGTCGAGGCGCGCTGCGAGCAGCGCGTGGATCGTCGGCGGAATCGCAATCTCCGCAAGATCGCCGGCGGATTCCCAGTCGCCGTTACGCCGCCGCAGCGAGCCATCGTCGATCAGCATCTGGAGCACCTCTTCCACGAAGAGCGGGTTGCCCTCCGCGGCGGCGACTATCCGGAGACGAATCTGGTCGGTCAACCCGGCGCCGCCCAGCAGGTTGTCGATCAGCCGCGCGCTGTCGTCGTGGCCGAGTGGATCGAGAAGTACGGACGAGGCGTTAGGCTTCGGCGTCGCGAGCGAAGCGCGGCGTTCGAGCAGCTCTTGACGCGCAAGGCAAACGATGAGCAGCGGCGCGCCCGTGCTCCACCCGGCCAGGTACTCGATCAGGTCGAGCAGCCCCGGCTCCGCCCAGTGGATGTCCTCGAAGAGCAGGACGAGAGCCCGGTCGCGCGCCAACTCCTCGAACAGCCGGCGAACAGCCCAGAAGAACTCCTGCAGCGACCCGGCCGGGGCCGCGGCGCCAAGCGCCGAGGCGACGCGTTCGGCAACCAGTCCTCGATCGTCGGCCGCGAGCAGTCCGGCGATCTTCTCGCGGGCCGCGCTCGGCTCATCGTCCTCGCGGATATCCGCGGCGAGCTTGACCATCTCCGCGACCGGCCAGAACGTGATGCCGTCGCCGTAGGACAAGCAGCGTCCCTCGAGCACCGCGGCTTCGACCTCCACCCGGCGTCGCAACTCTGCTGCAAGTCGCGACTTGCCTGCACCGGCTGAGCCGATCACGGTCACGAGCTCGCAAGAGGCGCTCTCCCGTGCCCCTGCAAACGCCTCCTGGAGCACCGTCAGCTCCCGCTCGCGCCCGACGAGCGGAGAATCCAGCCGCCGTGAGACCCCCGCCGCACGCTCCACGACGCCAACGAGTCGCCATGCGGCAACGGGCTCGGACTTGCCCTTCAGCTCGAGCGGCCCGACCTCCTCCACGATGACAGCGTCGCGCACCAGGCGAAGGGTCTCTCGTCCGATCAGAACCTCGCCCACGCTCGCGGCCTGCTCCAAACGAGCCGCGACGTTGACCGCGTCTCCTGTGGCGAACGACTGTCCCTGCGCAGGGTCGCCTGCGATCACCTCGCCGGTGTTGACGCCGGTACGGACGCCGAGCCGGACACCCCATTTGTTTGCGAGCTCCTCGTTCAGGGTCGCCTGGGCAGCTCGCATCTCGGCCGCGGCCCGCACGGCCCGCAGTGCATCGTCCTCGTGCAGCTCCGGGATGCCGAACACGGCGAGGATCGCGTCGCCGACGAACTTCTCCACGGCGCCTCCGTGGCGCTCGAGCACGCTCCGCATCTCGTCGAAGTAGCGAGACATCACACGCCGCAGCGACTCGGGGTCGAGCCGCTCGCCCAGTACAGTCGAGCCGCTCAGGTCCGAGAAAACCATCGTCATGGTCTTTCGGACGTCCTTCGATGGCTCCGGATCTAGCGCGAGCGGTGCAGCGCACGCGAGGCAGAAGCGCGCGATCTCGGGGTTCTCCTGGCCGCAGTTCGCGCAGACGCGCACGGTCGCGATTCTAGGATGTCAGGAGACTGCGCGGGGCTCGCGAAGGGCCGCTGGCGCCTGCTTCGTTTCGCCGTAGGCCTTGACTCGCCTCGGCGGATCAGCGGCGCGCACGACCAGCGCAGCGAAGAGGGCCCCGGCGGGGCCCTCTTCCGAAAGTGTTCTCGGACCCCCTTACCTGATGTCGCGCACCTGCCGCGTGCGGCTGCCCTTGCCTCGCGACGGGCTGGACGAGCCGCGCATCCAGGTCGGACGGGACCCATTCCCGCGCACCCAGGTCGGACGGGACCCACCCCTGATGAAGGTCGGGGCTCCACGGCTCGAGCTGCGAGCCGAGCCGGGTGCCTGTGCCGAGGCGAGCGAGGCGAGCGCGAGCGCTGCCGTTACGACGAGAGTGAGAGTGAGGACGAACCGCTTCATTTCATTGCCTCCTTCGGCTTTGTCGTTCATGACAAAGGCGACGTTAAGGGCGGCCGAGACAGCTGTCGTTCACGGCGGCGACACATTGGATGTCAGGCTCGTGACACAAGAGCTCGGCACGACGCCCGGGGGAGGCCGTCGTCGCGCAAATCCGCGGTCCGCCGCGCTCTCAGCGCCCGAGGGCGTAAGCTCGCCCGGTGCAGTGGCGGCTGCTTGCCGACGTCCCGCCCGAGCAAGTGCGGCAGCTGCTGCAGATCGCTCGCAGGCGGCGCTTTTCCCGCAATGAGGTCGTCTTCCACCGCGACGACCCCGGCGACTCGCTGCACCTGATCAGCAAGGGCCGCTTCGCGGTCAGAATCATCACCCCCCTGGGAGATACCGCGACGATCGCCGTCCGCGGGCCGGGCGAGAGCTTCGGCGAGATGGCGCTCGTCGCGGAGGGGAGCCGCCGCTCGGCGACGCTCGCGGCTCTGGAGGAGGCGGAGACCTTCGCCCTCTACCGCACTGACTTCGAGCGGCTGCGTAAGGAACACCGGAGCGTGAACCAAGTACTGATCGGCTTTCTCGCCGGCGAGGTGCGGATCCAGAACGAGCGCCTGCTCGAGGCGCTGTACGTGCCGGCCGAGCGGCGCGTGCTGCGCCGCCTGCTCGAGCTCGCCTCTTTGTATCCCGAGCAGGGAGGGCAAGCGCTGATCCCGTTGACGCAGGAGGTGATTGCCGAGCTCGCGGGCACCTCGCGCGCTACCGTCAACAAGGTGCTGCGCGAGGAGGAGAAGCGAGGCGTCGTGTCCCTGCGAAGAGGCAGCACGGTCGTGCTCGACCGCGAGGCGCTCGCGAGACGGGCGCGCTAGCGACAG
>JBBSGR010000031.1:0-12703 GCA_038253945.1 Gaiellales bacterium
GGATCGCCGGAGTGACGCCTACGGTCGTCGGTCGCTCGCTCCGCATCAGCCTCACGAGCTTTGCCCTATGACCACGCTACGCGTCCGGGATCGCCGGAGTGACGCCTACGGTCGTCGGTCGCTCGCTCCGCATCAGCCTCACGAGCTTTGCCCCATGACCACGCTACGCGTCCGGGATCGCCGGAGTGACGCCTACGGTTTTCAGTCGCTCGCTCCGCATGAGCCTCGAGGGATTGCCCGATCAGCACGCGCGTACCCGGGCGAGTGCCCGGACTCGGAGACAGGCTCGCCAAGAGCGCCGCCGTGCGGCGCCGGGTCGTTCCCCTCGCCGTCGCCCTGCCGGCCGTCGTCGGAGTGATCGCGCACCTCCACCGAAACGGAGAGTCGTGGACGGACGCCTGGCTGCTCGTTTCCCTGCTCAGCATCGTCGTCCTCGGTGCGCTCATCTACTGGACTGCAGCGTCCATCGCCAAGGCGGAGAGCAAGCGCACGCGAGCTGAGCTCGCACAGGCCGAGCGCGAGAGCCACTATCGCTTCCTGGCAGATTTCATTCCCGATCAGGTGTGGACCGCCCGGCCGGACGGCGCGCTGGACTACGTGAACGAGCGGGTGCTCCAGTACTTCGGTCGCTCCTTCGACGAGATGATCGGATGGGGCTGGCAGGAGGTGATCCATCCCGACGACCTGCCCGGCGTGCGCGAGCTATGGTCGCGCTCCTTCGAGACTGGGCAGCCGTACGAGGTCGAGTTCCGGCTGAAGGAAGCCGGCAAGAGCCATCGCTGGCACCTCGGCCGTGCTCTCGCGATGTGCGACGCCGCGGGGAACATCGTCAAGTGGTTCGGCTCCAACACCGACATCCACGACCAGCGGCTCGCGGAGCGGGACTACAGCCTGGTCGTGCAGACCGTCCCCGAGGGCGTCTGGCGAATCGACTCCGACCAGAGAACCGTGTTCGCCAACCGCGCCCTCTCGGAGCTACTGGGGCACCGCGAAGAAGACATGGTCGGCCGACCGGTCCTCGATTTCGTCGACCCGGTGGACCAGGAGCTCGTGCGCTCCTCGCTCGAGCAGCGGCAGCAGGGTCTTCGCGGAGAGTACGAGGTGAGGCTTCGCCACCGCGGCGGAGAGCTCGTCTGGGCCCGCATCTCGGCGAGCCCGTTCCTCGACGAAGCGGGAGCGTATGACGGATCGCTTGCCGTCGTCTCGGACATTCGCCTCCGAAAGCGCGGCGAGCAGCGCGAGGCGGCGCTGCACGCAGTGACCGAGATCCTCGCGGAGTCGGCGACGCTCGGCAGGGCCGGCGAGAGAATCCTCGAGTCGGTCTGCCGTATCCTCGGGTGGGACGGAGGAGCGATCTGGCCGGTGGATCTCGAGCGGGGCACGCTCGGCGACGGGCAGCTCTGGCAGTCCGGAAACCTTGCCCGAAGCGAGTTCGGGGCGGAGAGCCGCTCGAAAACCTTCGAACCCGGGTATGGCGTACCTGGACACGTCTGGGCGACGGCACAGGTGGCGTGGGTCGCCGACTTTGCGACAGCCGGGTTCCCGCGGTCCGGCGCCGCCGCTCGATCCGGCATCGAGACGGTCGTCGGAGTGCCGATCCTGCTCGGAGGCGAGGTCGAGGGCGTGCTCGAGCTCGTCAGCGCCGAGCGGCGCGAGCCCGATCCCGAGCAGATGGAGGTGCTGGAGGCGATCGCGAGCCAGATCGGCCATCTCGTCCAGCGCGACCGGGTGGGACTGGCCGTTCAGGACAGCGAGGCGTTGACGAGGCTGGTGCTCGATGCCACTGGCGTCGGCATCTGCATGGTCGACGCGGCGGGGAGCATCGTGCTCGAGAACGAGCTGATGGCGATCGGAAGCTCGCGGAACGGTGTTCCGGAGGAGGGAAGCATCTACGCCTGGTTGGCGGCGACGGCCGGCCAGTTGTCCGACCCCGCGGCGTTCCGGGCCGCGACCGAGCGGATCCGCGACGACCTCGAGCACGAAGGGGTGGACGAGTACGAGGTGGCAGAGTCCGGAACCGCTTACCAGCGGTACACCGCGCCTGTGCGCAACGCTGCGCGCGCGGTGATCGGACGCATCTTCGTCATTCGCGACGTGACGGCGGAGCGATCGGCGGAGCGAGCCAAGAGCGAGCTCCTGGCGACCGTCTCGCACGAGATCCGAACGCCGCTCGCGAGCATTCTCGGCTTCACCGAGCTCCTGCTGGACCGAGACCCTGACGACGAGACGAGAGCGCGATACCTTCGGCTCAGCTACCAGGAGGCGCGCCGCCTGACCGGGCTGCTCGACGACTTCCTCGATCTACAACGTGTCGAGCAGAGCGGGCTCACGCTCGCCAAGGGGCGGTTCGAGATCGGCCGCCTGCTCGCGCAGAAGATCGACCTGTTCGTGAACACGAGCGCAAACCACACGCTCGAGCTCGACCGCCTGCCCGGGTCTCTCGTTGTTCGGGGGGATCGCAGACGCATTGCGCAGGTCGTCGACAACCTCGTCTCGAATGCGATCAAGTATTCGCCCGGCGGCGGCCCCGTTCGCCTCGCGGCCGAGCGCCGCAACGGTGGCGTTCGCGTCTCCGTCAGCGACCGTGGTCTCGGTATCCCCGACGGCCAGCAGGAGAAGATCTTCCAGCGATTCTTCCGAGTCGACTCGACCGACACCCGCTCGATCGGCGGTACCGGCCTCGGACTGTCGCTCGCGCGTGAGATCGTCAGGGCGCACCGCGGGGAGATTGGGTTCGAGAGCCGGGAAAGGCACGGCTCGACGTTCTGGTTCGATTTGCCCGCCCCCGGCGCCCCGCGGCCTCCTCGCCGTCCAGCAAATCTCTCGACTCGATCGCTTCGGCCCTCCTCACCCCCGCCCGGCGGATAACGCAGTAGGCTTGTAGGGGCAGGCTGGCCCTGTAAGCAAACGTTCTTCCTTCTACCTCGACAATCATGATCCTTCACCGACTGGCCCGTCTGGGCCTCGTAGCCATTGCCGCCGCCTCGTTTCCGGGCTCGGCAGCCGCTTCGCAGCTCATCTCTCGTGGAGCGACGGGCGTGCGCCTCGCCGTTTCGCCCGACGGGTCCGCGCTGCTCAGCTACCGGGCCGGCGGCAAGGCACGGCAGGTGCGAGCCTCGGGCGCCCAGAACGCGCTCGCCCCGACGAGGAGCCTCCCGCAGGTTGCATTCTCGCTCGACTACTCGGCGGAGCCCCTACGCGGGCGCGGCCGGACCCACCGAACCGCGCCTTCGTGCCGGCCCTACGACGGCCCGCCGCTCCACTGGCTCGTCGCGGCGTGTAACGCACCTGACGGCTCCTACTGGGCGGTTCAGAGTTGGCGGCGCGCCCTGCCGGACTACGGGCTGCAGCCGTCGCTCGAGGAGGGCGCTCCCGACCTTCGCCTCGCGCACTGGCGCGGGGCTCCGGCCCTGTTCTCCGTCAACGTCGACTGGTCCTACGCGGGCAGGTTCCAGCACCTGTACGGCTCACTGTCATACCTGGGCAACCCAGTCTTCGGCTTTCGGTCGACGCGGTTCGGCGTACCGCTCGACAGCTTCGGGCGCAGCGTCTACGTCGACACCTACGACTCCGCGTACGGGTCCGGCTGGCGCAGGGAGAACAGCTTCCTCACGCATCAACCCACGGGGTACTTCTGCTACGGCTTCTACCCTCACGGCAAGCGGCCGGCCGGCACCGGTAATCGATACCGGGCGACCATTATCGGCCCCGGGGTGACACCTGATCTGTTCTGGCAGGGCACCGCGCCGGGTGCGTACGAACCAGCCGCCGACGCGGAGCAGCTGCGGCTCGGCGGGGCAGACCGTCGCTGTCGGTCGAGCTAGCCGCTAGCCGAGCGGGAGCGTCAGCTGGCTCGCCCAAGGAGCCGCCGCAGGCCGCGAGCAGACGTTCCGCCACATAGAGGCCGAGCAGGCGGGTCGACCGGCCTCCGGAGGAGAGTCGAGGCCCGCCCGGCGAGCGGGCCTCGAGGCTGAGCTCCGTCGCGGTGACGAGCGTCAACGTCGCAGTGTCGCCGTTCGTGGCTACGGCCGCCGTCAAGATCTGATCCTCTGCCAGGTCCGCCATCAGGAAGCCGGCCACCGCCTCGAGTACGTGGCGCAGATGCCCGGCGTCTGCCCGAACGCTTGGCCACGCACCCGCGGAGCCTCAGCCGGCCGGCGAGATGGAGGCTGAGCGCCTCGTCGACCAGCTGCAGGAGATCGACCTCGACCGGCTCGCTCGTGACCGCCCCGGACTCGAGCTCGAGCGCGAGGATCAGGTACTCGAAGCCGGAGGAGAGCCTGTGAGCGGCCTGGGCGATGAGGCTCGCGGCTTCGAGCCGCGTCTCCTCGTCCGCCCGGCGTTCCAGCAACTCGTCGTAGCCGATGAGGACGGCGAGTGGTGTCTTGAAATCGTGCGCGACGCCGGCGATCAGCGCTGCGTCGAGCTCCGTGCCCGGCGCCCCGTTGCCGTCCCCCGCCTGCCGAGCTGCTCCGCTCAAACTCGGCTCTACAGCAGCCCGCGATCGTGTGCTGCAGCGACCGCCTGAGCGCGCCGGCGGGCGCCGAGCTTCACGAAGGTCCGGGAGAGAAGGGTCTTGACGGTCTCGTCTCCGACGCCGAGCATCTTCGCGATCTCGCGGTTCGTTCTTCCCGACGCGACGAGGTTCAACACCTGCCGCTCGCGGGGGCTAAGGGCGGCTCGGCCCGCAGCTCGCTTCGGGTAACGAGAGTCGAACGTTCGATCTCCGCGACCGACTGCGCGAAGCGTTGTCAACAGCTCATTGGTGCTCCCGGTCTTGAGCACCGTTCCCTGCGCGCCTGAGTCGCGGACGTGCTCGTTGAAGCCGCGTTCCGAGTTGGCCGTCATCAGCACGGCGGGCGCGGAGGTTCCGGTGTGGCGAAGCTCGCGAATCAGCTCGGTCCCCACTCGGTCCGGCAGCCGGTAGTCGATCAGGAACAGGTCGATTTGTCGTCGGCCGGCCAGCTCCAGGGCCTCCGCCGCCGTGGAAGCCTCGGCCGCGAGGCGAAACTCGGTTTCGCGAAGGCAGCTCCGAACCCAGCTTCGGACCATCGCGTCGTCTTCGACGAGCAGGACCGAGATGGCGTCGCCGTTGCCGTTCCGGTTCGTCGTTTGCTGCATGCCTTCTCCTTCGTGGCTGGACCGTCAGCGGTTCACAGGTCGGTGAGCCGCTTGTCCCCAGTTCTCCGTACGGATAGCACCGAAACAGTGCCTTTCTCCGCCGAAACCATGTGTTTCTTGTCCCCCGCCGCTCCAGGGCCGCCCCGCGGCGCCCCTAATGGGGGACAGTGGCGGGTCCCGACGGCGCCCTGCTCGTCCGGTGACGGCGCCGGGAGCGCTGCTACCGCTCGGCGGCCGCCAGAGCCCGCTCGAGCGCCGGCGCGGCCCGGGCCGCGAGGCCCTCCAAGCGCTCGAGGTCCGTTTCACCGGGGTCCCGGGCAGGGTCGCGCCAGAACACGGACAGGACGCCGCCGGCCGCAAGCGGCACCGAGAGACCGGCGCGAATCGGCTCGCCGTTCGGCGACGAGGCCTCGTCGTGTCGGTACGAGACGACCACGGCGCGGGCGCCCGCCGGTCGCAGGAGCGCCGGGTCGTAGCGTGTGCCCGGGGCAAATCCGCTCGTCGCGACTAGCGGCTCGCCGGCGTCTCGATCGACGACGACGGCCGCCGCGTCGGCCCCCTGCAGGTTCCGTGCCGCACCGGCTAGCTGCTCGAGCAGCTGGCCCAGCCCGGACGGCGCCCTCGGCGTGTCCTCCCAGATGCCGCCCGAGAGCTCGAGCGAGCGCGAGAGCTGCGCGACCATCTCCTCGAGCGGCGCGGTCGCCTCGCGGACGATCGTTCGAATCTGCGCGGGGCCGGGACGCTCGCGGGCGAGCAGAAACGCTGCGCCGCCCAGAACGACCGCGAGCGCCGTCCCGCCCACCGCGATCGCGAGAGCAACCGCGCTCAGGGTGTTGTCTGCCAGCTCCGTGACCGGAGTGTAGGTGGTCTACCGCCCGTGGTTCATCCGAGTCGGCGGGCCGACGAGGGAGCGGTCGCGCGAGATCAGCTGGAAAGCGCTTTCGTACAATTGCGTTCGAATGGCTACCACCGAGGATCGGACGTCGCTGAACGGCACCGAGCAGTGGCGCCGGGACCTCTACGACGCAGGCCGGGAACGGGAGGGCGAGCTGTTCACGACGATGTCCGGGCTCGAGAACGAGCCCCTCTCCACGCCCGACACCGTCGATCTGGACTACGAGCGCGATCTCGGCTACCCGGGCGTCTATCCGTTCACGCGCGGCGTCTACCCGTCGATGTACCGCGGCAAGCTGTGGACGATGAGGCAGTTCGCCGGTTTCGGTGGCGCCGCCGAGACGAACGAGCGCTTCCGCTACCTGCTCGATCACGGCCAGACGGGGCTCTCGACGGCGTTCGACATGCCGACGCTGATGGGCTACGACTCCGATCATCCGCGCTCTCTGGGCGAGGTCGGGCGCGAGGGCGTCGCCGTCGACTCGCTGGACGACGTGGAGACGCTGTTCGCGGGGATTCCGCTCGGCGAGGTCTCGACCTCGATGACGATCAACTCCGCCGCGGCGATCCTGCTCGCCTTCTACATCTGCGTGGGCGAGCGGCAGGGCGTCCCCCGAGCCGAGCTGCGCGGCACGGTGCAGACGGACATCCTGAAGGAGTACATCGCGCAGAAGGAGTGGATCTTCCCGCCCGAGCCGTCCATGCGGCTCGTCGTCGACATGATGGAGTTCTGCGCCGACGAGCTGCCGCGCTGGCACCCGATCTCGATCTCCGGGTACCACATCCGGGAGGCGGGCTCCACCGCCGCGCAGGAGCTGGCCTTCACGCTCGCCGACGGATTCGCCTACGTGGAGGCTGCGATGGCACGCGGGCTCGACGTCGATCGGTTCGCTCCACGCCTCTCGTTCTTCTTCAACGCGCATCTCGACTTCTTCGAGGAGATCGCCAAGTACCGCGCCGCCCGCCGGATCTGGGCGCGCGAGCTGCGCGAGCGCTACGGGGCGAAGGATCCTCGCTCGTGGCTGATGCGGTTCCACACCCAGACGGCCGGCGTGTCGCTGACCGCCCAGCAGCCCGAGGTGAACATCGTGCGGACCGCGATCGAGGCACTCGCCGCCGTGCTCGGCGGCACGCAGTCGCTGCACACGAACTCGTTCGACGAGGCGCTCGCGCTTCCCACCGAGAACGCGGCGCGCATCGCGCTCCGGACCCAGCAGGTGATCGCGCACGAGACTGGCGTCGTGAACTCGATCGATCCGCTCGCCGGGTCGTGGCATCTCGAGGGGTTGACGAACCGGCTCGAGGCCGAGGCCTACGACTACTTCGACCGCATCCGGCGGCTGGGGGGAGTGGTTGCCGCCATCAAGGAGAACTTCTTCCAACGCGAGATCGCCGACGCGTCGTACCGGTACCAGTCCGAGGTCGAGTCAAACCAGCGCGTGATCGTCGGAGCCAATCGCTACGTCGCCGAGAACGAGCCGGAGATCGAGATCCTGAAGATCGATCCGGCCCTCGAGGGGCAGCAGGTTGCCCGCGTGCAGAGCATCCGGGCGCGCCGCGATAGTGGAGCGGTCGAGAGCTCCCTCGGGCGCCTGAAGGGCGCAGCGGCCCGAGAGGACGTCAATCTGATGCCCCTCATCGTCGAGGCATCGCGCGCCTACACGACCATGGGCGAGATGTGCGACGCGCTCCGCGACGTGTGGGGCACGTGGCGGGAGACGCCGGTGTTCTAACTTCGGAGCTGTTCGACTCGTCTACGCTTTCGAACGATGGCGCAGCGAGCCGAAGCACGAACGACGACTTTCTCGCGAGCCCTTCCCTGGGTCTCGGGCCTCGTGCTGATCGCCGGCGTCGTCGCATTTGCCGTGGTCAAGCTGGCGAACCGCGACGATTCGCCCAAGACGACGGCGCAGCCCGCGCACTCCGCGCCGGCAAAGCCTCATGTCAAGGGAAAGAGCGCCCCCTCGACCGGTGGGGCCGCTACGAACCAGAGGGTCAGCTTCGACGCCTCGGCGCGCCAGGTCGCGAGCAAGTTCATCCTCACCGCGGTCGCTCGCAAGCACCTCGCCCAAGCGTGGCCGCTCGCTGGCCCTGCCTTTCGCGCGGATACGACCTACAAGGAGTGGCTGAGCGGCAACATCGCGGTCATCCCCTTCCTCAATCGGATTGCCCTCGCGAAGTTCAAGATCGACAGCCTGGGGCGAAACGCGGCCCAGGTGGAGGTCGCGATCATTCCGCAGAACCCGAAGGTCAAGGGCCAGTTCTTCATCATGCGGCTGCTCAAGATCGGCGTGGGCGCGAAGCGCCACTGGGTCGTCAACTACTGGATTCCCAAGGGCGGCTACGCCGTACCGGCCGAGTCGGGCGGCGCCGGCTAGACCTCGAGCTGCAGGCCGTCGTGGGCCTGCTCGAGCCCGTCGGCGAGCGGCAGCTCGTCTGGCCTGTGCGTGAGGAGGAGCCGTCGCGCGCCCGACTCTCTGAAGGACGCCAGCGCCTCGTCCACCGAGAGGTGGCCGCGCGGCTCGCCGTCGAGCTCGCCCCGCTCCAGCGTCGCCTCGCAGATGAAGAGATCGACGTCGCGGGCCAGCCGCGTCAGCTCGTCGCTCGGGCCCGAGTCTCCGGAGTACGCGAGTGTGCGCCGCTCATTCGAGACGCGGAGCCCGTACGTGCGAAGTGTGTAGTGCGGCAGCCGGATCGGAAGCACCTCGAAGCCAGCGGCGGTGAACGGCTCCCCCTCCACGTATTCGCGTAGCACGAACGACTTGTCGAACATCCAGCTCGTGCCGAATCGCTCGCCGAAGGCGGCGAGCTGCGAGCGCCCGTCGGGCGGCAGCCAGACTTCGGGCGGCTCGAAGTCGCGGCCGAGCCCGAACATACGCCCCCAGACCCATGGCACGAGGTCGCCCCAGTGGTCGAGATGGAAGTGCGTGATCGCGATCGCGTCGACCCGTGGCCACCCCTCGCAGTCGCGGAGACGAGCGAGCACCCCCGGCCCGCAGTCGAGGAGCAGCCTGCCCGAGCCTTCCACGAGGTAACCGGACTGGGCGCCGCCGGGGTTCGGCCACGCCGGCGAGCATCCGACGACGGTCAGCTTCACGGTTGTCCCGCCCGGAACGGAGGGCGTTCGAAGCAGCCGGATCCCTCGGGGGGACGGCTCACCGGTCGCGGGTGCGGAGGCTTCACCCCTATATCCTTGCCGATCGTGGCGTCGACCATTCGTGTCGTGATCGCAAAGCCGGGTCTCGACGGGCACGACAGGGGCGCGAAGATCATCGCGCGCGCCCTCCGCGATGCCGGAATGGAGGTCATCTACACCGGCCTCCACCAGACGCCCGAGCAGATTGTCGAGACTGCCATCCAGGAGGACGCCGACGCCGTCGGGATCTCGATTCTCTCCGGAGCGCACATGACGCTGGTGCCGCGGATCGTGGATGGGCTCAGGGCGAGTGGCGCGGACGATGTCCTGGTGGTCGTCGGCGGCACGATCCCCGGCGACGACATCCGAGAGCTCAAGGCCCTCGGCGTTGCCGAGGTGTTCACTCCCGGGGCGCCCACGAGCGAGATCGTCGAGTTCCTCCGCGAGCGGGCGGCAGCTCCATAGCTGTTCGGCGCGAACGGCAGGACGGCGTCGCGACGATCACAGTCGACCGGCCGGAGGCGCTGAACGCGCTCGATCGCTCGACGCTCGAGCAGCTTCTCGACGTCTTGCGCGCGCATGCGCTCGACGACGACGTCCGCGCCGTCGTTCTCACCGGAGCCGGCGACCGGGCCTTCGTTGCCGGGGCCGACATCAAGTACATGAGCGGCCTGAGCGTGCTCGAGGCCCGTGAGTGGGGCGGCCTCGGCCACGAGTGCGCGCTCCTGCTCGAGACGATGGGAAAGCCGACGATCGCGGCGATCAACGGCTTCGCCCTCGGCGGAGGATGTGAGCTCGCGCTCGCCTGCGACCTCCGCTACGCCTCGTCGAAGGCACGGCTCGGGCAGCCGGAGGTCAACCTCGGCATCATCCCGGGCTGGGGTGGGACGCAGCGCCTTGCTCGTGTTGCAGGGATCGGCTTCGCGAAGGAGCTCGTCCTGACGGGACGCGTCGTCGATGCCGCCGAGGCGGAGCGGAGAGGGCTCGTCAACGCGGTCTTCGAGCCGGGCGAGCTGATGGACAGGACGCTCGAGACTGCCCACGAGCTTGCGACGAAAAGCCCGCTGGCGCTCGCCTACGCCAAGGAGGCGCTCAACCTTGCGCTGCAGGCCTCGCACGAGGCAAATCTCACTCAGGAGGCCTCGTTCTTCTCGATGCTCTTCTCGACCGAGGATCAAAAGGAGGGGATGAGCGCCTTCGTCGAGAAGCGGGAGCCGCACTTCGGCGGGCGCTGAAGCGCGGAGGAACCCATGGTTCCCCCGCGTGCCCCCTCCTTGAGCGCGGGTGAACCCATGGTTCCCCCGCGTGCCCCCTCCTTCGCCGCTGCGGCGATCCCGGCCGCAGGGAGCCTCTCGGCGGGCAGAGCCCGCCTTCGGCGGCGAGGGCGCGGTGGACCCACGTTCTGCAGGGGAGTCCTGGGTCACCGGCGCTAGCGAGCCCCGGTCACCGGGCGCCAACCGAGTCACTTCTTTACTTCTTGGCGGTCGTCAGAACGACGCGGTCGACCGAGAGCATGCCGTTCTTCCCGATCTGCGCGTCGAGCGTCGCGGGTGCCGGCAGCGTCCATACCACCACCGACATTCCCTTCCGAAGCGCTGCAAGGCTGCTGCCGAGCTCGCGCGCCGAGGAGATCCCGTTCACGACCTGCTCGACCACGGCGGTGAGCGGAATCTTGACGCTGAGCGTTCGCTTGACGTCCGGAACCTGAAGCCCGCCCGGCCAGACGCGGAGACTGTCGACGCGGAGCTGGAGCGAGCCGGAAGGCAGGGCCGACACCGAGCCGCGGAGTGCGAGAGAGAACGGCTTGCCCGGCGCGGCAACGAAGAGCAGGTGCACTGCGGAGTTGAGGTACGCGAACGGGTCCGCGGCCGCGCCGTCTTTCGGATGCACCTCGAAGTGCAGGTGTGTCGGGCCGCCGTTCGCGTCGCCGGAGTCGCCGACGTACCCGATGTGCTGTCCCGCCTGCACCCTCGCTCCGTTCTTGAGCCCGGGCGCATACGCGGTTCCGGCAACGCACTTGCCCTGGTTGTCGTTGCCCTTGGTTAGGTCGTTGTTCAGGTGGATGTAGATGTAGGTCGTGCCGCTCTTGCCATAGAGGTAGAGCATGCAGCCGGCCCGCGCCGAGGTTGTCCAGAACTTGATTGTTCCCGCCTCGACCGCGACGGCCGGAGCCTTGCGCGACGCGAGGATGTCGTTGCCCTCGTGCTTTCCCTGGCCTCGCGGCTGACCGAAATCGTCCGTGTACTGCGCTTTGCCGACGACCGGGAAGATCAGGCGGGAGCCGCCCTTCGCCGACTTCCCCGACTTCACGGTCGAGATGCCTCCTGGCTCGGGTTCAGGCCCCGCCGCCGCCGTCCCCGCGAGGAGGAAGGTCAGCAGGAAGAGAACACCTCGTGCTGTCGTCCGGTGGCTTCTCAACAGGCTCCGGTTCGCGCCCGAAGGGCGGAACCCTAGCAGGCTGCGGAAGGAAGGCACCTCCGGTCGACGCCGTTAGAGTCTCGCTCGTGAAGATCGCGGTCTGCATCAAACAGGTGCCCGAGGCGAGCGCGCCCAGGCGGCTCGACCCGCAGACGAAGCGCCTCGATCGCTCCGGCGAGGGGGCACTGAACCCGTTCGACGTAAACGCCGTCGAAGAGGCTCTCCGGATCAAGGAGGCCTCGGGCGAAGGCGAGGTCGTCCTCGTCTCGCTCGGTCCCGTGTCGGCACTCGAGGCGATGCGTAAGGCGCTCGCGATGGGCGCCGACCGCTCGCTGCTCGTGAGCGACGAGGCGGCTGCTGGATCCGATCTCGTGGGAACGAGCCGGGCACTCGCCGCGGCGCTCGGGCGCGAGAGCGCCGACCTCGTGTTGTTCGGCCAGCAGGCCAGCGACTCGGACGGCGCCGTGCTCTGGGCGGCAGTGGCCGACCAGCTCAGGCTGCCGCTGATCTCTCAGGCCGCCGAGCTGACGGTCGGCGACGGCAAGATCCGGGCCAAGCGTCAGACGGAGTTCGGCTACGACGTGATCGAAGCCTCGCTACCCGCCGTCGTCGCCGTCTCCGACGCGATCAACGTGCCGCGCTACCCCTCGCTCAAGGGCATCATGGGCGCGAAGCGAAAGCCACAAGAGACGCTTTCGCTGGCCGACCTCGGACTCTCGGCGGACGAGGTCGGCGAGGCGGCGGCGAGAACGGAGGTCTACGCGATCAAGGAGGCGCCGCCGCGAGGCGAGAGCCGCCGGATCGAGGGGGACGGAAACGCCGCGCAGGCGATTCTGGACTTTCTAGTCGAGAAGAAGCTCGTCTGATGGGATCGCTGAGCCCGGCGCCCTCACCATCCGGCGCCTTACCCGCATGAGCACGCTATTCGTCCGGGATCGCCGGATTGACGCCTACTTTCGTCAATCGCTCGCTCCGCACGAGCCTCAAGGGGTTGCCGTATGAGCATCCTGGTCTTCCTCGAGCACGCTACGCGTCCGGGATCACCGAACCAGTCGCCCTCATCGGCCGCCACCCTCTCCGCATGAGCATCCTGGTCTTCCTCGAGCACGCTACGCGTCCGGGATCACCGAACCA
>JBBSGR010000032.1:0-12055 GCA_038253945.1 Gaiellales bacterium
GACGCTCGCGAGCTTCGGGATCTACCTGGGCCGCTTCGTGCGCTGGAACAGCTGGGACCTGTTCTCGCAGCCCGGCGCGCTCCTCCACAACGCCTGGGCGATCCTCGCCGACCCGACGCCGAAGACGGTGGGCTACACGGCCGTTTTCACCGGCTTCCTCACCTGCACGTACCTCGTTCTCGTCAGCTTCGCTCGGCTTGCGCCGGGCCCCGGGAGCCGGCCTTCGTGAGGCCGATCGTAGGCGTCACGTCCTACGTCGAGCAGGCGCGCTTCGGAACGTGGGACGTCCCCGCCGCCCTGATCCCACTGAGCTACGTCCAGGCAATCGAGCGCGCGGGAGGCAGGGCGCTGGTCGTCCCGCCCACTGAGGATGGCGTCGAGGAGACGCTGAACGCGCTCGACGGCCTACTCCTCTCGGGCGGTTCAGATCTCGATCCCTCGCTCTACGGCGCGGATACGCACCCCGAGACGCGCCACGTGCGGCCCGACCGCGACCGGGCCGAGCTGGCGTTGCTCCAGGGCGCCCTCGCGCGCGACCTGCCCGTGCTGGCCGTGTGCCGGGGCAGCCAGGTCCTGAACGTCGCTCGCGGGGGGAACCTGGTCCAGCACCTGCCGGATAGCCTCGGCAACGAGGCACACCGCGAGACGCCGGGCGTGTTCTCCAAGCATGCGGTGGAGGTCGACCCTCACAGCCGTCTCGGCGGCATTGTCAGGAGATCCATCGAGGTGAAGTCGCACCACCACCAGGGCTACGGTGAGCTCGGTGAGGGCCTCCGCGTCGTAGCACGCGCCGAGGACGGGACGATCGAGGCCGTCGAGGATCCCGAGCGCCGCTTTGCCGTCGGCGTCCTCTGGCATCCCGAAGAGGGAGAGGACGCAGCGCTCTTCGAGGCGCTTGTCGCCGAGGCCGAGGAATACCGAGCTAGCAGGAGGGCTTGACGAAAAGCAGCTGGGCCGCCGAGCCCCTCTATTACGTCCCGACGACCTGGACGATCCAGCGCCGGTCGCGCTCGCGGTCGAGCTCGAGGAAGAGCACCCGCTGCCACGTCCCGAGCTGCAGCTCCCCGTCCCGCACGGGCACCGACTCGCCGGCCGTGCCGAGGAGCATCGCCATACAGTGCGAGTGGCCGTTCCCGGCCTCCATGTCCTCCTCGCAGATGTTCTCGGTGCGCTTCCCCCAGTCGTCGTGCGCGTAATAGCGCTCGCTCGGGACGAGCCGTTTCAAGAGCTCGGCGAAGTCCTCGAGGAAGCCCTGCTCGAACTCGTTCACGCGAACGCAGCAGGTCGTATGCGGCGAATAGACGCAGGCGATGCCGTCGACGATCCCGCTTTCGCGGACGGCGTCCTGGACGTCCTCGGTGATGTCGCGAACCTGAAGCCCCCCGCTCGTTCTGAGCGTCCGCTCGCGTTGGAAGACCTTCACCCCGGCATTGTGCCCACTGCGCTCTGAACGAAGCCTGAAGAACCGTTACCGGGGACGAGTGACGCCTCGGCCGGCGATAGGCTCTAACGGCGGGCCCGTAGCTCAGCTGGTCAGAGCAGCGGACTCATAATCCGTCGGTCCCAGGTTCGAATCCTGGCGGGCCCACTGACGTGCATGACGTGCATGACGTGCATGGTGTCGAACCACGGGCAGTGTGAAGTAGGGGTAGATCTCTGCGCGGCTGACCACTTTGATTTCGGCGACCATTGCCTGCAGGAGCGCTTTGCGCTGGGGCGGCTGGCCCTTTTTCGGCGATGTCGCGGACGTGTGTGGTGAGCGCGGCGAGGTCGTTGTCGGTGAGCGGTTCAGGGTGCTCCGTCGACGGCCCGGGGTGCCACCGGAGGCGAGCAGGCCCAGCCCCGCCTGGTTGACGCTGTCGGGTCGAGTCGTGCTGGCGTCGCCTGCGGATGTGGCGGCGGCGCGTGAGCGGTGCGGGCCGCGAGCCGGTGGCCAACTTCCTCCAAATGCGGGTCGACCTGACCGCCCGACGGCAGCCGCGGAACTTTCCAGCGCGATTCGGTTCTAACCAAGTGACGACAAGAGATGCGACGAGGAGGGAAGATGGCAGAGGAGGAGACGACCAGCACGCGGGCGCCGCGGGGACGCACGGCCGCTCAGCGCGGCGGCGAGACGCCCGGGCCGCTCGAGGCGGGGCGCGGTACGACGACGCTCGACGACGCCGTCGTGACCAAGGTGGCGGCAGTTGCCGCGCGGGAGGTACGGGGTGTGCACGAGCTCGGCGGCGGTATGGCCAGGGCGGTCGGCGGTGTGACGGAGGCTGTCGGGGCCACTGACGAGCGGATGCGTGGTGTATCCGTCGAGGTCGGCGAGCGAGAGGCGGCGATCGACCTCACGATCGTGGTCGATTACGGTGAGTCGATCCTGCGGGTCGCTCAGGCCGTTCGCGACAACGTGATCAAGCGGGTCGAGGGCATCTGCGGGCTCTCGGTTATGGAGGTCAACATCTCGGTCAACGACCTGTACTTCCCGGGAGATGAGCGACAGCGGGCTCGGGTCGAGTAGGCGGCTGCCTCGACCCGCTGCGTGTGGAGACCGAACCAACAGCCTCTGGACCCGGATCGCCCCGTACGGAGCTTTCCCGGCTCGCACTCGCTGAGGCGCTGGCGACGAACGGCGTGATCGGTGCGGTGGAAGGGCCGCGCGGCCTCTGGGTCACCGTCTCCGACGGCGAGCGGCTCGGCGGCGTGACGGCTCTGGCGCTGCGGGACGGGCGCTACGAGATTGGGCTTCATCTCGTCGGCCGGCTGCTTGTACCGCTGCACCCGCTCGCCGCGCGGATTCGCTCGCGCATCGAGCGCGCGGCCGCCGAGGCCGGGCTCGCTCATGTTCTCGGGCCGATCGAGATCGCCTTCGAGGACGCCGGCGAGTCGGGGGATGTGTAGCGGCGATGCTGCTCCTGCTGAGAGCGATCGCTCGCCTGACGACCTTCGTTCTTCTCATTGCCTTGGCAGCGCTCGGGCTTGCGACCGCTGTCTTCTCGATCCAGGGAGACACGCGCGCCCTGAGTCTTCCCCGCCTCGCGGATCATTTTCAGCTGCCGGAGCTGCGCGACGAGGTCGGCCCCTACCTGGATCGTCTGGAGGGGGACGGGCCAACCGCGTGGATCTCGGTCGGCGCTGGAGCTGGGGCGATCGCCGTCGGTGTGCTGCTGCTCGCCGGCGTGTTCATGCCCCGCCGCGAGCGCCTCGTCGTGCTCGAGGAGCAGGACGAGGCGCGGCTCGCCGCGCGCCGGCGGCCGTTTGCCCAGGTCGCGGCCGCGCTCGCCGAGCAGGAGCGGGGCGTCACGCAGACTAGGGTCCGAGTTCGCCCGGCTCGCCTCGGCCGAGGCCGATTGAGAGTGGCGACGTACTACTCGCACGGGCGCTCGCGGGAGGAGATCGAGCGGCGCGTCTCCGCTGCGGTGGCGCCGCTCGCCGACGCGTTTCGCCTCAGGAAGCAGGTGCGCGCGCGGCTCGGTGAGCGCGGGAGCGCGCGCGTCCAGTGAAGATACGCCAGCGCATCCGAGAGCGGACGTCTCCGGTCGCATACGCCGGCCGCACTCTTCTCGCGCTGCTCGCCCTCGCGCTCGTTTGGTACGGGCTCATGCTCGTGCTCCTGGCGGCGAAGGTCTCGCCAGACAAGGTCGACGCGATCAGCCGTTACCGCGCCGCCTTCAACTACTTTGCGGGGCTCCAGCCCGGCGACGTCACGAGCCGCGTACGCCTGATCGCTGGCCTGTCGGGCTTCGCGGTCTTCCCCGTCTGCTGCTTCCTCGCCTGGAAGGAGCTGCCCCGTCCCTATCTCGCCCGCGGCGACCTGTCGCTGCTGGAGGACGAGCGGGCCACGATCACCGTCAAGCCACGCGCAATCGAGCGCGCCGCCGAGGCCGCCGTGGTCGCGCACCCGGCCGTGATCGGGGCCGCGGCGCGCTACGGCGACCACCTCAGCGTCGACATCGACGTGCGTCGGGGACGCGATCTCGCTGAGACGATGCGGGAGGCTCAGCTCCTCGTGGTCGAGGCGCTCGGCCGGCTCGAGCTGCCGGCGCTACCAGTGAGCGTGACCTTGGCTGGCTTTGACCGACGACGAAGGGAGATTGAGTGATGAGTGTGAGACAGTTCGCTGCCCTGATCGGCTTTCTGTTCGTGGTGGTGTGGATTCGATTCGGCTTCGGTGACGCTGTTCTCTGCCTCGTCGGCGCGGCCGCCTTCTGGATCGCGGTTCAGGTGCTCATCGGCGAGCTGAACCTGGCCGTGCTGCAGAGCCGCTTCGGCGAGGGCATGCGCCGCTCGCCGCCGCCGTCCCCGCCGGGAGCGCGCGTGCGCTAAGGAGACGCGCGCGCGTTTCGACACCGGATCTGGAACGGGTTGCCTCACGATGATCAGCCGGGCGCGGTGGGCCGGACCGCGGCCGGCGAGGAGCTCGAATTCCCGCCGTCGGCGGAGACGAAGCATCTCGCCGCCTTCGAGAAGCTCGTCCGGCGCAACCAGACGGTCGTCTACCGAGTCGCCCTACGCATGCTGGGAAACGAGGCGGAGGCGGAGGACGCGACTCAAGACACATTCGTGCAGGCATGGCGCGCACTCCCGCATTTCCGGGGCGAGAGCAGCTTCGAGACGTGGCTCTACCGGATCGTGACGAACCGCTGTCTCAACCTCCTCCGGAGCCACCGGAGTACCGAGCCTCTGTTGGAGACGCATGAGGCATCGTCGGGCCGCCCCAATCACCTCGCCGAGGCGAGGAGTGAACTCGATGCCCTCAAGGATGCGATCGGTCGTCTGCCGCCTGACCAGCGAGCAACGCTCGTCCTGCGGGAGCTGGAAGGGCTCTCGTACGAGCAGATTGCGCACGTACTGGGGACGACAGTCCCCGCCGTCAAGGGTCGCCTGCACCGGGCGCGCCTCGAGCTGCTGCACGCGATGAGGGGGTGGCGATGAGCGGCGAGTCGCTCGCCTGCGGAACAGAACTGGCGTCGCTCGTCGACCAGGTCGCCGATGGCGTTCCGCCCGAGCGGCCGGCGCATCAGGAAACCTGCCCCCACTGCAAGGCCACCCTCCAAGAGATCAACCAGCTCTGGAGTCACGTGCGCGAGCTCACGCGCGAGGAGATCGCCGTCCCGAGCGGGATCGTCGAGCGGGTCATTCGCCGCATCGTCGAGGAACTCCGGGCGCTCGGGCGGCTGGTACCACTCGAGGCCGTCGTGCCGCGGCTGGTGCGGCACGCCCTGCTGCACGGGCCCGGCGGCACGACGCGGATCGCCGACCGCGTCGTCGCGAAGCTGATCGCTCGCCTCCTCCTCGACGAGCTACCCGGCGTCCGCTTGCTCGGCGCCGGCCGCGCGATCGACGTTGAGATCACCGGGCTCGAGATCACAGCCGATCTACGCCTCGTCGTCTCGTACGGAAGGCGCATTCCGGATGTCGTGGCGAAGGTGCGCGCGGCCGTCATCCGCAGAGTCGAGGCTCTGACAGGCCTCAATGTCCGCGAGGTCAACATCGCGGTCGAGAGCGTCGAGGTGGACGGCGAGTAGGCGCCGGCTACGAAACGGACGTTCAGCGGTCGAGGACGTCGCTTTGTGAAGGCTCACCGAAGTTCCCCAGACCCTGCTCAGGGAAATTCCCCACCTCTCGCGCGCGCGCGAGGTGCCGGGGAGTGCTGCTGTCGCGGCTTATGCAGGGTCGCCGGGGGCAGTGTAAGCGCGGGTCGGTTCGGCGGTCTGAGCGCCTGTCGTTCGGACTCGACGTCCTAGCAGGACTTTGTACTCACGGCGTGAGAAGAGGACGAGTTGGTCGAGGTCGACGTGCTGGTTACAGGTTCGGCAACGGCCGTCCCAACAGCGAAGGACGGGCTGCAGGAGCAGCACCGCCTGCGGCAGCGTCAGTCCGGCCGCCGGACTTTTGGGTCGAGCCGCTCAAGCGTGAGGAAGGCGTGCGCGCAGGTGACGAGCGCGCAATGATGATGGAAGCCGAGGTAGCTTCGGCCTTCGTAGTGGTCGAGTCCGAGCTCGCCTTTGAGCTGGCGGTAGTCGAGTTCGATCGTCCAGCGCAGCCGGGCGAGCCGGGCGAGCCGCTCGGGGTGTTCGTCTTCGGCGAGGTTGGAGAGCCAATAATCGCTCGGCGTCTCCTCGCCCTCGGGCCATTCGACGACCAGCCACTCCTGCCGCGGCGGCAAGTTGTTGTTGCGGACGGGATGGGTGGCGACGACGCGGACGAAGGCGAAGCGACTCGTGACCTCCTCGCCCGCGGGCGTTGTCCGGCAAGAAAGCGTTTGCCGGGCCTGCGCCGGCAGCCGCTCCGCGAGCGCACGCACCGACTCCGGCTTGCGATCGGGACGGGCGACCGTCCGCGGCCGGCCGACGCTGCCGTTGCGCGGCGGGACGACGAAGACCGTCTCCGGGCTGTAGACGCTCGTCTCCGTCCGCACGGCAACCACGTAGTCGAGTTCCAACTCGGCAAGACGGGTGCGGAAGGCCGTGTCGTCGCCGTAGGCGGAGTCGGCCAGGATCGGCGCCGCCGGCAGCGCCCAGCCGGCCGCCCGCTCGCACAGATCGCCGCGAGCTGCGGCTTCGTCTGGAAGCCAACGTCGTCCGGGATCTTCGCCTTGCGCCGCCGGGGCAGGTCATCGCACCACTCCTCCGGCAGGTAGAGATTCCAGCCGAGCGGCAGCGTCCCCGCGTGCCGACCGCGTGCACGCTGACGGTGAGCTGGCAGTTGCCGATCTTGCCGAGCGTGCCCGAGTACTGGCGCTTCACGCCTGGCGAGTGCTTGCCATCCTTGACGACCCCGGTGTCATCGACCACCCACGCCAACACCCCGAGCTCGGGCGCCACCCGCTCCGCGCAGCGACGGACAAGCCGCTCCGGATCCCACGGCGAGTCAGCCAAAAACTGCTGCATCGACTCGTACCGGGCCGGCGTCTCGTCGAGCCGAAACAACGTCGGCTGCAAACTCTTCCGGCCGCCATGCTCGACCAGCCCGCGCACGTACAGGAGCGCATTCTCCCGCTGCCGCCGCAGCGGCAACGACGCCGCCACCTCCTCGACAAAGCAGGCCAACCGATCGCGCACCTCGACCACCGGCACCTCGAATCCAACCGCTGCTTCCATCCTCTCCTCCCTCGAACGATGACCGCTACCGCGGACACCGTTCGTCGCGACAAGAGAGGACCTTCAACCAGCAAACAAAGTCCTAATAGACGCGTTCAGCCGGCCCCGAGCCCGCCGCGAGCTTCGCGTATCGAACGCTCAGCCCCAGGCGTCCCCCGGCGACGGACGCTGCGTGGTTCGGATTATGGAGGGCTGGGACCATCCCTCGAACCAAATCGCCAGATTTCGTTCGGGTTGAGAGCAGCGGACTCATAATCCGTCGGTTCCTGGTTCGAATCCAGGCGGGCCATTTCGCGAGCAGACTGCAAAGACCGATGACGACGAATCTCTTTGTGCCCGGCTGGGGCGCGACCGGAGCCCTCTATGCGCCGGGTTTGCCGGCGAACTGGGAAGCGCTCGAGCAGCCGACTTTCAGGGCAACTCGTGGGGATCTTCGTGCGTATCGCCGCTGGCTCGGGGCCGAGCTTGCGCGCCGCCGGACGCCTGTGTCGGTTGCCGGGCACTCGATGGGCGGCGCGCTCGCGGTCCTCGCGGCAGCCGATCGGCCCGAACAGATCGCAGAGCTGATCCTGCTGTCGCCCTCAGGGCTGCCCGTCACCAAGCCGATCCGCGCAAGTCTCGCGGCGTTCGCCCGCCAAATCGTCCGTGGTTCGTATCCGGCTCGCGAACTCTGCCGCGCTACCGCCGCCGCGTTGGCGGCGCCGAAGAGCGCTCTACGGCTTGCTCGCGTCGTTCAGGCTCTCGACCTCACTCACGAGCTCGAGCAAATCCGGGCCCACCGAACCCCGTGCACCGTGATCGGATGCAGCACGGACGAGCTGATCACGCCTGCGCATTGCCGTCGGCTGGCCGAGCTCCTCGGCGCCGGCTATCGAGAGGTACGCGCTTCTGACGGACACATCTGGATGATCACCAATCCGCAACTGCTTGCCTCGGAGCTGGCATGAAGCCCGGGCATACGGCTCAGTAGCGTCGGCATTGAAAGCGAACATATGTTCGTGTAGCGTCCATCCGCATGCAGCTCCGGCTGGATGCGGCCGACCGCCTGGTCGAGCTCGTGGAGGAGCGCCGTGGTCCTGTTTCGGCGGACGAGGCGGCTCGGCGCGTCTTCGCCCTAGCCCGCACGCCGACCGCGCTTGCGCGGAGCCTGCTCGACGAGACGGTGCAGGACGACGCGCGCCTCGTCTGGCGCGGAGACGCGGTTGCGCTCGCGGCGCCGCTCGGCGCGGACCTCCCGCTCGAATCGGCCACGTACGTCGTCGTCGACCTGGAGACGACGGGGCTCCGTCCGGGTTCCTCGCGGATCTGTGAGATCGGCGCGGTGCGCGTTCGAGGCTTCGAGCTCCGAGAGGAGTTCCAGACGCTCGTCAACCCACGCGAGCCGCTCGGGCCCGCGATTTCGGCGCTGACGGGACTCGCCGACGCGCAGCTCCGGCGCGCGCCGGTGGTCGAGGACGCGATCCGCCGCTTCCTTGCGTTCGCGGGCGATGCGGTGCTCGTCGCTCACAACGCGCGCTTCGACCTAGCCTTCCTCGACCGCGAGACGGAGCGGCTGACGGGGAGCCGCATCGCCGCGCCGGTCGTCGACACGGTCGGGTTGGCGCGGAAGCTCCTCGCCGGACGGATCGCCCGCGCCAACCTCGGCGCGCTGGCGTACTTCTTCGGCACCGACGTGCGGCCTTGCCACCGAGCACTGCCCGACGCGCAGGCCACCGCAGAGATCCTTGTCGGACTGCTCGGGCTGGCGCAGGAACGCGGTGCGGGGACGGTCGCCGACCTGGCCGAGCTGGGTGCGACCCGGCCGCGGCGCGTCTACGGCAAGCGCTCGCTGGCGTTTGGTGCGCCCCAGCGACCCGGGGTGTACCTGTTCCGCGACCGGAACGACACGGTGCTCTACGTCGGACGGGCCCGAGACCTGCGTGCGCGGCTCCGCTCGTATTTCACCTCCGACCGGCAGCGCCCCGCGGTCGAAGCGGCGCTCGGCGCGCTGGAGCGAATCGAATGGCGGCCGTGTGGCTCGGAGGTCGAAGCGGCGCTCGAAGAGCTGCGCCTGCTGCGAGAGCTGCGCCCGCCTGCAAACGCGCGGAGCGCGCGGCCGGACCGCTACGTGTATTTGCGGGCGCGCGGGCAGGACGTCGTGTGCTCAGCCAAGCCGTCGGCGCTCGGCCCACTGCGCAGCCGCAGGCTGGCCCGCCTCGCCGCGCGTGCCCTGCGGCCCGACGAGCTCGACCGTCCGGCGTCTGCGCTGCCCCGGCTTCGTGCAGGCGTGCACAAACTCGCGGCGGGGCAGCGCTACGAGGACGCGGCGCGGATGCAAGAGCGCGTCGACGCGCTGGAGCAGGTCGTACACGCGCTCGCAACGCTCGAGCGTCTGCGCGCGGTCGAGAGGTGTTTCGTCGTCCCGGCGCTCGAGGAGGGCTGGAACCACGCATTCTTCGTCGTCGCCGGGCAAGTGGCCGCGAAGCGCAAGCTACCGCCGGGTGCCGGCGCGGCGCTCGAGGTTGCGTCGGGCCTTGCGGCCGTCCGCGCAGCTAGGTCGGAGGGGGTCTCCTACGCGCCCGAGCTGGCCGACGAGTTGCTTGCGCTGGGAACGTTCATTCGCCGTCCCCCGCCGGAACTTCGTGTCGTCCCGCTCGATTCCGCCGCCATCCTCGCGGCCCGCCGGCCGCGTCTTGTAGACGCAGCGTGACCGTTTTCGGGCGTTTCGCGTTGTACCTCCGTGACACCGTCATCCACGTCTCCGATCGATGTGAAAGGAGGACCGGAATGAGCCTTCTCTGGATCATCCTGATCGTGATTCTGATCCTCGCGCTGCTGGGTTTCTTCTCGCGCGGCCGCTGGTAAATCGCGCGTCGTAGGACCGAGGTTTGACCATATGGGCCGCCCGGCACTTGCCGGGCGGCCTTCTTACGGCGATCCTGTCTGGGTGGAAGCATCACAGACGACGGCGGTTCTGGCTCGCGCGGATGCGGAGGCCAACCTGACGCGCCTCGGCGGAATGGCTCGGCCCGACGGCGTTGTGATCATGAGCGAGCGCTTCTGGGCCTTCGCCGGCCTCGACGGCACGCTGCGAACCGGTGACACGCCGGCTCCTCACGAGTTCCTCCGGCGCATGCCGCTGCTTCGCGGCCTCGTCCGCCTCGGCGCCTCGCTTTCGCCGTTGTTCCGGCGCGGCGGCGTCGCGCGACCGCGCGAGCGGTACCTCCTTCTCCTGGCCGTCCTCGCGCCGCTCCTGCTCGTGCTCGCGCCGGAGCAGGCGCGCACTCCGGCCGGCATCGTCGTGACGCTCGGCCTGCTCGGCTGGATGCTGCGCGGCCGGACGCTCAACCTGCACGGCGCCGAGCACCGCGCCATCGGCGCCGCCGAAGCACGAAGCCTCGCGACGACCTGGTCGGGCGAGACGCGGCCGAGCCGTTTTGCTCCGCGCTGCGGAACGAACTTCGCGGCCCTCGCGGCTCCCGTCACGATTCTCGCCGAGCGCCTCTGGCCGTTCGCTCCCTCGCTCTACACACCGCTCGCGGTCACGCTCGTCGCGCTCTCGCTGACGATGGAGCTGTGGCTCGCGATCCAGGATTCGTCCCGCTCGCTCGCTCGCGGTCTGCTCCTCCCGGGCCTGGGCCTCCAGCGCGTGACGACGCGGGAGCCGCGCCTCGACGAGACCCGCATCGCGCTCACCGCGGTCGCGTCTGTGCTCGAACGCGAGCTCGCCTAGCTCCCTCGTTCGTCACGGTTCGGTCACATCCGGGCGCCTCTCTCGTCACAGTGTCGGACACCGTCACGGAAGTGCCACGTCCCGCTCATAGCTGCCTGTCACAGCGACGAGTCCGCACGTCGCGCCGGCCTGCCGCACGAACTCGTCGCGAAGCTGGCACCTCTTCGTCACGGTGTCCGACACCATCAACGCGCTTGGCGCTCGCGTCGGTGCTTGAGGCGAGCTCCGCCTAGCTCAACTTTTCGGCTAGGAAGCGCAAGCCGATGGAGTAGCGGTACTCCATCTTGAAGTGGCCGCCCTCGAACAGCTCGAATCGGGCCTCCACGCCGAGCCCGGCGAGTGTCTCGCTCATCGCAAGCGCGCCGAGGTCGAGGAAGAACTCATCGCGGGTGCCGCCGTCGAGGTAGACGCCGCGCAGCCCGCGCAATGCGTCGGCGTGGCGCGGCGCCATCCGCACCGGATCCCAGTCGAGCCACCGTGCCCAGACGTCTTCCCGCAAACGCCCGCTGGGCACCTCGAATGGCAGCTCGTACGTCCCGTCGTCGTTCGGCGAGTAGCAGGCCGCTATCGAGAGGACGCCGACCAGCGGCATGTCCGACGGCTTGTCGTGCGGGCGCCGCGACCAGAAGTCGTCCCAGAATGCCTGCGCGGAGCCGTCGTACTCACGCGCGAGTGCGCGGGCCGCGGCGGGGAACTCCGGCAGGAAGCAGTACTCGAAGAGCGCGTCGCCGGCATGCGAGGCGAAGGCCCCGAAGAGATCGGGCCTGAGCATCGGCGTGGTCTGCGCGCCGTAGCCCCCGCTCGACTTCCCCGCGACGCCCCGGTGCTCCGGCGCTGCGAGCGTGCGGTATTCCGCGTCGACCCAGGCGACGACCTCGTCGCAGAGGTACGTGTGGTACCGCCCGACTGCGGGCGAGTCTACGAACTGGCTCCCACCGTAGCGCGTCCAGGCGTCGACGAACACGAGGATGCACGGCGGGGCGTCGCCGGATGCGAACAGCTCGTCCGCGAGCTCGGGGAAGTTCCGCCCTCCCCAGCGCTCGCGCGCCAACCACATGTCGACCTGTCCGGTCAGGCCCATCAGGACGTACACCGACGGATAGCGCCGTTCCGGCTCGTCGTCGTAGCCCGGCGGAACGTAGACGTAGATTGGCCGCACGTGCGGGTCGCCGAGCGGGTTACCGCGGAGTGTCTTGGACTCGAACGTCCGCTGCTCGAGCCGTCCCTGCCACTCGGAGTCCCACGGGAACATGGC
>JBBSGR010000033.1:0-10226 GCA_038253945.1 Gaiellales bacterium
CAGCGTCTTGACACGTCGACGGTGCCACTCATACGTTGCCGAGGCGATCGGCGTAGCGAAAGGGAGGCTCAGATGAGCACAGTCGAGGCATCCGTGAAGGAAAGCCGGCTCTACATCGGAGGCGATTGGGTCGATTCGGCCGGCGGCGCCGCGTTCGACGACCTCGACCCGTTCAACGGAGACGTGGTCGCCCGCGCCGCCGCGGGGACGCGCGAGGACGCGAAGCGCGCCGTCGAATCGGCGGCCGCAGCCTTCCCCGAGTGGTCGCAGTCGCCGCCGGCGGCGCGCCAGGAGATCTTCCTCAAAGCGGCCGAGATCCTCGACAGCCGCACGGAGCACGTAGCGTCATGGCTCACGCGCGAGACCGGTTGCACCTTCGGCTTCGCCATGTTCCAGCTGCATTTCGTCCCCGGGCTCTTCCGCCAGGCGGCGGCGATCGGCTACATGCCGCTCGGCGAAATCATCCCCTCCGACACCGGCGCGTTCGCGATGGGCGTGCGGCGTCCACTCGGCGTCGTCGGTGCGATCGCGCCCTGGAACGCCGCGCTGATCCTCTCGGCGCGCTCGATCGCGGCGCCGCTCGCACTCGGCAACACGGTCGTGCTCAAGCCGTCGGAGCTCTCGCCGTACGTCGGCGGACTGCTCTGGGGCGAGATCTTCGCCGAGGCGGGGCTGCCCGCGGGAGTCCTCAACATCGTGACTCACGCTCCCGGTGAGGCCGGAGCCGTCGGGGACGAGCTGGTCGAGAACCCAGCGGTTCGCTGCATCAACTTCACCGGCTCGACCGACACTGGGCGACGCCTCGCCGAGGCCGCCGGTCGGAACCTGAAGCGACTCGTCCTCGAGCTGGGGGGCTCCAATCCGCTGATCGTCCTCGCCGACGCCGACCTCGACTACGCGGTCAACGCAACCGCCTTCGGCGCGTTCCTGCACCAGGGGCAGATCTGCATGTCGGCGCGTCGGATCATCGTCGAGCGCCCGATCGCCGAGGAGTTCACGGCCAGGCTCGCGGAGAAAACCAAGGGCCTCAAGGTCGGCGACCCGACGGAGCAGGACACGATCATCGGACCGCTGATCAACGTGAGCGCCCTCGACATGGTCAAGGGCCGCGTCGAAGAGGCGGTTTCCAAGGGCGCGAAGGTCCTCGCGGGCGGCGAGGCCGTCGGAGCCTGCTTCCAGCCGACGCTGCTGGCCGACGTTCCGGCCGACTCGGAGTTCGCGAAGTCCGAGACGTTCGGACCGGTCGCGTCGATCGAGGTCGTGGACAGCGCGGAGGAGGCCGTGGGTCGCGCGAACGCCACGAGCTACGGGCTGTCCTCCGGCATCCTCACGAGCGACACCGACAAGGGGCTCGCGCTCGCACAGCAGATCGACGCCGGGATCGTGCACGTCAACGACCAACCTGTCGGCGACGAGCCGCAGATGCCCTTCGGCGGCGTGAAGGAAAGCGGCTGGGGGCGCTTCGGCGGCACCGCGGTCGTGAGCGAGTTCACCGAGCTGCACTGGATCACCGTCAGCAAGCCGCATCCCTTCCCGTTCTGAGCCGCGGATGGCCGAGCTCGTTCCGCTGCGTGCCGCAATCGAGGAGCTCGTCCACGAGGGCGATACGGTCGCCCTCGAGGGCTTCACGCACCTGATCCCGAACGCGGCCGGGCACGAGCTGATCCGGCAGCGCCGAGGCGAGCTCGCGCTCGTCCGGATGACGCCGGATCTCGTCTACGACCAGCTCATCGGCGCGGGCTGCGCGAGGAAGCTCACGTTCTCCTGGGGCGGCAATCCCGGGGTCGGGTCGCTCCACCGCCTGCGCGATGCAGTCGAGCACAGCTGGCCGCGGCCGCTGGAGCTCGAAGAGCACTCTCACGCCGGCATGGCGGCGGCCTACGCCGCGGGCGCGGCGAACCTGCCGTTCGGCGTGCTCCGCGGCTACGAGGGCTCGGATCTCCCCGCCCGCACGGTCGTCGAGCGTGTGACATGTCCGTTCACCGGCGAGGAGCTCGCCGCGGTTCGCGCCCACCGTCCGGACGTCGGAGTCGTCCACGCCCAGCAGGCCGACGGGCGAGGCAACGTCCAGCTCTGGGGAATCACCGGCGTCCAGAAGGAGGTCGTCCTCGCTTCGGCGCGGTCGATCGTGACGGTGGAGGAGATCGTGGACGAGCTGGAGCTCCGTCCGGGTGGCGTCGTTCTGCCTGCCTGGACGATCGACGCGGTCTGCCTCGCCCCCGGTGGAGCCCATCCCTCCTACGCCCACGGCTACTACGAGCGCAACAACGACTTCTACGTGCAGTGGGACGAGATCAGCCGCGATCGCGAGCGTTTCGACGCCTGGATCGAGCGGCATGTGCGCGGAACGAGCGACGCCGAGGAGTACCGGCGGAGCCTCGCGGCCGCCCAGGTGGCCGCGTGAGCGTCGCCGAACGAACGTACACCGCCGATGAGATGATGGCCGTCGAGGCGGCGCGGCGGCTACACGACGGAACCGTGTGCTTCGTCGGGATCGGCCTCCCGAGCCTCGCGGCGAACCTCGCGCGCGGGACGCACGCGCCAGAGTGCGTCCTGATCTACGAGAGCGGGGCGATCGGCGCGAAGCCGGCCCGGCTTCCGCTTTCGATCGGCGACGGCGAGCTCGCGGAGACCGCCGACACCGTCGTATCGGTGCCAGAGATGTTCGCGTACTGGCTTCAGGGCAGCCGGATCGACGTCGGCTTCCTCGGCGCTGCGCAGATCGATCGCAACGCCAACCTGAACAGCACGGTGATCGGCGAGTACGAGCGGCCGACGGTTCGGCTCCCGGGCGCCGGCGGCGCGCCGGAGATCGCGACCTCTGTCCGCGAGGTGATCGTGATGCTGCGCCAATCCCAGCGGGCGTTCGTCGAGCAGCTTGACTTCAAGACGAGCGTCGGCGATCGGGTCAGCGTCGTGGTGACCGACCTCGGCATCCTCGAGCGGCGCAACGGCGAGCTGACGCTGACCGCACTCCATCCGGGAGCGACGGCAGACGAAGCGCGGGAGGCGACCGGCTGGGAGCTTCGCGTCGCCGGCGAGCTCCGCGCGACGGCGCCTCCGACCGAGGCTGAGCTCACCGCACTTCGCGCCCTCGAGACGACGAGTCGTGGCACGTGAGCGGCGCCTCGGGGGTCGATCCGCCGCTCCTCTATCCCGACTACCGCTCGACCAGGCTGCGTGCTCCGTTGCGGCCGCTGCTTCCTCTGCCGGAGTCGTTCCACGACCTCGAGAGCCCGATCTTCGGCCACGAGAGCGTTGGAGAGCTCGACCGAGACCTGACGCGCCAGCACGACGGCGAGCCGCTGGGGGAGCGGATCGTCGTCACCGGGCGCGTGCTCGAAGAGGACGGCCGGCCGGTGCGCGACACGCTGGTCGAGATCTGGCAGGCGAACGCCGGTGGGCGCTACAAGCACGAGGGCGACCGGCATCCTGCCCCGCTCGACCCGAACTTCAGCGGAGCCGGACGCTGCCTCACGGACGACGGAGGCCGCTACGAGTTCGTGACCGTAAAGCCGGGCGCGTATCCGTGGGGGAACCATCCCAACGCCTGGCGGCCCGCGCATATCCATTTCTCGCTCTTCGGACGCGCCTTCTCGAGCCGGCTCGTGACCCAGATGTACTTCCCCGGCGACCCGCTCTTCGAGCTCGATCCGATCATGGGCTCGGTGCCGGCGAACGCACGCGACCGCCTGGTCGCGAACTTCGAGCTCGGGCTGACGCAGCCTGAGTGGGCGCTTGGCTACCGGTTCGACATCGTCCTCCGCAGCACGCCCTTCGAGACGTGACCCAGGGTCTGACCCCCTCTCAGACCGTCGGCCCGTTCTTCTCGATCGGCCTCACAGACGCGACTCAGAACGTGCTCGCTCCGGAGGGGGCCGTGCGCATCGCCGGCCGGGTGCTGGACGGAGCGGGGGATCCGATCCCGGACGCGGTGGTCGAGCTTTGGCAGCCGGGACCGGGCGGAACGCTCTGGGGACGGTGCGGGACGGACACCGAGGGTTGGTTCAAGTTCGTGACGGAGCGGCCCGCGCCGGAGGAGGGGGCGGCACCTGCGATCGACGTGCTGGTCTTCGCGCGCGGCCTGCTGAGGCATCTGGCCACGCGCCTCTACTTCCCGGACGAGCCCGCGAACGACGGCGACCCGGTGCTCGCGGCGCTCGACCCCGGTGAGCGCGACACGCTCGTCGCGCGTCGGGACGGCGACGCACTTCGGTTCGACATCAGGCTCCAGGGCGACCAGCAGACGGTGTTCTTTGCCGTTTGAGGCCGTCTTCGTGCCCGAGTCGCTCCGGGTCGCCGTGTCGGACGCAGCATGGGTGAGCGCGATGCTCGAGGCCGAGCGCGCGCTCGCGATCGCGGAGGCGAAGGTGGGCGTCATCTCGCAGGAGGAGGCCGACGCCGTCGTCGAGGCATGCGGGAAGCGCTACGACGCGGAGGAGCTCGCCGAGGCGGGCCGGCAGGTCGGGAACCCAGTCGAGCCGCTGGTGCGTGCGTTGCGCGCGACCGCGGAGCGGGCGCACTGGGGCGCCACTAGCCAGGACATCGTCGACACGGCGATGTCGCTCGTCGCGCGGGAGGCGAAGCGAATCGTCGACGCCGAGCTTGGCGGCCTCGCGACGGCGTGCGCGCGCCTCGCCGACGAGCACCGCGCGAGCGTGATGGCCGGCAGGACGCTGCTCCAGCAGGCGACGCCGACGACGTTCGGCCTCAAGGCGGCAGCCTGGCTGACGGGGATCAGCCAGGCGCGCGACGTCCTTGCCGTGGCCGAGCTGCCGGCCGAGCTCGGTGGCGCGTCGGGGACGCTCGCCGCGCTGGGAGAGCGGGGCCTGGACGTCCGAAAGCTCTACGCAGAGGAACTCGGCCTCGCCGAGCCCGTCGTTACCTGGCACACGATGCGTGTGCCGGTGGCGGTGCTCGGCGCCCGGCTCGCCATCGCCGCCGGCGCCGTCGAGAAGATTGCGCTCGACGTTCAGCTCCTGGCCCAGACCGAGGTCGGTGAGGTCCGCGAGCCCGCGGACGGAGGGTCGTCGACCATGCCGCACAAGCGCAATCCGGTGGGGTCGACGCTCGCGCGTGCGTGCGCGATCCGGGCCCGCGCCGCCGCCGGAACGTTGCTGGCCACGCAGGCGCAGGAGCACGAGCGCGCCGCGGGGGGCTGGCACGCCGAATGGGGCGCGCTCTCAGAGGCGCTCGCGGCCACCGGCGGTGCGGCGTCCTGGATGCGCGAGACGCTCGAGGGCCTCGAGGTGGACGTCGACCGCATGCGCGCGAACATCCGCCCCGAGACGCTGTCGGAGGCCGAGCGCTTCGGCCTAGCGCCCACCAAGCCCGAGGACTACCTCGGCTCGGCGAACGCGTTGATCGATCGCGCGCTCGCCGTGTACCGGCGATGACCCTGAACCACCTTGTCGACGGCGAGGGGCCGGTCGTCGTCCTCTCGGGATCGCTCGGCTCGACGCTGGAGATGTGGGATCCGCAGGTCCCGGCGCTCGCCGAGCACTTCCGCGTAATCCGCTACGACCATCCGGGCCATGGCGGCTCGCCGCTCGCCGAGACGCGGACGATCGGCGATTTCGTGCGGGTCTTGCTCGCCCTACTCGACGAGCTCGGCCTCGACCGTGTCTCGTTCTGCGGTCTCTCGCTCGGCGGAGCAATCGGGATGCAGCTCGCGCTCGTGGCCCCGGAACGTCTCGACCGGCTCGTCCTTTGTTGCACGTCGATGCGCTTCGCGACGCGCGAGTTCTGGGACGAGCGGATCGCAGCCGTGCGCACCGACGGTGTCGAGGCTGTCGCGGACGTCGTGCTCAAGCGCTGGTTCACGCCGGAGTTTCCCGACGTGCGACGCTATCGCGAGATGCTCGTCTCGACCCCCACCGAGGGATACGCTCGGGCTTGCCAAGCGCTCCGCGAGTGGGACGCACGCGGCAGGCTTGGGGACGTGCGGGCGCCGACGCTGGCGATCGCCGCCGAGGACGACCCCTCCACGCCACCTGCCGAGCTCGAAGCGATCGTCGGCGAGATCGACGGCGCCCGTCTGGTCGTGCTCGAGCACGCACGCCACCTCGCCAACGTCGAGCGCGCTCCGGAGCTCAACGACGCGGTGCTCGCGCACCTGGACGCATGAGCGACGACGCGTACGAGCGCGGGCTCCAGATCCGCCGCGAGGTGCTCGGCGACGACCACGTCGATCGGGCGACCGAGCGCGCGACCGAAGAGACCGCGGAGTTCCAGGAGTTCATCACTCGCTACGCATGGGGCGAGATCTGGTCGCGTCCCGGGCTCGACCGGCGCACGCGCAGCGCCATCACGGTGACAGCGCTCGTCGCCCTTGGCCGCTTCGACGAGCTCGAGCTGCACATTCACGGCGCCCGCCGGAACGGGCTGTCGGACGACGAGATCAAGGAAGTGCTGCTCCACACCGCGATCTACTGCGGCGTTCCGGCTGCGAACAGCGCCTTCGCGGTGTTCCAGAGGGTCCTCTCGGAGTGAGGACTCAGGTGGGCATCGTCGGCGCCGGCCCGGCCGGACTGACGCTTGCACGCCTGCTCGAAGTTGCCGGGATCGAGTCGGTGGTCCTCGAGAACCGCACCCGCGACCACGTCGAGCACCGCATTCGCGCGGGGGTACTCGAGCACCGCACCGTCCACCTGCTGACCGAGGCCGGGGTCGGCGAGCGGATGAACCGCGAGGGCATCGTCCACCATGGGATCGAGCTGCAGTTCGACGGGGAGCGCCACCGGATCCCCCTGAGCGAGCTCGCCGACGGGCGCACGATCCTGATCTACGGCCAGACCGAGGTCGTGAAGGACCTGATCGCCGCGCGGCTCGAGAGCAGCCTCCCGTTGCTTTTCGAGGTCTCCGGCGTCGCGGTTGACCCGGTCGCGCCGCGCATGGCCTTTCGGCACGACGGCGCAGACCACGACCTCGACTGCGACGTGATCGCGGGCTGCGACGGCTTCCACGGCGTGTGCAGGGCCAGCATCCCGGACGGCGTCCTGCACGAGTTCTCGCGCGAGTACCCGTTCGGCTGGCTCGGGATCCTGGCCCAGGTTGCGCCGTCCAACGACGAGCTCGTCTACGTCCATCACGAGCGGGGCTTCGCGCTGCTCAGCCTGCGCTCGCCGGAGCTCAGCCGTCTCTACCTCCAGTGCCGGCCGGACGAAGACGTCGAAGAGTGGCCCGACGAGCGGATCTGGACCGAGCTACAAGCCCGGCTGGGCGTCACGGGGTGGACGCTCGCCGAGGGCCCGATCCTCGAAAAGGGAGTGACCGGCATGCGGAGCTACGTCGTCGAGCCGATGCAGTACGAACGGCTCTTCCTCGCGGGTGATGCGGCGCACATCGTCCCGCCGACGGGCGCGAAGGGGCTCAACCTGGCGATGGCGGACGTTCGCGTGCTCGCCGAGGCGATCGTGGAGTGGTACCGCACGGGGAGCGACAGGGCGCTCGAGGCCTACTCGTCAGATTGCCTGCGCCGGGTCTGGCGCGCCGAGCACTTCTCGTGGTGGATGACCTCGATGTTCCATCGACCCCCTCACGGCGACGAGTTCGACCTGAAGCTGCAGCTGTCGCAGCTGCGCTACGTCACGAAGTCCGAGGCGGCGGCGCGCAGCCTGGCGGAGAACTACGTCGGGCTCGAGCTGGTGTAGTTTCCGCGGCATGAGCGAAACGGCGACCGAGAGGAGCACAGGCCGGCGTACGAAGCCGCCGTTCCGTGCCGACCACGTCGGCAGCCTGCTGCGCCCACGGCACCTGCTGCAGGCGCGCGTCGACTTCGAGGCCGGACGCATCGCCGCCGACGAGCTGCGCGGGATCGAGGACGAGGCGATCCGCCGGATCGTGCGCAAGCAGGAGGAGGTCGGCCTGCAATCCGCAACGGACGGGGAGTTCCGCCGCGCGTCGTGGCACATGGACTTCATCTACCAGCTCGACGGGGTCACCAAGGAGCCGGGAAACATCAAGGTGAAGTTCCACAACGAGCAGGGCGACATCGAGTTCACCCCGGCGGCGCTGCATGTCGACGGCAAGCTCGGAGTCTCGAAGACGATCTTCGGCGACGCCTTCAGCTTCCTCCAGGAGACGGTGACGACGAACGTCCCGAAGCTGACGATTCCGAGTCCGTCCATGGTCCACTACCGCGGCGGCCAGGCGGCGGTCGACCCCCGCGTCTACCCCGACCTGGACTCGTTCTGGGCCGACCTCACCGCGGCCTATCGCGACGAAGTGCGGCGGCTCGGCGAGCTCGGCTGCACCTATCTCCAGTTCGACGACACGAGCCTCGCGTACATGAACGACCCGCACCAGCGCGAATACATCGCCTCGATCGGCGGCGATCCGGAGAGCCAGCACGTCGAGTACATCCACCACATCAACGAGGCGCTCGCCGAGCGTCCCAAGGCACCGCTTGCGGTGCCGTCCTCAGGAGCCGCGGGCGTGACCGCGGTTCCGTCTGAAACGACCGGTCGACCCGGTGGAATCCCCACCGCCCCGTCTCAGGGCATGAGCGTGACCACGCACATGTGTCGTGGCAATTTCCGCTCGGGCTGGGCAGCTGAGGGTGGCTATGACTTCGTCGCCGAGGCGCTGTTCCACGAGCTCGACGTCGACGGCTTCTTCATGGAGTGGGACGACGAGCGCTCCGGCGGGTTCGAGCCGCTCCGCCTGCTTCCGAAGGGGGACAAGCTGGTAGTGCTCGGACTCGTGACGACGAAGCGCGGCGAGCTCGAGGAGCGCGACACGCTGCTCCGCCGCATCGAGGAGGCGGCGAAGTACGCGCCGCTCGAGCAGCTCTGCCTGTCCCCGCAATGCGGCTTCTCCTCGACCTTCGAGGGCAACGAGCTGACCGAGGACGAGCAATGGGCCAAGCTCCGCCTGATCGTCGAGGTCGCGGAGGAAGTCTGGGCCTGAGTATCCGGGAGAGGACGTTCGAGGTCTTCCGCGACCGCGGCCTGACGACGCTCTTCTCGAATCCCGGCTCGACGGAGGTGCCGTTCCTCGCGGGCCTGCCGGACGATCTGACGTTCGTCCTCGCGTTGCACGAGGGCCCGGTCATCGCGATGGCGACCGGCTACGCGCTCGGGCGCGGATCGCCGGCACTTGCCATGCTGCACACGACAGCAGGGCTCGGGAACGCAGTCGGAGCGCTTGCGACGGCGCGCGTGAATCGGGCGCCACTCGTCGTCATCGTCGGTCAGCAGGACCGCCGGCACCTCGTGTTCGAGCCCTTCCTTACCGGGCAGCTCGCAGGCCTCGCGGGCGACTACCCGGTCTGGACCAACCAGCCGGTACGCGCGCAGGACGTGCCCGGGGCGATCGACCGCGCGTTCCACGAAGCCGGGACCCGGCGCGGGCCGGCGCTCGTCGTGGTGCCGATGGACGATTGGTCCCAGCCGGTCGACGACGACCGCGAGGACGCCGCGCCGGCGCGCGTCTTGCCCGCGCGCGCAGCCGACCCCGCCGCGATCGACGAGCTGGCGGCGTTTCTCGGCGACGCAAGGTCGCCCGCAATCGTCGTGGGCGCCGGCGCGGACGACCCTGCTACGTGGTCGGCTCTCGTGGCCCTCGCGGAACGGCTCGTGGCGCCGGTGTTTCAGGAGTCGTTCGGGGCGCGTGCCGGCTTTCCGCAGGATCACCGTCTCTTCGCCGGGTTCCTGCCCGCGGACCGGCCGCGTCTGCGGGAGAAGCTCGATCCGTTCGACGCCGTCCTCGTCGTCGGAGCTCCGGTCTTCCGCCAGTCGCCGTTCACCGAAGGACGGTTCACGGGCGGTGCGACGCGGATCGCCCTCGTCAGCGACGATCCGGACGAGGTGCACCGCAGTCCGGCGGACCTTGCGGTGCTGGCGCCTTCCGCCGCGGTCTGTGCAGCCCTCGCGGACCGCCTCGCGCAGCGCGACGGAGAGCCGTCCTTCCAGTACCGCTCCCCACCGCCGCCGGAGCCGGCCCATCCGCTCACCGCGTCGCACGTCCTCGCCGCGCTCGCCGAGCGTCTGCCCCGCGAGGCCGTGGTCGTGGAGGAGGCCCCCGTCGACCGTCCCGACCTGCACGACCGGCTGCTTGTGCGCGAGCCGCTCGGATTCCTCAGTGCCGCGATGGGCGGTCTCGGCTTCGCGCTCGGAGGCGCGACCGGACTGCGGATGGCGATGCCAGAGCGTCCCGTGGTCGCGGTCGTGGGCGACGGCTCGTCGCTCTACGGGATCCAGGCCCTCTGGAGCGCTGCGCACTAC
>JBBSGR010000034.1:0-9900 GCA_038253945.1 Gaiellales bacterium
CCGCCATCCCGCACACATCCCGCCGGAGGTCGCCGGATGCCCCAGCCTCCACCCGCCGTTCCCCGCAAGAGGGCGGCCGAAAGGTTGCTCTCGCCGGTAATCTCCGCCTGCCAGCGAGCCCGGAGCTACCAAGACCGGCCTGTCACGCCGGAGGTCGCGGGTTCGAGTCCCGTCGCTCCCGCCTCTACGTATACCCTGCAAACGGGACAGTTCTGTTGTCAATCCTCTAGTTGTGGACGGAATTTCGGGCAGCAGACGGGCAGCACTGTAAGGCCCTCTAATCCGTCAAAGTCCTGCAATACTCTTCGCCGAGCGCAACGTTGCGAAGCACGACAGGCAGGTGAGAGCGTGAGGCCCATTGACCATCGACCGGTTTTTCGTCGCGGTGGAAAAATCCGCACACGCGAGGATCAGGTGCCGGGCGGGCTAGTCCAAATGAACACCGCTGCGAAACGCGATCACCCACCTCCGCAGCCGGGACGCCAGAGCTTGAGGCCTGTTTGACGGTGACCCACGCTATGCCAGACAATCATCTGGCAGACAAGGAGCGGAGGATGCGATTGACGTGCCCGCACTGCCTGAGCGAGATTCCGGCGGGGGCGAGCCGCTGCGCGTTTTGCACGAGGGAGGTCGGTGTGTCCTTCGGCGCGGCACCCACACACTAACCCGGGAAGCTAAGGAGGAATGGGATGAAGCTGCAGGAGATCGACGGGATCGGCACCAAGCACGCGGCAACGCTCAAAGGGCATGGCCTCACGACCACCGACCATCTGTTGGCGGAGACGGCGAGGCCGGAGGGCCGCCGCGGGCTGGCCGAGAGGTCGGGGATCAGCGAGAAGCTGCTGCTCGAGTGGACGAACCATGCTGACCTTTGCCGGATCGACGGCGTCGGCAGCGAGTACGCCGACCTACTCGAGGCGGCCGGCGTCGACAGTGTGCCGGAGCTGGCGCAGCGCAACGCTGCCAACCTGGCGAAACGGATGCTCGAGCTGAATGAGCAGAAGAAGCTCGTGCGTCGCCCGCCCAGCGAGGCCGAGGCCGGACGCTGGGTCGAGCAGGCCAAGACGCTGCCGCGGCTAGTCCACCACTAGGGATGGCCGAGTTCGCCGCCACGATCGCGAGTGCCTACAAGACCGAAGGGGCAGCGGTCGAGCTGGGCCGCGGCGTCCATGAGGGCGCCGTCGTGCCGGAGGCGGTCGTGCAGTTGCCGCTGAAGATGATGACCCGGCACGGGCTCGTCGCGGGTGCCACGGGCACCGGCAAGACGAAGACGCTGCAAGGCCTCGCCGAGCAGCTCTCCGCCGTCGGCGTCCCGGTCTTCGCCGCCGACGTCAAGGGCGACCTGTCGGGGATCGCCGTGCCAGGCGCCACCGACGGACCTGCCCCGAAGCGCGCAGCCGAGCTCGGCCTCTCGTTTTCCCCGACTGGTTTCCCGGTCGAGTACCTCTCGCTCGGCGGAGTCGGCCCCGGCGTGCCGGTGCGGGCGACCCTCTCCGACTTCGGCCCACAGCTACTCGCCAAGGTGCTCGAAGCAAACGAAACGCAGGAGCAGAGCCTCGGACTCGTTTTCCGCTACGCCGATGAGAAGAAGCTGCCGCTGCTCGACCTCGCCGACCTACGCTCGCTGCTCACGTTCCTGCAGTCAGACGAGGGCAAGGCCGAGCTCGTCGGAATCGGTGGCCTTTCCTCGCAGACCGTCGGGGTGCTGCTGCGCGGGCTGGTGACGCTCGAGGACGGGGGCGGCAACGAGCTCTTCGGAGAGCCGCAGTTCGAGATCGCCGACCTGCTCCGCAACGCGCCGGACGGGCGAGGCGTGATCTCCTGCCTGGAGCTGCCCGCGGTCCAGGATAAGCCGAAGCTGTTCTCGACCGCGCTGATGTGGCTGCTCGCAGAGCTTTTCGAGCAGCTGCCCGAGGTCGGCGACCTCGACAAGCCGAAGCTCGTCTTCTTCTTCGACGAGGCCCACCTGCTCTTCGACGGTGCCTCGAAGGCGTTCCTCGACTCGGTCGCCCAGACGGTGCGGCTGATCCGCTCCAAGGGCGTCGGCGTCTTCTTCGTCACCCAGACCCCGAAAGACGTGCCAAGCGACGTGCTCGCCCAGCTCGGCAACCGGATCCAGCACGCGCTCCGCGCCTTCACACCCGACGACGCCAAGGCCCTGAGGGCAACCGTCTCCACCTTCCCGAAGTCAGACTTCTACGACCTCGACAGCCTGCTGACGCAACTCGGGATCGGCGAGGCAGCGGTGACGATCCTCTCCGAGTCGGGCGTGCCGACCCCGGTCGTACACACACGGCTGCGGCCGCCCGCCTCACGCATGGGGCCCGCCGACGACGTCGATAGCACCACAAAAGCCTCGCCGCTCTACACGAAGTACGGCACACGCGTCGACAACCAAAGCGCGCGCGAACTGCTTGCGGCGAGGCTCGAGACGCCCGCCGCGGTCGGCGCGGGCGCCGAGCCACCCCCAGCGGGAGCAGCCACGCCGAAGCCCCAACACCGAGAAGCAGCCGGCGCCCTCGGCGGAGGAGCCGCAGCGCTCGGCTCCTTCCTCCAATCCAAACAGGGCAAGCGACTCGAGAAGCAGGTCGTCCGCGGCGTGTTTGGCCTCCTCAAAAAGAGCCTCTAGCAACCCGCTGCTCCAACCCCGCACGGCCTGCTTAGCGCAAGCTTGGAAGCGCTGTCTGGCTCGCTCAATTTCGCCTCGGTCAGATTCGGTGCCCTTTCATCCCAAGAACGCAACAACCGCTGCCGAGGACGCGCCGAAAGCGGTCAGATCCTCCCACTTGACGTTGTGAACCCCAGTACGGTGCCCGCATGGCAGACACGGCGACGCCCGAGGTCACGATCGTCCCCGCCAAGGAGGCGAGCTGGGAGGATCTCCAGGCCGTGCTCGGCGCGCGTGGCGATCCGTCCAGATGCCAGTGCCAGCGATACAAGATGCAGCCCAGGGAGTCTTGGGCCTCGGTTGGCGCCGAGGAGCTGGCTTTCCGGCTTCGCACGCAGACCGACTGTGGTGACCCGGAGTCGGGCACGACGAGCGGCCTCGTCGCCTACCTCGACGGCGAGCCTGTCGGCTGGTGCGCGGTCGAGCCGCGCACCGCCTACCCGCGCCTGCTGCGCAGCACCCGCGTCCCCTGGGCGGGCCGAGCGGAGGACAAGACCGACGACAGCGTCTGGGCTGTGACTTGCTTTGTCACTCGCACGGGCTTCCGTCGCCGCGGGATCAGCCGTGCGCTTGCCCGCGCCGCCGTCGATTTCGCGCGGCAACGCGGCGCCCGCGCGCTCGAGGGCTACCCGATGATCACGCAGCCCGGGCAGGAGGTCACCTGGGGGGAGCTCCATGTCGGCAGCCGCAGCATCTTCGCCGCCGCTGGGTTCGCCGAGGTCAGTCATCCGACCCTCCGCCGGGTCGTGATGCGCATCGACTTCTAGGCGGGCCAACCAGGAGTTGCAGGACGTGCGTGCTTCAAGGGCAGGCAGCTCCAGGTGCAGATCGACGTGAACCGACGCCGACGAGAGCTCGAGCAGAAGATGCGCGAGGACCTGGCGACCCTCAACCGGGCGGCCGACCCAATCGAGCGGTCTCGCGAGAACTACTAGCCCCGGTCGATCGGGGCAGTCAGGACCCGGGCTGCAGTCGCGCAGTCGGTGCGGGCACGTATGGAGTAGTTGTGGAGCCGAGCGGTCGCAGGCCTCGAGCATTCGGACGGTCCGCGCCGGCCGCCGGTTTGCGGTCCTCGCGGGCAGGTCCGGGCTGAAGACTCGCACAGTGGTTGCCGCGGCGCTCGCGCGGCGCCTACGATGGCCCACGTGAAGCAGATCAACTGCGTGTGCGGTAGCGTCATCAAAGGCGAGGACGACGACGAGCTCTGGGAGAAGGCGCAGACGCACCTGCGCACCGACCACCCTGAACTCGTCGGCAAGGTTTCCCGCAAGGACATCCTTGCGCAGGCGGAAGAGACCTAGGCCGTCGTCCTCGGGGCCGTCTCGCCGAGCAGGTGCCGGTAGACGCTTTGCACGGCTGGGCTAGGCGCGATCCCGAGCTCGTCGCGAAGCAGGACGCGCAGGCCGTCGTAGACGCGCAAAGCCTCGGCGACATTGCCGCGCCGCTCGAGCGCCTCCATCAGGATCCGGTGGCCGGTCTCGCGGTAGGGGGCCAGCTCGATGAGCCGGCGCCCGCACTCTTCGGCCTGGGGCAGCGTCGGTCCGCCGAGGCCGAGCCTCGCGGCTGCGAAGCACTCGAGCCCGCGCAACCGAACGTCTTCGAGGCGTCGCCGCCACTCGTCCAGCCACGGGCGGTCGTGACCCTGGAGCAGGGGTCGGCTGGCCACGTGGTAGGCGACGCCGGACGGGCCCCAGGCCTCCGCCCACTCGCCGTGGGCGACGTGGGAGTCCGCGCGGTGCAGGGCCTCGAGCGCTGCTTCGACGTCGATAAAAACGTCGCGCGGAAGCACGACATCGATCTCCGATCGTCCGGCCAGCAGCTCGGGTCCCACGACCTGGCGTAGCTTCGAGAGCAGGACGCTCAGCCGAGGGCGGTGGTCAGGCGTCGCCTCCTCGCCATAGACCGCGTCCAGCAACTCGTCGCGGCCGATCCGCCGGAAGCGGTTGAGCACGAAATAGGCGAAGAGCAGCGGCCCCTTAGCCCCCGGGAGCGCGTGCTCGACCCGCTGGCCATCTAGCTTCACCACGAGCCGTCCGCAGAACTGGATTCTCGTCTCGCCCGTCTGCGCCATCGCCACGAAGCTTAGGAAAGAAAGGCGAAAGGTTCGCGAAACGATGGGCTGCGACCATCGCTCCAGGACGACAAAGGAGAAGCGATGGCCGAAATGTTCACGTGTGAAAGGGACGTGTCCGTCCTGCGCGGCGCGAACGACGATGAGCTCGCCGCACAAGTGGAGCGCCACATCGCCGACGCGCTTCCCGACCTGGTCGGGAAGCTCTCGCGCGAGGACATCCTCGCGGAGATCTGCACGAAGGCGAAGCAGGAGTGACGCACGGCGGAGGGCGCACCGGTCGTCCCTCGCTCGGTCGACCGACCAGGAGGTTGGAGATGGGGAGGAAGTCATGCGTGTCGTCTCGGTAAACGTCGGCCTCCCGCGCACCGTGCGGTGGAAGGGACGAGACGTGACAACCGGAATCTTCAAGGAGCCAGTCGGGGATCACGTCTCTCTCCGTCGCCTGAACCTCGACGGCGACCGCCAAGCCGACCTCTCCGTCCACGGCGGCGCCGCGAAGGCGGTCTACGCCTACCCGCTCGAGCACTACGCCTTCTGGCGCGAGGAGCTCGGGGAGGAGTCGCCTTTCGGCGCCTTCGGCGAAAACCTTACGGTCGAGGGACTGCCGCTCGAGGAGGAGATCGCCGTCGGCGACCGCCTCCGCGTCGGCGCCGCCGAGCTCGTCGTCACCCAGCCTCGACTGCCCTGTTACAAGCTGGGGCTTCGCTTCGGCCGCGAGGACATCGTCAAGCGGTTCCTTGCCAGCCGCCGCACCGGGTACTACCTCAGCGTCGAGATGGAGGGCGCAGTCGGGGCAGGCGATCACGTCGAGATGATCGCGCGCGATCCTGCGCGGATCCCGGTGGCAGAGATCACTCGCGTCTACGCAAGCGACCGGTACGACTGCGCGACCATCGAGCGGCTCGTCGCCCTCGACGCTCTACCGGACGACTGGCGCAGCTACTTCGAGAAACAGCTCGCAAGAAACGGCCCGCGGCCGCAATCAAGCGGCACAACCTAGTCCAAGGAGGTCATCATGAACCAGAAACCCGCTTCGTTCTACGCCTCGCCGCAGGAGGCGATGCAGGCGCGCCCGGAGGAGTTTCTCTACCTCGCCTGTCTGCACGAGGGCACGGCCGTCAACGCGCCCGACTTCATCGCTGTCGTCGACGCCGAGGAAGGACGGATTGTGCACGAGACGCCAATGCCGAACGTCGGCGACGAGCTCCACCACTACGGCTGGAACCGCTGCAGCTCGGCCTGCCACGGCCCCGACCGCTCACACCTGATCGTGCCCGGCTTCCGCTCTTCACGGATCCACATCGTGAACGTCGCCGACGATCCGCGGGCGCCGCGGATCGAGAAGGTGATCGAGCCGGAGGAGCTCGTCGCCAAGACCGGGTACACCAGGCCGCACACCGTGCACTGCATGCCCGGCGACAACGTCGTCATCTCGATGCTCGGCGACGCCGACGGCAACGGCGCCGGCGGCTTCGCGGTGCTCGACGCGAAGACGTTCGAGATCAAGGGACGGTGGGAGAACGGCGGCAACACACCGTCGCTCAACTACGACTTCTGGTACCAGCCGCGCAAGAACACGCTCGTCTCGTCGGAGTTCGGCGAGTCGAACGCGTACGAGAAGGGCTTCGACCTCGACGACGTCGCCGCCGGACGCTACGGGAGCCGGCTCCACTTCTGGAACCTCGCCGAACGGCGGCTCGAACAGACGCTCAATCTCGGCGAGAACGGTCTCGTTCCGCTCGAGGTGCGTTGGCTCCATGACCCCGACGCCGAAGACGGCTTCGTGGGGGCCGCCCTCTCGAGCACGATGTGGCACTTCCACTCTGACAACGGCGGCTGGGGTGCCGACCAGGTGATCGCGGTCGAGAGCGTCGAGCTTGAGGGCTGGCCGTTCCCCTTGCCAGGCCTGATCACCGACCTGCTCGTCTCGATGGACGACCACTATCTCTACTTCTCGAACTGGCTTCACGGCGACCTGCGCCAGTACGACGTCTCAGATCCCGCCAACCCGAAGCTGACCGGCCAGCTCTGGCTCGGCGGTCTGCTCGGCAAGCCAAGCGACGCGGGGTGCGACCTGAACGGCGGGCCGCAGATGATCCAGCTCTCCTTCGACGGGCGCCGGCTCTACGTCACCAACTCGCTCTACTCGACCTGGGACAACCAGTTCTACCCCGGCTTGCGCTCCTGGCTCCTACGAGTCAACTGCCTGCCCGAGGGCGGGCTGGAAGTCGACCGCGACTTCTTCGTCGACCTGCACGACCGCCCCGAGGGGCCTGCGCGGGCACACGAGGTGCGGCTTCAGGGCGGCGACTGCACGACGGAGATCTTCCAGTGATCGTCGCCCACATCCTGGGGACCCCCGTCGAGGAGAGCGTCCTGCAGCTCGCGCCAGCTGGCGCGGCGATGATGACGGCGGTCGCCATCGCCGGTCGGACGAGACTCGGCCAGCTGCGGCGCCGGCTCCGTCGTCGCTCGCACAGGGAAGACCATTAGCCCGAGGAGCTGCGCGAATCGCCGCGAGCGACTGAGCTGGACGGGACGAGGGGCGCCACTGACCGCCGCCCCTCGGACCCGAGCACCTGCACCCGGAGATTCAACTGCAGCTTCCATCCCGCACAGATCCCGCCAGCGGTTCGTCAACGTGCCCCGGACGGAGCTCGACCCTCAGATTACGGAACCGCATTACCCGTCGCGCTATGCCGCGGCCGCCAGGTCAGGCGCGGCCTCGCCACTGAGGCCGAGTTCGGGCTCCGCCTGCGCCGGCTTCGACTCGAGCATCAATGCCGCGAGCAATGCCCCCAACGCCGAGATGGCAGCGAGAACGTAGAAGGCGATCGCGAAGCCGTGCGTGAGCGCTGCGCCGCTGAGTGCGCTCGATCCGACGTGCGCGTTGACGTAGTGGGCCGTGAACGTGGTGGCGATCGTGGTGGCGGCGGCGACGCCGATGGCGACGCCGATCTGCTGGCTGGTGTTGATCAAGCCCGAAGCAACGCCCGCGTCAGCCTGCTGCACGCCGGTCAGAGCGCCGATCGACACGGGCACGAAGGCGAGCGCCAGCCCGAGCCCACTGATGATGAACGCAGGAAACAGATCGGTGAAGTAGTGGCCGTGCACCGGAAGCCGCGCGAACAGCACCAGGGCGACGGTCGAGAGCGCCAAGCCGACCGGCAGCACACGCCTGACACCGATCCGGGTCACGAGTGCTTGCGCGAGGGCGGAGAAGGCGATGATCGTCAGGGTCAGCCCGATGTAGGCGATGCCGGTCTTGAGCGCCGAGTAGTGCAGCACCTGCTGCATGTAGAGGGTAAGCAAGAGGAACTGCGAGAAGATCGCGCCGCCCATCAGCAGCCCGCTCAGGTTCGCGCCGGAGAGCGTACGCAGGCGGAAGATCCGCAGCGGCAACAGAGGCGCCTGCGAACGTGCTTCGATCACGAAGAAGGGGGCGATCAACCCCGCCGCGGCGGCGAGTAGCCCGATTGTCTCGGGCGTTCTCCAGCCGTGCTGGGCGGCGCGGGTCATCGCGTAGACGAGCAACATCAGACCGGCGGTGATCGAGCCGGCGCCCGCGAAGTCGAAGTGGCGATGTCCGAGATCGGCGCGACTCTCGCGCAAAAGCCAGGGGGTAACCCCGATCACGAGCGCGCCAACCGGCACATTGATAAAGAAGATCCACGACCAGCTAAGGCTGCTCGTCAGAGCCCCGCCGAGCAGCACGCCGGCGGCGCCCCCGCTGCCTGAGGCCGCACCCCAGATCCCGAGCGCCAGGTTCCGCTCCCGGCCCTCGCGGAAGGTGGTCGTGAGGATCGAAAGTGCGGCGGGAGACAGGAGCGCGGCGCCGAGGCCCTGCAGAGAACGGAACGCGATCAGCGAGCCCTCCGACCAGGCCAACCCGTCGAGCAGCGAGCTCACCGTGAACAGGAGCAAGCCGGCGATGAACAGCCGCCGCCGTCCGAGCAGGTCGGCCAGCCGGCCGCCGAGCAAGAGTGCGCCGCCGAAGAAGATCGAGTAGGCCGTGATCACCCACTGCAGGCTCCCCTGCGAGAAGTGAAGATCGGTCTTGATCGACGGCAGCGCGACATTCACGATCGCGACGTCGAGCACGACCATGAACTGGGCGGCCACGATCACCGCTAGCGCGATCCAGCGGCGGCGGTCCTTCGCTCCGGCAGCTGCTTCTGTCATAGTTTCAGCGCTCATTCGTTTCGTTCTCCATCATTTATTATTTCAACGATAACAAGGTGAACGCTTGCGCGCTACACTTATTCCCAGATGTCACCTTCGACCATCGAGACGCCAGCTCGCCCAATCCATCGTGTCGCGAAAGAGCTCGTCGCCAGCAGCGGCTTTCTGCTCGCGCGACTCGGCCTCGCCTTCAAGACCAAGGCACTCGCGCGAATCGACCATGAGGGCTTCAATGCCCACCACTACAGCCTCCTGGCAATCCTCGCCGAGGGCGCCCGCGAAACCCAAGCAACGATCGCCGACGCGCTCGCGCTCGACCCGAGCCGACTCGTCGCGCTCCTCGACTCGCTCGAGGAACGCGACCTGATCACGCGCCAGCGAGACCCGAACGACCGGCGCCGCCACGTCGTCAGCATTACGGCCTCCGGCACGCGCCAATTGCAACGCCTGCGCTCGATCGCACAGCAAGTCGAGGACGAGTTCTTCGCCCCGCTCGATCTCGCAGATCGCCAGACCTTTCACCACCTGCTCTTGCAGCTCGCCAGCGCGCACGATCCGCGCTGCGGCTTCACCCCGACGGTCTCGTCCTAGCCGGACTGATCACCTCACGGTCAGGTAGCGCTCAGGGCCGTCACAGTGATCCGATCGAGGTGACTGCAGATAGGCGGCGTCATCAGATCCTAGTACACCGTCCGATGCTTACGGTTCGAAATGTCATGAACACACGACCAGGCCGTCCTTCGTTTACCGTTCAGAAAACAGGGACCTCGAGCAGCCGGTCGTACCGCGAATGGTCGAGCCCGAGCGGTAGATCTTGGTGCCGCGCGGGAGTCGTGCCCCTCCACCTCGAGCGGTTACGGCCGACGTGACGAAGGCGAAGCCGGTCAGCTTCAGCTTCGGTTTTCCGGCATCGAGCCGGCTGACCGCGCCGCCGTGAGCCGCTGCCGCGGATGTCGCGAGAGCGGTGACGATCAGG
>JBBSGR010000035.1:0-8645 GCA_038253945.1 Gaiellales bacterium
CTCGCCAGAACCGCCCGACCTTGCGCCGGCAATGGCGCGCTAAGAGTCGGAGGGGCGGGGGGTCGCGGGGGGGGCGGGCGGCCCCACCCGCCCCACCCGGGCGCGGGTGGTTGTGTTATCCCCCTCGCTGCGGGCCGCCCCCACGCCCGCGCCCAACACTCCCTACGCCGCCGGGGGGGGGCGGGGGTGGCCGCCCGCCCCCCCGCCCCCGGCCCGGCCCTCCGACTCTTAGCGCGCCATTGCCGGCGCAAGGTCGGGCGGTTCTGGCGAGCTGTCCGAGCCTGCGTCATCCCTGATCGTCCACTTCATCGCCCGAAAACGAGGAAGCCGTCGGTTCACCACGACCCCGAAGCCCAAGCCGAAGCCGAAGCCGAAGGTCACGATCTGTCATCGCACCGGCTCGAAGAAGAAGCCGTACGTCCGGGTCCGCGTCTCGCAGAGCGCTCTACCGGCGCATCTGCGACAGGGCGACATACTTCCGGCTCGAAGCCGTGTCCCACGACGGTCAGGCGCACCGACGGGAAGGGTCACGTCCTCGGCGTTTCGAAGAGGCGCCACGGCGGCCGCCCCTCACGAATCGGCTTCGCCGGTTAGTCGGCTACCGCGAGACGATGAGTGTCGCGTGCATGCCGCGCGCCGCGTGGTCGGCGAGCGAGCACCAGAGCTTGTAGCGCCCCGGCAGCAGCTTCGCCCGCAGCGACCGCTGATCTCCGGACTCCACGACGGAGATCGAGCGCGTCACGGTGCCGCCGATCCGGCGCAGGCGAAGGTCGTGCGGGTCCTCGCCGTAGTTCGCCAACTCGACGATCGCCCAGCCGGACTTCAGCTTTGCACGCGAGAGTGTCAGCGAGAACTCCTTCGCCGCGACCTGCAGCCGGGCCGGAGGCGGGGCGGAGGCGGTGGCGGGGGTTGCGCCCGCGGTAAGGACGAGCGCGGCGACCGCGAGCCGTTTCATCGCAGCAGGGCCGGTCGCGCGTATGAGCCCGCGTTCGGGATCACGCGCGCGGCGTCGGTGCCGAGCCACTGTTCGATCAATGCCGAGTAGACCCCCCGGAAATCCGCGGTCGCGCGCAGGTTGCCCTGTTCGTCGAGGCCACTCGCGAGGCCCGGGAACTCCCCGATCATGCGCCCGCGCACCCGCGTCCCGATCAGGAAGCCGATCCCGGCGGCGCCGTGATCGGTGCCGAGGGACCCGTTCTCCTTGGCGCGGCGGCCGAACTCGGACCACACGTGCACGAGCACCCGGTCGGCGAGCCCGCGGGCCTCGAGGTCGCGCTGGAAGGCGAGCAGCGAGTCGGCGGTGAGCTTCAACCCTTCGTCGAGCGCGCCCGCCTGAGCCGAATGGGTGTCGTACATTCCCGGTGCGCGCATCGCGACGCAGTGCAGCGGCAGCCCGGCGGCGAGCATCTGCGCCAGGCCCTGGAGCCGTAGCGGGAAGTCGTCCTTCGACGAGCGCGGGTACGGGTTCGGTGAGGCGGAGCCTGAGAACGGAGCAAGCTGGGTTCGGAGCCGCTGGACCTGCACTGCCGTCGAGCCCGCCTGTCTGAGCGCGGGGTCCGAGCTCTTGGCGTGCGCTTCACCGAGCCGGCCTACGGCATCGACGAGCCTGCTCTCGAGATTGAGCTTCGAGATCGCGAACCCGTACCGGTCGGGACCGTCGAGCGATGCGACCGGAACGCGTGCGCTGGCCAGCGCCGGCTGCAGGCGCGGGTCGAGCGAGAGGCCCTGCAGCGGGTTGTCGGTGGTGCCGGCCACGTCGAGGTAGCGGCCGAGCCAGCCGGTGAGCAGGCTCGAGTCGGTCGCCCCGACTTCCCAGAAGTGCCGCGATGTGAAGTGCGACTTGTCGGGGTGGTCGTAGCCGATCGCGGGGAGAACGGTGACCTTCCCCTCGGCGTGCAAGGTGGCGAGCGGCGCCGTCGCGGGATGCCAGAAGAGGCGCTCGTCCTCCGCGAAGCGGATCCCCGTCGATGCCGGCAACGCGAGCTTGGGACGCAGCACCTGGTAGCGCGAGTCGCCGGCCGGGAAGAGGATCGACATCGAGTCGGCGCCGCCCTCGAGGAAGACCGATACGAGTACCGGGCCGCTGGGCCCGGCCGCCGCCTGGGCGATCCCGTCGTCGAGGACCGCCGAGGACAGACGGCCGCCGCCGTAGACCGCGAGCGCGAGACCGGCCGAACGGGCGAGGAAGCTGCGGCGCGACAACCCGGTGCCGGCGGGCGTGGGCATGCCCGGCTCGATCCCGGGCAGCCCGCTTCCAGCCTCTGCGGCGGCGCGGCGGAAGAGCTCGGTCCGCGAGAAGTCGTTGCAGCAGCCGGCCATCAGCAGGTCTGGAGGTCGGGGGACACGGCGACGAGCTGGCGAAGCGCGTTCTCGACGTCGGGCGGGCGCGCTTCCTTCAACGCGTCGGCGGCGAATCGAGCGAGCACCGTGCGCGTTGGCGCGGTCACGGTCGGGGCACCCCAGTAGGCGATAGCCCGCGCGACGAGCTTCGCGGCGTTTGCGGGCGCCGCGTCCGGGCGGTCGAGGGCAGGGCGGAGCGCCGTGGCGGCGAGATACCAGCGCCCCCGGAACGTTGCCGTGTCCAGCCAGCGGGTCTCGTCCCATCCCGCCACGTTCGGCGGATAGAACAGCCGCTGGCCGGCGGCGTCGCCCAGCCTCGTCCACGCGATCGTGTCGATCCCCTGTCCGCGCGCCCGCAGGAGGCCCGCCGCGTAGACCGCGGGCGGCTTGACCATCCGGGGTCCACGGTAGAGGTCGGGATGCTCCAGGATCGCCTCGACGACCGGGCGCACCTGGAAATTGGCGCGGTAGAGCCGCTCGAGCGCTGCGGCTGTCGTCGCGCCCGGCGCGGTCGGGACGAAGTAGCTCCAGAGCTTGCGGACGACGAACGAGGCGTGTAGTGGATGCGAGAGGCAGAGGCGACAGGCGTCCTGCCACTCGAAGTTTCCTGAGTGCCCGAAGACGGTCTTCGGCCCCGAGTCGTGGAGGCGCGCGTCGTAGACGAACGACTGCCCGGTGTCGTCCTTCTTCTTGCCGCGCCAGCCGGTCAGCGCCCGCGCCTGCTCCCGGACGTCCGTCTCGGTGTAGCCGCCCGGCCGGTCGGCGCCGATCGTGAACAGCTCCATGACCTCGCGCCCGTAGTTCTCGTTCGGCGAACGGTTCGTGTTCTGGTTCCCGTTCAGCCAGACCAGCATTGCGGGGTCCTTGGTCACGTCGAGCAGCAGGTCCGAGAAGGAGCCGAGGGCGTAGCGCCGGAAGAGCTCGTTCTGCGCGAGCATGAGTGGCTGCGATCCCACGCCCTGGTTCGAGGTGGCGAACCAGTCGTGCCAGACGAGCGTCATGCGCTCGACGAGCGGCGTCGTCGAGCGCACCATTCGGTCGAGCCACCACAGATGGTCGTGACCGAAGGCATCGCCGGGTGCGATGGGACGCTGCTTGTCGTCCACGGGGGCGGGACCGACGAGCGTCTCCTGCGCGGGCCGTGTGAGCGACCGGACCGCGGCGCGCAGGCCCTTCGCGGCCAGCCGTCTGGTTTCGCCCGGGCCCGGCCCGAAGCCGGCGCGCCAGAGCAGGCGCTCAGCCTGTGCCTGCCCGAATCGGCCCTTGTAGACCGGTACGGCCATGGCCACCTTGTAACGCACAGCGCATGGGTGCGACGTAAATTCCATGCAAAATCGGCGCTTGGCCCAGCTGAGCGTGGAGGGACTTCGTACGCAAGACGACGCGGCGTGTAGAGGGCGGGCGCCTTTACAGCGTGGTCATAATCGGTCGGGTACCCTGGCGCGGGTCTTGTGACTCGACCGAACCCGAGGGGGCTTCCATCTCGTGAATCGTCTCGTCCGTCTTACCGCCGTCGCCGTGCTCGCGGCCGCACTCGCTCCGTCGTTTGCCGCAGGCGCGACCAGGATGTACGTCGGCTTCCAGGACGACGCGAGCTTTCGGTTCCGCCCGGATCGCGACTACACGTTCGACCGGGCGAAGAACGCGCAGGCAACGCTTGTGCGCTCGACGATCGACTGGGCACGCTCCGCTCCGACGCGCCCGTCGCGACCGACAAACCCGTTCGACCCCGCGTACCGGCTGGAGGACATCGACGAGTTCGTCCGCAAAGCGCAGGAGCGTGACCTCGAGCCGATGCTTCAGATCTACGGGACACCTGCCTGGGCCAACGGCGGCGCTGGGCGAAACCACGTCCCGCGCCGCATGAGCGACCTCCGGGCTTTTGCCCAGGCGGTGTCCGCGCGGTACTCGGGGCGCTATCCAGGATTTCCGTTCGTGCGCTTCTGGGGTGTTTGGAACGAGCCGAACCTGAATCAGTTCCTGTCGCCGCAGTTCGACAAGCGTGGGCGATCCGTGGCGCCGGGGCTCTACGCGAAGCTCTTCGCGTCCGCGTACGCCGGCATCAAGGCAGGGAACCGCCAGGCGCTCGTCGGGCTCGGGGAAACGTCCGCTCGTGGTCGCGACCGCCACATTCGGGGCCTGCAGGACACGCACTCCCCCGGGCGGTTCCTCCAGCTGGTCGCGAAGGCCAGCCCGCGGCTCCGCTTCGATGCGGTCGCGCACCATCCGTATCCGACCGACCCGAGGCAGGCCCCGACCCAGGTCGTTCGCTGGCCGAACGTGTCTCTGAAGATGATGCCGCGGTTGGAGCGTTCGCTGAACCGGTGGTTCCACCGGAAGAGCACCCCGCTCTGGATCACGGAGTACGGTCATGAGACACGGCCGGCGGACCCAAGAGGGGTCTCGCTCGATCAGCAAGCTGCGTTTGCCCGGCAGGCGCTCCGCATCGCCGGTGGTTATCCGTACGTGGCGATGTTCATCTGGTTCGTGCTGCACGATGATGCCGGCAACCCCTGGCAGAGCGGGTTGATCGCTCAGAACGAGACGACGAAGCCCGCCTACTACGCGTTCGCCGAGACCGCCTATCCGTACGACGCGAGAAACGGGATCTTCACCGTTCAAGCCGGCCGCCCGAACCCGGTCGTACGGTTCCCGGTCCGCCAGATCGCGGCCCATTCTCCGCGCGGATCCCGCGTCGGCATCGACGCGCGGATTTTCACAGGCGACACCGTCGTGGCGCACCCGCAGCCCGAGGCGGTGATCGGAATCGACGATTTCGTCACGATCCCGCTGGCGTTCACACCGCTCGCCGGGAGGACGTACTACGCCCAGATCGAAGCGAACGACATCCACGGCAACCGCGTGCGCCGGCTGCTGACGCTCATCGCGCGCTGACCTACCCGGAGCAGCGAAACGGCCGGCGTCCTCCGGCCGCTTCGCATTCCCGTCGAGCTCTAATCGGAGATCTCTTCGACGACGCGACCCGTCTGCTCCGGGGTCGCCTCGCGGGCGACGTCCGCTTGCGCCAGAATGCCGACAAGGCGGCCGTCCTCCTCCACGACCGGAAGCCGCCGCACCTGGTGCTGTGCCATCAACCGCAGGGCCTCGTCGAGATCCTGCTGAGGGTCGACCGTCACGAGATCGCGCGATGCGACCGGTCCGACAGTCGTCGACTGGACGTCCTTGCCGTCGGCAACGACCTTGACCGCGATGTCGCGGTCGGTAATCGTGCCCACCAGCCGGCCGCCGTCGACGATCGGGACGATGCCTACGTCTTCGTCGCGCATGATCCTCGCGGCCTCGACCACCGAGCTGCCGCTCTCGATCGTCTTCGGATTCGACGTCATTAGGTCTTGAACGCTGGTGCCCATACATTCTCCTCGTCGGGTTCCCTCCTCCGATTCTCGTAGGAGGCGACCGCAAAACGGCGTTAGAATGGGCGCCTGATGGCGCGCGCACCCTGCTAACTCGCTAGGCGTGGCGCCCGCCGGGGCGCCGTTCCCATCGTCGCGACCCTGCTCGCGGTCGAGCTCCTCGACGAGCTCTTCTTCGGCGTGCACGAAGCGGCCTGGCCTCTCATCCGGCACGACCTCGGGCTGACCTACGCGGGCGTCGGCCTGCTCCTGACGGTTCCGGACGCGGTCGGCGCGGCCGTGGAGCTCGCATACGGACCCATCTCGGACGCGGGTGGACGGCGCCGGCTGCTCCTTGCCGGCGGGCTCGCGTTCGCCGCCGCACTGCTGCTCGCCGCCGCAGCGGGAGGCTTCGCCACGTTCCTGGTCGCGCTGCTCCTCTTCTCACCGGCCTCGGGTGCGTTCGTGGGGCTCTCCCAGACCGCGCTGATCGACCTCGAGCCGGAGCGCCACGAGCAGGCGATGGCCCGCTGGACACTCGCGGGCTCCATCGGCGTGGCGATCGGGCCGCTGCTCCTGGCCGCCACCGTGGCTCTCGGCGGTGGCTGGCGGATGCTGTTCGCGGCACTCGGGGTCGCGACTCTGCCGCTCGTCGCCGTCGTCCGGAAGCTGCCGCTCCCGAGGCCGGTCGAGGCTGCGAGCGTTCGCGCCGAGCTGCGCCGGACGGTCGGCGCGCTTCGAAGGCGCGAGGTGCTCCGCTGGCTCGCGCTGCTCGAGGTGGGCGATCTCGTCGGCGACGTCTTCACCGGCTACGCCGCGCTCTACTTTGTCGACGTCGCAGGCACGTCCCCGGCGACCGCGGCCCTCGCCGTTGCGTTGCTCAGTGGGACCAGCCTCGCGGGCGACGCCTTGCTCGTGATTCTGCTCGCACGCGGAGTGCGCGGGCTTGTCTACCTACGCTGGAGCGCGCTGGCGCTACTGCTCGTCGTGCCGGCCTTCCTCGTGCTGCCCGGTCTTGCGAAGCTGGGCCCGCTCGCCGTCATCGGGCTGCTCCGCGCCGGCTGGTACGCCATCTTGAAGGCGCGGCTGTTCTCGGCGCTGCCCGGCCAGAGCGGTGCCGCCTTGTCGCTTTCGAGCCTGAGCGGCCTCTTCGGGAGCCTGCCGCCGCTCCTCATCGGCCTGCTGGCCCAGCGCTTCGGACTCGGCGCCGCGCTGTGGCTGGTTCTGCTCGCCCCGCTCGCGCTCCTTGCCGGGCTTCCACGCGACCGGTCCTAGTCCGCTTCGGGGTCGCCCTCTGCCTCCTGATCGTCGGTCGTCTCCGGATCCGGGACGGGCGAATCGGCGAGCTCGTCGTTGCGGTCGTCGTCGCGGGGGTGCTGAGTATCCTGATCTGTCATGAGAGTCGTCCTACCCGACAACTCGGAGCTTGAACTTCCCGACGGCGCGACCGGGCTCGACGCTGCTCGCGCGATCGGCCCCAAGCTCGCCGAGCAGGCCGTGCTGCTGCGATCGAACGGCAACGTCCAGGACGTGCGCCTGCCGCTCGAGGACGGCCAGCCGATCCAGATCCTGACCACCCGCGACAGCGCCGACCCGGACGCGCTCGCCGTGCTCAGACACTCGTCCGCGCATCTGCTCGCCGAGGCGGTGCGGCGCCTCTACCCCGGCGTCAAGATCGCGATCGGCCCAGCGATCGAGAACGGCTTCTACTATGACTTCGAGTTCCCCGAGCCGCTGCGTGAGGAGGATCTCGCGCGCATCGAAGCGGAGATCCAGCGCGAGCTCGACGAGGGGCGCGAATGGACGCGCGAGGAGGTGAGCGCAGGGGAGGCGAAGGCGCGCTTCGAGGCCGAGAAAGAGCCCTACAAGGTCGAGCTCGTGGACACGGCCGACGGCCCGATCTCGTTCTACACCCAGGGCGAGTTCACCGACCTGTGCCGTGGCCCCCACCTTCAGAACTCCGCGCCTATCAAGGCAATCAAGCTCATCGGACTCGCCGGTGCGTACTGGCGCGGGGACGAGAAGAACCCACAGCTGACGCGGATCTACGGCACCGCGTTCTACTCCAAGGAGGATCTCGAGCAGCATCTCGAACGGCTCGAGCAGGCAAAGCAGCGCGACCACCGCAAGCTCGGCCCGCAGCTCGATCTCTTCCACTTCAGCGAGCACTCGCCCGGGTCGCCGATCTGGCATCCGAAGGGGATGGTCATCTGGCACGAGCTCGAGAAGATCCGCTACCGCGAGAACGACCGGCGAGGCTACGAGGAGATCAAGACGCCGATCCTCTACGACGCCGAGACGTTCTGGATCTCCGGACACTTTCCGAAGTACGAGGACACGATGTTCAAGGTCGACGTCCGCGGCCAGGAATGGGCGCTCAAGGCGATGAACTGCCCCGGGGCGATGCTCCTCTTCGGCAGTCGGCCGCGCAGCTACAAGGAGCTGCCGATGCGCCTCGGGGAGCCCTCGCCGCTCCACCGAGACGAGCTGCCGGGCACGCTGCACGGCCTCCTGCGTGTCCGCATCGTCACGCAGGACGACGCGCACATCTTCTGCACCGAGGAGCAGATCCAGGACGAGATCAAAGGCGTCGTCGCCTACGCGCGCTACGTCTACGAGCTGTTCGGGATGGCGGCCAGCGCCGAGCTCGCCACGCGACCTGACAACAAGCTCGGGACCGACGAGCAATGGGACCGCACGGAGTCGGCGCTGAAGACCGCGCTCGAGCTGAACTTTCTCCCGTACACGATTGCGGCGGGAGAAGGCGCCTTCTACGGCCCGAAGATCGACCTGCACATGGAGGACGCGCTCGGCCGCAAGTGGCAGATGGGAACGATCCAGCTCGACTCGCAGATGCCGTCGCGCTTCGGGCTCAAGTACACGGGGGCCGACAACCAGGAGCACGAACTGTACGTCGTCCACCGTGCGCTCTACGGCTCGTTTGAGCGCTTC
>JBBSGR010000036.1:0-7145 GCA_038253945.1 Gaiellales bacterium
CGGCCGTGGCGACCGGGACGCTGAATGCCGGCGGTGAAGAACGTCGGTGAGCCGTGTGCGGGAGAACCGCACGCACGGTTCGATGGGGGGCGGGAGGAAACCAACGACAGTCGGCAATGCCGCGCGACGCCAGGCGCCTCCCGCCTACCCGACCAACCTCGATACGGGTGCTGCGCATAGTCAGAGGGCTTCGAGGAAGGCGAGTAGCCGGTCGGGCGCCTTGTAGCGCACGGGTTTGAGCGACGGTTCGTCGAGACGCTTAAGCGCGGCTTCTTTCATCGCGAGGTCGGCTTCGATGTAGAGGTGCGTGGTCGTGGTGTCTTCGTGGCCGAGCCAGAGCGCGATGACGGTGATCTCGACGCCGGACTGGAGCAGGTGCATGGCGGTCGTGTGGCGCAGCGTGTGCGGCGAGATCCGGCGTGCGGCGAGGGAGGGGCAGCGCGCGGACGCCTTGGTGACCGCGACGCGCAGGCGCTGCTCGATGCCGGAGCGTGTCATCGGTTTGCCGGCGCGGTTGGGGAAGACGGGCGCGTCGGGGCTTTCGTCGATGCGCGGGAGCCAGGCGCGTAGCTGCTTGGCGGTGCGCTTCCAGAGCGGGACGACGCGCTCCTTGCGCCCCTTGCCGTGGAGATGGAGAGGGGAGGCGCGGTCGAGGAGCAGGTCGGCGACGCGTAGGCCGACGAGCTCGGAGACGCGGGCGCCGCTGTTGTAGAGCACGGCGAGCATGACGGCGTCGCACTGACCGCTCCAGCTGGCTTGGTCGGGTGCCTCGAGCAGTGCCTCGACCTCACTCGCGCGAAAGGAAGTCGAGCGCCGGTCGGTCGAAGCGCTTGGCGGGGATGGCGAGGATACGCTCGGCGACGGCCCGGCGCCGCCCTGGCGATCGATCCCCCACTCGACGAGAAAACGCTGCAGGCTCGATCACGATCGCTGTCGTCCCGCGCCTTCGCCGATCCCGGATTCATTGGTAGATCGCCACCGGAAGGACAACGGCGATCGGCGCGCTGAACTGAACCGAGCGAGAGACAGCGCCGAGGATGTCGGTGTGGCGCGGGATGCCAAGGCTCGTGAGCAGGCGCCTGGCAGCGCGCTGCAGCGCGGGCGCGAACTTGACGACGGTCTGAGTATCGACGTAGGAGCAGCGAAGTCTCTTCCGGCGCGCGCCTCGACTGCAGCCAGCGGCACGGCGTGGATCGACGTAGACCACTTTGCCAACGACCGTCAACTTCCCGGCGAGTAGGCGTGCATTATCGAGCAGGGCGCTGTAGCGGGCCGGCACGAAGAAGGTCGGCCCGCCCACGACCGTGCGTTGCTGGATGCGCGTACGAACGACGAACGGGAGCACGGGATCGGGGCCAAGCAAGCGCAGGTAACCCCTAACATCTTTCTCGAGGCGAGAGAGCGACGGCTGCGGCGCTTCCTTGCCCGTGACCGGCTGGCTGGGCAGGCGCGCGGCGTAGCGCGTGCGCGGAGCGAGTGCGGCGTAGGCGGGAAGCGCCAGTTCGGCGTCTGCAATCCTTACGAAGTCGCCCTCGTGAAGCTCGCTCACGACGCGGAGCGAGCGATCGAGCAAGTGCTGACGCGGTCCTCGTGCGCCGGGGTCGATGTCCGCATTGAGCTCGCGCATCCAAGCGAACGACTTGCCGCCGCGTTCGGCTCTTCCCGAGCGGAGCAGAATCAAGAGCTTGAAGAAGCGGTCGGTCGCAGCCGGCGTGACCGTCTCCTCGACCGAGCTCTGCCGCTCGGCCGAGCCGCTGATGTCGGCGAGCAAGCCTCCTTTGACCGAGGCAGTCGTCGCCTCCTTCTCGAGAACGAGTCGCTTCTCGCTCTGGGTTAGCCCGCCCACTACCTGGCCGAGGTAGGCGAGCACGCGGCTGCTATCCAGATAGAGGTACTCGGCGGGCGGCGTGTCGGGTGGCAAGAGCTTCGTCTCGACGACGCGCTTCTCGTTCGTCCAGAGGAAATGGCTTGCCGGGATGCCGACCGCACACGCGAGCAGAACGGTTGCGAGCATCTTCACGTGCTGCTGAAGCCAGCCAGCTAGGCCGGGCATGGCGCCACTGCTGCGAGGATCGTCCATACCAAGCGGTCGAGCCAGATCGCCGAAGCGCGGCCGGGCTCCGCGGCCGCGGAAGGGCCCTCGGCCGTGCGCGGGCCGCTCGCGGCGCTCGCGCGCTCTCTCTTAATCCTCTTCGCTGCTTGGGCGCTCGCGCGCCAGCTCCTCACGCATGCCGCGCTCGGTGAACTGGCGCGGACTGGGCGGCTCCGCCTGCTCGGGCGGCTCACCCGACTTGAGCCGCTCGAGTTCTTCGTGCAGGCCCTCGGCCGCTCGCGCCGCACCATCGCGTCGCTCGGCGGCGACTCAGCTGCTTCGTTCTTGGCTGCATGTAGGCCGCGGCGACGTCGCGTGCCTCGATCACCAGCAGGTTCTCGTCGTTGGCCTCGGCGTTCTCGGAGAAGTTGTACGAGCCGGTGATCACGGTCTTTGAGTCGATGATCATCGTCTTGTTGTGCATGAAGTCGTTCTCGCGACTCGCGCTGAACGGACGCGACGGCGCGGCGACGAAGCGGCTGTCATTGAGGAACCAGAAGTTCGACTGCGGTTGCTTGGTGAAGCGAAGGACGTCTTTCATCCCATTCGGGTCGTAGACACCACCGATGTCCTTGTCCCCCGCCTTGAATCGCGTCAGTGCCGACAGGATGTCCGGGTCGCTCATGATGAAGAACATCAGCCGCACCTTCTTCACCTTTGCGAGCAACGACACGCACAGCTGGTCGACGCCCTCGCCGGCGTCCGTGCGAAGTAGGGCGCCAACAGCAACGAACCGACCGTGGCCCGGCGCTCGAGCGCCTCTGACGCCGGCGTCAACGGCGCCGTGACCAGATCCTCGAAGATCGCGGCGTAGCTCTTGGACAGCTTCGCCGAGTCGATCGCCAGGCAGTTGTTGTCCTGCAGCTCGAGGCCGCCGGTGGTGAAGTTCGCCGAGCCCGTCCACAGCGAGCGCCCGTCGCGGACGAGGAACTTGTCGTGCATCAAATGACGCCCGGTCAGATGGACAGGCGTCCGCGGCTCGCCGCGTGCAGCCGCGCCACCCTTGCTGAGCCCAGCGTCCGCAATCACCTTCGCCGTCCCGGCTGGCTTCGGCCGCCGGTGCGCTTGGGGCCGCCGTCGAAGGCGATGCGCAACTTCCTGCCCGCGCCATGCACGCGCTTGAGCGGCTCGACGACGTCGGGGTTGCGCAAGTCGTAGATCGCGCAGTCGAGCGACTTCTCGGTCGCAGCGATGAAGTCGGTGAGGCGCGCGACCAGCTGCCCAGCGACGCCTGCACGCTTGGAGTTGAAGTAGACGTCGAGGCTGCCTGCGTGGAAGCTGCCATCAGCGTGAGGCGCAGGCGTGTTGCGCCGGCAGACCATCAGCCTGTTCGCCCCGGCAGCGGGATGCCAGCGGCCGAAGGATCGTCATAGGTGATCAGGCTGACGCTCTCGAACCTGAGCGGGTCTTTGACGTCGCCGACCAGCGAGGCCGGGTTGTCGTAGACGACCGGGACGACGGTGACGGTGAACGTGTCAGCCTCACCGGCGCACATGAGACGTCGCAGCGCTGCGGTGATGACGACGGTGCGAAACTGCGGCGTCAACTGATGCGGCAGGCGGCGGTCATAGGGGCCGCGCGGGCCTTCGGGGACGTCGCAGTGGCCGACCTCGCCGAAGCAGCCGCCGTGGCCGAAAACATAAAACGAGCCGGCGTAGCCGCTGTCTTCGCCACGCCCGCTGTCGACGTCGGCTTTGTGGTTGTCGAGATAGACGCGCGCGTCGAATGACGAGCCGGAGTGGTCGACGCCGCGAAACTCGAGGTCAGCGCGGCTGAAGTCGTCATGCGAGACATGCGGCGGGCGGGGTAGTTCGAGTGTTGCGGCCATCAGCGTGCCACCGCGTGTGCCGTCGTCGAGGCGTAGGCGTAGCCCAGTGTCTTGATGTCGAGGGTCTGCGCGACCGTCATCGGGAACGGGGGCAGCGCCTGGTTCAACAGGTCAGCCGGGAGATGCGGGTTGGGGTGGCGGATCTGCCACAGGCGCCAGAGACGGTCGATCATCGTGTGGTGGGCGAAGAAGATCGGGTCGTAGGCGGCCCAGGGAATCTCGCCCATCGTCCCGCCTGTCCAGCCGTGGACGGCGTTGTGGATCTGCTCGAGCTGGCCTTGGAAGTCGAGGAAGTCCGGCAGGCTCAACACCCACTGGACGTCGGCCGCGCTCGGCAGGTCACCCGGCTGGCCGGCGTTCCGTGAAGTCTTCTGCGGCTGCCCGTTCTGGCGCGCGATCGGCGGCACCGTGGTCTGGGAGAGGGGGTTCGCCTTGGAGCCGACCTTGGCGGCGGCGAAAGCGGCCGGGATGCCGTTCGTGTGCGAGGCCGGTGTCGTCCAGTCCCACCAGGGGAGCACCGCCTCGGGGAGGAGGTCACGCAACGCGAACTCGAAGAAGTAGAGGTAGGCGCGGTGCCAAGGTAGGAACAGTCGCGTCCCGTGCTGGCAGTACATCGGCAGCGGCAGGCCGTGGAGGCCGGCCCAGTGGGCGAAGCCTCGATCGTCAGAGAGCGCTTCGGCGGCGGCGAACGCGTCCCGTAAAGTCTGCAACTGGGCCGCCGAGAGGTTCTCGACGTTCTTGCGGTGACGAAGTGCCCTCGCCTGGGTCGCTGCTGCCGGGGCGTGAGCGCTCATCGCACCGTTCCGTTGACATCAGTTTCGCTGACATTAGTTGCGCTCACTCTGCGCCCACGCACTCTGCGTTCACTCGAGTCAGCACGCGCCGACACTAGCGCTGCTTCGGCCAATAGTCAAGCCGAGTCGCAGTTGGCCTAGGCTTGAGCACCCAGACGATCTATAACTGGCGCCGTGAGAGCAGTTCGACAGCAGCCTCCGACCGGGACAGAGCAGCACCGACAGCGCCGGGCTGACCGGTGTTGTTGTCCCGGTGAGGAGTTCTGATGTCCGTCGAGTTGTGGTCGCTCGACCTGCTGGTCGAGGCGTACAAGCAGCGCCAGCGGCGCACGCGCGGGCTGCGCGAACGGCCACGGTCGGGTAGGCGGGAGGCGGCGCCGCGCGACAATGAGTCGACTGGCGTTGGTCTCCTCCCGCCCCCCATCGAACCGTGCGTGAGGTTCTCCCTCACACGGCTCACCCGACGTCTTTCACCGCCGGCATTCGGCTTTGCCCGCCACGGCCGGGTTCGGTCGTGGCACGACGACGCGTCCGTTGAGGTTGATCAGGCCCATCTGGTTCGGTGACTCGTAGGCGACCATCAACCAGCCGTAGCTTCTTGGCTTGTGGTGCCGCTTCGCCAGGAAGAGCGAGAGCCGCGCGAGCGCGTAGGTGCCGATCTTGTCGAAGGGGCGGGCCGCGTTTCCGTAGCGGAAGTAGCCGGCCCAGCCGCGCAGGAAGTTGTTGAGATCCTGTAAGACGTCTTCGACCGATAGCGAGCAGCCGCTCCCGGCCGAGGAAGTCGAAGCCCTGGCCTCCTTCCCGTAGGTGCACGATCCGCGTCTTCGCCTGCTTCGGCTCGAGCCCGAGCTCGGAGAGCAGTGTCCGCAGCGCCGCGATGGCGCGTTGGGCCTCCGTCTCCGTCCTGCACATCACGACGAGATCGTCGGCGTAACGGACGAGGGCCGCGCCCACGCGCCTGCCAGTCCCGGTCGAGGCGAGCGGACGCTGATCACGCACCTCACCCCGGCGGAGATCGACGCCTTGCTCGCCAGCCCCGACCGCACCACCTGGATCGGCAGGCGCGACCACGCCCTCCTACTCGTCGCGATCCAGACCCTCCAGCGTGACCCTCCAGGCGACGAGCACGCCCTCGGCCGGCGTGTCGTCGGGCCGGAGCTTCAGGTAGAGCGCGTCCAGGAAGCAGTAGACGAGGTCGTGCTCGTCCAGGCGTCGGCCGCACCAGGCGCGGTAGCTCTCGCGCGTGGAGGTACAGATCCGCGCCACCGTCGACTTCGAGACGAGCGGATCGTCGAAGGCCTCCTCCAGCGCCGCGGTCGACGTCGCGCAGCGAGAGCCCGCGTAGAAAGGAGCAGACGACGAGCGCCTCCAGCGCGTGCGTGCGCGCCACGCCCTTGCCGACGATCGCGCTCGCAAAGCCGAGCGCCGAGGCATTGCGCAGGCGTGGCCGCTCCAGCTCAAGCCGCCCGGCGGTCGTCTTCACCGTTACCGGCTCATAGCCGTTTCGGTGCGCGAGCGGCTCGCCGCGGCGCTCGTAGCGCTCCCGGCCGAGGAACTCCGTCAGCTCCTCCTCCAGTGCCTGCTGCAGGATCAGCCGATCGCCGAGCCGGCCGATCGCCTCGATCGGATCCTCGGCCTCGCCGGCGCCGTCGATCACGTCTTCGAGCTCGCGGCGCAGCCGCTCGCTCGGGACTATGCTCGCCATCAGGGCGTACCTCCTTCGTCGACTTCCAGGTCAACGCGGAGGCTACGCCCGATTCATTTTCCCCGGCTCATGGGAGTGTGCCCAGCTGTTGGAGGTGGTGCCTTGATGTGACCTGATCCAACGCAAGCTCGTCGTCGCCAGCCGGTGTGAGTCCGGTCCGGGTAGCTGCCAGGAGGCCCGGTAGCAGGCTGGCGGCTCGGTCTGGAAACGGGCCGGGTCGGAGCCCAGCGTCAAGAGCCCTTGTAGGGGGAGCGACCGAGCGGTCCGTAGCATCAAGCGAAGCCTGCCGCGCCGTGAGCGTGGCCTGCCGAGAGGTGGGAGAGAGGGAGAGCCGAGCCCAGTCCCTCAGGGTGAAGGCCATGGAAGGGGTGAAGAGCCTGGATCAGCAGCCCCGAGGAACTCCCCGGCGTAGAGGGCGCGGAACGTTCGGAAGGTGACGACGGGAACTGGGGAGGCCCTCCCCGGCCCAGTGGGCTGCGGAATTACCCGCTGGAGCGGGGTGCCCTATAAGCGGCGATGAGTCGTGAAGTGGGTGTCCTGTCGGGAGGGCGTCGGAGGCGGCCGTAGTACCGCTCGAGCCGACAGGACAACAAGACCTGCGGCGATGGGAAGGGCCGCTGCTTCGTCTCGCGCGTCTGTGTGCAGGGAAAGGCTGGTGAGTGCCCTCGTGGCTAGTCCCACCCCCCCTCTCGCATCGCGTTGGGGTAACGGCCGGTCGGGTGCGTA
>JBBSGR010000037.1:0-6379 GCA_038253945.1 Gaiellales bacterium
AGCCGCCCGTGATCCTTACGGGCGCCGCCGCGCGGGACGCAGCGCAGCAGGCCGACGGTGTACGGGTGCCGCGGGTCGTTGAGCACCGTCTCCGTTGCGCCTTCCTCGACCAGTCGCCCCGCATAGAGGACGCCGATGCGGTCGCACATCTTGGCGATCACGCCCAGGTTGTGGCTGATGAAGAGCACCGACGTGTGCAGCTCCGCCTGGAGGCCGGCGACTAGGTCGAGCACCTCGGCCTCGACGGTTGCGTCAAGGCCGGTCGTCGGCTCGTCGAGGATGAGCAGCGCCGGGTCGGTGGCGAGCGCCATCGCGATGATCACGCGTTGCTGCATGCCGCCCGAGAGCTGGTGGGGATAGCGCCCCATCACCGAGCCGGGATCGGCGATCTGCACACGTGTGAGTGCGTCGCGCGCGCGGTCGAGGGCCTCGGCCCCCCGGACGTCACGCAGGCTGAAGACCTCGGCGACCTGCTTACCAATCCGAATCGACGGGTTCAGCGCGGCGCCGGGGTTCTGGTAGACCATCGAGACCGACTCGGAGCGCAGCCGGCGCAGCGCTGCGCCCGATAGCGCGAGCACGTCTCGCCCGTCGATCCTGATCGCGCCGGAGCGCACGAACCCGTTGCGCGCCAAGTACTGAACGATCGCAAGGGCCGCCGTCGACTTGCCGCAGCCCGACTCGCCGACGAGGCCGTACGCCTCGCCGCGCTTCACGTTGAGCGTCACCCCGCGCAGTACCTCACGGTCGCGGCCGCGCACGCGGTACACCACGTCGAGCTCGTCGAGCTCGAGCGCGTGCGGGGCGTGCTGCTCGGGTGGCGCGGCGGCTCCGCTCATCAGTCCAGCACCTGCTGCAGGCCGTCTGCGATCAGGTTCACTCCGACGATCAGGGTGGCGATCGCGAGGGCGGGGAACAGGACCGTCCACTCATAGGTGCCGGAGTTCAGGAGGGTGTAGTTGTCGGCGATCTGAAGCGACCAGTCCGGCGACGGCGGCTGCACGCCGAAGCCGAGGAACGTGAGCCCGGCAACCGCGAAGATCGCGTAGCCGAGCCGGACCGTCGCCTCGACGACGATCGGGCCGGCGATGTTGGGGAGGATCTCGGCGAACATGATGAAGGGAGCGCGTTCCCCGCGCAGCTTTGCGGCCGAGACGTAGTCGAGCTCCCGTTCACCGAGGACGGCCGCACGGACGGTACGGGCCACGATCGGCGTGAAGACGGCTCCGATCACGATGATCAGGGTGACGTTGGAGCTGCCGAGCGCAACGAGCGCAGTCACCGCGATCACGATCAGCGGCAACGCCAGCACTGCGTCGATGACGCGGCTGATCGTATCGTCGACCCAGCCCCTGAAGTAGCCGGTGACGAGGCCCAACGTCGTGCCGCCGGCGATGCCGAGGATCGTCGCGAGCGGCGCCACCTTCATCGTGTCCGTCGCCCCGGCGAGCACGCGCGAGAGGACGTCCCGCCCCAACGAGTCGGTTCCGAACCAGTGGCCGGCGCTAAGCCCGTTCAGGATCGCGTCCGACTGGGCGAGCGGGTCGTCGGGTGTCAAGCGGGAGCCGACGAACGCCCAGAACACCCACCAGCCGACGAGCACGGCGCCGACGATGAACGTCTTCGAGTGCGCGAGCTGTCCAAGCGTCTCGCGCCGGGCGATCCGAGCCTCGCTCGTCGCCGGGATCGGAGTCGTCGGCGTCACGGCGCTCACTCGGCGGCTCCGTGGCGAATGCGCGGGTTGAAGACCGAGTAGAGCAGATCGGCGACGAATGTCGCGATGAGGTAGACGATCCCCACGATCAGCACACCGCTTTGCAGCAGCGTGAAGTCCTTGGCCTGCGCGGCGATGTAGATCCGCTGCCCGATGCCGTTGTAGTTGAAGAGCTTCTCGATCACGAGCAGGCCGCCGATCAGGTAGCCGACCTGCGTCGCCACGACGGCGATCGTCGGCAGCAGGGAGTTGCGCAGTACGTGCCGGCCGACGACCTGACGCGGGGTCAGGCCCTTGAGGTACGCCGTACGCGTGTAGTCGGCATCGATCGCCTCGATCACCCCGGCGCGTGTGATGCGTGCGATGTAGCCGAACAGGACGGCGACGAGCGCGAAGCTCGGCAGGAGCAGGTACTTGACCTGCGTGAAGAAGCCGGCGCCGGCCGGAGCGGCGGCGCTGACCGGGAGCCATTTGAGCACCACTCCGAAGACGACGATCAGGATGATCGCCGTGACGAACTCGGGAATCGAGGTGAACGAGAGGCCGGTGACGGTGATCACGCGATCGGTAGCGCGGTTCCGGCGCAGGGCGGCGACGGTGCCGCCAAGCAGGCTGAGCGGCACGACGAGGACGAACGCCACAGCCGCGAGCTTGAGCGAGTTCACGAGCGAGGGGCCGAGCAGCTTGCTGACGGAGACGCCGTACTGCAGCGACGTGCCGAGGTCACCGCGCGCGAAGTGACTCACCCAGTCCCAGTACTGCGTCCAGATCGGCCGGTCGACTCCGTGCTCGTGGTTGAACCTGGTCACGTCCGCCGGGCTCGCGAACGGCCCGAGAACGTTCCGGCCGATGTCGCCCGGCAGGAGCTGGGAGGCGGCGAACACGATCACGCTGAGCAGGATGAGCGTGACGAATGAGAGCGCGAGACGTTTGAGCAGGAACCGGGCTATGACTGTCCTCCGTCTTCGGCTCGCCGAGCCGCCGCCGCTGCGCGGCGAGCCTAGGGCGTCACCTAAGCGAGGTGCGAGCGACTAAGGAAGACGACGTTGATGGCGTCGGCCTGGTAGCCCTTGAGCTTCGTCGTCCCGGCCGCCAGGTAGTTGTAGAAGTACGGAATGATCACCGGCGTGTCGTGGAGCAGCAACAGCTGCATCTGCCTCGCGTACTTTCGCTGATCCGAGATTGCGATCGCGGCGGTGAACTGCTTCGCCAGTCGGTCGAACTTCTTGTTCGAGTAGTGCGCGGCGTCCCAGACGCCCTTCGTCTTGAACGCCGAGTTCATCAGCACGTTCGGGACGGCCCGGTGGCCCCAGTTGGTGATGTTCATCGGCGTGTTCAGCCACGGTGTTGTCCCCCAGCCGGTCGGCGGGCCGGTCTGTGTGCCCGCATAGTACGCCGTCGCTGTGAGGATGATCAGCTTCATGTCGATCCCGATCGCCTTCACCGAGCGCTGGAGGATCTGCGCCAGCTGCGGGATCTCGCCGGTCTTCACCGCCGTCAGGGTGATCTTAAAGCCGCGCGGGTAGCCGGCCTGCGCCATCAGCTTCTTGGCCAGCTTCAGGTCCTTGTGCCGTTGCGGCACGGACTTGTCGGTCGCCTGCTGCACGGGCGCGAAAGGCGAGTCGTTCCCGAGGTCGGAGCGGTTCGCGAAGAGCGTCTTGATGATCGACGGGCGGTCGAGCGTGAGCGCGATCGCCTGGCGCACGCGCCGATCCTTGAGCTCGTTCCCCGCGTCGACCCGCATGCAGATCTGGCGGTGCGGCGCACCCCGTGCGACGAAGATCTCGACCCTCCGGTTGTTGAGCAGCGCGCGGGCGGTGGTGACGTTGATCTGGTTGATCAGGTCGATCTGGCCGCCGAGCAGCGCCGAGACGATCGCAGAGTCCTCGGAGTAGTAGGTGACGTCGACGCCCTGGAGTGCCGCGGTGCCGCCCCACCAGCCGGCGAAGCGCTCGAACTTGGCGCCGACGCCCGGCCTGTACGAAACGAGCTTGAACGCGCCGGTCCCCTGCGGCTTCTTCTCGAACGTACCGACTTTGTAGTCGGCGGGCAGCAGAATCGCCTGGTAGGTCGTCGAGCTCGTCAGGTACGGGAAGTTCGCGTTGGGCGCCTCGAGGTGGAACTCGACTGTCAGGTTGTTGATTTTCTTGATACCGCCCGGCGAGAGGACGCCCTTGTACGCCGAGAGCGCCTGCGATCCCGACTTCGGGTCGGTGAGACGGTCATAGGTGGCGACGACGTCGTCGGCGCCGAAGCGCTGCCCGTCCTGGAACTTGACCCCCGGGCGGAGCTTGTACCTCCACACCGTCGCGTCCTTGTTCGGCTTCCAGCTCAGCGCCAGCTCGGGCCGCAGCGCCAGACTGCGCGTCGCCCGGATGAGGAACTCGCCGGCCACCGTCCCCGTGGAGATCTGGCCGGTGTTGACGTAGAGATGCGGGTCGAGCGCGCCCTCCGGCGGCGGCGTGACGCCGAGCCGGAGCCGGCCGCCGGCCTTCGCGGCGGCCGTGGCAGCGTGCGCGAGCGGCGCGTCGAACACCGCGAGCGCCGACCCGATAACCCCGAACGAGAGCCCCAGAACCGTGGCGCGTCGGATGAAGTCCTGGCGGTCCATCTCGCCGCCTGCGAGCTCATCGATCAGGTCGTTCTCGAGCGGCCCGGCCTCGCTGAAGCGATAGTCGTCGAGCCTACTCATCTCGTCGCGGTCCATCAAACTCCTCCTTCACCTCGAAATCTGCACGTGCACCCGCTTGTGACGCGTTCGGTGGACGGAAGTTGCGGTGACCCAGTGAAACCTCGCAGCACCATAAGTTTATGTCAAGGACCGTCCGTTTCGTCAAGCGATCGGCTCGAACGGCTCGAGCACGGTTGGCAGGATCACGACCGCCGTTCCTTCCAGCTCGAGCGCCCACGCCAGATCTGCAGCGAGATCTTGCGGGGTGGACGTCTTCGCGGGGACCCCGAAGGCGCCCGACAGGGCGGCAAAGTTGGGCTGGACGAGGTCGACGGCGTAGGTTTCGCCGTAGGCGTGGCGCTGGCGCAGGATGCCGTAGCCGCCGTCGTCGATGACGAGCAAGGCGACCGCTGCTCCGAGTGCGGCCGGCCACGCGTAGCCGAGAGTCCCCGAGCCTAGGGGATAGAGGAAGCGGCGAGGATCGAGCGCGGGAAAGAACTCCGCTGCCCAGTAGGCGAGGATGGTCATGTCCCAGGCTGCGGAGCGCTGCACGCCGCCGCCGGCCCAGATCACCGGACGCTTCGCCCCCTCGACGAGCCGTGCCGCCTCGGCGACCGCGTCGTAGGCGCCGAGACCGAAGGCGCCGAGGCGTCGAACCCGCGAGGCACGTCGAGCTCGGTCTCCCCTCCCCGCGACGAGCTCATCCAGCGGCTCGCCGTCGTGACGAGGGCCGTGTCCTCCCGCGCCGCCGTGCAGATTCTCTCCGGCGTGCTGTTACGGGGGGCGGCCGGTCGTGTCACCCTCGCCGCGACCGACATGGAGCTGTCGCGTCGCAGCACATCGACGGGGATCTCGAGGTACACCGGCCCGCTCGGCGCTGCCTGGGCGCGCCGCCAGGCTTCCGCCGTGGAAGCCTCCTCGGCGCTCTCGGCGCGCGCGGCCCATGACGACGGGCGCGAAGGAGGCGAGCTGGTCGTCGAGCTCGTGCAGGAAGCCGCGCCCGCGCCCGATCAGATCGCGCGGGATCTGGCTCGCGATTGCGATGACCGGGACGTGCACGGTGGCCGCCTCCATCAGCGCTGCGAGGCCATCAGGGCGGCGGGACCGGTGGTGAGGACAAGCGTGGCGGGCAGGCCGCTCGCACGGGCGTAGCCGTCTGCGGCGAACCCGGCGTCGAGCTCCGTGCGGAGCACGAACGTCTTGATCGGGCTCGTGCGCAATCCCTCCCAGATCGACAGGGAGTGCTTTCCCGGAATGCCGAAGACGACCTCGGCGCCGAGCGCCTCGAGGCTCTCGACGACGAGGTGACCGCCGGTTCACGGTACTAGCCCTTCCTGGTGGTCGAAACTCGTGACGTTGTGACAAGTTCTCCAGCTGCGATGCGATGCCGATGGCGGCCGGAGCCGGGCTTCGCCCGGCGGGAGGCCAAGAGCGGCCGGGCAGCGAGAGCGCAGAAGGAGGGGGTCCGTGGGGGGACCCTCGGTTCCCCCACGCTAGCTGTCTGCGCGCGCATGCGGGCTCGGCTCCTGATCGGCCACGCCGTGCATGGCGACTCCGAGGGATCGGCCGCCGTCGACCGTGAGGACCGCGCCGGTGCAGTACGACGCCTCGTCCGAGAGCAGCCACGCGGCGGCGGCCGCGACCTCCTCCTCGTCGGCGAAGCGATCGAGGGGGATCAGCGAGCGCATCCGGTCCTCGGCGTCGGGGTCGGAGAGGATGTTCGCGCGAGCGGCTTCCGTCGCCACGAAACCTGGCGCCAGCGCGTTCACGCGGATTTCGTGCGGCCCCCACTCGCGGGCCAACGATTTCGTCAGGGCGACGAGTCCCGCTTTCGCGGCCGCCGAATGCGCGACGCCGGGCGCGCCGGTCCAGGCATAGGTCGCGACGATGTTGAGGATCACGCCGCCGCCGCCGCGCGCGATCGCCTGCCGCGCGAGCGCCTGCGAGCAGAAGAACGAGCCGTGCAACGAGCTCTCGACGACGGCGCGAAAGCC
>JBBSGR010000038.1:0-6305 GCA_038253945.1 Gaiellales bacterium
CCTCGACGCGGCCCTTGCCGAGCATCTTGGCCTGGTACATGGCGTAGTCGGCGTTGCGCATCACAGCGTCCGCGGTCTCGACACCCGAGCCGGTGGTGCAGATGCCGATGCTGGCGCCGCTCGTGATCAGCGACCCGTTGAGGGCTATGGGCTGGGACATCACGTCGAGGATGCGGCGGGCCACGACTTCGGCCTCCTCAACTTCGGAAAGGTCCTCGAGCAGCACGGCGAATTCGTCGCCGCCGATGCGCGCGGCGGTGTCCCCATCACGCAGCGACAGCTGCACTCGCTCCGCGACGGCCACGAGGACGGCATCGCCCTTCGCATGGCCGAGCCGATCATTGACGGTCTTGAGGTCGTCCACGTCGATGAAGAGGACGGAGAGCTGGCCACGGAGCCGCTGCCCGCGCGCGAGGGCGTGCTCGAGCCGGTCGGTGAAGAGCGCCCTGTTGGCGAGCCGCGTGAGGGGATCGTGAAACGCCTGATGGTGCAGCTGCTCGTAGAGCCGGGCGTTCTCGAGCGCCATTGCGGCTTCGGAGGCGAAGGTGAACGCGAGCATCATCTCCCGCTCGCTGAAGGCCGCGCCGGCGCGGCTCAGCTCGACCAGGCCGATGGTCTCGCCCTTCGCCACGAGTGGCAGCAGGATCAGCGCGGTCTGGCCGTCGGCTCGCAGCAGCGCCGTCTCTTCGGGGTCCGCGTCCGGATCGTCAACGTGCATCGTGACCGGCTGCTTGTGCTCGAGCACGCCCCGTGTCACCGGGTAGTCGGCCAGGCGGTAGACAGGGTCGAGGATCGCGGTCAGATCGACCGGATACGCGGCGTACGTCAGCACGGCGTCGACGCTCCGATCCCAGCTCGAGATCACGCAGCGGGCTGCTCCGCTCACCTCGGCGAGATGGCGCGCCATGCGCTCGCCGACGAGATGCGGATCCATCGTGTGGGCGAGGTCGCGCGACAACTCCACCAGTCCGCCCAGCTCGCGGGACGACTCCACGAGGCGGCTGCGGTATTGCCACAGCAGGAAGAGAAGGACCCCCGCAACAGCGGCTCCGCTCACGATCCTCAGCAAGCCGACGGCCCAGAGCGGAATGGCCGATGGGTCGGTCGCGACTTCGGCCGCCAGGGCGAGAACGAGGCACAAGCCCCACGCTGCGGCCATCATTCGTCGCAGCCACGTGCTCGAGAGGTATGGCAGGGCGACCGCCACCGGGATCAGGCCCGCAGCCGTCACGGCGGGAGTGAGGGACGGCATCAGATCGGCACTCACGAGCACGAGCACGAAGACCCAGATCGCGAACTCGGTGACAAAGCGGCTGATCCGATCCTGCGTCACCCGAGGCCAGGCCCACAACACCCACACGACGAAGATCGCGATCGGTATTCCGACGAGAGCGACCTGGAAGGAGCTCGTGAGAAGTGAAATGGCCTCGTCGATGGCAACGACGACGAACGCAAGGGCCGCCACGCGGTGGACAAAGGCGCCCAGCTGCGCCATGTCGGCTCGGTGGACGATGAGTTGCGGGTCGGCTTGCGCTGGCGACGGGTGCGGGGCGCTGGACATGGGCCTCGTCTCGGGCAGGCGCCGGGTCGGCGGCGACTGTGTTTGCGGGCAGCGACGGGACAGAGCCCACTGGCTCGCAGCTCGGACCCGTAGCTTCCGCCGGCACCGGCCCCATCGAAACCGCCCAAAAGTACCCTAGAGTGCACCTCGCCACACTCGGAAGGGCACTCCCCGGTGGCTCTGCTGGACCCCTCAGATCGTCTTGAACTGCTCGAAGGGCTGGAGGCAGTCCTCGCAGTGGGCGATGGCGCGGCAGAGGGTCGTTCCGAAGGCATTCTCAAGGCGCGTGTTCGATGATCCGCACCAGGGGCATGCCGCGGCGGCGATCGTCGGGAAGAGCGGAAGCTCCTGGCCGAGCGCCACGCCGGTCGGCGGCGCAAAGCCTCGTTCGCTCAGCTGGCGTCGTCCCTGCGGCGTGATGCGCTCGGTGGTCCACGGCTCCGCGAACGTGATGTCCGCCTCGACGGTCAAGGCGAACGGCGCCAACCGCTCCAGGACGGCCTCGCGGATCAGCTCCACCGCCGGGCAGCCGATGAACGTGGGCAGCAGCTCGACCCGGACGCGGCCGGGCCCGACCTGGACGTCGCGGACGATGCCAAGGTCCACGATCGAGAGGCCGGGGATCTCCGGATCGGAGACGTCCGCGAGGGCCGCGCGGATGGCGCTCTCGAGGGGAACGGCACTCATCGGCCGCACGGCGCTGATCGTAGGCACCGCGATCACCATGTTGCGCCGGCCTCGAGCCGGTGGACCGAGGTGAACTCCCCCCACAGCCACCGGAAGCCATCGGACGGGCTCGAGCGAGTCCGGCCGCCGGCGACCTCCGGAGTCGTGGCGGGCAAGTGGACGCCGAGACCGGCGAAGACGGCTTCCAGGCGCTCCGATTGGCGCGCCGCGAGCCTGGCCATGGGCTCCGCGAGGATCCGCTCCCGGATGAGCGTCTCTTCACCGTTCAGCGGCGCGAACATGGAGAGCGCGTCGGGCCACAGGGTGACGAGGGCCCCCTGGAGGCGGTCGCATGCCTCACCGCCGCGGTCCGCGAGGCGCCTCACCCACGCATCGAGGTGCAGCAGGTGGTACGTCTCCTCGCGGCGCACCTTGGCGACGACCTCTGCCAACGGCCGGAACGAGGAGTCCGCGAGCGCGACCAGGCGCACTGCGTCGGCCGTGTCGTAGAGGTAGCGCCGAACGATGCTGAACGCCCAGTCGGTGCGCGGATGATCGAGCAGGCGGCAGTGACGGTAGGCGTCCACCGGCCGGCCGAAGGCGGTCTCGTCCGGATCCTCGCCGGTGAGCGCCGCGCGCAGCTCGTAGAAAACGCGCGCGTGGCCGATCTCGTCCTGGGCGAGCGAGCTGAAGGCCACATCCTCCTCGAGCATCGGCGCGATGCCCGTCCACTCGGAGTCCAGGAAGCCCTGCACGAACTCGTCGTCCGCGAGCGTCAGCAGCAGCTCGGAGAGCGTGTCGCGAGTAGCGGGCGCGATGGCCGCAGCATCGAAGCTCGGCACGTCGCGCGCGACCACGACGCGAGTCGTCCGCCGGGCGGGCTCAGCGGTCATTCCGTGCCCGCTTTCCGACGCGCGGCGTCGAGCTTGTCGCGCATCACGTAGCCGCCGGGCTTCTTGAACGAGCGGTCGAGCGGCGGCTGAAGCAGGTCGAGGTCGGAGAGGTCCCGGATCGCCGAGCGCGGCACGACCCAGAGCCGGACGCTCTCCTGGCGCCGCGAATAGAACTCGCGGGCGTAATGGATGGCGAGGTCTGCGTCCGGCGCGCGTACGTTGCCGGCGTGCCGCATCGCGTCGCCGTCCTTCTCCTGGCGAAACACTTCCCAGACATCGGCCTGGGCCTCCGGGCCAAGCGCCGCCGTCGGATCGCTACGGCCGATCGAATCGCGCGGCTCACTCATGCTGCGCCTTCCCGGCGCCACAGCGAGGAGCGCATGACCTCCTCGAAGCCGAGCGATTCGTACAGGTGGTTGGGCGCAGTCTCGGCAGCCTCCGCCATTACCAGGGCCCACTCCGCACCGACCGCCGCCAGCCTCCGCAATGCCTCGCGGCAGACCGCGGCCGCCAGGCCGCGCCGGCGGTGATCGGGATGCGTGCCGACGGGCTCGAAGATGCCGACACGGATCTGCGGGTCGTACCAGGCCAGGCAGAACGCCGCGAACGATCCGTCCGGCGCGACCGCCACGACGTCGAGCTCCGGCCGATAGAGGGGCATGGCCATCACGCTTCCGTAGCGATCCGTCGTCATGCGGGTCGGGTCGAAGGCGGCGCGATGGACCTCGACCCGGCGACCCAGGTCGCCTTCCAGGCTCACGCCGAACAGGACGTAGCTGTCCACCGGGTCCGGGTCGGCCAGCCGCCCACCGAGGCGCAGGGCACGATGCACAATCTCGCCACCGGGATCGGGCGCGAACCCCTCGCGCTGGAGCAACGGCTCGAGAGCACTGCCCGCCTCCGACCATGCACCGAGACGGTCTGGCAGCTCGCCGTGCGCGCGGAGCAGCCGCTCCTCATCGAGGAACCACGCGAGCGCCTCCTCCATGAGGAGCTGGGCATCGGCGCCAGGGTGGTCGTCGGGGTGCAGGTACCAGTCGAAGATGGTCGTGTGGTCGACGGCCCAGGCACGCACATCGCCGCCGGCGTCTTCCCACAGCACGATCGAGTCCGACCGTTCCCTGCCCGGGTCGACGAGGCCTGTCCATCCCCATTCGAGGTCGCCCGGGTGCGATGGCACGCGCGGTCCGAAGGCGCGCCAACCTGCGCGCTGCACGTCCTGCATCTGGGCGAGGTCGGCCGGCCCAGCGTAGCTCCGCCGCTTCAAGCCGGTCTGCACAGTGGCGCCCACGTCAGGCGGCGGCGGCCGGAGCGAGGATCGCCTCGCGAACCCAGGCCGTCTGATCGTGATTGAAGCGCCTGAAATCGAGCCGTTCCTGTGATTTAGGCCCGTGCCCGGTCACCACGGAACGCAGCTCCTCCCAGTCCGGCTCCGAATAGCGCCACTCCCCCGTCGCGTCGTCAAGGCGCAGTTCCGGATCGGGAATCACGAGGCCGAGCTCACGGATGCGCGGCACGTAGATCGAAAGGAATTCCTGGCGAAGCTCCTCGCTGGTCTTTGCCTTGATGCGCCAGAAGAGGTCACGGTCCTTCTCGCGTGGACTGCGCGGACCGTGCATCTGCATCAGCGGTCCCCACCAGCGATCGAGCGCCTCCTGGACCATGGCGCGCTGCGAAACCGTGCCGCTCATCATTGTCACGACCACGTCCCGGCCGTGCATGATGTGGACCGATTCCTCCCAGCAGATCTTCTTCATCGTCCGGCTGTATGGCCCGTAGGAGGAGTCACGCAGAGCCTGCTGCGCCACGATGGCCGCTGCGTCCACGAGCCACGCGATGATCCCCACGTCCGCCCACGATTTCGTCGGGTAGTGGAAGACGTTGTGGAACTTGGTCTTGCCGTCGAGCAGGTCCTGGTACATCTGCTCGCGGTTCTTGCCGAGGTCCTCGGCAACCCGGTAGAGCAGCTGGGCGTGCCCGCATTCGTCCTGCACCTTGGCCGTCAGTGCGAGCTTCCGCTTGAGTGTCGGCGCTCGCATGATCCATTCGCGCTCGGGGAGCACCCCCATCAGCTCGCTGTTGGCGTGCATCTCGACGAAGCGCAGCACGGCCGTGCGGTACTCGTCCGGCATCCAGTCGGTCGCCTCGACCTTGAGCCCGGCCTGGACGTGCCCGACAAAGGCTTCGTAGCGCTCGTCGTCCGTGAGCGAGGAGTCGGCGAAGGCGGGCAGTGTTCGTTCCTCAGGCGCCAGGATCGGTTCGAGCGCGAGCGGGTCGGTCATGGTTGAGCCTCCGGGTTCGGGTCGGGTTCTCCTGCGTGCGTCGGGCGGCCCGCGTGGCCAAGGGCGTGGAGGATCAGATCAGCGTAGACCTCGGCGACCTGGTCGGCGCTGAGCCTGCCGTCGGGGCGGTACCACGCCGAGATGCCGTTCAGTGCCGAGAGCGCGAAGGCGGCCGCGACCGTCGGATCCGCGGCCTTGAAATCACCGGTCGCAATTCCGGCGGCGATGACCGCGCGGAAGCACGCCTCGTAGGCATCGCGCCGTTCGGCAATGGAAGAGCGACGCTCCGGCGACAGGTAGCGCCACTCATCGAGGAAGACGATCGCGCTGCCCTGATCCGTGGTCACCACCCGCACATGCGCGCGGACCATCCGCTGCAACCGAACCTGAGGAGCAAGTCCTGCCTCCTCGGCGATCGGAGCGATCTCCGCATCGAAGCGGTCCGCCGCCCGGTCGACGATCGACCAGAGCATCTCCTCCTTGGAGGCCACGTGCGCGTACAGGCTGGCGCCCTGGATGTCGAGAGCGCGGGCGATGTCGCGGACGCTCGTCGCCGGGTAGCCGCGCTCGCGGAAGAGCTCGCTTGCCGCGTTCTCGATCTGGCGCCGGCGGGTCTCGACCATCGGTGCAGTCTAACGAACGATTGTTAGGGCGGCAAGCAGTCGAGCTGAGACGGGGAAGCCCAGGTCGCGAATGCGGCGCGGCCCGGTCGCCGCACGAAGTTCGTCGCCGGGGCAGACGAAATTGGACGTCGCTCAGCCGGTGTTCTGGACTCCCGCTGCGACGCCGCTCACCGTGAGGTGCACCAGGCGCAGCATCTCGGCGCGCTCGGGGTCGTCGGGGGGGAGGGCGCGGAGCCGCGCAAGCAGTCGAACCTGGAGCTCGGAGAGGGAGTCGACGTAG
>JBBSGR010000039.1:0-5775 GCA_038253945.1 Gaiellales bacterium
CGTCGAGAAGAGCCTCCTCCGCCACACGAACGACCGCTTCTGGATGCTGGAAACGATCCGCGAGTACGCCGCCGAGCGACTCGAGGCCTCCGGCGAGGCCGAGGCGATCCGCCGTCGGCGCGCGGAGTTCTTCCTGCGCGTCGCCGAGTCCACGTGCCTCGCCGTGGAACGCATCCAGGAGGGCAGGATGCGCTACGACCTCGCGCTCGCCGAGCAGGACAACATGCGCGCGGCGCTCGACTGGGCGCTCGACGCCGACCCCGAGCTTGGGCTGCGGATTGCCGTCGAGCTCGAGCAGTTCTGGATCTCGAAGGACGCGTCGGAGGGGGTGCGTCGGCTCGCGGTGCTCTACGACCGGGCGGGCGACATCCCGCTCGAACTGCGAGCAGCCGTTCTCCGCGTGTTCGGCGGAACGGCACAGATCTCCGGCGACCAGAAAGCAGCGCGGGAGCTCTACGAGGCGAGCCTGGCCACGTACGAGCGCGTCGGCGACGAGTGGGGAGTGATCCACCTGCGCCACCGCCTCGCCACCTCCGCGGTCAACTTCGACGACTGGCACATGGCCCGGTCGCTGGCCGAAGAGAATCTGATCCGAGCACGAGCCCTCGGATCGAAGTACCTGGAGACCGAGGCCGTGGGGATGCTCGGGGACCTGGAGTCTCACGACGGGAATATCGACCGGGCGATGCAATTGACACGGCGGTACGTCGAGCTTTCACGGGAGATCGGCTTCCTCTGGTTCGAGGCCGGCGGACTGGCGGACCTCGGCGAGCTCTCGCTCAAGCTCGGCCGCGCTGGCGAGGCGGAGGAGCACGCCCGAGCCGCACTCGAGCTCTTCCGGACGATGGAGGACCGTCGCCTAGAGCTGTATACGATCGCCCTTCTCGCCGCCGTCGCACGAGCGCGAGGAGACGTCGCGCGCGCAGGGCTACTGTGGGGCGCAGTCGAATCCGAGGAAGCGCAGACACCCCCGAGCCCCGCCGTGAAGCAGTACATCGACGGATTCGGAGAGCAGGCCCTCAGGGAGCCGAGACCGGAGCTCGAGACAGGGCTCGAGACGGGCCGTCGACTCAGCTGGGACGAGGCGGTCGAGTACGCGCTCGGCGAGAGCGATGCCTGAGCTTCCCTCCGGCACCGTCACCTTTCGTTACACCGACATCGAAGGCTCGACTCAGTTGCTGCACGAGCTCGGGGAGCGGTACGCGGACGCGCTCGCGGAGCATCGCCGGATCCTGCGGCAGGCGTTCAGCGCGCACGGCGGGGTCGAGGTGGATACGCAGGGGACGCCTTCTTCGTCGCCTTCCCGACCGGCCGGGCGCGGTCGCGGCCCGCGCGCGAGGCGCAGGAGGCATAGGCGGGGCCGATTCGCGTCCGGATGGGCCTGCACCGCTCAATGATTTGGGGAAGGGGCGGCTAAACCGGATACCCTCTTGAGAGAATCACATCACCGGACCGCCGCCGAAATTCCACGGCGAGCGGGACATCCTCACGGCCGACCTCGTGGATCGGCCATTCCACTACCACGACTGGCCGAGGACACGGTCGAGTTGATGCGCCAGAGCTGGAGTGGGTGCGCTCCTTCGATGCCGATGTCGAGCCGGTATCCGACGCCTACGCCCGCCTATCTCCCGACGGTGCAGACCATTGGCCCATCCTCCTCAGACGTCTGCAGCGCATGTGGGCCGTGGAACCAAACTTCGCGCGCGAGCAACTGCAGAGCATCGAGGCGCCCACGTCGAGATGTTCAGAACGATCCCCGCTGCCGCAGCTGTGTGTGGTGCCGCACTCCGGTCACGGCGTGATGCCGAAGGAGCCGATCCTGAGGTTCCGCGCAGCGCTCGTCTCAGGCGTCGGAGTTCGGCGGCGCCATGATGGCCTCGAGCCGTTCGAGACTGGCGGCCGGCCACAAGACCTTCGAGTCGTAGTAGACCTCGAACGCGGGCACCGAGTCCGGCAGCTCGATCCAGGGCAGCTTGGACTTGGTGAAGATATGAACGTCGGGCGCGACTCCCGACGGCTGATCGAGCGTACCGCCGCGAACGAACCGCACCTCGGGGCGTCCGTACTGACTGAAAACCGCCACCTGGCAGGTCGGACATCGGAAGATCCGCTGCTTGCTGCCGTCGTCGCGAGGCACGTCGACCGGCTGCGGGACTCCCGCCGGCAGCTCCATACGGTCGGCCTCGATCAGCAGGTTGATGACGAACGCGCTTCCGGTCTGCCGCTGGCAGTTGAGGCAATGACAGCAATGCGTGATGAGCGGATCGAACGTAAGCCGGTAGCGAACCTCTCCGCAGGCGCAGCCACCGTCACGTGGGACACTCATTGATCTCCTCCTCGAGGACAGGCGACGGAGTCCGGACAGTAGCCCGTTCCGCGCTTACTTAACCCGCAGACCGCGATAGGGTCACCGCGATGCCGATCCTCCCGTCCTCGAGGGCGGGCCGAGGGAGCACTCGTGAGTGAGCGGCTCGAACGTCGGCTCGTGGCGGTGGTGTTCACCGACATGGTCGGGTACACGGCGCTGTTGCAGGCGGACGAACGCCTGGGACTCGACAAGCGCGATCGGTACATGAGTGCGCTCGACAGCCACCACGACGCGTTCGGCGGGACAATCGTCCAGCGGCTCGGGGACGGCAGCCTGAGCATGTTCCCGAGCTCGCTCTCAGCCGTGCTCGCCGCAGTCGCGATCCAGCGGGAGCTCGCCGCGCACGAGGTTCCGGTACGCATCGGCGTCCACGTAGGCGAGGTAATCGTCGAGCCCGAGCGGCTCACCGGCGACGCGGTGAACATCGCTGCCCGCATCGAGTCCTTCGCGGTGCCCGGAGGGGTGATGTTGTCCGACTCCGCCTACGATCAGATCAAGAACCGCGGCGACGTCGGCGTCGTACGCCTCGGGCGGTTCAGGCTCAAGAACGTCGGGCGCCCGTTCGAGCTCTATGCGGTATCGACCGACGGCATCGTGGTGCCCGATCCGGGCGCGCTGGAGGGCAAGGGCGAGCGGTTCGCCAGTCTGCCGAGCAACCTGCCCGAACCGGCCGCGACACTGGTCGGCCGGGCAGCCGATCTGGCCTCCCTCATCGAGCTGGCTCGCGAACATCGGGTCGTCACGATCACAGGTCCCGGCGGTGTCGAAAAGACCCGCATCGTCGTCGAGCTCGGCCGGCTGCTCGCGCCAGTTCCTGGACGGTGTGGCGTTCATCGCGCTGGCCGACGTCACCGACCCCGCACAGTTTCTCCCCGCTCTCGCGGACACGCTGGACGTGAAGGAGGCCGAGGGGCGCACGCTCGGCGACGGCGTCGCCGCATTGATCGGTGACAAGAAGGCGCTTCTGCTCCTGGACAACCTCGAGCAGGTCGTGTCGGCCGCGGCGGAGTTGGCCGGTCTGATCGAGCGCTGCCCTGGGCTGCGGATCGTGACCACGAGCAGGACGCCGCTGAGGATTGCCGCCGAACGGGAGTATCCGCTTGCCCCGCTCGAGCTTCCCCCGCTGTCCGATCCGGGCTCGACCGAGTCGCTCGAAAGGTATCCGGCCATCGAGCTGTTCGTCGAACGTGCGAGAACGACCAGAGGCTCGTTCGAGCTGACGCCGGAGAACGCCGTGGCCGTCGCGGCGGTCTGCCGGCGCCTGGACGGCCTGCCGCTCGCTCTCGAGCTCGCTGCCGCCCGCCTCCGGCTCCTGTCTCCGGAGGAGCTGCTCGACCGTCTCGATCACGCCCTCCAAGTGCTCACATCCGGCTCCCGCGACACTCCCAAGCGGCAGCAGACGCTGCGCGCCACGATCGACTGGAGCCACTCGCTCCTCGAGGAGTCGGAGCAGCGCCTGTTCCGGCGCATGGCCGTCTTCGCCGGAGGGTGCACGTTCGCGGACGTCGAGGCCGTCTGCGCAGACGCCGGCGAGACCATCCTCGACGAGCTGGAGTCGCTCGTCGACAAGGCTCTCGTGCAGACGGACGGCCAGGGCGACCGGCTCCGGACGCTGCAGACGATCGGCGAGTACGCCCGCGAGCGCCTGGAGAGCGCGGGCGAGGCGCGTGACGTCGCGCTGAGGCACGCCCGCCGTTATGCAGAGCTCGGCCGGGAAATCCGCGACGGCATCGAAGGCACCGATCAGATCGGATCCCTCGAACGCGGCATCGCCGAGGAGGGCAATCTCCAGGCCGCGCTCGACACGCTCCTGGCAACGGCAAAGGACGGCGACGCTCCTGCCTGCGAAGAGGGCCTGCAGCTCTGCGGCGACCTGTGGCTGTACTGGCACATTCGCGGTAAGAACCTCACCGCCCGGGAGTACGCCGGGTCCTTCATCGAAGCCGACACCGGTAGCTCTCCCACAGTGGGCCGGGCGGGCGCACTTCTCACGGCGGGACTGGCGTCGGACGTGCTGGGTCAGTTCGAGCGGGCGAACGACGAGTGGGCCGAGGCGTATCGGATCGCCGCAGAGCTCGAAGCCGATCGCGAGCTCTGCATCGCCGCGTTCTGCCAGGGCCTCGGGCTGCTCCGATTCGACCTAGAAGCCGGGCTCAGGTGGACGAGAGAGAGCATTGCGAGGAGCCGCGCCCTCGGCTTCACCTGGAGCGAGGCGTTTGCCTCGACACTCGACGGCATCCTCAACGCCGTCGCGGGCGACCTCGACACGGCGCAGACGAGGTACTCCCAAGCGCTCGAGGTTCAACAGCGGATCCGCGACGAGGAAGGAGCGGGCCTGTCGCTCGGCGGCCTCGCGCAACTGGCATCCGGTCGAGATGACCTGGCGAGCGCGCTCGACCTCTACCGGCAGTCTCTGGCTTCATTCGAAGCGATCGGCGACCGCGCCGAGGAAGCCCGGATCCTCTCCGAGCTGGCGTGGACGCATCTCAGGCACGAAGACCCTGCGCTCGCACGCCGATACTTCCTCGACTCGGTCAAGGCCTACACCGACGTGGCGAGCGTCCGTGGAGTCGGGCTCTCGCTGATCGGACTCGCAGCCACCGAGGCCGTCGAGCTTCGCCCCGAGACGGCCGTACAGATCGCGGCCGCGGCGGAGGTCTTCGCCCAGCAGGAGGGCATCCTCAACGTCTACTCCGACGAGACGCCGGGGCGCGAGTTCGTCGACCAGGCACGAGCGGCACTCTCGACCGACGATGTCGCCCGAGCGACCGAGGTCGGCCGCAGGCTCACCATCGAGGAAGCACTGGATCTGGCCAGAAATCCTGAAACGGTCTCGGTGTAGAACCGCCTGCAGCTCAAGACGTCTCACCGAGACCGCCCCCGGTCATCTGCAAGGCGTGGCGGAACTGTTCGTCGCCCAGCTCGATGAGCAGGAGCTTGCTGCTCTCAAGAGTCCCTGGACAAGGTCGCCGTCGGCTGCACTTCGTCTGAGAGCCGGCGCGCGTCGCCGGAAAGCCTGCGAGGTGAGTCAGGCCGTCATGCGAGTTGCGACGTCATATTTCGTCACCGACGTACGCCGCCCCGGCGTGTCGCCGGCCGGCATCGCGCTCAGCATCTCGTCGCCACGCTTGTAGTCGTCCTCGGTCTCGAAGAAGACAACCACGAGCGATTTCTCGGCCTCGGGGTCGTGGAGCACGATGACCTCGGTCCCCGGGAATCCTTCCGGCTGCTGCCCCTCTTGCATCTCGCGGTCCATCTCGTCCATGCGGGCCTTGTCGACCCCTTCGAAGGTCACAACACGTGCGAGCGCCATTTCAACCTCCCAGTCGATTGCGGTAAGACCCTACGCCTCCGCCGCGGCGGCTGGCTCGAGGAAGTGGAGGTCGATCTGCTTGATCATCAACATC
>JBBSGR010000040.1:0-5664 GCA_038253945.1 Gaiellales bacterium
CCAGCACGGGCGGATCATCAATGCGTACTGGTGCACTTCCCAGCCGAGCGCCGTCGCCCTCACGGAAGCGCACGGCAAGAAGGGCACTCCAGCGGCGATGGCGTTTCACCGCGTGTCGGACTGGGCCACGAAGGACGAACCGGAGATCGCCGACGCGCTGCACGAATGCGACGAGCTCGCCGTGCGGGGTTCACAGGTGCTGCGAGGCAAGACACTGAAGATCTGCATGCAGCTGGTGATGGCGTCCGCCGCTCACCTGCTGAGCCTGGTCGACGGACCCGCCCAGCACGAGGGAAAGGGCAGGAAGGAGCTCGCGTTGAAGCTCGAGCGGCGCAAGCTGGACAAGGCGCGCGCCTACTACCACCAGGCAGCGAACGGACAAGCCCAGGTCTACTACTTCGCCGGAATGATGCTCGGCGCGCTCGCGCTCGCGTTCGTCTCGGTTGCGATCGGCACGAGCTTCCGCCTCTGGGGAATCGACAACAGGGAGTTCTTCGGGTCTCTCACCGCCGGCACGCTCGGCGCACTGGTGAGCGTGATGGCGCGCATCGGGTCGGGGCAGTTTCGCCTCGACTACGACGTCGGTCGTCGCTACCCGGTCTTCCTGGGCGCGCTGCGACCAGTGATCGGGGGAATCTTCGGCCTCACGCTCTACTTCGCCGTGACCTCATCGCTGCTCGACCTCTTCAAGTTGCCGACGGAGGAACAGCGCCGTTTCTACTTCCTGCTCGTGATCGCGTTCCTGGCCGGGTTCAGCGAGCGGTGGGCTCGGGACACGCTGCTCTCCCTGGGCGGGGCCGCGACCGCCCCCGCGGCGCAAAAAGCTCCGGAGACGACACCGGCGAGGAGCCTCTGATCAGCCGCGAAGTAAGACGGGCCGACAAACGTCGAGCGTCTGCAACGGGAACGTGCAGGTCGGCTGCCCCATGACGGCCTGCGGGCCGTAGGTCGGGACCAACGCGGACTCAGGAGCCGTGGTCGTCCCGTTGTCGTAGAAGAAGATCGAGTTCGACACCGCGTCGTACTCGGGCCTGAGTCCGGGACCCAACCAAAACTGGGCTGACCGTACGGTACGGGACCGAGCGTGATCATGCCGTCGGAGGCGCGGATCCGATAAAAGCGATTCAGGTCCGATCCGGCCCAGTAATTCGGGGAGAGCGTGATCGTCGGGTTGGTGAAACCCGGGGTCGTCGATGAGATACCACCTCACGACCGATTCGACAATCCAATCGGGCCGTCCCGCGCGTCCAAGAGGCCAGTGGGCCGAGCCGGGTATTACGCGAACCATGACATGCCTGTTCAGGCACTGGCTCTGGAAGTTTGATGGAGTGGCGCAATCGGAGCACAGAGCAGTGCTACGCGGCCGTTAGTTCGGCGGGAGGCCGAGGCCGGCGTCGTGCGCCTTGGCTATGGCCTCGGCGCGGTCCGCCACGCGCAACTTGTTGAAGATGTTCGAGACGTGGTTGCGCACGGTCTTGAGGTTGAGCGCGAGCTGGTTTGCGATCGCCTGGTTGGTCCGGCCCTGGGCGATCAGCCCCAGCACCTCACGCTCCCGCGCGGTCAGCTGTGGGAACGCATTCGACGAGCCGGTCGAGAGGTAGGCGATGAGCCGCTCCGCGATCGCCGGCCCGAAGATCGCCTCGCCGGCGGCCACTGCTCGCACCGCGCGCAGCACCTCCTGCTCGTCCGAGCCCTTGAGCAGGTACCCGCGGGCCCCGGCTCGCATCGCGGCGAAGACCGAGTCGTCGTCCTCGAACATCGTCAGCACGAGGATCCCGATCTCAGGGCGTTCCGCGACAATCCGTCGCGTCGCATCGATCCCGTTCAGCTCCGGCATCCGCAAGTCCATCAGGACGACGCTCGGGCAGACCTCGAGCGCTAGGCGGACCACTTCGGCGCCGTCGCTCACCTCGCCGACCACCTCGATGCCGTCGGTCGACGCGAGCACCGCGCAGAGCCCGCTGCGGAAGAGCGGATGGTCGTCGGCGACCAGGACGCGAACGGGGGCTTCGGTCACGAGCTGTCGAGCGGGATGAGGGCGCGCACGAGCGTCCCTCCGCCGGACCGCCGCGAGACGGTGCAGGTGCCTCCGAGCTCTTCGGCGCGTTGCTGCATCGAGCCCAGGCCGACGCCGGACCGGTAGTTCCGCGGCAGCCCGTCTCCGTCGTCGGAGATCTCGAGTGTCAGCGAGCCGTTGAGCTCGATCTCCAGTCGGCACGCCCCCGCGTGGCCGTGCCGCGCCGCGTTCGTCAGCGCCTCGCCGGCGATCCGATAGGCAGCCACCTCCACGGCGGCGGGCAGAGCCGGCAGGCGCTCGGGCCCGTGGATCCCGATCGCCGGACCGCCGGCCGCGCCGAGCCGCGCCGCCTGCTCGCGCAGCGCCCCCATCAGGCCGAGCTCGTCCAGGGCAGGCGGGCGCAGCTCGTAGACCAGTCGCCGGATATCGGCAATTGCTTCCTGCGTCTCGATGCGAAGCTCCGCGAGCAGCCGCTCCGCGAGCTCGGGATCCTCGGCGAGTGCCCCTCGTGCAGCGCCGAGCTTCAGCACGATGCCGGCCAGTGCCGGGCCGAGGCCGTCGTGGAGGTCACGGCGCAGCCGTCGCCGCTCCTCCTCTCGCGCGGTCACGAGCCGCTCCCGCGAAAGTTGTAGGGCCGCCGTCAGGCGAACCGCATGGACGGCGGCGCCCGCCTGCCGGGCGAGGTCGCCCAGGAGCCTGCGATCCAACGCCGTCAGCTCCGCGCCCGGCGAAGGCTCAACGAGGAGCCGGCCGAGTATCCTCGCCTGGTAGCTCAGCGGCAGGCCCACCTGCGGCGTCCGCCCCGAGCGGCCCTGTGCGGCCACGATCTCGTAGACCCCGTCGCGCTCGAGTGCGATTGCCGTGTAGCCGAGGCGAAGGGCGCGCGCTACCGACTCGACGATCGTCCGCAGCACCTCGGCGGCGGCCGGTGCCGCCTCGAGCCGCTCGCCGAGCCGGGCCAGAGCGACGTACGGATCCGCCCGGTCGCCATAGACGAGTCGCCGCACCCGCCGCTGCAGCGGATCGCGCAACGGCAGCGCGCCCAGCGCGACGAGCGCGGCCGCCAGCGCGCCCACGACGCCGCGCACGTGCACGAACGTGTCCAGGCCGACGACGAGACCCAGATAGGCGACCGCCACACAGAGGCTCAGCGCGCCATAGACGAGCGTCCGGCTGAGCGCGAGCTCGATGTCGAAGAGCCTGTGCCTGAAAACCGCAATGCCGACGGCGGCCGGCAGCGCAGTCAGCGCCAGCATGAGCGCGGCCAGCGTCGCCGGTCCCACGCGACCGGTCACGACCTCCTCGACCAGGCAGGTGACGAGGGCCGCAGGAATCAGGAGAGCCGCGTACGCAAGCCAGAGCAACTGCAGACGCTCGACACCGGACGCGCGGCGGAACCGGGCGCGCACGGCTAACGCGGCTGCGAACAAGCTCGCGAACGTCCCGATCCAGAACGGCAGGAAGAAGGGGAGTACGCGCTCGGGAATCGCCGGCAGCGGACTGGCGATCCCCCGGAATCCACCCCCCCCGAAGTGCTGCGGCTCGAACGCTTGGACGAGCAGCAACCCGGTGAACGCGACCCCCGCGCCGAGCGCAACCTTGCGCCAGCGTCCGGGGAGCAGCCGCCCGTCCGGAAAGACGAACGCGAGGGCCGTGATGCCCGCGAACAGGGTCGGCCAGTCGCTCGCATCCCAGAGCAGTGCCCAGCGTGCTCCGGGCAGCGATCCTGGCTGGGTGACGATCGCGTACCGCGCATAGGGCTCGACGACGAAGTCGAGCCCGACGATCACGGCGTTCGCGAGCAACAGCCAGCCAATCGCGTTCGCAGGTCGGCGCAGCGCGATCAGCAAGCCAATCGCGGCCGGAACCAGGATCGCCGGCGAGGCGAAGCCCGGCGCGAGGCTCTCGTGGCTCAGCGCGGCCAAGACGAGCGTGAGGGCGAGCAGGGCAACGGCGACGACGGCGCCAAGCACAGCCAAGGAGACGCGGGCGCGGGTCAGTCCGGTCGCGCCCGGCAGAGGCTGCGCAGAGGTCGCGGCCGTGTCCATCACTCCAGTGTGCCATCGCGCTCGCCGGATTCACCGCTCCGTCGCAAGTTCCCGGCTCCCCGGGACCGCTTTCCCGAGCGCCCGGGACAGCAGGCGCGCGACTGTAGGCAGGTGTCATCCATCGGACTCGAAAGGACATCCATGCGCACAGACCGGATCCAGCGGCTCCTCCCACTCTCCGGGGTGCTGTTCACAGCCCTGATGTTCGCTGCCCTCTACCTCACCCGGGGCGAGGCCGACGCAGGAGCATCGCAACAGACGATCTTCTCTTACTGGCACAGCCATCACGGCGTTCAGCTCATCAGCGCCCTGATCCTCGCGCCATACGGGGCGGTGCTCATACTCGTCTTCGCCGCCGAACTACGGCGAACAATCCGCTCCTACGAGGCCGACGAGGCGATCTACTCGCCGATCATCCTTGGCGGCGGCATCATGGTCGCCCTCGGTCTCGCCATCACGGGGTCGCTCGACGCCGCAGTGGCGACGAGCGCGCACCACAACTCCCACGCAGCCGTCTACACCCTCGCACAGCTACAGTCCTACGACTGGGTCCCGTGGATCGCCGGCTTCGCCGTGATGATGCTCGCCACCGGCATCGCCGGCCTGCGGACGCTCGCACTACCCAAGACGCTCTCCTGGGCGGCCCTGATCCTCGGCATCCTGTTCCTCACCCCGGTCGGGTTCTTCGCGATCTTCGCACTCCCCGTGTGGACGCTCGCGACCGGCATCGTCCTCTACCGCCGCAACAGACTGGCCCTGGTCTCACCCGTGCCGCAGGGCGTATAGCAGCCGGACCAAGAGATCTCGAACGTGTCTCTACCCAGATCGAGACGACAACACACACGAGGAGAAGTGAGGATGATGATGACGAAGAGGAACGCATACCTGTTGCTCGTAACGACCGCGCTGGCCCTGCTCGCGAGCGCCGCCACCGGTACGTTCGCCACGCCCACGGACGCTGCGCAACGGCTCTGCAAGCCGAGGCTCGTCGGCAAGGTTCTTTACGCCTGCGGCCCGGCGACCGCGCGCCTGAGCGTCTTTCCAGGCGTCACGTTCAAGAACGGGAGCTGCCACAGGATCTTCAGGAGCAGCCCCACCGGGCTCTCAGTCGGCATCGGCGTCAACGCGCTCCGACTCAACACGGCGACGAACGACGGTCGCCCGTTGTTCGGGCTGACGATCTCGGGTCCGCTCTCGCACCCGAGCGGCGGAGGCGTGCTCGCCTACTGGAAATCGAAGAGCTGGCGGGGCCGGGGTGTCTCGTTCAAGGGAACCGCCAACGGCGGCACCTTCGTCGCTCGCGGCATCCAGGGCAGCCGCGGCACCGCGGCCGGGAGCTTCCACTGCTGATCGCCTAGTGAGGATCTGATCGCGCAGGCGACGCGACGCCGCAACCGACGGCATGCGCGGAAGCGGCATGGCGGTCATAGGCACGGAGACGGCTGCAAGCCAGCTTTGGTTGCGCGCGCGAGTGTCTGTGCTGGCTCGATCATGATTAGTGCTGGTTCGTCCTGACGGTCATGCTCGTCGGGCGCGCGCTCCCGCTCTCGGCGCGCCCCCGTTCTCCGGTAATGGGTGGCGTGTACAAGCGCTCCGATC
>JBBSGR010000041.1:0-5040 GCA_038253945.1 Gaiellales bacterium
GCATAGTCGGCGTGGAAGAGCTCGTTCACCGCGCCCTCGAACCCCCCACGCAGGCCTTGCGCGAACACGGTCACGAACGTGACCAGCGCGAGGCCGATCATCAGCGCGGCCGCGGTCGACGCGGTGCGGCTTGGGTTTCGCATGGTGTTCTCGCGCGCCAGCACGCCCGCAGCGCCGCCGATGCGGGACGCGGGCCAGCCGAGCGCGCCGGCAAGCGGCGGCACGAGCGTGGGCGCGAAGATCGCGACGCCGACGAAGAGCAGCAGGATTCCGCCGCCCATCAGCAGCAAGTGCTGCGCGACCGACAGTCCGTGGCGGAAGGCGCCGAGAGCGAGCAGCCCGACACCGAGCGCGATCACGAGGCTTCCGGTCAGCGGGCCGAAGCGCGCCAGGCGGGACGGCGGCAGAACGGCGCCCTCGCGCACGGCGGCGATCGGGGGCACGCGGGTCGCCCGCAGCGCGGGGCGGAGGCTCGCGACCAGCGTCACGAGAATCCCGACCAGCAGGCTGACCACGATCGTCCGCGGCGCGAACACCGTCGAGCCCTGGGGCAGGTCCAGGTTCGCCTTCGAGAAGACCCACGTGAGGCCACGCGCGAGCCCCAGACCGGCGAAGAGGCCCACGACCGAGGCGAGGATGCCGACGACGAGCGCCTCCAGGACGACCGAGGCGAGAATCTGACGCCGCGAGCCGCCGATCGTCCGAATGGTCGCGAACTCTCGGGCGCGCTGCGCAATCGTGATCGAGAGCGTGTTCGCGATCACAAACGCACCGACGAAGAGCGCGACCCCCGCGAAAGCGAGCAACGCCTTCTGCAGGAACCCGGTGAAGGACGAGACACCCTTCTCGTCCTGCTTCGCCTGTGCGTTCGCGTCACGCGCCTGCGCGGTCCGGGGCAGGACGGGCCGAATCTCGGAGAGGAGCTGCTTCGTGGTCATTCCGGGCTTTCCGGCGACGCGGATCACGTCCAGCTCGCCGACCTTGCCGAGCAGCCGCTGTCCCGTGGCCAGATCGAACACGGCGATCGTCGCACCGCCGATCGAGCTGACCGAGGCGAACTCCGTGATGCCGGTGATCCGGAAGTGCTTCACGCCCGAGTGGGTCAGGACTCCGATCTCGTCCCCGACGTTGAAGTGCTTGTTCTTCGCGGTGGCGATGTCGATCGAGGTCTCGCCGCCGTTCGACGGCCAGTTGCCCCGGACGAGCGAGAGCGGGTTGAAACGCTGTTCCTTAGGGTCGATCCCGAACGCGAGGCTCGGCGCCTGCCCGCCGATCGTCTTGCCGGAAGCGTCGACCAGCTTCGTGTTTTGATCGGCGACCGAGCCGGCGGCTGCGGCGACGTCGGGCAACCCACGCACGCGCGCGAGCACCGTTTCCGGAAAACCCGGCGCGGCGCTCGTGGGGCCGTTGTCGCCCTCGAAGGCGACCTTGCTCGTGATCACGACGTCGGTGTTCTTGTACGACTGCGTGAAGATCGTGTGGAAGCCCCTGTTGATCGTGTCCGTCAGCACGAACGTGCCGCTGATCATCGCCACGCCGAGCACGATTGCGAGCGCGGTGAGCGCGCTGCGGAGCTTGCGTCCGAGCAGACCCTTCAGCGCGATCCGGATCATGGCTCGCCGAGCTCGTTCATGACGGCGAGGACGTCCGGGGCGGTCGCGCCGTCGAGGTCGCGCACGATCAGGCCGTCTGCGAGGAAGAGGATGCGGTCGGCGATCGCCGCGGCGTTCGGCTCATGGGTGACCATCACGGTCGTCTGGCCGTAGGTGTCGACCGAGTCGCGGAGCAGCTCCAGGATCTCCCCGCTGGTCTTCGAATCGAGGTTGCCGGTCGGCTCGTCCGCGAACACGACTGTGGGCCGAGAGACGAGCGCGCGCGCGATCGCGACGCGCTGCTGCTGGCCGCCCGAGAGCTCCGACGGTCGATGGTGTGCCCGGTCGTCGAGGCCCGTCTTCTTCATCAGGTCCCGGAACCACTTGTCGTCGGGCTTCTGGCCGGCGATCGAAAGCGGGAGGAGCACGTTCTCCTCCGCAGTCAGCATCGGCAGCAGGTTGAAGAACTGGAAGACGAAGCCGATGTGGCGGCGCCGGAGCTTCGTCAGGTCGGTGTCGTTCATCTTCCCGATGTTCTCGCCGGCGATCACAACCTCGCCCGCGGTCGGTCGGTCGAGCCCGGCGAGAATGTGCATCAGGGTCGACTTGCCCGAGCCGGAAGGGCCCATCACGGCGGTCAGCCGGCCCTTCGGGACGTCGAGGCTGACGCCACGCAGCGCGTCCACCGCGGTGCCGCCCTGGCCGTAGCGCCGCTCGAGCTCGGTGGCGCTGACGACCGCTTCGGGGGCGTTTCCGTCGATAGCAGCCACGTCGGCCACGCTATCGGAACCGGCAACGGCGGTTGGTGTGGGTTAACCGAATTGTTACCGGTCGCCCACGGCCAGGAACGTGGCGGCGACGGCGGCGTACACCCCGACCAGCATCCAGCCTTCCCAACGCTTCGAGACGCCGTCGCGGATCACGATCGCGACGAACACGGCTGCGCCGCCCATCGCCGCGAGCTCGACCGGCCGGAACGAGAGGGCCAACGGGTGCGGAAAGAGGAACGAGAGCAGGACGATCGCCGGCGCGACGAACAGCGCCACCTGCGCGCTCGACGAGATTGCGATCTCGGTCGCCAGCTCGAGCTTCCCGCGCCGGGCGATCACGACCGCGCCGCCGTGCTCGGCTGCGTTGCCGACGATGGCCACGATCACCGCGGCGATGAAGAACTCCGAGAGGTTCGCCGTATGTGCGAACGACTCGAGCGAATGGACGAGCAGCTCGCTGATCAGCGCGGTCAAGAGGGTCGCGGCGGCAAGCGCGGCGAGCGACCCGGGCAGCGTCCAGCCTGTTCTCGGCTCTGTCTCTGTCTCCGCGTGCGCCTGGCGGTGCCGGCGCAGGTTCCTGCCCGTCATTACGACGTAGACGAGCAGGAGGCCGATCGCCACCGGAATCGAGAGGACGGCGAGCCCGTGGCGGTTCGGGTCGCCGTGGCCGGCCGCAATCGCCGGGACGAGGAAGGCCAGCACGCCGAGTACCACGAGTCCGAGCTGCACGCTGAGCGAGCGGCGATCCAGCCTCCCCTCGTTCGGGCCGAAGATCAGCGCGACGCCCAGCACGAGCAAGATGTTCGACACGACCGAGCCGGCGAGCGACCCGCGCACGACGTCCGGCAGGCCGTTCCCGACGGCGAAGAGCGCGATGATCAGCTCGGGCGCGTTGCCGAAGCTCGCGTTGAGGAAGCCGCCTACACCGGGGCCGGTGTGCTCGGCGGCATGCTCCGTCGCCTCCCCGATCAGCCACGCCAGCGGAACCAGCGCCGCCGCGGCGAGGACGAAGAGCAACGTGTCGTTCGCGTGGAAGGCGAAGCGTGCTGCAAGTGCGACCGGCGCGAGCACGAGCGAGCCCCAGAGGATCGTGCGCGCCACGGACCTACCCTAGCCACCGATGCTCAGCGCGGTCCTCTTCGACGTGGGCAACACACTCGCGCAGTGGGTCGTCGGCGGAGGCGGGCTTTGCGGGGCGCAGCCTCACGAACGCTCGAATGGAGATCCTCGGCGAAGGAGGGGGCTCAAGGGGGGAACCATGGGTTACCCGTGCTGGCGACTACCCCGGCGACCCCGAAAAGTCAAGTCTTGCGGAGCCTTTATCCACAGCCCACAATCGACGCATGCAACCACCGCCGAGCGATGTCCTGGGCGAGCTCCCGCTTCACCCTCAGGACGAGCTGGAGTGCCGGCGGTGTGAGGTTCACTGCGGCAAGGTCGTCTACCCCTCGGCCTGCCTCGAGCGGGCGTGCCCGTTCTCCTATGCGTACACCGACCACGGCCACACCTACGTCGGCTGCATGCAGAAGGTCTACGGGGTCGAGATCGATCTCGACCTAATGGAGGCGGCGGAGCGTCGCGGCGGTTTCGGGGCGGTCCGGGCAACCCGTGCGCCGCTCCCGATGTGCCACGTCGAGGTCGAGAGCTGCTACGACAGCCGCGCGGACGAGCTCGGCTGTGTCAATCCGGAGTTCGGCGAGCTGCCGGTCGGGACACCGAACTTCCGGATCTTCGCGCAGATCTCGCCGAGCGCCTAGGCGCCGACTCGGCGGCGCCGTTTCAGTGGATGCCAGCTTGGCTGGCGTCCGCGTCTGAACTGACCGGTCGACCCGGGCTCGGAGGCCGTGTCGGCTCGTAGGCGCCGACTCGGCGGCGCCGTCTCAGGACGTGCGAGCTTGGCTCGCGCGTCCGTCTGCGCTCCCTTACCGAGCCCGCCCGAAGTTCACCGTGTCGGCTCCTAGGCGCCGACTCGGCGGCGCCGTCTCAGGACGTGCGAGCTTGGCTCGCGCGTCCGTCTGCGCTCCCTTACCGAGCCCGCCCGAAGTTCACCGTGTCGGCTCCTAGGCGCCGACTCGGCGGCGCCGTTTCAGGACGTGCGAGCTTGGCTCGCGCGTCCGTCTGCGCTCCCTTACCGAGCCCGCCCGAAGTTCACCGTGACGGCGCAGGCGCCGACTCGGCGCCTATCCGTCCGAGTAACAACGTGTTACTAGAGCTTGATGTGAAAGTCTCCCAACGCTTGCGGCGCCCACCCGCTTAGGCGAGACTGGCCAGGAACTCGCGCATGAGGCGGTAGCTCTCCGCCGGGTTGTCGACGATTACCTCGTGTGCGGCCTCGGGGACGAGCTCAAGTCGGGCGAGACCCTTAGGAATCGCCTCGACGATCTCCCGCGCCAGGTGAGCCGGAACGGTCGAATCCTGCTCGCCCAAGAGGACGAGGGCGGGGCAGCGGACGGCGCCGAGCCGGTCGCGCAGATCCATCACTCTGATTTCGCGCGTGAAGTGGAGATTCACCTCCGGCGTCTCGATCCGCTCCGCCTCTAGCTGTAGTGGCCACAGAGGTTTGAGACGCGGCTGATCGGGGGCTGGCCGCCGAGTGAGCCGTGGGGTCGTCGGTGGTTGTACCAGCGGAGGAAGCTGCTGAGGGCGCGGCTTCGGTGTTCGCTGCTGGGGTAGGCGAA
>JBBSGR010000042.1:0-4748 GCA_038253945.1 Gaiellales bacterium
ACGAACGCCGAGGACGATGCACGTACCGAAGCGGCGTCGCGTGCGGCCAAGACGGCAGATGCCACCCCTACTGAGGACGTCGAGGCTCGCGTGGGCGACTCTGACCCGGTCAAAGCAATCGAAGATGCGCTGCGCACGTTCGCCGCTGACGAGATCCTCGTCGTCGCTCATCCCGACGATCAAGCCGGCTGGTTAGAGGAAGGCACCGGCGTGGAAGCCCAAGCGCGCTTCAGCCTTCCAATCGCCCGCATCACGGTCGCCGAGGACGGATCGCTGGCGAGGCCCGGCAGCTAGGGACGGCCGCAGGCACGCACGACTAGATGCGCGGCGCGCCTTGAGAGCTCCCCGAGTAGGGATCCGATTCGACCGCATGCGACCAGCTTCTTCAGTGACCGCCAATCTCGGGCTCCGTGCTGATCGCCACCTGGGAGTGGCGGTCGGGCGCGCGGTCTGTGCGCACCACCGGCGGCGGCTCGGTCGGGTCGGCTGGCTGGCGGCGCTCGATGCTCCCGCCGGCGGCTGGGCGGTCGGCGAGCCGAAGCCGCGGCGGGGAAATTCGCTCGAGGTTCTGATCGACGGGGCCGAGGCGCTGCCGCGGATGGGGGCGGAGCTCAAGCGGGCCGAGTCACACGTGCATATCGCCGGCTGGTATTTCTCTCCCGAGTTCGCGCTCACGCGCGACGAGGAGCCGGCGATCCTCCGGCATCTCTTGGCCGAGCTCGCCGAACGGGTCGAGGTGCGTGTGCTCGTCTGGGCGGGAGCGCCGTTGCCGTTGTTTCGACCTTCCCGGAGGACGGTGCGAAGGATGCGCGAGAGCTTGTGCGCCGGAACGAAGATCTGCTGCGCGCTGGATGCGAAGGAGCGGCCGATGCACTGCCACCATGAGAAGACGATCGTGGTCGACGACCGCGTCGCCTTCGTCGGCGGAATCGACCTGACCTCGGAAGCCGGCGATCGCTTCGACAGCAGTGGCCATCGCGCCCGCGGCCAGGTCGGTTGGCACGACGCGAGCGCGCGGATCACTGGTCCAGCGGTCGTCGACATCGCGGAGCACTTTCGGATGCGCTGGCAGGAAGTGACCGGCGAGAAGCTCGCTTCCCCGGCGACTCCGGAGCCGACCGGGAATGTGGAATTGCAGATCGTGCGAACCGTGCCGGAACGCGTCTACAGGGCGAAGCCGCGCGGCGACTTCCGCCTGCTCGAGTCGTACGTACGGGCGCTGCGCTCAGCCCAGCGGCTGATCTACCTCGAGAACCAGTTTCTCTGGTCGCCGGAGATCGCAGAGATCCTGACCGACAAGCTCCTGAGGCCGCCAGCCGACAACTTCCGGCTGCTGGTCGTCCTGCCGGCCAAGCCGAACGCCGGCGGCGACGACACCAGGGGAGCGCTCGCCGAGCTCGTCGAGGCGGACGCCGACGCGGGGCGTCTGCTCGCGTGCACGCTGTTCGCACGGGCAGGTCGACTCGCTGATCCCGTCTACGTGCACGCGAAGATCGGCATTGTCGATGACGCGTGGCTCACACTCGGCTCTGCCAACCTCAACGAGCACTCGCTCTTCAACGACACCGAGATGAACGTCGTTACACACGACGCGGCCATCGCTCGCGAGAGCCGTCTTCGCCTCTGGGCCGAGCATCTCGAGCTCTCGATCGACGAAGTAGCGGGCGAACCGGCGGCCGTGATCGACGACCATTGGAAACCGATCAGCAAGGAACAGCTGGCGCGCCGCGAAGCCGGGCAACCGTTGACACACCGGGTCGTCCGCCTAGCGCACGTCTCGCGGCGGTCGGAGCGTCTACTCGGTCCGCTCCAGGGACTGCTTCTCGATGGCTAAAACGACACGGGGCTGCCGCCAGGGCATGCGGCTCGGGGACGGTGACGACCGTTGGTTTGGGGCTTCCCGAGCCGGTTCGGCCACATGACGCTCCGCCGAGAGCGGCTGCTCGTCCTGGGGGTGATCCTGGCCGTTCTCGGGGCGGGTTGCGGCGGTGGCGGCAAGCTGGGAGTCAAGGCGCTCTCGCAGCAGGCGAAGTCGCTGCAGTCGTTGTCCGCCGAGGGGGCGCTGCTGGCGCAAGACGCCGTTTCTGGCAAGACGACGCGCATCTACACCCGCGAGCACTCCTCCGACCTTTACAAGGCGGCCTCGGAGGCCGAGGCCTCCTTGAAGGCGGCCAAGAGCGAGCCCGCGCTCGAGCCGAAGCTCCGCCGGTTGACGCTCCTCGCTTCGCGAGTCCGTGCCGACCTGAAGCGCCTCGGCGACGCCTCCAAGGAGGAGGCGCGCGCGCTCGGGCGTGAGCTCCAGACGGCCGCCGAGGAGAGCCAGAAGATCGGCGAGGGCCTCAAGTGAGCCTGAAGAACGTCCTCGCGGTCGCACTTGGGATCATGTCCGCGATCGGCGGTTTCGTCGACATCGGCGATCTCGTCTTCAACACGCAGGCCGGGGCGATCTTCGGCTTCCAGCTCCTGTGGGTCGTCGTGATCGGAGTCGTCGGAATCATCGTCTACTCGGAGATGTGTGGGCGCGTCTCGGCGGTCGCCAAGCGCCCGGTCTTCGACCTGGTGCGCGAGCGGACCGGCTTCGGTTGGGGACTCGCGACCCTGATCGCCTCCGAGGTCGTCAACCTGATGACCTGCGCGGCTGAGATCGGGGGCGTGGCCATCTGCTTCCAGCTCCTCTCAGGTCTTCCCTATCGCCTCTTGATCCCGCTCGCGGTCCTAGGTCTTGCCGTCAGCTCCTGGGTGCTGCCGTTCAGGTGGATCGAGCGTGTCTTCGGCTATCTCGGCCTTGGCCTGCTCGTCTTCGCCGTCGCAGCGATCAAGCTCCACCCCAACTGGGGCCAGGTCGCCCACGGCTTCGTCCCCGGCTCCCACTCCGGCGACAGCCTGATGGTCTACCTCTACTTCGTGGTCGGGCTGCTCGGAGCGGCGATGACTCCCTACGAGGTCTATTTCTACTCCTCGGGGGTCGTCGAAGACCGCTGGGGCCGCAAGGAGCTCGGGCTGAACAAGGTGACTGCGATGATCGGCTACGCCCTTGGCGGCTTTCTCTCCTTCGCGCTGATGATCGCCGCTGGGGTGCTCTTCCTGCCGAGGGGCATCTCGCCGCAGTTCTTGGGCACGCCAGCGCTGGCCGCCGAGCACGCGCTTGGGCAAGTGGGGCTGCTGCTGGCGCTGGTCGGCATCCTCTTCGCCGTCGGCGGCGCGGCCATCGAGACGTCCTTCGCTGGCGCCTACAACCTGGCCCAGTTTTTCGGCTGGAGGTGGGGCAAGAAGGAGCGGCCGGCCAGGGCCTCTCGCTTCACCCTCTCGTGGCTGGTGATCTTCGCGCTCGCCCTCCTGGTCGTCATGACCGGCTACGACCCGGTCAAGCTGACGGAGTACTCGGTGATCTTCTCGGTTGTGGCGCTGCCCTTGACCTACCTGCCCATCCTGCTCGTGGCCAACGACCGCGCCTATATGGGTGCGAACGTGAACGGGAAGCTGGCCAACTTCCTCGGCGGCCTCTACTTTGTTGTCATCCTCGTGATCGCCGTCGCGGCCATCCCCTTGATGCTGCTGACGCACGGAGGGCAGGGATGAGCAAGGTCACCGAAGTCGATATCGCCCTCAGCGTCCTCGATCACCAGCTCATCGACGGCGGCGGCCACAACTGCGGCAAGGTCGATGATCTCGAGATCGCCGGTCTCGACGGCGACTCGCCGCAGGTGGTGGAGATCATCGTCGGCGGCAACGCCTGGCGCTCCCGCGGCCGCCTCGGAAGGCTCGCCGCCCGTCTCTCGGGAAACGCTGTGCACGTGCCGTGGCCGGAGGTCGACTCCGTCACATCGGTCGTGACCCTGAAACGCCCCGCCGCGGAGCTGCGCCTGAACGGCGGGGACGAGCGCTGGGCAAAGCTCGTCGGGAAGCTGCCCGGATCCTGATGCGACTGTCGGAACTCTTGAACCGCAAGGTCGTCAGCGAGTCCGGTCAGCGGCTAGGCCGTGTCCACGACGTGCGCGGAGAGCTCGTCGGAGGACGCCTGCGGGTGACCGGCATTGCCGCCGGCAAGCTCGGCATCCTTGAGCGCTACGGCGTCGGCACCCACGGCAGCGGCGGGCCGGGACAAGCGAAGGTACACGGGCACCCCGTCATTCCCTGGGAGCGGGTCGTCCGCGTCGGGTCGGAGGTCGTCATCCGCGACTAGTCAACGCTCGCCTGTAAGGGGTGCACAAACTCGGTCCGTCGGCGGCAGCGATCAACGAGTGCGTTGCTGAGTGCGCCGATGCGTGAGCCGTCGCTGCCGATGTTTCAGGACGGCGCTTTCGACGCGGCATCTGAGAGGATCCCAGTCCATGCCCGATTCACGGTCGACGAGAGCGCTCGACTCAGCGGGACACTTGGACAGGGCATCCCCGTGATGAAAGACCTGCAAATGCATGGTTTCTGCCCGAGTGAGACGCACACACTCCGCTTACACCTGTGGGGTGCGTAAATTCGGTCGTAGATCACAAAACATTCGATTTGCAGGCAAGACCGGGTTTACGCACCCACGGGGCTACGCTTCTCTCCGTGCACCAGGGAATCGGCGATGAGAGTGCCGAGCAGAGCCTGAGGAGGCAAGCGGAGCTCGGTCGCCTGCTCGCCGCCGCCGAGGGCTACCGGGTCGTGGCAATCGACGGCACGCAGGTCGGTCGGCTCGACCACGTCCGCTACGAGCGGCACGCAGACCACCCCGACGCGATCGTCGTTCGACGGCGCGGCTTCCTCCC
>JBBSGR010000043.1:0-4608 GCA_038253945.1 Gaiellales bacterium
ATCCAGAAGTCGGCCATCCCTTCGCCTGCGCCGAAGCCTGCGGCGCCGGGGACCTCCATCTTCAGCGAGTAGCCGAGCGGTGCGAGCGCCGCTTCGTAGAACTGCTTCGCAGTGTCGAATTCGCGAACGTTGGCTGTCACGTGGTCGAGCATCGTGCCTCCTTTCGGAATGAGTCCCTAGCCTTGCGCCGGCGCCTGTGCAGATCAAGTCGCAAAGTCGGCCCAGACACGTGACGGACCGTCTGCTTCGATGGCTGTGTGGGATCAACCGTCCGGAATCGCCTCCGACGACAGGGAATGTCTACGCGGTCGATGCGCCGGCGGCGCGACGGCCGGCCCAAAAACGAGCAGACCCTCGCGTCCGCACGGGTCGCACGCGAGCTCCGGGACGAGTGAGGTGATCGGCTGGCAGGCGGCTGGCGACATTGTCGAACGGCTCGATCCCGACACGGTTCCTGCCTGCGCGCTCTGTATTTTCGAGCTGGCCCGCGCGATGCACGAATGCCGTCCGAGTCGGGAGATCGCCACCCTGCTGGAGACCACCTGCGATTGGGTCTGGCTGGAAATCGACTCGGACGTCGAGGCGCGCCTTGCTCGGCTCACGATGCGCGGCGTTCCGCACGCCGAAGCTGCTGCCAGGGACGTCCGGCTCAACCGGTGGAAGAGCCGTGTCGTGCGCGTGCTGGTGGCACGGCTCGCCCGCCGCATGGCCGACGAGATGGACCGCCGGGATCCGCCGACGCGGTCGGTGGTCGTGCACCTGCCCGGGGCCTAGGCAGCTGCGGAGGTCGGGCGCAGGCTCTCGAGCCGGTCGTGCACCGCTCGCCTCGCGTCGTCGAACACGCCTGTGTCCCGAAAGAGCTGGAACTGCGCGTTCGACGCCTGGGCAAAGGCATCGAGCTGAAACGCGAGCTCGCGGGCTCCGATCGCCGTTGTGAGCTCGCCTGCGTCCTGCGCCTGATCGACCGCGCGCTCGAGATAGGAGTGCCAGCTGCGAAGCATCTCCTCGATGCGGTCACGCACCGGGCCGGGCTGGTTGTTGAACTCGAACGAGGTGCAGGCGAAGAAGCAACCGCCCGGGAAGACCTGCCGCTCGGCGTAGTCGATCATCCGGTCGCAGAGCGCCCACACCCGCGCGAGCCCGCGGGGGGCCGCCCGCGCCGGTTCGATCACCTCGGCGACGAACATCGTTGCGGCGTGATCCACGGTCGCGAGCTGGAGCTCCTCCTTCGAGCCGAAATGCGCGAAGAGGCCGCTCTTGCTCATGCCGGTCGCCTCGGCGAGCCGGCCGATCGACAGGGGGGCGAGGCCCTCCTGCGTCGCGAGCGCCGCCGCCCGGTCCAGGATGGCGTGCTTCGTCCGTTCGCCCTTGGTGTTCAGCACGGTTGCTCCATTATAGACGGGATCCCAAGCGGCTTGTTGACCTTGACTTGACTAGAATAGCACGACTGTACTATTATCTCGGCATGAGGCTCGACCACCTGACCGTCCCGGTGAGCGACTACGAGGCCGGCAAGCGCTTCTATCTGCAGGCCCTCGAGCCGTTCGGCTTCTCGGTGCTGATGGACTGGCACGAAAAGCGGCGCGCCTACCTCGGCGTGGCGCCCCAGCCGAGCTCGCTCTGGGTCGTCGAGTCGCCGGGCGCCGGATCGCTCGAGGTCTCGCTCGCGGTCGACGACCGGCAGTCCGTGGAGGCGTTTCACCGTGCGGCCGTCGACGCCGGAGGGACGAGCGTCCACGGTCCGAGCGTCCGGCCGGAGCACACGCACGACTACTTCGCCGCCCGGGTCAGCGATCCGGACGGCAACGTGCTCGAAGCCGTACACCGCGCCGGCCTCGCCGCGCGGGCGGCCGCCTAAGAGCTCGTTTCAGAATGATCACGCGCTGGCTGGGTGTGCTGGGCGAGTGCGAGGCTAGGACGCAGGTCGCGTTCATAGCAGCGCTATGGGCGCGACCGAGGACGACGAATCGTGCCGTCCAGCGCGGCCAGACGGCCCGTGCTTCATTTTGAGACGGGCTCTAAGGCGCCGCTTGCGGTGCCGACACCAGGACGCGCGGGCTCTGCCCGTGCGTCCGTCTGAAACGGCCGGTCGACCCGCCGACCGCCAGGCTTCGACGCCCTAATCCTTCGGCGGGAGCTCGACGTCGTCCAGGAAGTCTGCGCCCTCCCGAACTGGCGGCGCGCCGTAGACGAAGCAGACGAGCTCTTCGTCCGACTCGTTCCGCACCTGCAGAGCGGTCATCGGCTCGACGCGCACGACACCGCCCGGGCCGAGGTCGACGCGCTCAGGCTCGTCGCCGAGCAGCATCGTGAGCGTGCCGGAGACGACCACGAACACCTCCTCCTGCGCGTGATCGCGATGCCGTCGGCCCGTCGTGTGGGGCGGGTATCGCCAGAGCCGCGCCCGCGAATGCTGTAGCCCCAGCGCGGAAGTGAGGTCTCCGGCGCGTCGCGGCTCCACCTCGCCCGGCTTCGGAGACCGTTCCTCGTACTCGAGCTCGTCTGCTTTCGTCCAGCGATAGCCCACGGCCGGATCCTCGCACGTCGAGGAGGAAGCCGCGGGGGTGACGCGAAAGAACGAGCGCACCGGCGACTGTCCCAAGTTCGACGGCTGCGGACCGTCGCCGGTATCTCTCAGCCTGCGTCATCCGGTGGGCGCACTAGCCTCGTCAGGCGATGCTGGAGCCCGCCCGCTCCGGGCGTCCGCGCCTCGTCCACGCTGCGGCAGTTCTCCTCGTCGCAGCGATCGCTGTGCCGATGGCGGGCGCGTCCCGCTCGACGAGCGCACGCGTCCCTCAGAGTCTCGCGAGCTCGATCGTTTCGGAGCTGAACGTGGTCCGGGTGAAGCGCGCCCTGCGGCCGCTACGAGCGAACAGACAGCTCGAGTCCGCGGCCGAGCGTCACTCCCGCGAGATGCTGGTCCACGGCTACTTCTCGCACGCGTCGTCCGACGGAGGATCGTTTTGGGCGCGGGTGATCCGGTTTTACCCTCCGCCGCGCCACGGCGGGTACGCGGTCGGTGAGAACATCCTGTGGCGGTCGACCCCACTGTTTGCGAGCCAGGTTCTGTCCCTCTGGCTCAAGAGTCCCGAGCATCGGTCGATCCTGCTGTCGCCGCGCTGGCGCGACGTCGGAGTCGGAGCGGTGCACGCTGCGCATGCGCCTGGGATCTTCGCCGGAGGCGCGGTGACGTTGGTCACCGCCGACTTCGGAGTTCGAACGCCTTGAGCCCGACCGAGCGGGAGCCGCGCTACTCGTTCGTTGCGCGGCCGTTGGAGGCCGTCGCGTCGACGTCGTCGCGGATCAACTCGCTGAGTGCGAGGGCGCAGTCCGGGTCGAACTGAGTCCCGCTGTGGGCTGCGAGCTCGAGCAGGGCCTGATCCTTGCTGCGAGGCAGCCTGTAGGCCCGCGTTTCGGTCATCGCTTCGTACGCGTCGGTAATCCCCACGACGCGTGCGACGAGGGGAATCTCCGCCCGCGCGTGTCCATCGGGGTATCCCCGCCCGTCCCAGCGCTCGTGATGGAACCTGACGATCAACAGCACTTCGCGGGAGTCGACGAACGGCTCGAGCAGCTCTTCGCCCGCCTCCGGATGGCGTCGAACGATGCCCCACTCTGCCTCCGTCAGCGGTGCCGGCTTCGCGAGAATCGCCTGCGGCACGCAAAGCTTGCCCGCGTCATGCAGCACGCTTCCCAGCGAAATCGCGCCGAGCGAGCTCTCGGGCAGCTCGAGCCGCCGTGCAAGCCGAACGGCCAGCCGGCGGACGTTCGCGGCATGGTTCCCGGCCTGCGTTCCGAGGATGCGGATGAGCCGAGCCCGCAGCCTCTCGGGCTCGCGAGAGGCGAGCTGGGCGACTTCGCCGGCGGCAAGCGCGACTTGAAGTCGTTCGATTCGCTCGCTTGAAATGACGCTGGCTCCCAAGCCTTCCCCTCCAAATCGCGACGATGTGCGCACCCCGCTTTCGGGAGCAGCGGCGTCTCTCCTTTCGTCGAACGCGACTCTGCCCGCGGACACGAATGGCCCTAGATCAACCATCATGCGGTCGAGAGCATGGGGGCGGCGGCACCAGGGACAGCTCGGCGACGCTTGAGTTCGCGGCGGGTTCGCCTGCGGCTCGGCGTCGCGTTCGCCGCGATCAGCCTGCTGCCGCTCGGAGGGGCCGGAGTGCTCCTGTCTCTCGCTTCGGAGCGGACTGAGCGGCAGCAAGCGGATCTCCGCGTCGAGTCGGCGGTTCGGCTGGCGTCGATCGAGTTTCTGCGAAAGCTGAACGCCGCCGACCAGCGCGCGGTCTCGGTCGCGACGTTGCCGAGGACTCAGCGGGCCCTGCGCGACCGAGATCGCGCTCCGCTCGCCAGATTCGCGGCGCGCCACCCTGGAGTCGCCTTCTCCGCCGGTCCGGCGTTCGTCGTCGGCAAGGCGCCGCAGGGCGCGGTACGGCGCTCGGCAGACGTCGTCGAAGGAGGTCGCACCCTCGGCCGGGTCTTCGTGTTCGTTCCGTTCGACGAGCGGATGCTCAGGGCACTCGAGAGCTCGGCGGGGCCGTCGGGAGACAAGTTGGTTCTCGTTCGCAACGGACGGGCTCTCGCCGGAGCGCCGGGCGGCGCTGA
>JBBSGR010000044.1:0-3972 GCA_038253945.1 Gaiellales bacterium
AAGGCTCCAACCGCGCAGGGGCCGAACGTCCTACCTTCGACGAGCTCGGCTCATGACGTGTGTCCGACTGATCACCGCGATGAACCTGTGCCTGTTCGTGGTGCGGTGTGTGCGGCGAGCCTCTTGGTGAATCTCACGCGGTTCGCAGGTTCGTAATTTCTGCCGCTGGTGAGTGATTCAGCGCGCCGCAGGCGAGGCTTGAGCGCGAGCGGCTGCGGCCGCGACGGCGAGGAGAACGAGACCAGGGAGGATCAAGAGGGCGGTTGCGAACGGCCAGGCAATCCAGGCGAGAGCGAGGGCAGGCGCGGTCCAGCGTGCCAGTTCGCCGCGGCGGAAGAGTGCGAACGCGAGGAGCAGCACTCCGACGATCGACCCGAGCAGTCCTGCGATGAACACCGGTCCGAGCGCGCGATCGTCGGAGGTCACGATAGTGGCCACGCCTCCGACGGCCATCGCTGCAAGACCGGCCTGCGCCAGAACTGCTCCTATCGAACCAGTGCGGCCTGCGGCGTACCGTCGAAGGCCGGCAAGAGCCGCGCTCATAGCGACGGCACCGATCACGAACAGCGCCTCTGCTGTGTAGTCGCTGGCTTTGTGCAGGTGGAGAGAGATGCCGCCCCACCCGGCGCCAACCGCGCCTGCCGCAAGGAAGGCCGAGCCGGCAACGATCAGAGCCAGCGCTGAGCGAGAACGGTAGGCGGCGGCGCGCTCGTTACCCGGGGCGGAGGGGCCGGGCTGCGGTGTTCGCGCAGCAAGAGAAACGTGGTCGGTCATCTTCGGAACTCCTTTTCGTGAGGTGCCTCGACGGTAGAGGGCTGCTTGCGCGCTGTCGCCGTCCTCGGCGACGATTTGGGGGCCTCGCGGCGGACGACGGTGCGAGGCGGCAGCTACGACTTGCGGAGGACACGAGTCCTACGCCCGGACGATGATCTGGCGGCTACCGTCAGAGCGTGCTCAGGAAGGCTCGTGGAACGTGGCTTGGATCGGCGTCCGTTCAGGATGCTGTCGTCGCGACGGCGGTCGCGGTGCTGGCCGAGGTCGAGGCGTTTTCGGGGCAGGTCGCCGGTCCGCGGGCAGCATCGCTGCCGCTTGGCTTGCTGATGACGCTGCCGTTGGCCGTTCGTCGGCGGTCGCCGTTGCTGGTGCTGGCGGTGGTGATGCTCTCCTTCGTCTTCCAGTCGGCTGCGGGCGTGAACCTCGAGAGCGGCTCGTTGGCTTCCGTGCTCGCCGGCTTGCTTGCGGTCTACACGGTTGCCGCGCACGTTCCGCTCCAGCTGGCGCTCGTCGGCGGCGCTTTCGCGTATGCGGTGACTGCCGCGACGGTGCTGCGCGGCGCCGGCGGGCTCGCCTGGGGGCTGATCCTCGTCGGCGGTGCGTGGATGGCGGGGGCGGCGCTGCGCTCGCGCCGCGATCAGGCCGACGCCGCCGTCGAGCGGGCGCGGGAGCTCGAGCGTGAGCGGGAGTCGCTTGCGCTGCGGGCGGTTGCCGACGAGCGCAGTCGGATCGCCCGCGAGCTGCACGACGTCGTGACGCACTCAGTCAGCGTGATCGTCGTGCAGGCGGCGGCTGCCGAGCAGGTGCTGCCTGCGGGCGGCGACGAGGCCCGCGAGGCGCTGCACGCGATCCAGACGACCGGCCGGCAGGCCCTTCGCGAGCTGAGAAGGCTGCTCGGCGTGCTGCGCACGGAGGAGATCTCGCCGACCCGCGGCCCGCAGCCGGGGCTGGAGGCGCTCGAAGAGCTCGCGGACCACGTCCGCCAGGCCGGGACGCCGGTGGCGGTACGCGTCGAGGGGACGTCGGCGCCACTTCCCGCGGGCCTCGACCTGGCGGCGTTTCGGATCGTGCAAGAGGCGCTGACCAACGTGCTCAAGCACGCCCCCGGGACGCAGACGGATGTGACGATCGGCTACCGCGCAGACGCGCTCGAGCTCGAAGTCACGAATGCGATGTCACGCGCGAACGGGCAGGAGCACGCAGGGCACGGGCTGATCGGGATGCGCGAGCGTGCGCTGCTCTATGGCGGCGTTGCCGATGCCGGCCCTGACGGTGCCGGACGGTTCGTCGTCCGCGCGCGGCTGCCTCTGGACGCCGCGACATGATCCGCGTCGGAATCGTCGACGACCAGGCGCTCGTCCGTGGCGGCTTCCGGTTGATTCTGAAGGCCGACAGCGAGATCGACGTGGTCGGCGAGGCTGCGGACGGTCGTGAAGCGATCGAGCTCGTACGCGAGACGGAACCCGATGTCGTCTTGATGGACGTGCGCATGCCGAAGCTCGACGGGATCGAGGCGACGCGGCAGATCCTCGCAGGCCAGCCTCGTCCCCGCATCCTGATGCTGACGACGTTCGACCTCGACGAGTACGTCTACGAAGCGATCCGGGCCGGCGCTAGCGGGTTCCTGCTCAAAGACGTTCCGCCCTCGGAGCTCGTACACGCCGTCAGGACGGTGGCGGCGGGCGAGATGCTGCTCGCGCCGACGATCACCCGCCGACTGGTCGAGGAGTTCGTTCGCCGTCCGGCCCCCGGACAACAGCCCGAAGCGTTCGGAGATCTGACCGAGCGCGAGCTAGAGGTGCTCAGGCTCATCGCCCGGGGACTCTCGAACGCAGAGATCGCGCAGACCCTCTTTCTCAGCGGCACGACCGTGAAGACGCACGTCACACGCATCCTCGCGAAGCTCGACCTACGCGACCGCCTGCAGGCGGTCGTGCTCGCCTACGAGACCGGACTCGTCCGGCCGGGCGACGCCGCAACCGACGCAGCCGATGCCGCAGGGCGCGGCTGACGGCCAGCCGCTCCGTCGCCGCCCGCGCACTCAACGCTGAAGGGCGCCATTATTCGTGTCGCGCCTCAAGCGGCGGCTCGGTGGTACTCGTGGATGAGGCCGCCGAGGTCGCGGCGGCGGATTTCGCCTATCGACGATCTCTCTCGTCCGTCAGCTGGTTGTGGCGACCGGAGTTCGAGCGCGCGATGCGGCCTTTGCGTGTTGTAGTGGTTGACGTAGACCCGGAGGACGTGCTCGAGGTGACGGCGGTTGAGGATCAGCGGCCAGTCCAGACACTCGCCCCGCACCGTTCGGACGAAGCGCTCCGCGATCGCGTTCGCCTTCGGCGCCCGCACCGGTGTCTTCACGATCCGGATCCCTTCGCTGCGGAAGACCTCGTCTGAGGGGCCGCTGTATTTGCTGTCTCGGTCGCGGATCAGAAAGCGGATGCCTTCGTCGGCGAAGTCGAGTCCGAGGTTGCGCGCCTGCTGGGTCACCCAGGCACCCGTTGGGTTGGTCGTGCAGCCAGCGAGCCAGACACGCCGGCTTGCTCGCGTGCGCGATGAAGAACAACCGTAGTAGCGGCGCAAGCACACGCTCTCGACGGTGAAGAAGTCACACGCGACAATGCTCCCAGCCTGCGCCCGCAGGAACTCGCGCCACCTCGGACTGCCACGCCGCGGCGCCGGCTCCATTCGCGCTTGAGCGAGCAGCCGACGGATGCTCGTTGGCGCGACCCGGAAGCCGAGCTTGGCCAGCTCGCCGCAGATCCGCCGATGGCCCCAGCGCGGATTCTCCCGCGCGAGCCGCAGCACCAGCTCCCGCACCTCAGCTGAGAGCGGCGGCCGTCCTCGCCGGCCGGGCGGTTGCCGCCACCTTCGACGCACGAGAGTCCGATGCCAACGAAGCAGCGTCCGTGGAGTCACCAGAAGCACGCCCCGCGACGAGCGCGGCAGATGACAAGCAGCGGCCGCCAACAGCGCCCGATCAACCGTGCCGAGCTTCGGTCGCGCGACCTGCCGGCGCAGGATCTCAAGCTCGTGCCGCAACACCAGCAACTCGATGTCTTTCACATGCAGGCCACGACGGCTACGAACGAGCGCACCGAGCACAGCCCGCACAGCAAGATAGAGGAAGGAGAGAGCCATGCCGCCGATCCTCCCAACCCTCGGACAGCGAAGCGGCGACACGAATATTGGCACCCTTCA
>JBBSGR010000045.1:0-3328 GCA_038253945.1 Gaiellales bacterium
GACCGCCGGACGTCCCTGCAGCACGGACAGGCGGGCCAGCGACCAGTAGAGCCGCACGTGCGTGTAGGGGTCGGCAAAGCCGTCGGCCTGCGCGAACGCCTCCTGGACGACGCTCTGCGCGCGCGAGAGATCACCGGCCTCGGCGAGCGCTTGCGACAGGTACGTCCGGAAGCGGATCTGCGAGACGCTGTTCTCGTCGTCCTCGCTGATCTCGTCGAGGCAGCGGCCGAAGAGCTCCACGGCGCGGTCGGGGCGGCCGAGCGTCGAGTACGCCTGCCCGAGGGCCGCGTACACGTCAGGACGCGACGCGGGATGCGGCGGCGAATCGGAGTCGAGCGCCTCTTCGAGCCGCTGAACGGCCTCGTCGCTGCGCCCGTTCTGCGCGGCGATCAGTCCAAGCGCGATGCGTGCGCGATTAGCCGACTGGAAGTCAGCTGTCTCGGCCGCCTCGTGCAGCAGTGTGTGAAGGGCCTCGTCCCCGACCGGCCCGTCGTCGCCGAGGCGTAGCTGCAGCTCGATGTCCGCGAGCTGCAGCTCGCGCTGCTCGGACGCCGCGATCTGGGAGCCGGTTTCCAGGTACTCCGTCGAGACGCCCAGCTTCGGAGCAAGCTTCCGTAGGGCCTTCACCGAGGGCTGGCGCGTGCCGGCCTCGATCCGCGAGATGTAGGCATACGAGACGCCAGGAGCAGAGAGCTCTCGCTGAGAAAACCCTCGCTCAAGCCGCAGTCGCCGCAGGCGCTGGCCAATCGTCTCAGGCTGATTCGCACTCATGTGTTCGTCTCCTCACTTAGGTCGCCGCCGCATGCGGCCCCGTCCTTGACGACAGTAACGATCGCCCGGCGAATCCAATAGCCCTGCCGGGCGCGCGCAGGTGTGCGGAAGGAGGGGGCCTGTGTCTCGACGTTTGCAAATGGCGCTTCGTGGCTTCGCCGCGGCAATCGTCGCTGCGATCAATGCGGTTTTCCTTGGGGTCCGTAGCCTAGTTCCAGGCGGGTGCAGAGGCGAATCGAACCGAGCCCACCGCTACCCTCCACCGCGTGGGCACCGCCGTCGCCCTGCTGCTCTATGCGATCGCGCTTCTGGTCGCTGCGGCGGCGGTCTGGAGACGACCGGTCCTAGGCCTCTACCTCTTCGTCATCGGCCTCGCGCTGCACAACGCGGCGATGGCCGTGCTGTACGGACTGGGGATACGTGGCAGTGCCTTGACCGCGATCCAGGCCTGGAAGGACGTGCTCCTCGCGGTCGCGGTCGCCAGCTTGGGCGCGCGGGCGTGGAGCGCGCGGCGGCTGCCGTTCCGACCCGGTCACGTCGACACGCTCGCGCTCGGGTTCGCGGCCCTCGTGGTGCTCTACGCCGTACTGCCCCAACATCTGCTCGGAGGCGGCGCCGGCCCGAAGGGGATCCTCTACGCGCTCCGGCACGATCTGTCGCCGGTCGCCGCGTACTTCGTCGGCAGGTCGGTCGCCCTCGCTCGTCCCGAGCTGCGGCGGCTGGGGTGGACCGTGCTCGGCGTCGCCGCCGCTGTTGCGGTTTTTGGGCTCATCGAGGAGTACACGGTCTCGCTGGACTGGTGGGCGCGGCACGGAGCGGTCGGCTACTTCCACGACCAGCTCGGGTTCGACTACCACGGCCCGCGGCGCCTGCCGGAGAACTTCGTCTTCAACTCCGGGAACGAGCAGGAGCTGGCCCGAAGACTCGTCTCCACCTTCCTCAGCCCTCTCGGCGCGTCGTATCTCTTTGTGGTCGGGCTGCTCGTCGCGGCGTGCGTGCGGGCCCGCCGGCGCCTGGTCCTCGGCCTCGCCGGGCTCGTCGCAGTCGGTCTGCTCTTCACGTTCTCGCGCGCCTCGATCGCCGCCGCAGCGCTAGGGCTTTGCGTTGTCGCGCTCCTGCTCCGGCGGCCGTGGACGATTGCCGCGGCCGCTGCCCTAGCCGTCGGCGGAGTCGGGTTCGCCAAGGTCTTCCCCGACGTCGCGCCCCGCGCGCACTGGACGAAGCAGGAGGTCACGGAGCAGCGCAGGCACGCACGGGAGAACGGCGGCACTGGTGGCACCGGTCTCGGCGAGTCCTCGACGCGGAGTCATTTCGCCAGCCTGCGCGCAGGCGTACGGACGGTCGCCGATCATCCGCAGGGCTACGGGCTCGGGAACGCCGGGGAGACAGCCTCGCGCACGCACGTGAAGCCGGAGGCAGGCGAGTCGACCTACACCGAGCTCGGCGTCGAAGCCGGGCTGCTCGGCGCGCTGGTGTTCATCGCGTGGAATCTCGCCCTCTTGCAAGGGCTCCTGCGCAGGGCGCGCGGCCGGGAGGTCGCCGCGACCGCCGTCGCCGCCTCACTGGTCGCGGTGCTCGCGCTGGCCGTTCAGACGGACGTCCTCGGCGTCCCCTGGCTCGCGCTCTGCCTCTGGTGGGTCGCGGGCTCGGTGCTCAGGCCTGGGATTCGCCCGGACGAGTCTGGCTCAGCCGCCGGTCTCGGACAGCAAGTCGGCTAGGTCGAGCGGCGCGGTCATCATGGCCACACCCCCTCCATCTGCAGGGCGCGGCCACTCCTCCTCCGGCCTGTCGCGATACAGCTCGACGCCGTTCCCATCCGGATCCTTCAGGTAGAGAGCCTCGGAGACCCCGTGGTCGCTGGCGCCGTCGAGCGTGAGGCCGGCATCGAGGAGGCGCCGGAGCGCATCGGCCAGGCTGCGCCGGTCCGGATAACGGATCGCCAGATGGTAAAGCCCCGTCGTGCCGGGAGCAGGCGGGGAGGCGCCTTTCGACTCCCATGTGTTCAGACCGATGTGGTGGTGGTAACCGCCGGCCGAGATGAAGGCGGCCTGCTCACCGAAACGCTGTTGCACCTCGAAGCCGAGCACGCCGGTGTAGAAGGCCAGCGCTCGGTCGATATCCGCGACCTTGAGATGGACGTGGCCGATGTCCACGCCTGGATCGACGGGCCGCACCTCTTCCCCAGCCATGAACTGAGCCTAGCTGCGCGCATCCAGCCCGGCGTTGTTTGACATCGAGCCGACCACGATCACACAATCGATCTCGACCCGAGAGACGAACGGAGGGCGCGGTGAAGGATTTCAAGGAATTTCTCCTTCGCGGCAATCTCGTCGAGATGGCCGTTGGGATCGTGATCGGCCTCGCCTTTGCCGCTGTCGTCACTGCATTGGTGAGCGACCTGATCACGCCGCTCATTGCGGCGATCGCCGGCAAGCCCGACTTCTCGAATCTGAGTTTTGTCATCAACAAGAGCCACTTCCTCTACGGCGCATTCATCAACGCGCTGATCACGTTCATCGTCATTGCAGCGGTCGTGTTCTTCCTCGTCGTGAAACCC
>JBBSGR010000046.1:0-3146 GCA_038253945.1 Gaiellales bacterium
AGGTGTTCGTGGTCGTCTCCGGCACGCTCACGATGCTGCTCGGCGACGAGCCTGAGCGCGTCGACCTCGGCCCGGGCGGTGTCGTGCGCGTCGAGCCGATGACCGCTCTGCAGGTGCGGAACGACTCAGACGAAGAGCTCGTCTGCTTCGTCTACGGCGCGCCGCCCGTTCGGGAGGGCGCAGACTTCCTGGACGACGTCGAGCTCCCGCCGAAACGCACATAGCCACCGGTTCAGCCCGCAGCTCCTCGCCGGGCCGCGGACCCCGTCGACGTCACGCGATTCGTCGGAGCGGTCAACTAAGACGACGGGCTAAGGCGTGTCCTGCGTCCGCTTCCATTCGGCCAGGGCCCGATTCGTGTGGTGAAGCCCGAAGTAGCGGCCGGGAAACCACCACTTGACCGCTCGGCCGAGCGCCGTTCGCCTGCACCAGCAGTCCGCATCGCACCCGCATTCCCGGTTGCGTGGGTTGTGGACCCGCTGCAGGAGGCTCCGCTCCACACCTGGAGCGTACCGCGATTCAGGCCGCGAACTGGGCGGCGGCGCGGGCGGCCGCGTCGGTTCGATGCACAGCCTCGAGCACGTTCCCGTCCGGGTCGGTGACCCGAGCGGCGAAGTAATCCTGCGTGTGCTCAGGGCGGACGCTCGGACCATGGACGCTCGTCGCGCCGGCGCCGACGGCCGCCCGATGGAACGCCTCGACCGACTGCCGGTCGTCGACCGCGAGCGAGACCTCGAGCGATCCGGCGCCCGGCGACTCGACGACCCAGAGCGAGCTCGGCTGGGGCGCCACGCCGAGGTAGGCGCGCCGCTTGTCGTGCCAGTCCATCAGCACCGAGAACCCGAATGGCTCGAGCGCCTGCACGTAGAAGCGCTTGCTCGCTTCGTAGTTGCGCACCGGAACGGTCAGATGGTCGAGCTTCATGTTGGGGAAAGAATAGTACGACCGTGCTATTCTTGTCAAGTGACTGACTATGATTTTTTGGATCCAAAGCTATAATGGAACAACCGTGCTAAAGACCAAAGGAGAACGTACCAGGCACGCCATCCTGGACCGGGCGGCAGCCCTTGCGACGCAGGAAGGCCTCGCCTCCCTGTCGATCGGCAGGCTGGCGGACGCGACCGACATGAGCAAGAGCGGCCTCTTCGCCCACTTCGGCTCGAAGGAGGAGCTGCAGCTCGCGACGGTCGACCACGCGGCGGCGATGTTCGTCGAGGAGGTAGTTGCCCCGGCTCGGGCTGCTCCGCGCGGGGTCACGCGCGTGTGGGCCCTGTGTGACCGGATGATCGACTACTCGCAGCGACAGGTCTTTCCCGGCGGTTGCTTCTTCGCGTGCACGTCGGCCGAGTTCAACAACCGCCCGGGCCAGGTGCGCGACCGGATCGAGGAGATGATCCGCAGCTGGCTCTCGTACCTCGAGCACGCGGTCGAGCAGGCGCAGGAAGCCGGCGAGCTCGAGCCGACGCTCAGCGCGCACGAGCTGGCGTTCCAACTCGACTCGTTCGCACAGACGTCGAATGCGCACTTCCAGCTGTTCCGCGACGCGAGCGTGTTCGAGAACGCGCGCCGAGCAATCCGCGACCGGCTCGAGAGCCTGCGCCCGACCTCAGCAGCCGCCTAACCCGCGAACGGCAAGATCGTCGCCGGCTCCTCGGGCGGCGACCGCTCGTCCATCTCGTCGGCCATCCGCCGCGCGAGGCGCGCCACGAGAACTCGGACGACGCGGCTCTGCCACCCGTTGCGGCGAACGTCGGCGACTGCCTCACGGGCGTGCGGGACTCCGCGCATCTGCAGCCGAGCCAGCCGCGCAGGGACGTCGGAGTCGATCTCGATCCAGACCCAGTCGCACGTGGTCGTGAGCAGCGTGGCGATCGTCGGCCGCGGACGGCGTTCGTGCATCGCCCAGGCGAGCTCGAACAGGCACGCGGAGCACGCCGGGATCGAGTCGAGATCGAGCCGGTCGACGATCTCGTCTGCGGCCTTCCACTCGATCATGCTTCTTCCGAGGCGAGCGCAAGCACCTGCCGCACGGTCGGGGGCGCCTCCTGCTGCATGGATCCATGGAAGCAGCCGACACGTCACGTGTCCGTGCCGACTCCGTGCCGTGTTCGTAACGGCCTAGGCGGCGCGAATCTGCTTCTTCTGGTGCGCGATGCACAGAAGAAGTTGTTCGTGACCGCGAGCCCCTGCTCGCAGCCCAGGCGCTTGCGTCCGTCGATCAGGGCGGACGGCGGCCACACCCACCGGTGAGCGGATCGCGTGGCCTGAACCGCCGTGCGCACGCCGTCGGCGCTGGCGATCACGTCGACGCCCTTGCCCTTGAACCCCCCTTCGGTACGACATCCTCGTACCCCCCGAGCTTGAGCAGCGCGACGACCGCAGCCTCGAATTCTGGCGCGGTCATGCGGTCGATCTCCTCGAATCGAGGGTCTGGAGGCGGCATCCCAAAGATATTTTCGACACAAGAGAACCAGGCTTGAGGCCGCGAACTCGTCGTTAGAGTGGACGGGTGGAGCAGGTCAGCGTCCGCTACATGGTCCATGACGTCGAGGCGGCGATCGCGTTCTATACCGAGCACTTCGGCTTCACGCTCCTGTCCAACCAGGCGCCCGCCTTCGCGGACGTGGCCCGCGGGAACCTCCGCCTACTGCTCAGTGGCCCGCGAAGCTCGGCGGCGCGCCCCATGCCGGACGGCCGGCAGCCAAGCCCGGGCGGCTGGAACGCATCCATTTCGTCATCGACGACCTGGCGTCGGAGGTCCAAGGGCTCCGGGCGGCAGGCGCTACCTTCCGCAACGACATCATTAAGGGCCCGGGCGGCTCGCAGATCGTGCTGGACGACTCATCCGGCAATCCGATCGAGCTCTTCCAGAACCGAGACTAGGAGGCACGATGCTCGACCACGTGACAGCCAACGTTCGCGACTTCGACACTGCGAAGCAGTTCTACGAAGCGGCGCTCGCACCGCTCGGCTACTCGCTGAAGATGGAGGTCCCCGGCGCCGCAGGCTTCGGCGCAGGCGAAGGGATGGCCGACTTCTGGATCGGCAGCGATGAGGAGCGAGGTGCGGCCCACGTCGCGTTCAGCGCCCCGGACCGCGCGGCGGTGGACGCCTTCCACGAGGCCGCGATCGGCGCAGGCGGGAAA
>JBBSGR010000047.1:0-2990 GCA_038253945.1 Gaiellales bacterium
GATCGCGTAGGAGAGCGTGGACTTGCCTGAGCCGTTCGGGCCCATGATCGCGTGCGTCTCTCCCACGCCGACCTCGAGGTCGACGCCCTTGACGATCTCCGTGCCGTCCTCGAGCGCGACGTGCAGATTCCTCAGTTCCAGCAATGCCAAGTTCGTGAGCCTCGAATCCCTTGTGGAAAGCGGGTTTGGGCACCCGCATGTAGCCCCATTGTAGCCGAGGCCCTCCGGCCGCCGTTGCGGCCGAACGGCGCTGCTACGCTTTCCACAGCATGCCTGGTTGGATCAGCCCCTGGGAGATCGCGCTGGTGCTCGTGGCGGCGCTCCTCCTGTTCGGCGGAAAGCGGCTCCCCGAAATGGGCAAGTCGCTCGGCACCGGGATGCGTGAGTTCAAGAACGCGATCACAGGCAAGGACGAGGAGCCGGCCCCGCAGCCGCACGGCGAGCTGCCCGCCCCGCCGGCGCAGGATCCCACGGTCGCGCCGCCCCCGCGCGAGCACGACACCGTCTAGCCTAGAGCCGTCCGTGTTGAATTCCGGCGGCTCGATAAGGGAGCGCAGGCGGGCGCCAGGCAAAGCCTGCCACCTGACGTCGGCGTCGCGGAGACGACGCGTTAGATGCGCCTGAGGCCTCCGCGTCGCCTGAGCCACGGTGAGGAGGCGACGCTCGGCGAGCATCTCGAGGAGCTGCGCGGACGGCTGATCGTCTGCTTCGTGGCCCTCGGGCTCACCTCGGCCGTCGCGTTCGTGTTCCACCACCGGCTCGTGACCTGGCTGATCGAGCCACTCCCGCGCCAGCACCGTCACCTGCTGACACTCGGGGTCGCGGAGCCATTCACGACTTCGCTGAAGGTGTCGATCGTCGCGGGGCTCGCGCTCTCGTTCCCGATCATCCTCTGGCAGGTCTGGAGCTTCCTCGCGCCGGCGGCGGCCGAGCACACACAGCGGATCGTGATCGGGTTCGTCCTCTTCGCCTCGGCGCTCCTCGTCTGCGGCGTTCTCTTCGGCTACTTCCTCGCCTTGCCCGCAGCGGTGCATTTCCTGACGACGTACGACTCCGGGCTCTACAACGTCCAGATCCGCGCGAGCAACTATCTGAGCTTCGCCGTTCAGGTGCTGGTCGCGGTCGGCGTCGTGTTCGAGCTGCCGATCTTCGTGCTCGGGCTCGTCCGCATCGGCGTCCTCACGACCGCGAAGCTGCGGCGGAACCGGCGGCTCGGCTACTTCATCGTGCTCGTCGTCGGCGTGTGCCTGCCCGGCGTCGACCCGGTCACGACGATGATGGAGACGATTCCGCTCTTCGTGCTCTACGAAGGCTCGATCTGGCTCTCGGTGCTCGTCGACAGACACACCCGCGGCGCAGCCGCCCCGGAGCCCTCGTAACCCCGCAGCCTGGACGCCTGCCGATGAGCGGGCCGGTCCAGGGAGCGCAGAAGGGCATCGCAAGCGACGCCCTGCCCGAAGATCGAGTTGCACGTCCACTTGGAAGGGACGGTGCGCCCCGAGACGCTGCTCGAGATCGCGCGCCGAAACGACTACGCGCTGCCGGTGGACACCGTCGAAGGCCGCACTCTGCGACGAGCCCGCCAAGATGCGCCTGAGGGAGATCGGCCTTGCGTATTGGGGTCCCGGGTAACCTTCCGCCGTGGCCCGAGGAGCCGTCAAGCAGCGCCCCAAGCCGAAGCCAGCGGCTCCGCGGCGCCGTCAGAAGCAGCCGAAGAGCTGGGAGGAGCAGCTCTTCTTCTCGCGGCTGCGGAACCACGCGAAGTGGATGTTCGTCTTCCTCGCGCTCGTCTTCGGCGTCGGCTTCGTCGCCTTCGGCGTCGGCACGGGCTCGAACGGGCTCAGCGACGTGCTGAAGAACAACTTCCTCTTCGGCGGGGGCAGCGGGAGCGGCGACGTGAACAAGGCGCGTGAGCGCGTCAAGAAAAACCCGAGCGGCGCGGCGGGCTACCTCGCGCTCTCCAGGGCCCTCCAGGCGGCCAACAAGCGGGACGAGGCGATCGGGCCGATGGAGCGCTACACCAGGATGCGCCCCAAGGACGCCGACGCGTTGCGCGAGCTGGCCTCGCTCTACCTGACGAAGGGGCAGCTCTTCCAGCAGCAGGGCCAGGCAGCTCAGGTGGAGGGCCAGTCGAGCTCAGCAGGAGCGCTCTTCAGCCCACCGTCGTCGACGAAGCTCGGCCGGGCGATCAGCCAGGATCCAATCGACAGCGCAGTCTCGTCACTGACCAGCTCGCAGGTCTCCGCCGCGTACAGCGGCATGCAGGCCGCATTCGGGAAGGCTGTCGCGACGTACAAGCGCCTCGCAGCACTGAACCCGAAGGACTCGAGCGCGCAGTTCGAGCTCGCGCAGACAGCCGAGCAGACGGGCGACGTGCCCTCCGCGATCACGGCCTACAAGCGATTCCTGGTCCTCGCGCCGCAGGATCCGACGGCTCCAGCCGTACGTGATCGGATCAAGCAACTTAAGGCTTCGCAGTCGAAGGGCAGCGCGACCGCAACCGGATAGACTCGCGCGGGCGAGGACGCGACCTAGACCGGGGGGGCGAATGAACTTCGACATCAAGACCGAACAGCTCGGCCCCGGGGCGTACGTGATCTCGCTCGCAGGCGAGGTCGACCTCTACACCGCACCCGAGTTCAAGCAGCAGCTGCTGGACGTGATCGGCAAGGGCGGCAAGGAGGTCGTGGTCGATTTCTCCGACACGACCTTCATCGACTCGACGACGCTCGGCGTCCTCGTCGGCGGAGTCAAGCGGCTCCGCACGAACGAAGGTCAGCTCTCACTCGTCTGCAGCGACCGCAACATCACGAAGATCTTCGAGATCACCGGACTCGACCGTGTGTTCACGATCTACCCGACCCGCGACGAGGCCGTTGCGAAGCTCGACTCCGCTGGGCAGCCGCCGGCGTAGCCTGGTCGCCGCGGTCCTGGCCGCGTGCGCCGCCGGTGTCCTCTCGGGCTGCGGCACGGGCGGGCACGTCTCGGAA
>JBBSGR010000048.1:0-2948 GCA_038253945.1 Gaiellales bacterium
AGCTGAGCGCCGCATTACCGTGAAGCTTCATCCGTGGCCTCCTTGGACTGAGCTGCCTCGACAGCGCTCAGCCTCCAAGGCGGCCCGGATGAACCAACGTGCTTAGGAACTACACCTAGCCCCCTAGTCGGCGCCTGAGCGAATCGCCGCGAGGACCGCCTCCTCGCGGCCCTCGAGCAGATCGTCGAGGACGCGGCGGCCGCTCGTCAGGCCACTCTTGCGCAGCAGCAGCTCGCCAAGGCGGTCGTTCGAGATTCCGCGCTCGCGCGCGACCTGGATCATCCGTGGGACGATCGGCTTCGCCGAGCCGTCCGCATCCCACTGCCACGCCGGATACCAGTAGTCCCGCTCGCCTTCGCGGCGGAAGCCGAGGAGCTCGCCGGCACGCCGCCGTCCCTCCACGATCGCGGGCTGCACACCGAGACGCGTCGCGAGCCAGGGGGTTGTCAGCCCGCCGCCGTGTCCGTTCCCGTAGCTCATGGCTCGCAGGATGACACGTGCCGGCCTCCGCGTGGAGACCGGCACCGTCGGATCGCGCTACGCCGCGTAAGCGGCCTCGCCGGTGGGCTGATAGGTCGCCGTGTAGCCCAGCGCCTTGCCGAGCGGGGCGCCCATCGCGAGCGCCGTCTTCTGCATCCAGGCGGGGATGACCGGGAGCTGGACGACGTCGAAGTGCGCATTCGCGATCACCGCGAGGCGGAACGGGTTCGGCATGCCCTTCTTGCTCGTCTTGCCGTCGGCGGCGAGCGAATACATCGTCTCGATCAGCGCCTCCCACTCGAGCGAAGGGCGAACCTCGGCGACCAACACCAGGTCCTCCCGGCCGGAGTTCCAGAACTTGTGGGCGACGCCGGGCTCGATCGTTAGCAGGTCGCCGGGGCCGGCGTCGAACCTCTCGCGGCCGAGCTTCGCGCTCATGCGACCCGAGACGATGCGGAAGATCTCGGTCTGCTTCGGATGGACGTGCGCCGCGGCGACGAAGCCGTCGGGGCGCACCGTGACCTCGACGACGGTGACCTCGCCGTCGGTGTCGGAAGCGGTCTCGACGAACGTGAGCCGCTCGCCCGTGATCGGATTCTCGATCGTGTCTCCTGCGCGGAACATTGCTCAACTCCTTTGCGACTCGTTGTCCTTCCTGACGAGACACACGCTACGAAACCCGAGCCGCCGAATCATCGGCCACGCAGGCGATCTTCGGTCGGTCGAATTGGCGATTCGAGCGTCCGCCAAACGGACGACACGTGGGCGCGGGCCATCCACCAAACGGATGAGCACACGTTGCTTACAAGGGTTTTACGTCGGATCCGGTTATCCGCGACGTCTCAAACGCAAGAAGGGACTGAACCGGAATCGACCGAGGGGGTCAGCTCACATGCAGGAGTCCAACACAAGCCCGGCGCGCTCTGCCGGCCCGCGCGCGGTCGCGGCGTTCGTGACGGTTGTGCTGCTCGGGGGGCTCGTTGCGTTCGCGGCCAGTGGCGCCGCAGCGCCCGGGATCGCGCAGCAGACCACGACGACCACCAGCACGACCGGCACCACCACGACCGGCACCACGACCACCGGCACCACCACCACTGGGACGACGACCACCGGCACGACGACGACGACGGGGACGACGACCACCGGCACCACGACGACCGGCGCGACGACGACGACCACGACAACGACGACGACGCCGTCGGGGCCTGCCGGCCAGATCCGGCTCTCGGACGGGTCGATCTCGATCCCTGTGACGAGCGTTACTCCGCCGGACAGGCTCGTGATCGACCGCGTGTCCTTCCGGCCGAACCCGCTGCGTTCGCGGCGCAGCGTGCTCACCGGGCGGTTCCGCGTCACGAACCAAGTCAACGGCTACCACGTCCGCGATGCCCTCATCTACGGGATCGCGCTGCCCTACGGGCAGTTCCGGCCCGCGGCGGAGGTCACGACGGGCACGGACGGCTACGCGTCGATCCGCTTCATCCCGACGCCGAATCTCCACACCGGCCGCAACAGCACGATCCAGTTCTTCCTGCGGGCCCGGAAGCCCGGCGACCCGCTGCTCTCGGGGGTCTCGATACGCCGGCTCGTCCAGGCGACGGTGCTCGTCCGCTAGGCACCCCGTGCGCCGGGTAGGGGCCGGTCGTCGGTCCCCTACCCGGCCCGCTCGGCGCTGCGCAGGCCGCGCAGCGACCAGACCAGGAAGAACCCGACCAGCCCGAACGCGATCAGGAAGGCCAAGCCGGTGTGCAAGGGCGCGCCTGCCAGCAGTCCGCGACCCTCCTCGAGCAGCACCGTGTACGGGTTGACCCGGGCGACGGCGTGGATCCAGCCCTGGAGCAAGTCCAGCGGGACGTAGACCGGGGCGAGGAACAGGAACATGAAGACCGGCGTCTGCATCAGCGGCCCCGCCTGAACAGTACGAAAGCGCATCGCAATGCCGGAGGCCCAGAGGATTCCCACGACGTTCACGATCACGGCGAGCCCGTAGAGGCCGAAGATGTCGATCCCGTTCCCGCCGATCTTCATCCCGGCGACGAGCGCGACGATCGTGAGCATCGCGGCGACCATGCTCCACCGGAAGAGCGCACCGAGCGCATAGCCCGCGATCAGCCCGCTTCGATTGGGCGCAGCAACGAGCAGCCGGCGCGCAAACCCGTTCTCGAAGTCCCGGGCGATCCCGAAGCCCGTGAACACACCGCCGAACGCGGCCGACTGGAGCAGCACGAACACGAACTGGAACGCCGTGTAGCCCCCGGGGTAGGTGAAGCCGGGCACGTGGCGGAGCCGGGAGAGCCCGCCGGCGAAGGCCAGGAAGTTCATCAGAGGGAAGAGCATCGGCGGGAAGAGCAGCGACGGGTTCTTGATCAGCGTCGTCATCTGCCTCTGCGCGAGCCCGAGCGTGACGGAGAGCCCGCGGCCGCTCACGTCCGCTCCATGCGGCCGCGCAGCGCGATCGAGGCGCCGCC
>JBBSGR010000049.1:0-2908 GCA_038253945.1 Gaiellales bacterium
AGACGGACGATCTTTGCCTCGAGCGTGTCGGGCTCGGTCTCTCCGGTGTGCGTCAGGATCCCGTTACGCACCTCGTGCGTGAGGTTGAGGCGCTCGGCGATGCGCAACGACTGCTCGTTGTGCCGGAACCTCCGGCCGAAGCGTTCCTCGAGGGCCCGGTCGAGTGCGTGCTCGCCGGCGTGCCCGAACGGTGGATGCCCCATGTCGTGACCGAGCCCGATCGCCTCGGTCAGATCCTCGTTGAGCCGGAGCGCTCGAGCGACTCCGCGCGCGATGCCCGTCGTCTCGAGCGTATGCGTCATCCGGGTGCGGTAGTGGTCGCCCGCCGGGTCGATGAAGACCTGCGTCTTCCCCTTGAGCCGCCGGAACGGCTTCGAGTGGAGGATCCGGTCGCGGTCGCGCTGGAACGGCGTGCGGAGGCCGCACTCGTCCTCCTCACGCACGCGTCCGCGCGTCTCGTACGAGCGCACGGCGAGCGTGGAGAGCCAGCGCTCCTCATGCTCGCGAATGCGCGTTTCGAAGGCATCCGCGACCCTTCCGGCGACTTCCGGCATCGCTGTCAAGGCTACTCGCTTGCCCGGACCGGAACGTAGCGATTCAGATAATGATCGGAACCGTGCCGCCGTCCGCGCTCCAGGCCGACCCGGTCACATAGGCAGCGCGCTCCGAGCAGAGGAAGACGATCACCGCGGCGATCTCATCCGGCTCGGCGAGCCGCCCGAGCGGCCGCCCGGCCGCCACCTTCTCGAGCACCGCTTCGCGCTCGCCCTGCTGCTCCGCCAAACCGCCCGCGCCGAGCCAGGCTTCCGTCGCCGTCGGGCCGGGCGTCACGGCGTTACAGCGGATCCCGTCCTTTGCGTACAGGTCGGCGACCAGTCTCGACAACGAGAGCACGGCCGCCTTGGTGACGGAGTAGTTGGGCATCCCGGTGGACGGGCGCTTGCCGGCGGTCGACGACACGTTGACGATCGCTCCGCCCCCGCCCTCGCGCATCGTCGGCAACACGGCTCGAATCGAACGCACGAACGACATCACGTTGAGCTGCCACATCTCGTCCCATTGCGCGTCGGTCAGCTCCTCGAAAGAGGCGACGTAAGCGGCGCCGACGTTGTTGACGAGCACGTCCACGGCGCCCACCTCGGCGACAACCGCTTCGGGAGCGCCGGGCTCGCCGAAGTCGCCCGCGACGTGCAGCGCCTCCCCGACGCCCGGCGCGTCGCGCCGACCATGGGTGACGACGCGCGCTCCCTCCGCGACGAGCAGCCTCGCCGTGGCCAATCCGATCCCTCCGGTCGAGCCGGTGACGAGGCAGACGCGATCGGTCAGGCCGAGCTCCATGAAGCGGCAGCTTACGGCCCCGACTCGCTACTAGACTGAGTCGAGGTGGAGGACTACACGAACAAGTACAAGGGCGAGCAGGTCGAGGTCGCGCTCTTCGGTGGCGAGTACCAGGAAGGCGTGCTAACGGCTTACTGCTACGTCGAGGACGTCGCGCACATCGAGCTCAACGGGCACATTCTGGTGCCGCTGCAGAACATCGCCTCCCTGCACTGCTCGAGCCGTTGCGATGCGCCCGAGGACGACTGGCCTCCCCGCGGGCTGCGCGAGGACGGCGGCGACGAAGGCTGACGTGACCATCGCGTCGGCACGGAACATCCTCAAGGTCTGGCTGCTCGTCCTCGTGAGCTGCGGCGTGCTGGGGGCGCTCGGGTACGCGGGCGGCGGTTATCGGCTGCTCTCGATCTTCGTCTTCTGCGCCCTGCTCGTCGTCGGCGCCGCCTACTGGTATGCGGACCGAATGGTGCTCGGGCTCGTCGGGGCACGCGAGCTGCCGCTGGCCGAGGCGGCCATGCTCCACTCGACTGTCGAGCGGCTCGCTGCGCTCGCAGGCGTTTCCAAGCCGAAGCTCTACCTGCTCGCGGACGGCTTTCCGCGCGCGTTTTCAGCCGGCCGCGGCCCGCGCGGGTCGGCTCTCGCGGTGAGCACAGGCCTACTGTCCGCGCTGCCGCCGGCCGAGCTCGAAGCAGTCCTCGCGCACGAGCTCGCTCACATTCGCTCGCGGGACGTGCTGGTCCAGACGAGCGTCGTCGTGGTTGCGGCCGCGATCGTCGAAGCGAGCCGGATCGGCGGTTGGCTCGAGCGCGCGCTCCTCTTCGTGCTCGGCCCCTGCGCTGCCGCCCTCGTGCACCTGTTCCTCTCGCCGAAGCGCGAGTTCGGCGCCGATCGAGGGGCCGCGAGGATCTGCAGCTCCCCGCACGGCATGGCGGACGCGATCGTGCGGCTCGACAGTGCGAGCGAGCTGGTCGAGTTCCAGGCCAGCCCGGCGACCGAGCCGCTCTATACGGTCAATCCGTTCCTGGAGGAGGGACTCGGGGCGCTGTTCGCGACCCACCCGCCGGTCGCGGAGCGAGTGCGCCGGCTGCGCGACTAGACGCCGCGTGGCGCAACAAGCTGCGCGCGGCCTAGAAACACGAAGAGCCGCTCGGCAGCGGCTCTTTCGAAATAATTGGCGGCGACCTACTCTCCCGGGAGGTTGCCCTCCGAGTACCATCGGCGCTAACGGGCTTAACTTCTCTGTTCGGAATGGGAAGAGGTGTATCCCCGTCGCTATGACCGCCAAATTGGCAAAGGCGCGCGACGATGCGCACCCTCAAAACTCCATAGTGACGACACGTGTTCTAAATCAAGACCTCGAGCAATTAGTACGGGTCCGCTGAACGCATTGCTGCGCTTACACGTCCCGCCTATCAACGTGGTGGTCTCCCACGGCTCTTACTCCCTCAAGGGGATGGGAAGCCTCATCTCGAGGTGGGCTTCCCGCTTAGATGCTTTCAGCGGTTATCCCATCCAGACGTGGCTAATCAGCAGCGCCGTTGGCACGACGACTGATACACCAGAGGTCTGTTCG
>JBBSGR010000050.1:0-2712 GCA_038253945.1 Gaiellales bacterium
GAGCCGGATCGAGTCGGAGGGAGGATCGGCGATCTTGCCCCGGGCGACCTGTGATTCGATGGCCACCCAGTCCAGCGTCTGGCCGCTCGGGGTGCGCGTCGTCTTGACGACTTCGAGCCGCTCGAGTCGCGTCTTGAAGTAGTCGCGGATCTCCTTCTGGTTCCGCTTTGACGCAGCGGCGTCCTTGACCTTGCGACCACGCGGACGCACGTTCTCGCCGCGCTCGGACTTCGGGTTCGCGAGAGCCATGCGGCTCCTTTCCCTAGCTGACAGAGACTCCTACGGACGGCAGCACCCGAGGGCGCAAGTCTCCACGCCGATCGTAAGAACCTCGCGACCGAGAAGTCAATCGCGCAAACGCATTTCTGGATTCGATTTTTCCACCTCGCACAAAGGAGGAGGGAGGCGGGACCACCCGACCCGACCTCGAGTACGCGCGCCCGCGCGGTGGGCCGTGCGGCCCGAGGGACCGAGTCAACCGGGCTCGCGGAACGTGGCCTCTTCCGAAGTTCCCCGTGCCGCAACCGCGCGCCGAATCAGCCGCGGGCTCCGTTGCTCAGGTCTTGGCGAGGCTTGTGAGTTGCGCCGCGACAGCCCGCCAATGGCCGGCGCGCAACTGCCAGACGTCGGTATAGCGGGTGGATGCGGACATCCCGTCGCAGGTGAAGTGGGTGACCCCGTGGACGACTGCCGTAGCTCCTAGGGGGCGGACATCGATCTCGTCGTAGGACACGTTCGTAACGCCGGGCCCTTCGGCGTTGCGCTGCAGGAACTCGTTCTTGTTGATGCGCCGGCCGTCGGCGAGCGTGCAGACGAAGTCGTCACTGAGATGCTCGCTGTACCACGCGATGTCGGATTCGGCGAAGGCTCGGACGTAGTGCGCGTTGAGCTCGTGGAGCGTCGCCACCGCGTCGGCCTCCGCACTCGCCGCAGCGACGGAATCGGGGTCGACGGTCGTGTCGCACATGGTCATGCCTCCTCGCGGGAGTTGCCGCTTCGAAGAGGATGCGCGAGGCGGATCGAGCGTTCGCGCCAGATCCGGACAGACGGCCGCGGGCATGTCCGGATGCGGCCGGTCGCTCCCCCGCGGGCCCGGTATACGTGAACTGTGGAAGGCTACTCGGCGGTCGTCACCACCGGCATTTACTGCCGGCCGGGCTGTTCGGCACGGCCACGGGCCGAGAATGTGAGGCCGTTTCCGCTGGCCGCTGCGGCAGAGGCGGCGGGTTACCGCGCGTGCCTGCGCTGCCGGCCCTATCGCTCTGCGCAGAACTTCGCGTGGACTGGACCGGAGCTCGTATGCCGGGCGGTGCAGCTGGTCCTGGACGGCGCACTGGACAGGGGAACGGAGGTCGAGCTGGGACGGCGGCTCGGGGTTTCGGCCAGGCATCTGCGCCGCCTCTTCAACGCCGAGCTCGGGGTGACGCCAGACGCGCTCGCTCGCTCCGCGCGCGCACATTTCGCCCGGCGTCTGCTCGACGACACCGACTTGACGGTGACGGAGATCGCCTTCGCCGCCGGCTTCGGCAGCCTGCGCCAGTTCAATCGCGTCTGTCAGGAGGTGTTCCGAGCATCGCCTCGCGCGCTGCGTGCGGGACGTCGCGCAACCGACCGGCTCGCCGCGGACGGCGGTCTCTGCCTGCGGCTCCCCTTCAACGGCCCGCTCGACTGGGACGCGATGCTCGCCTACTTCGCCCCCTGGGCGATCCCCGGCGTCGAGCACGTCTCCGGCGATACCTACCGGCGCACGATCGTCGTCGACGGCGACCCGGGTGTGCTCGAGCTGCGGAGGGGCGGCGACGACCATCTGGTGTTGCGGGTGCACCTGCCGCACTGGGAGGAGCTGATTCACGTGGCGCAGCGCGCGCGTCGTATCGCAAGCCTCGATCTCGACCTTGACGAGCCCGCGAGTCGACTCGCTGCTGACCCGATCATCGGACCCTTGCTCGACGCGCGACCCGGCCTCCGCCCTCCGGGCACGTGGGACCCATTCGAGACGGGTGTGCGCGCCATCCTGGGTGGTCAGCACGTGAGCGTGGCCACCGCCAACACGATCGCCGGTCGGGTCGTAGAGCGGCTCGGCAACTCGGTGCCCGGGCTGCGGCAGCTGGGGCTCAGCCACACCTTCCCCGACGCTGTCACGCTCGCCACAGGCGACCTCGGCGGCCTCGGGCTGACGCGCGCTCGGGCCGCCGCGGTGCGCACATTTGCGGGCGCCGTCGCCGCAGGCGACGTCTCTCTCGACCGCAGCCTCACCCTCGAGCGTCTCGTCGCCTCGCTCACGGCCGTCGGCGGTTTGGGAGCGTGGGCGGCGCACTACCTTGCTCTACGGCTCGGCGAGCCGGACGCCTGCGCGATCACCGACCTCGGCCTGGAGCGAGCCCTCAGCCAACATACCCTCGGTTTCGCCATGGTCAACGAGATCGCCGATCGGTGGCGCCCGTGGCGAGCCCTGGCGACAACGCACCTCTGGCTCGCCGAAGGCGCACACGAAGCCCCGCACGCCCGGCGGGACGGCGTCCGAGGTGCGGCGTGACCCGGTCGGCCGGCTCCGACGGACGCGTGCTGGACGTTCGCACATACGAGCTCGTGCCCGGCGGGGGCGCCGAGTTCGACCGCCTCTTTCGCGAGCACTCGCTCCCGATGCTCGAGCGCCTTGGCATCGACGTTGTCTGTTACGGATCGTCGGTCGATGACGACGACACCTACTAC
>JBBSGR010000051.1:0-2682 GCA_038253945.1 Gaiellales bacterium
CGGTGCCGTCCTCAGGATGCCCGGCTCAGCCGGGCATCCGTCTGAACCGACCGCTCGACACGCCGAGGGATCACCCGCTCGCCACGACGGCGCTGCAGTGGCGAAGCGTTACCCGCGCGGAATGAAGATCTCCTTGGCGATTACGAGACGCTGAATCTGGCTCGTGCCCTCGTAGATCTGGAAGAGCTTGGCGTCGCGCATGAGCTTCTCGACCGGGTACTCCTTCATGTAGCCGTAGCCGCCGAAGACCTGAACCGCGTCGGTCGTGACCTTCATGGCCGTGTCGGCCGCGAAGCGCTTCGCGAAGGACGACTGAAGCGTCGCGCGCTCACCCTGGTCATGGAGCCAGGCGGCCTGCCAGACGAGCAAGCGCGCTGCCTCGATCTCGGTGGCCATGTCCGCGATCATGAAACTGATGCCCTGGTGCATCGCGATCGGGACGTCGAACGTGACGCGCTCCTTCGCGTACTCCACCGCAAGCTCGTAGGCGGCCTGCGCGACGCCGACCGCGCCTGCGGCCGTACCGGGGCGCGTGAAATCGAGCGTCTTCATGGCGATCTTGAAGCCGTCGCCCTCCTGCCCGAGCCGGTTCTCGGCGGGGATGACCGCGTCGGCGATGGCGAAAGCCGACGTGTCCGTCGACCGTTGGCCCATCTTGTCGAGATGCTGCTCGATCTGAATGCCCGGCGTGTCCATCGGGACGATGAACGCCGAGATCCCCTTGTGCCCCATGGCCTGGTCGGTCTTGGCGAAGACGACCGTCCACGCTGCGTGTCCTGCGTTCGTGATGAACGTCTTCGAGCCGTTGAGGACGTAGTCGTCGCCCTGCCTCATGGCGGTCGTCTTCAGTTTTGCGACGTCCGACCCGGCTTCGGGCTCCGACAGGCCGAAGGAGCAGAGGATCGGCTCCTCCAGCAGCGGCGGGAGCCACTTCGCCTTCTGCTCGTCGGTGCCGGCGATGATCACGGGACCGGCCCCGAGGCCGTTCGCGCCGATCGCCGTGCCCATCCCCGAGCACCCCCAGTTCGTCTCCTCGCCGATGAGCATCCCCTCGAAGGTCGAGAGCTCGAGCCCGCCGTATTCGGCCGGGACGTGCACGTTCATGAGCCCGAGCTCGTGCGCCTTCGCGATCACGTCGGCGGGGTGCGTCGAGTGCTCGTCGTACTCGGCCGCCTTTGGGCGAATCTCCCTCTCGGCAAACTCGCGGGCGAGCGCGCGCAGCTCGCGCTGCTCGTCCGTGAGCGCGAAGGAGACTCCGGTCGCGCTCGACTGCTCGATCGTGGCTATTTCTTGGCTCCCGAGACGTTGATTGACTTGTCAGTCAAGCATAGCCGGGGGTTCGTTTGACCCGGCGGGCGCCCGTTCGATTTGATCGCCTCGTGGGAACGCGGTCCTACGCCTGGCTCGCTGCTCCGATCACCGCGTTCGCATGCTTCTCCCTCACCGCCGGCATCCTGTCGGCGCACGACCCGCGGGCCAAGGGCTACTTCCGGCTCTTCTTCAGCGACCCGGTCCACCTGAAGGCCGGATTCGCGACCGCGGCTGCCGCGCTGGCGTGCTTCCAGGTCTTCTCCGCCGCCTGGATCTTCCGCAAGCTGCCGTGGCGGAAGCCGGCGTGGATCAACTCGGCGCACCGCTGGTCGGGACGGCTCGCGTTCGTCTGCACGCTTCCCGTCGCCTACCACTGCATCTTCAAGCTGGGCTGGCAGGGCGCCGATTCGCGGACGTTCGCGCACTCGCTGTTCGGAACGCTCTTCTTCGGCGCGTACGCCGCCAAGATCACCATCGTGCGGCTCCATCGCTTCCCGCGCCCGGTGCTCCCGATTGCCGGAGGACTCGTCTTCACGCTGCTGATCGGCCTCTGGTACACGAGCGCGCTCTGGCTTTACCGGCAGGATGCCTCCGCCTCGACGCCCGCCGCTTCGGCGCCGGCATCGGCCAACGCTGCGAACGGGGCACGTGTGTTCGCCGGCGCCGGTTGCGGCGGCTGCCACACGCTCGCGCGGGCACACAGCAGCGGAGCGGTCGGGCCCAATCTCGACGACCTCCGGCCGAGCTTCGAGCAGGTGCGCCGGAAAGTTCAGAGCGGAGGCAGCGGAATGCCCTCGTTCGCGGGCAAGCTCAGCGACACGCAGATCCGCGACGTCGCAGCCTTCGTCTCGAAACGTTAGCGCCGCACGAGGCTCCGGTAACGAAGGACCCGCTCGACGTGGATGTCGAGCTCACCGCCGCGGGCCAGCGGCTCGAGGGCGCGGATCGCGCGGGCTGCGTGGGCCGGGCTCGTGACGAGCAGGAGGTCGGCTCCGGCCCGGACCGCCTGGGGCGACCAGCGCTCGATGGGCGCGCTCCGGACGATCGAGAGCGAATCGGTGATCGCGATGCCGTCGAAGCCGAGCGAACGGAGGAGACGGTAGGTCTTCGGCTCGAGCAAGGCGCGGAAGCGGCCGAGGCTCGGGTAGAACGCGTGGCCGACCATGACGCAAGGGACGCCTGCGTGGATCGCAGCACGAAAGGGCTCGAGGTCGCGCGGGCGGACGTGCGCGGCCACGTGCGGCCGCATGTCCGTCGAATACGCCGCCGAGCCGAGGCCGGGAAAGTGCTTGACGCACGCGGCACCGCCGAGCCCGCGTGCGAACGCGACGCCGAGCTCCGGCCGGCGAAACTGGCGCGAGCCGAGTGGAC
>JBBSGR010000052.1:0-2474 GCA_038253945.1 Gaiellales bacterium
GAAGCCGCGCCCTCAGCAGCTTCCTCCGCTGGTACAACCACCGACGACCCCACGGCTCACTCGGCGGCCAGCCCCCGATCAGCCGCGTCTCAAACCTCTGTGGCCACTACATCTAGCCGAGGGAAGTTAGCCAGGGCGCCGATCTACGACGCCGACCCGGCCGAGTGAACCAGCGCGGTCAACCCACGAAGGGTGATGGATCAAGCGATGGGTGTCGGCGATAGTGGGGCCAGCTTCGAAGACCCCAATGCGGCGGGGCCTTTGAGGGATTGACCGGGCCTCGATGCGGCGAGGCCCCACAGCCGGAGAGGCCCCGATGCGGCGGGGGCCTCCGGCAAGTGTTCTCCCTAGGGGAGATCGCGCAAGGCGGAGCAGGCGGCGCTCCGCCCTTTGCGCTCCACCCGCCGGGGGGATCACTCGAACGAGGGACTAAGGGTTTCCGGGTGAGCTGCCGATAGAAACGTCACTCCTCTGGTCCGGGACTGACGGCAATCATCCTGCGGCTCTGAGGCTTACGGCGGGCTTCGGCCCGCCGTTTTTTGTCCGTCGACGGTGCGTCAGGGAGCGCAGACGCACGCGCGGATGAACCGCGTGCGTTGAGACGGCGCCGCCAAGGCGGCGCCTGGCCCGCCGTTCTTCGTCCGTGGACGGTGCGGTCAGGGAGCGCAGACGCACGCGCGGATGAACCGCGCGCGCTGAGACGCGCCGCCAAGGCGGCGCCTGGCTCGGCGCTTGGCCCGCCGTTGCTATTCATGCACCACGCGGCCCTCCATGCCACCGGCCACCGTCACGACCTGGCCGGTCACGTGGCCCGAGAGCTCGTCCGAGGCGAGGACGACGACCTGGCGGGCGACGTCCTCCGGCTGCGCCACCTTGCGCAGAGCCATCGTGCGCGAGAGCCGGCCAATCTGCTCCTCGCCGACGAGGCCACGCGTCATCGGCGACTCCGTCCAACCGGGGGCGACGGCGTTCACGCGCCCGCGCGGCGCGATCCGAACGATCTCGTTCTTCAGGCTCAGGAGCAGTCCGTGCAGGATCGCCGACTTCGCGGCCGCATAGTCGGCGTGGCCGGCCTCGCCGACGAGCCCTGCCGTCGAGCCGACGAGGACGAGGCTGCCGTGCCCGTTCCGTTCGACCTCGCGTAGGAAGCCGCGCGCCGTCAGGAACGCCGAGGTCAGGTTGGCTCGCAGCGTCTCCTCCCAGCGCTCGAGCGACAGCTGCCAAACCGGTTCGTCCTGCTGCGGCCAGACACCCGCGACCGCTGCGCAGATGTCGATTGAGCCGAGGCCGGCCCGGATCTCATCGAACACGCGATCGACGTCTACCTCGTTCGTCAGGTCGGCCTGGACGACCGCCGCGTCCCCCAGCTCGGACGCGACGGCCTCGGCTCGCTCCCGGCCGCGGTGGTAGTGCACGGCTACACGGGCTCCCTCGGCCGCGAACGCGCGGGCGCATGCGGCACCGATCCCGCCCGAGGCACCGGTGACCAGCACTCGCTTCCCGCTGAGCCCCGTCTCCATCTTGCTTACGCTATCGAGCGATGCGCGTCCACATCATCAGTGACATGGAAGGCGTGGCCGGGATTGCGAACGCGACGCAGACGAACGCCGGGGAGCCACTCTACGAGGAAGGGCGGAAGCTCTACACCGAGGAGATCAACGCTGCGATCCGGGGGGCGTTCTCGGCAGGCGCGACGGAGGTCTGCGTCATGGATCACCACGGCGCGGGCGGCGGCTTCAGCTTCAACTCGCTCGTCGCCGACCTGCTCGATCCTCGCTGCGAGTACGTCGTCCAGGAGGAGTGGACGTCGTACACAGGGTTCCTGGAGGAGGGCTGCGACGCGTGCCTGCTCGTCGGCATGCACGCCATGGCCGGCACGACCGACGGCGTGCTCAACCACACCGTCTCGGGCATGGCCTGGCAGAACCTCTGGTTCAACGGCACGCTGGTCGGCGAGACCGGAATCAACGCCGCGTTCGTCGGTACGTTCGGCGCTCCCGTGGCGCTGGTGACCGGCGATGACGCATCGTGCCGCGAGGCTACCGCGCTGCTCGGCGACGGTGTGGTCACGGTGCCGGTCAAGCACGGGATCGGCACGCGGGGCGCCCGAATGATTCCGCCCGTGCGTGCCCGCGAGCTCGTCGAAGAGGGCGCGAAGAAGAGCCTCGCCGGCCTCCGGGACCTCACACCGTACGACCCGGGCAAGCCGAGCGAGATCAAGGTCGAGTTCAAGACCACGACGGATCCCGCAAAGCTCGCAAACCGTCCCGGGGTCGAGCGGCTGGAGCCCCGCACAATCGTTTCCCGCGCCGACGACTGGTGGACGGCGTGGCGGCAGTTCTTCTTCTGAGCAGTGCCGATCCGGATCGCAGCCGCCGGGGACATCCACGCCTCCGAGGCGACGCGCGCTCAGACTGCGGAGGCGTTTGCCGAAGTGGCGCAGCGCGCCGATCTCGTCCTGCTCGCCGGGGACC
>JBBSGR010000053.1:0-2439 GCA_038253945.1 Gaiellales bacterium
GAGCTGTTGCTTACCAGAGTCGACGGCAGCGGCCGTAGAGGGGGCGGCGAATATTGGCCGGCTGCGGGACGAGGTGACGATCAGCCTTCCCTGAGCACGACGCGCTGCCCTTGCCTCCCTCTGGCGCAATCACTGGCGCGCACCCCGCCTACATCGCGCAAGAAGACTCAACATGCAGGTACTTCTCGACACGCGGGCGAAGCTTCCTAAACCGCGTGCGCTGGTTCGATTCCGGCCGGGGGCATGCCTCTCAACGCGGACTCCCCGACCGGACCAGCCAGGCGAAGCCAGGCGCGTGAGAGTGCTTGGGCGAGCGATGCGGAATGTCGCCGGCGATGCGGCCTAGACTGCCGGCCTCTCCCAGACCGAGACGTGCTTGCGGCTGTCGCTCGTGAACGGCTCCCGCTTCCAACCGCCCCAGCGCTCGCGCAGCCTCATCCCGGCGAGCTGGGCCATCAGGTCGTACTCCGCCGGCCACGCATAGCGGAACGGGGCCGAGAAGTGCTCGAGCTTCCCGTCCGCCAACGCGAAGTGATGGGAGATCAGGCCCTGGTTCGCGACGTCGAACTCGTCGAAGCCCCATTTGGTCTCGGTCATGTACAGGGGTTGCAACGTCTCGCCGGGCGGAAGCCGCTGGAGGTCGGGAACGCCGACCTCGATCACGAAGCAGCCGCCGAGCTCGAGGTGTGCCGCGACGTTGCGGAAGCACGCGATCTGCTCCGCCTGCGTCGTCAGGTTCATGATCGTGTTGAAGACCAGGTAGGCGACGGAGAACGTCCCGTCCACCGTCGTCGTCGCGAAGTCGCCGATCTTCACGCCGATGTGCTCGCCGCCGGGCTTCGCGCGCAGCCTCGCGGCCATCGCCTTCGACAGCTCGATCCCGTGCACCGGCACTCCGCGCGCCGCGAGCGGGAGCGCGATCCGACCCGTCCCGATCCCGAGCTCGAGCGCGCGTCCGCTCCCGGCGAGCTCGGCGAGGAAGTCGACTACCGGGTCGACCACCTCCGGGTCGAACATGTCCGCGGCTGACTTGTCGTACCGCGCGGCGACGCGCTCGTCGAAATAGCCGTCAGGGCCCTGCACCGCCGGAATCTAGCGCACACACCAGCACGCCCAACTCCCCGTCCAGCACGCGGCTTGCCAAAAGCTTGCCAGCTCGGAGGCTCCGGCCACGGCGCGATAGCGCCTCGAAAGCGCCGGCTGCGGAAACTAGACTGGTGGCCTGACCGTGCCCAAGCCCGTTATCTGGAAGCCCCGCTACGCCACCCGCCGAATGCGCGAGCGGGCATGGGCGAGCGCCGATCTGCGGCGCGAGCAGGCGGCGAGAAAGACTCCGGCTCGCAGTTCGCTACTCGCGCGACTCCTCCGTCGCCCGAACGATTGCGCCTAGAAGACTGGGGCGCTACTCGGGTGGCGGAGGCGGAAGCCGAAGCTTTCGCCGCCCGGGTGGCCGCGGAACGCGCGGAAGCCAGGCGGCCCCTCGCCGTTCACCATCGCTTTGACCCGCGCGGCGAGGCCCTGCTCGATCGCGTCGCGCTGCGCGTCGGTGAGGCGCCCGGCGCTCACCGCGAGTGCGAGCTCCTTCTTCTGCTCCGCGACGATCGCGTCGACGAGGCCGTCGACCGACTTGTTCTTGTCCTTCGCGATCTGCGCAAGCGACTTGCCGCTCATGAGCGAGTCGCGGAGGCTGGTTTCGGTCATGCCGAGGTATGTCGCAGCGACGTCGAGCTCTCCGAAGCCTCTGTGACCGAGGCCGTGGAAGGGGCCTCCACGGAAGCCCGGGCCGCCGAAGAAGGGCAAGGCACCGGAGTCGATCCGGGCCTTCAGCTCGTCGCCCTGAGCCTGCGAGATCGTGCCGTCCGCGACAGCGGCGTCGACGCGCGCCTTGAAGGCTCCCTTGAGCGCGTCCGAGAGAGCGCTCGGCTGGACGCCGAGCCGGTTCGCGGCGTCGTTGATGTCGCCTGGCTCTCCTGCTTCGGCGTGAGGAGCCGGTCGGCGGCGAGAGCCGCACCTGCACTGACCGCGGCGAGCGCGACCGTGGCCGCAACGAGCGTCCTGGTCTTGAATCTCATGGACACATCGAATACTAGGTTCCTAAGAGCCGGGTGAGAATCTTCTAAGAATCAGAAGCTGGGCAGGACGTCGGAGACCGTCTCCCCCACGAGGTCGAGGCTGGCCGCTGAGACGGCCGTCAGGTCGTCGCAGGACTTGTGCCAGCACGAAAACGTGAAGTCGATCAGGTCCACCGACGGCACGCCGGCGTGGGCGAACGGCACGTGGTCGTCGAGAATCGTGCCGGTCTGGCCGGCGAAGACGCGCCCGGCCCCGACCCGCGAGGCCGACGCCCGCACCCGCGCGAAAAGACGCTCGTTCGAGCCCTGCTCCTTGGGGACGGCGAGGTTGCGATCGCCGATCATGTCGAGCAGGATCATCGCCTGC
>JBBSGR010000054.1:0-2426 GCA_038253945.1 Gaiellales bacterium
CTCGTGTTACCACTACACCACGGACGCGCACGCACCAGGGTAGCGCCCGGGCTAGCGTGCGGCCGTGCATCCGTATGCCTGGACGTGGAACGCCGAGGCGCTCGTCCTCGTGCCGTCTCTCGTCGTCGCTTACGCGCTCGCGGTTCGCGTCTACCCCGCGCCGCGGGCGCGGGTGGCAGCCTTCGCGCTGGCCCTCGGGCTGATGCTCGCCGTGTTCGCGACGCCGGTCCAGACGATCGCGCTGCACTTCCTGCTGACCGCACATTTGTTGCAGAACGTCGTGATGGCGGAGTGGGCGCCGGCGCTGATCGTCGCCGCGCTGCCGGCGGCGCTCGCCCGGGCGCTCGGCCGCACCAGCGTGGGCCGCACGCTCACGCGCCCGGCGTTCGCCCTGCCGCTCTGGCTCGGCACGTACTTCGCCTGGCACGTCCCGCGGGCCTATGACTTCGCGCTGCGTCATCCGGCGACCGTCCTGCACGTCGAGCACCTGAGCTACCTCGTGGCGGGGATCGCGCTCTGGTGGCCCGTGCTTCAGGACCTCCCGCACCGCCTCACGAGCGGCGCGAGGGCCGCGTACGTGTTCGCCGCGTTCGTGCTGGGCAGCCCGCTGGGCCTCGTACTCGCCCTCCTCCCGTCGGCGGTCTATCGCACGTACCGAGACGGGCCGGGCCTCTGGGGGCTCGACGCGCTCTCCGACCAGCAGCTCGCGGGGCTCACGATGGCCGGCGAGCAAGCCGTTGTCTTCTTCGCCGTGTTCGCGGTCTTCTTCCTGCGCTTCCTGCGCGAGGAGGAAGCGCGCGGAACGACGCTGGCTCGCTAGCCCCACCCGGACTCGAGCAGCTCGCGCGTCTCCTCGACGCCGGCCTGCCAGATCCGCAGCATTTCCTCGTCGGGCCGCTCGTACCACCCGCCGAAGGAGCCGTCGCCGATCTGAGCACGGATCTCAAGCGCCGAAACGTCGCGGCGCACGTCGAGCCGCGATTTGTGCTCGTGCGGCAGCCGCACTCCGGAAAGCCGCGTCCACGGAAAGTTCTCCGTCCACGACGCGTGGCTGCCCTCCGGGTCGATCTCCTCGACGAGGGCCCAGACACGCTCGGAGCTCCACCAGTCGTGGAACAACACCTGAGCGCGCGCATCCCCCGCCCACTCCCCGACGGACTGGGCGACGGGCACGTTGCCGCCGTGTCCATTCACGAGCAGGAAGCGGCGGAAGCCCTGGTCATGCAGCGACCCGAGCAGCTCCTGCACCACGGCGACGTAGGTCGACTCGGTGAGCGACGGGCTGCCCGGGAACGCCGCGAACGACGGTACGAGGCCGTACGGCAGCACGGGAAGAACAGGGACGCCGACCGGCTCCGCGGCTTCCACGGAGATCCTCTCTGCGAGGATCGAATCGGTCGCGAGCGAGAGGTAGGCGTGCTGCTCGGTCGATCCGAGCGGTAGCACGATCCGGTCGTCCCCTTCGAGGTAGGCCTCGACCTGCATCCAGTTGAGATCGTGGATGCGCATCCGTCGGCAGTATCGCGGCGGAGTGCGCCCGCGGGAGCCGACGCCGGCGAGTGAGCTCAGGCGTCCTGACGCCGGCGAGTGAGCTCAGGGGCGGCTCGAGCGCAAGCGTTGCCGCCCAACGCTGCGCTCTGAGCCGCCGTCCTCGCCACCTCGTGAGCGGCGGGGAGTTCGGGCGAGACCGATACTCGCCCTTCACACAAGGAGACTCAATCCGCAGGCGAAACCTGCGCTCGACCTTCGATCGGGACGGCCAGATTCGAACTGGCGACCCCTCGCTCCCAAAGCGAGTGCGCTACCAGGCTGCGCCACGTCCCGTGCTCCTGAGTGTAGAGGCGCCGCCGGAGAAAGTCGGAGCGCGGAAGCGTCGTTCTCTCCTTTGGTGGTCTTCCTGCGAAATCGAAGCGCAAAATGCAAAAGGCCGTTGTTGCAGAGATTTTTTGGGCTATTTTCGAGCTAATTGAAGAATCTACGTGGTTTCGGCGGCGGTCTCTCGACAAAACGTCCGCTAGATCGTCTACCCTGGCGCCTTCGCTTCGGAGGAAAGCAATGCCGCCGTTTTAGCAACCAAGGGGAGGTTTGCCCTTGTTCAAGCCATTCACGAAGCATCTTTGCGCAGTTTTAGGCGTAGTTTTCACCCCAGTTCTCGTCGCACCTCCCGCAAACGCATCAATCAGGCTCACGAGCCCGGAGGCAGCACTCCTCACCGTCATGAACCAGACCCGCCAGGCCCACGGCCTTCCTCCGCTGCGGGTCGATTCGCACCTGCTCCGCGCCGCCCGCTGGCAGTCGTCGGACATGGCGAGCAAGGGGTACTTCGCCCACGGCGCCTTCGCCCAGCGGATGGCCGTCTTCCGTGTCCGGGGCCCCAGAATGGCCGAGAATCTCGCCTGGGGTAACGGCTCCTACGGCTCGCCGCA
>JBBSGR010000055.1:0-2396 GCA_038253945.1 Gaiellales bacterium
ATCCTGACGATGCGGCTTCGGGATCCGAACGGCGCCTGGAAGATGCATCCCGAAGAACCGCGCCTGATGATCCGGCGCGAGCTCGACGAAGGCCCTGAGGACGGCGAGTTCTACCGGCTGCTCCCCGAGGGAACGATCACGAACTGGGACGGCGTCGCGATCAAGGTCGCGCCGCCGCTCGAAGGACTCGACCTGAACCGAAACTTCCCGGGCGAGTGGGCGCCCGAGGGCACGCAACGAGGTGCGGGTCCGTACCCGACGTCGGAGCCCGAGGCACGGGCGCTCGCGCAGGCCGTCGTCGACCGGCCGAACATCTGCGGCCACGTCGAGTACCACACCTTCAGCGGCGTTCACCTGCGCCCGTATGCCGGAAAGCCTGACGACGAGCTGCCGACGAGCGATCTGCGCGTGTACGAGCTGCTGGGCGAGAAGGGAACCGAGCTGACCGGCTATCCGGCCGTGTCGATCTTCCACGGCTTCAAGTAAGCAGATCACGACCGGCAGCACGATCGAATGGCTCTTCGAGCACCTCGGCATCTTCTCCTGGGCGACCGAGTTCTGGAGCCCGCAGCGCGAGGCCGGAATCGAGGAGTTCGGCTTCATCGACTGGATCCGCGAGCACGCGCCGGAGGACGACTTGAAGCTCCTCCGGTGGAACGACGACGTCCTCGAGGGGCGCGGCTACGTCGATTGGGCGCCATTCGAGCATCCCCAGCTCGGGCCGGTCGAGATCGGTGGCTGGGACTTGATGTACGCCTGGGCCAACGTCCCGGCGCACCTGCTCGAGCGCGAGATCGCGCCGCACGCCGAGTGGGCGGTCTTCCAGGCCCTCTGCTCGCCCAAGCTCGAGTTGCAGTCGTTCGAGGTCGAGGCTCTCGGCCAGAACACCTACCTGGTCCGCGCCGTCCTCTGGAACACCGGCTGGCTGCCGACGAACGTGTCCGACAAGGCGGTGGAGCGCAAGGCCGTCAGGCCACTCGAGGCCGAGCTGGAGCTGCCCGACGGCGCGCGCCTCGTCGGCGGCGAGGCGAAGGTCGAGGCGGGACAGCTCGCGGGCCGGGTCGCCCACCGCGGCACGTTCTGGTTCGGCGCAGACGGCTCGACCGACGACCGCACGAAGGTGGAGTGGGTGGTCGAGGCGCCGAACGGCGGTGAGGTCAAGCTCGAGGCGCGCCACGAGCGAGCGGGCACAGCCCGCGCGAGCGCCGAGCTCTCGGGCTAAAGCACAACGCGTGGGCGTGGAACGATCGTCTCGATCTCGCGCCTCTCGCGTGCAACCCCGGCCGCGACCTCAGGGCTCCAGTCGCTCGGGAGGTAGCAATCGCGCCCAAGCCGAAGGTCCAAGGACAATTTAGACGGGTGGCCAGTCCGAAATGCGGCCACTCCAGCTTCGATAGGAGTGTGAATCTCGACAAAGGTGCGAGGGCCCAGGATTCGCGGATCGAGGAGGCGCGGAGGCGCCCAGAAACACAGCCGATGTGGTCACCAGGGCTCGGTCGGCGAGAGGACGTTCGGTGCGTCGTTTGCGAAGGCCCGATCGCAGACATCCTCGCGTCCTTCGGCTCGCTGCGCTGTCACGACTGCCGCAGCGCTTCGCCGCTGCACTAGACGGCGCGCAGGCTCATGACCGCACCGAGCGCCGGACGAGCTCCGGCCACCCGGTCGCGGGTCTAACCATTGGTCGAGCCCACCTTGAGCTCGTTGCCACACTTCGTGCAGCGGTAGGTGCCGGACGAAACGTCGCTGCCGGCTGAACGTGATCGGCCCGTAGGAATCTCCCGTCGGGTGGAGGCTTCTGGACGAACGATCCGGAGTCCGTCAAGGCGCTTCAGCCGCTTGCATGGCGCCACGCGGCGCTGAGAGGCCGCGCCTTGGCCTGCTTGAGACGTCGTCCCACTTCCAGACGCCGCGCAGGCTTCTCCGACCCACTCGCGAACCCGCGACGAGGCGTCGAGCTGCTACCCCGAAGCAGGCTCGAGCCGGCGCTGAGCACGAAAATCCGCCAGGATCGGGCTCGGCGCGAAGAAGAGCGGGCGACGCGCTGGCCGCAGTTGCGTCGCCCGCGAACCCTCGGCCGTGCTATCCGACCCCTTTCCGTTGTAACCTCGGTGATTGGCAGGCGGGCGGAGCCCCCGTCCCTCCCCGACGCCCCGGGGCTCCGCCCATCCTTGCCGTAGCGCTCGCAGAACTTCAACGAGCCTCCCCGACCGCGCCCTCCCTAACCGAGACGCCTACCGCGGCTGGAACGTGCGCTCCGCCACGCCGGCTTTACCTACTCCGAACACTGAGCCGAACGAGCAGGCCTCCAGCGAAGGACTGATCTAGCGCCCGTCCCTGACGCTGAACTGGTGGCTTGCTGCGGCCGCGATGCGCAACCGACCGTGCTCGGCCTACAG
>JBBSGR010000056.1:0-2230 GCA_038253945.1 Gaiellales bacterium
ATCCTGCGGCTCTGACGCGGCTGTTCGGAGGCTCGCGGTACCAAACCAGGGCCCCGGGCCACGAGCCGATGCGTGAATCCCCGGTATGCAGGCACTTCTCGAGCTTGGCGAGGTCGGCGGGCACGTCCGGTGAGGCCGCACGCGCTTTCACACGTTGATGAGCGCCTGCCCGCCGGCGAGCGCGCGGGCGCCGTCGTCGGCACCGAGAGGGCGAACGGCGTCCTCGATGCCCGTAGGGCGCACGTACTCGACCTCGCCAGAAGCATGACGAATCTAGATCAGAACCCGCGGGAGGGTGTCAAGTAACGGGATCAGTCGACCGCGAACAGCTCCCATGTGCCGGGCACGCCCTTCAGCTCGATGGCGCCCCGCTCGGCGAAGCGGATGCCTGAGCCGGCAACGAGATCTCTGACCGTGCTCGACACGAGCACCTCCCCTGGCCCGGCTCGTGATGCAACGCGCGCGCCGATGTTCACCGCGATCCCGCCGAGCTTGTCCCCGATCAGCTCGCACTCACCGGTGTGAAGGCCGGCGCGGACATGGAGCCCGAGGTCGCGCACCGACTCGGTGATCGCGGAGGCGCAGCGGATAGCGCGGATCGGACCGTCGAAGCTCGCGAAAAAGCCATCGCCGGCGGTGTCGACTTCGCGCCCACGGAAGCGGTCGAGGTGTTGTCGCACGAGCGCGTGATGGGAGCTGACCAGCTCCGCCCAGCGCCGGTCGCCGAGCTCGGCAGCCCGCTCGGTCGAGCCGACGATGTCGGTGAAGAGCACGGTCGAAAGAACGGTCTCCGGCTCGGCCTCCGCCCAGATGCTCTTCACGAAACGCTCGATTTCATCGCCGATGCCCGGAGCGAGGAAGAACGCCGTATCCAAGCCCGAGACCTCGATGCGGCGAGCCCGGGCAATGCGGTCGGCCACGTAGCGCGACTCGTCGGCATGCCGGGCCAGGTGCAGGATGAGAGTCGGCTGGCGGATCGAAGGCAGGACGTCCCTGATGTCGACGTCCCGAGCCATGCGCCGCACCGCAAGCGCTGCCCCGGGGCTCGCGCCGGATCGAAAGTACTTCACCTGCCAGGCCACGAACGCCGGGTCGCGGGCGCGAGACGGAGCGGCGGCGCGGGCGAGTTCTGCGAAGAACTCCGGCTCGCCCCAGCGCTCGCGGATCTTCGCCAGCTCGGAGCGCCACTCCCCTTCCGTCGGGGCAAAAGGGTAATCCGACGCCCAGACACCCTTGGCGACCGGGTTGTAGAGGACGAGTGCCGCCACCCGCTCCGGATACGTAGCCGCGTAGAGCGCCGCCATCGAGGCCGCCTCGAAGGTGGCGAAGATCGCGGCCCGCTCCGAGCCCGCGGCATCCATCACCGCGCGCAGATCGTCCATGCGCGTCTCGAGGGTCGCCACGTCCCGGACGCGATCGGAGAGACCTGTGCCCCGCCGGTCAAATTCGATTACGCGTGCGAAAGAGCCGAGGCGCTCGAAGAAGACCACCCGCAACGGTTGCTCCCACGCGGTCTCCAGGTTGCCGACAAACCCGTGGACGAAGACTAGGTCGAACGACCCCGCTCCGCTGACGACGTAAGCGATCGAGACGTCGCCGCTCCTCGCATATCGGACTTCAGGCGCGTCCATGCGTGGAGTGTCCCACGCCGCTCGTCGTCCGTGGCCGACGCCACAGAGCCCCGAGAGTCGCACTCTCGGGCCAGCCGGCCGAACGAAGCAAAACCGGGGAAAGTCCGCAGGACTTTCCCCGGGCGACTCCCCGGGTTGGACTCGAACCAACAACCCTCCGGTTAACAGCCCAACAAGGGGGGGTGCGCTCAGGTGACCTTGGCTCAACCATGCGGGTTGAGGTCACCTGAGATGCGGTGAGATCAGGTGAGGTAGGTACCAAAAGCGGTACCAAATCGCGTCGGCGTTGGCGGCGGCGGCAACGCGGCCCGGACGCTCCCCGGGTCGGGCGGCTTCCAGGAGCGGCCAGCACTCGAAAATCCGGCGGCACTCGTACCGCGTTGGCTTCGAGAGGGGTTCGGCGTGACTAACCCCTCCGTCGTGTTGGTTCGCTCCTACCTTGGCGGGGCCGAGGAGCTCGCCGATGCGGCGGCGGATCCGCAGGTCCGCGTACACGAGCTCAAGGACCGCGAACACGCCGCCGGCCGCGCTCGCGGCGGCTCATCCGACGACGCACTCGCGCCGCCTCGTTGGCGCGGTCGCCGGCGCGGGCCTTCTGG
>JBBSGR010000057.1:0-2204 GCA_038253945.1 Gaiellales bacterium
AACACGTCTTGGCGGTCGTGGCCGCACCCGCAGGGGCTGTCGTGGCGAGACAAGCAGTGCGAGCAAACGCACGTGGCTACGCGGCGGCGCTGCGGTTCGCGCAGGAGACAGCCGACGGTGCTCGTGTCTGGGCGATTGAGGCACCGGCAGCTACGGCGCCGGCCTTGCCCGCTACCTCGCCGGCCGCGGCGAGACGGTGCTGGAGATCGGCCGCACACCGCGAGCCGAGCACAGGCTGCGCGGTCAGGACGACTCGCTCGATGCGACGCGTACGGCGCGGGCCGCACTTGCCAGCGAGACGCTCGCCCTGCCGCGATCAGGCGAGCGGCGGGAGACGCTGCGGCTGCTGCTGGTTGCCCGACGCAGCGCCGTCGGCGTGCGCCGCGAAGCGCTCGTGCAGCTCCGCAGCGTAATCGTCACCGCCCCTGACCAGCTGCGCGAGCAAACTGCGCGAGCTCCCGACGGGAAAGCTGCTTGAGCGCTGCAGCCGCCTTCGCCGCTCAAGCGCGGCAAGCGCAGACGTGCGCTCCACACGGCTCGTCCTGCGCAGCCTCGCCCGCCGAATCGAAGCAGCGACGCTCGAAGCAGACGAGCTCGAACACGAGATCCGCGGCCACGTCTGCGCGCTCGCACCAACGCTGCTCGACGAGCCGGGCGTCGGACCGATCGTCGCTGCGCAGCTGATCGTCGCCTGGTCACACCGCGGCCGCCTTCGCTCCGAAGCCTGTTTCGCCCGCCTCGCCGGCGTCGCCCCGCTCTCCGCCTCGAGCGGCCAAACGACCCGGCACCGGCTCAGCCGCGGCGGCGATCGCCAACTCAACCGCGCCCTCCACACCGTCGTCCTCCACCGCCGCCAGCACGACCCGCAGGACCAAGGACTACATGGCCCGACGGATCGCCGAAGGCAAGACCCGACGCGACGCCACCCGGCTGCTCAAGCGCTACCTCGCCCGCCACCTCTACCGGCTACTGCAACAACAGGAGCTACTGATGACTTGACAAGTCATAGGAGCATCATTCCTGAACGCTCGCGCAGCCAACTGTCCGGTAGCCCGGGCCCCGGGGCGAGCTCGGGTCAGCTCGGGTTCGCAGTTGCTTTGAGGGCGCCGTCGACAACCGTGATGGCGCGCCCAATGATCGTCACGCGGTCGCCATTCGCTTCGACGCCGACCACCCCCGATCTAGCAGACGCCTGCAGACCTGTGAGCGATGTCCGCTCGAGCCGTTCGGCCCAGAAAGGCGCTAGCACGGTGTGCGAGCTGCCCGTTACGGGATCCTCGGGGATACCGGCATTGGGGGCGAAGAGGCGGGAGACGAAGTCGTATTCCTGTCCTGGCTCGGCGACGGCGGTGACAATCAAGGCCGATGCATCAAGTTCACTCACTGCCGTCAGGTCCGGAATCAGATCGCGAACCGAGTCCTCACGCCCGACAAGCGCGAGCAGGAAGAAGCCGTTGTCTGTGCGGCCCGTCCATTCGACGGGCGCGCCGAGTGCCTTTGCCGCGGCCCTCCGGACGTCGAGCTCCGTGGGCGGCCAGGCCGGAAAGTCCATCGCTAGCCAGCCGTCCTCCCGTTGGCTGACCGTGAGCACACCGCTTCGAGTGGCGAATCGGATCGGACCCGGCACGCCTTCTTCGAAGAGACAATGAGCAGAGGCAAGAGTCGCGTGGCCACAGAGATCGACCTCGACTGCTGGTGTGAACCAGCGGAGTCGGAAGTCGGCATCGGCCACCTTCTCGCTGATAACGAACGCCGTGTCAGAAACATTAGTCTCGCGCGCGACCGCTGCCATCCACTCATCTGGCGGCATTTTGTCGAGCAAGGCCACAGCCGCAGGGTTGCCGGTGAATGGTCTATCCGTAAAAGCATCGACCGTCCTCAAGCGCACTTCAGACACCCGCCGAGGCTAACCGAACCGAATCCTCGACGCCAAACGTTCGGGGGGCATTCCATAACACTCGCGCAGGCGACGCTCGGTTGCCGCGGGCCGCCGCTTCCCCGCGGCAATCGAGACGACCCTTCTCAGCCGAGCGGAGAGCGTCTTAGGCGTAAAGCGGAGGTGAATCGGTCATCTCGCGCCCGCAGGAGCCCGCTGCCACGGCCAGCGACCCTCGAGCTCGAGCTGTAACGCCATACTGAGGAACGTCCGGATCACGACGATGATCGCCAGCACACCGGCGCTTCGAAACGACGGCGAAACCGCG
>JBBSGR010000058.1:0-2139 GCA_038253945.1 Gaiellales bacterium
GTTGGGGCTGCGGCGACAACCCACTCGGAATCAAGCTCGAGCAGCGCCGCAGGCGGAGGGCCTCGAGGCGTACGAGGCCTACTTCCACTTCGACGAGCGGCACCAGGGCGGGCCGGGGCTCGCACACGGCGGGATGGTCTCGGCTGTGCTCGACGAGGCGTGCGGCCTTCTCGCGACCTGGTACCGCTTTCCGTCGGTGACGGCGCGGATCTTCGTTCGTTACCGCCGCGTCGTTCCGATCAACACCGAGCTGCTCGCGAGGGCCGTGCTCGAGTCGGGCCACGGACGGCGGCTACACGTGCGCGGGACGATCAGCGACGGCGACGAGGTGCTCGCCGAGGCGCGCGGGGCCTTTCTCCACGTTCCGCTCGAGCACTTCCTCTCGACGGCGGAGGGCCGTGCGGCCGGTGAGGCGTGGCGCCGGCGGCTCGAGGAGGGCCCGCCTACTTCTTGATGTGCAGGTTGATCCCGAGCAGGACGAGCGGCCAGAGCAGGATGGCAAGGACCGCCGAGGCAAACTGCCGCACCGTGTTGAGATGCGACAGGTAATGGTGACTCGAGGCGACTACGACGCCAACGACGACGTAGATCACGAGGATCAGCTTCCGGGGGAAGAACATGTCTGAATCCTCTCACGCCGTTGAGCGCTCCAAACCCGGAAGGGTTATCCGGCGCACGAAGGCCGACAACGTCGGGGCGGTCGCGTACTGGCGCTGCCCCGCGCCGAGCGACGCGAACCTCGCGCGCCAGCAGTGCCAGGCACCGGCCGTGGCGCTTCGCGCCACGGCCAGGGACAGTCCCTCGGCTAGGCCGGGTAGGACGGGTCGTCGCGGATCGAGTCCAGATCCGAGTCGGTCGCAGCCCACTCCGCGACCTTCGGGTTCCGCTCGACCGCGAGCGTCAGATGTTCGAGCGCCCGGTCACGCTCGCCGCCGAGCGCGTAGTAACAGGCCAGTTGATAGTGGATCGTCGGATGCTCGGGATGCTCCGCGAGCCCTTCTGAAGCGATCTCCGCCGCCCGGGCGTAGTCCCCGGAGCTATAGGCGGGCTCGGCGGCGAAGTAATACTCCCAGGGCGACACCGGGAACTCGTTCGCGGGCGGCCCGCCGATCACGAGCGCGGTCGTGCCGTCCTCCTGCGCGACGGCATGCCTTCGCGCCGCCAGGTCGGGGACGAAAACGAGCGTCACGGCCCGGGCATCGATCTCCTCCTCGTCGACCCTGAACGTCGCCCGGCCGGCCACGATCACGTACAGCTCCACGTGCGCGCCCGCGCCTGAGCCCGTCTCGTCGTGCTCCTCGATCAGCTCCTGACCGGCGTTCGCGGTATAGCCGTTGACCCCGAACGGCCCCACGCCGAGCCGGCGCCGCAGCGGCAGCCAGTGGACGCCGGCGACCGAGATCGGCTCGACCTCGCCGAGCCGCACGACGCGGACCGACTCGTCAGCCATTTGCAGACACCCGATTCACGAAGACATTGTCTCGGACCGGTCCATCGGCCCGGCGAGGTCACGCGCTCAGTGGCGCCGATGAGTTGGAGCGCGCGGAGCGGTCTTACTTCCAGCGACCAAGGAGACGCGATGGCACTGACGCTCGACATCACGATGTCACTGGACGGCTTCATCGCCGCGCCGAACGCGAGCCTCGAGCACCCGCTCGGCGAGGGCGGCGAACGGCTCCACGAGTGGGCGTTCGCGGCCCAGAGCTGGCGCGAGCAGCACGGACTCGAAGGCGGCGAGGCCAACGAGGACTCCAAGATCCTCGAGGAGGCAACCAAGGCGACCGGGGCCGTGATCATGGGCCGCAAGATGTTCAGCGGCGGCGAGGGCCGTTGGGAGGACGACCCGAACGCAGACGGCTGGTGGGAAGATGACCCGCCGTTCCACGTGCCCGTCTTCGTGCTCACGCACCACGCGCGAGAGACGAAGCCGATGGAAGGCGGAACGACGTTCACGTTCGTCACGGGCGGCATCGAGTCCGCACTGGAGCAAGCGCGAGGTGTCGCAGGCGAGAAAAACGTGGCAATCGCAGGCGGTGCGAACGTCGTGCAGCAGTACCTGGAAGCCGGGCTGCTCGACGAACTGCAGATCCACGTCGCGCCGGTGCTGCTGGGCGGCGGCGTACGACTGTTCGAAGGCCA
>JBBSGR010000059.1:0-2133 GCA_038253945.1 Gaiellales bacterium
AACTTCGTGCTCGTCGCGCTCCCGTACCAGGTCTACCTGCTGACCGGATCGACCCTTCTCGTCGGCATGCTCGCCTTCGTCGAGCTCGTCCCCTTGCTGACGCTGACCCTCGTCGGGGGAGCTCTCGCCGACGCGGTCGACCGACGGCGCCTGCTGATCTGGACTCAGCTCGGGATGGCGGTCGTCGGTGTCGGCCTCGTCGCGAACGCCGCCGTCCACCACCCGTCCGTCACTGCGTGCTTCGTCCTCGGCTTCTTCGCCGCGTCCTTCTTTTGCCTCGGGGTCGGCGGGATGCGCTCGGTCACGCCGCGCCTCGTGCCGGAGGACAAGGTGCCCTCGGCGATGGTGCTCGAAAGCGTCTCCGGCAGCTTCACATCCGTTGCCGGACCGGCGCTCGCTGGAATCACGATCAAGCTCGTTGGGCTCACTGCGGCTTACACGATCGACCTCGGTACCTTCGCGATCGGGATCGCCAGCATCCTCGCGCTGCCCGCGATTGCTCCCGTGGCAGACGCCGACCGCCCAAGCCTTCGCTCGATCATCGAGGGCTTCCGCTACGTCCGGCGCCAACCGGTCGTCCTCGGCTTCATGATCGTGGACATCAACGCGATGGTGTTTGGGATGCCGATGGCGCTCTTCCCGGCGATCGCAACCCACCGCTACGGCGACCCGACGCTCGTCGGCTATCTGTACGCCGCCCCATACGGCGGCGCGCTGGTCTCTTCACTCGCCTCCGGCTGGATACCGCACGTGCGCCGCCAAGGACTTGCGGTGGGCGTTGCGGCGATCGGCTGGGGCCTGGCCATCGCGGCATTCGGATTTGCCGCCTCCCTCTGGCTGGGTCTTCTGCTCCTCGCAGTCGCGGGGGCAGCGGACAACATCAGCGCCGTCTTCCGCTCGACGATCATGCTGACCGCGACGCCCGAGGCGATGCGCGGCCGCCTGACGGGGATCGAGTTCGCCCAGGTGGCGAGCGGGCCGACACTCGGGAACATGGAGGCCGGCGTCGTCGCGTCTCTGACCAGCCTGCGCTTCTCGATCGTCTCGGGCGGCATCATGTGCGTGATCGGCACCATCGCCACGTGTCTCGCATTCCCGGCACTCGTCCGCTACGACGCGAAGCGGGACAAGCTCGCGTGAACCGCGCTACGGCGTCGCTTGCGATGCCGTTAGGAGGTCGTGCGGGCTTTGCCCGTGCGACCGCTCAAATCTGCATCCGCCCATGAACGGCGAATTCTTCGCTCGCTCCGTCCACTTGGTCGCGCCCGAGCTGATCGGGGCGACGCTGCTCGTGGACGGCGTCGGGGGCGAGATCGTCGAGGTCGAGGCATACGACCGCGAGGATCCAGCGAGCCACGGTCACCGCGGCTTGACCGCTCGCAACGCCTCCATGTTCGGACCCCCCGGGCACGCGTACGTCTACCGCTCCTACGGGATTCACTGGTGCCTCAACCTCGTCTGCGGCGATGAGGGAGATCCTCAGGCGGCGCTCGTGCGTGCGCTTGCGCCGACGGACGGGCTCGAGCTCATGCGCGCGCGGCGCGGGGTGGAGGACGACCATGCCTTGTGCTCCGGGCCCGGCAAGCTCTGCCAGGCGCTCGCGATCACGCGCGATCACGACGGGCTCCCGCTCGACCATGAGCCGTTCCGTCTGCTCCCTCGCGCGCGTGAAGCAGAACTGATCGCCGCACCGCGCATCGGCATCTCGCAGGCCGTGGACCTCCCGTGGCGGTACCTGCTCGCGGACTCGCCGTTCCTCAGTCGCCCTGTCAATCGTCGGTTGCGAAACGAAGCCACGGCAGCGGAGGCGGGTTCACCCCGCCGCACCGTCAGCCGGCGCGGGCTGGGCGAACCGTGAAGGAGGCGCACGGGGGAACCCTGGGTTCCGCCGTGTTCAACCGCGCGCCACCGTCAGGCGGACCTCGAGACCGGGAGCTGCGGCGACGCCCGCGAGCGGCGCCTGCGATACGACGCGTCCCGCCGGCCCGCCGACGAGGCCGGCCACCACGGGGTGCAGACCGAGCCGGTGGAGCGTCGCGCGGGCGAGGCGCATCGGCAGCCCGACCACGCGCGGGACGACGCCGTGCAGCGGCCGCGCGACGACGATCGTGACCTTGTCGTAGGAGGAGAGCC
>JBBSGR010000060.1:0-2125 GCA_038253945.1 Gaiellales bacterium
CGCGATCTGGCTGAACATGCGCTCGCCGGAGCGCGTGCGGCAGTTCGGACGGACGCTCGGCGAAGGCGAGGCCGCGCCGACGCCGTGAAGGGTCAGGCGGAGGCCGGCGCGGCGGGAGCGCCGGTCTCCGCCGAGCGGTACAGCGCCTCGATCGTGCGGGCCTGGACCAGCGCGTCCGCACGGCTGAGCAGCGGCTTCTCCTTGCCTTCGATCGCGGCAGCGAAGTTTTCCAGCTGGAGGCGGTAGCGGTCCGCGTCCTCGACCTCGACACGGGCGGTCTGGCAGTTGCGGCGCAGCTCGATCGCATGCTCGCTGCACCCCCAGGGATCGCGCACGAGAGCCCTGCCGTCAGTCCCATCGACCTCCAGGCGGCTCGAACGCGGCGCGTCGAAGCCGCACTCGAACTCAGCCTCGACGCCGCCGGCGAAGCGAAGCGTCCCGGAGAAGCGCAGGTCGACGCCGGTCCCGGCCAGAACCTGGCGCCCTTCGACGCTTTCGGGCTCGCCGGCGATCAGGCGAGCGCCGCTGACGCAGTAGCAGCCGAGATCCATCAAGGAGCCGCCGTCGAGTTCCGGCCTCATGCGCAGGTCGGTCCGATCTTCGAGCAGGAACGTGAAGTGCGAGCGGATCCTCCGCACCTCCCCGATCGCCCCGCCGGCGACGAGCTCGCGGAGCTTCTTCGTCTGCGGATGGTGGCGGTACATGAACGCCTCCATGAGGACGAGCCCGGCCGCGTCGGCGGCGTCGAAGGCGCGCTCGACCTCCGGCGGCCTGCGGTCTAACGGCTTCTCGACGAGCACGTGTTTGCCGGCCTCGAGCGCACGCAGCGACCACGGGACGTGCATGGAGTTGGGCAGCGAGTTGTAGATCGCGTCGACCTTCGGATCGGCGAGCAGCTCCTCGTACGAGCCGTGTGCACGCGGGATGCCCTTTTCGCGTGCGTACGCCTCGGCGCGTGCGGCGTCGCGGCTCCCCACCGCGACGATCTCGACCGCTTCCGACGGCGCCGCGCCCTCGATGATCTCGTCGTTGATACGCGCGGTCGAGAGGAGGCCGAAGCGGACGGCGCTCATGATCCGGATCGATTCGCCGGTCCGTCCAGACCTGTCGGCACCCTAGTGGTCATGAGCGGTGAGCTCGAGAACCTGGCATATGACTTGGCAACGGACGCGCTGATGCAGCAGGACAAAACCCTCGATGAATTGCGGGCACGCACAGGGACACTTCTAGCCGCCGCATCTCTCGTCGCGTCGTTCCTCGGCGCCCGCGCCGTAGATCGTGTCGGTTTCGATTGGCTGAATGTGCTAGCCCTGATCGTGTTCACCTCCACGGCTCTTCTTAGCGTGTACATCCTGTTCCCACGCCAAGGTATCCAGAGGTCGTTGAGCGGCCCGATCGTCTACGAGCATTTCACTGAATCGGATGCGGACTTAGCTGAAGCCCATCGCCAGCTGGCTTATTGGATTCAGGGCGCATACTCGGCGAACCAGGTGTACGTCAATCGACTCTTTTTCGCATTCCAGGCCGCTTGTCTGACCCTCGCCGGTGAGGGTGGCCCTGTTCGTGATTGCGCTGGAAGTACACTGAACCGATGGCCAACGGACCAAAACAGCCACCGCCTCCTCCCCCGAAGCCACCCGCCGGTGCCTTCAACACGGAGACGAAGAGCGGCGGAACGGGCAAGCACCGCTGATTCCTGCCGGCGGCGGCTGACGACGCGGTAGCGTCCGCGGCCGTGGCCATCGCGAAGCTGCTCGTAGCGAACCGCGGCGAGATCGCGCTGCGCGTGTTTCGGACGTGCCGCGAGCTTGGGATCGCGACCGTCGCCGTCGTCGCGCCCGACGATCGCGGCTCCCTCCATGCCCGCTCGGCGGACGAGACTGTCGAGATCGCGAGCTACCTCGACGCGGCTGAGCACGTGCGTGCAGCGCGCGAGGCCGGCGCCGACGCGATCCATCCCGGCTACGGCTTCCTGGCTGAAAATCCCGACTTCGCGGCAGCCGTGCAGGCGGCCGGCCTCGTGTGGGTCGGGCCGAGCCCGGACGCGCTCCGAGCGGGCGGCGACAAGCTCGAGGCGAAGCGGATTGCGCGCGAGGCCGGCGTGCCGGTCGTTCCGCAGGGCGAC
>JBBSGR010000061.1:0-2009 GCA_038253945.1 Gaiellales bacterium
GCTCGGAAGTCCGCGCACGTATTCGGTGAGGGTTAGGCGGCGGCTGCTGCGGCGCTGGCCGTCGCGGTCTTGGTCAGTAGTTGGTGGAGGTCGGCTCGGGTGAACTTCCACTGGAACGGGGCGGCGATCTGCTCGTAGCGGCGGCCGAAGGCCAGGAGGTGCGCTTTGAGGGCGGCGAGGTCGGCGAAGTCGTTGGGCGTGGGGGCCTTGCGCTGCACGACGGAGAAGTAGATCTCGGCCTGGTTGAGCCAGCTGGCGTGTACCGGGGTGTGGACGACGATCAGGTTCGGCCAGGCGCCTTGGAGGCGATCGATCGAGCGTTTGCCGCGGTGCGCGGAGCCGTTGTCGACGACCAGGAAGACGCGCTGCGCCTGCTTGTAGGGGTGCTCGGACATGAACTGGTCGACGAGGGCGTCGAAGGGCTCGATGCCGTCCTTGGGGGCGCAGCGGTCGAAGATCTTGGCGCGCCGCGCGTCCCAGGCGGCCAGGTAGCAGAGCGCGCCCATCCGCTCGTACTCATGCTCGACCTTCAGGCCCTCGCCGGGCGCGGCAGCGAGCGTCTTGGCGATCCGCTTGCGGGCTTGGATGGAGGGCTTCTCATCGGCGCAGATGACGTAGTCGCCGGGATGCAGCAGCTCGCCTTCGAAGCGGCCTTGATAGAGGTCGAGGATCGGGCCGGCCCGCTCGGCGAAGCGAGGGTCGCGCGGGAAGATCCAGGAGCGATGCTGCCAGGGCTTGATCGCGTCCTGCGACAGCCAGCGCCAGACGGTCACGCCGCTGATCTGCTCGACGATTCCGCGCGCAACCGCCTCGCGCGCCAGCTCCGTCGCCGACCAGCGCGACAGCGGCACACCCTGCTCGGCAGGCAGCGCGCAAGCCATCGCGATCACCTCAGCGCGTACGTGAGGGGGAAAAGATCGGCGGCCGACCCCGCCGTGGCAGGTCCTCGAGGCCGGCCAGGCGCTGCTCGAAGAACCGCTTGCGCCATTGCGAGACAACCTCACGGCGGCAATTCAGCCGCGCCGCGATCTGGTCGTTGCGCAGCCCCTCGGCCGCCAGCAACACCATCTGGGCGCGCGTCACCTGCCAATACGGCAACGTATAGGAGCGCGCCAACGATACCAGCACATCGCGCTCCTCAACGCTCAGCTCGATCCGATACGGACTGCGCCTGGGCATCAGAACCCCCACACCAGCGGGACAGGATGCCACAGACGGTACGTCCGGGAACGGACGACCAATACGTGCGTTTACTTACGAGAACGACCACTTAGAAACGCCGAGAACTTTCAAGGTGGTACCGCGCGACCTTGATCCGCTGCGGCGATCTCCGCCGTGCTCGACGCTCTGCGCGAGCAGTTCGCCGGCGCGGCGCTCGGCGCGAAGCCGGATCTCGGCGGCAGCGTTCTCGGCGTCCATCCCCACCTTCGCCTGCCGTGTCGCATAGCGGACAGCCTCCGCATGATTCGCGACGTGGATCGCGTGCTCCACCGTCTCGATCTCCGCCAGCGCCGCACGTAACAGATCGACCTGCACGAGCATCCCCGTCCGAACAGCCATCTCACGCATGTCGCTCCACTACGGCGATCTGCTCGCTCAACAGCGTAGAGAGCAGCCGACGAGATCCTCTGCCAGCTCGGCGAGCTCCTACTCGGTACCGTCCGCAGCACCGACGTCGTATGCCGGCTCGGTGGCGAGGAGTTCGGCGTCATCCTTCCGGGAGCCGACGCGGCGCAGGGCCTCGCGCTCGGCGAGCGCTTCCGCGAGCAGCTCGTCGCGTTCGAGTTCGAGGGAGTGGGGCGCGTCACCGTCTCGATCGGCCTTGCGCAGGGGCCCGAGCACGCGATGAATCCCCGCGAGCTGATCGCCTGCTCGGAGGCGGCGATGATGACCGCGAAGGCGCGCGGCAAGAACGGAGTCGTCGCCTTCGAGGACGAGACGCGCGAACGGCCCTCGACCGAGAGCGGCGCGCGCGACGTCCGCTCGATCGCGCACCTGAAGCTGCTGCA
>JBBSGR010000062.1:0-1959 GCA_038253945.1 Gaiellales bacterium
GTGATCCTCAACCTGACCGGCGCCTACGTGAACTTCATCGGCGGGACCCTGCGCCTGCCCGTCGCCCTCGCCGTGATCCTGCTCGTGCTCGTCGTGCGCCCCTCGGGGCTCTTCGGACGCGCCGCGGTGAGGAAGGTCTGATGGCGCGCCGCATGATCGGGGTGCTCGGATTCCTCGTCGTCGCGGCGCTCGTGGTGCTCGCGCCGCGCTGGGTCAGCGACTTCCGCGCCTTCCAGCTGGCGACCGTCGGCGTCTACTTCATCGCGATCGTCGGGTTGAACGTGCTCACGGGCTACAGCGGGCAGATCTCGCTCGGCCACGGCGCGTTCATGGCCATCGGCGGCTACACGACCGCGATCCTGATGGCGAAGCACGGCGTGCAGGACCTTTGGACGATCCCGGTCGCGGCGCTCGTCGCGGGTGTCGCAGGGTTCCTGTTCGGCATCCCGGCGTTGCGGCTCTCGGGCCTCTACCTCGCGCTCGTCACGTTCGGGATCGCGGTCTCGTTCCCGTCGCTGCTCAAGAAGTTCGCAGGGGTGACGGGAGGCGGCCGCGGGCTGAATCTCTTCGGGCTTCCGCAGCAGACCGGTGGCGGCGTCAGCGTCAAGGTGCTCGGCCACGAGCTGACGAACAACGACTGGCTCTACTACCTGACCTGGACGATCGCCGGAGTGTTGTTCGTCCTGGCCTGGCTTCTCCTGCGCGGACGGGCGGGGCGCGCGCTGCGCGCCCTGCGCGACAGCCCGATTGCCGCGGCGTCCGCAGGAGTGTGGCCGGCGCTCTACAAGACGTTTGCGTTCGGGATCTCGGCCGCGTTCGCCGGCGTCGCCGGCTCACTGCTCGCGATCGCCGTCGCGTTCGTCAATCCGGACACCTTCCCGATCTCGCTCTCGATCACTCTGCTCGTCGGCGCGGTCGTCGCCGGGATCGGCTCGGTGCTCGGCCGCTTCGGCTCCTACGTGGGGCCGCTCGCGGGAGCTTCGTTGATCGTCTTCCTGCAGGCGTACGCCTCGGATCTCCTGCGCTGGATCGAAAAGGGGATTCCGCTGCACGCCGACCCGAAGGCGCCCGGCGTGCCCGCGGTGATCTTCGGCTTGGTTGTCATCGTCGTGATGCTGCTGTTCCCGGCCGGCGTCGGCGGCGTGCTCGACGCGCTAACCAGCCGCCTCGCGCGACGGTCTTACTAACCTGAGGGTCTGATGAGGAAGCTTCCGCTTGTCTGCGCGCTGATAGCGGCGGCCGTGACCGCCACTGCGCTCGCCGCGACTCGCTCCGACCCAGGCGTGGATTCGAACTCGATCCTGATCGGCGGCACGGCACCCCTCTCGGGCGAGGCTTCCGCCGGCGCCGGCGTGGCCCGCGGTGCGGAGGCGTACTTCAAGTGGGTGAACGGCCACGGCGGCGTCAACGGGCGCAGGATCGAGTACCGCTACCTCGACGACGGCTACGACCCTTCGCGCACCGTGCAGGCCACCCGCCAGCTCGTCCAGCAGGACAAGGTCTTCGCGATCTTCAACACGCTCGGCACGGCGAACAACCTCGCCATCCGATCGTTCCTCAACCAGTCGAAGGTGCCGCAGCTCTTCTCGGCCTCCGGCGCCACGACACTCGGCCGCGACTACGGCCAGTACCCGTACACCATGGGCTACATCCCGAGCTACGCGGCCGAGGCGAAGATCTACGGCCAGTACATCGTGAAGACGCGTCCCAAGGCGAAGATCGCGGTTCTCTACCAGGACGACGACTACGGCAACGACCTCCTTGCCGGGCTCCGCAAAGGCCTCGGCCGCCGAGCTCGCCAGCTCGTCGCGAAGACCGGCTACGACCCGACTGCGACCGACGTGGCGTCGCAGGTCGCGCAGCTGAAGGGGTCCGGAGCCGATACGTTCGCGATCTTCGCGTTCGGAAAGTTCTCCCTCCAGGCCTTCTTCGCGATGAACAAGCTCGGCTGGCGGCCGA
>JBBSGR010000063.1:0-1955 GCA_038253945.1 Gaiellales bacterium
CACCCGGGAGCTGCTCGGCAATCCGGATCCGGCGTCCGTTGCATACGTGGGCGATCGGATCGACAACGACGTGCGCCCGTCGATCGCGGCAGGGATGCGCTCCGTGTGGCTTCGCCGCGGCCCGTGGGGCGTCATCGGCGACGATCCGCCCGCGGAAACCGGCTTGATCGTCACGTCGCTCAGCGAGCTCGTGGAGCGTGTCGACGAGCTGTGGCCGGTCCCGGTCGAGTCGCGGAGTGCCTGACGGCGGCCTCCGTTTGACGGTCGTCGGTTCGGCGCCCGCATGGTCGCTGCGTCCCGAGCAGCCCTCATCGTGCTACCTGGTCGAACGTGGCGATGACGCGCTGGTGCTCGACCTCGGGCAGGGATCGCTCGGCTACCTGGCGGCGATTCGGCCTCCTGAGTCGGTGACGGCCATCGTCATCAGCCATCTCCATCCCGACCATCACGTGGACCTGGTCGCGCTGCGGCACTACCTGAAGTACGGCCTCGAATCCCCGGGCAGCGTCCCGCTCTACGCCCCCGCCGAGCTCCGGGCGCGCTACGACGCCTTTCTCGGCGAGCCCGACTTCCTGGCCGATCTGCCCGGTGCGGCGCTCTCTCCGGGCATGCTCACGCTCGGGCCGTTCAGCATCGAGTCACGGCCCGTCACGCATGCACTGAACAGCTTCGGGTTCCGGGTCACGGCCGCCGGCAGCGAGGATGGACCCGGGCTCGTCTACTCCGGGGACTGCGGCCGCTGGCAGGATCTCCTGCCGCTCACGCACGCGGGCGACACACTGCTGAGTGAGGCGTTCTGGGGTGCGTCGGCCCCGACGGAGAGCGCCGGCCACATAACGGCTGCCGAGGCGGCATCGGCCGCCCACCAGGGAGGAGCGGCCCGACTGGTGCTGACCCACATTCCCGATGCGCATGACCCGCGCTCAGCCGCCGAAGTGGCACGGGCCGCCTTCGCCGGGCCGGTGGCGCTGGCCCAGCCGGGAATGCAGCTCGTCATCGCGTAGGCTTCTGCGGCAATGCCTGATCCAGCCTCCCCGGTCAAGCCGTCGGTCCGCTCCGCCGTGCGCGAGTCGGTGGAGCGCGCCTGGGTCACCGCCGTCGAGAGCGGCGCGCTGCCGGCACTCCACGGCGAAGACGCGGCGGCTCCCGCCGTCGAGCTGAACCGTCCTGCGAACCCGGACCACGGCGACCTGGCGTCGAACCTGGCGCTCAAGCTGGCGAAGCCACTTCGCCGCCCACCGCTGGCGATCGCAGAGGCACTGGCCGCTGCGTTGCGCTCCGACCTGGGCGAGCACGCCACCGACTCGCCGATCGCGGCCGTGGAGGTGGCACCGCCCGGCTTCCTGAACCTGAGGCTGGCGCCTGCCTTCCTGGAACGCGCACTCGACGCGGCCCGCGACGCGGGTGAGGGCTATGGCCGCGTGTCCGCCGCGAAGCCCAGGAAGATCAACGTCGAGTTCGTGTCTGCCAACCCGACCGGGCCGTTGACTGTCGGCAACGCACGCGGCGCGTTCGTCGGCGACCTCCTGAGCCGCGTCCTGGAGGCCGGCGGCAACACGATCACGCGCGAGTACTACTTCAACGACTCGAACCGACAGGTCTGGCTCCTTGGCGCCTCGGTGGCGGCTCGCCAGATGGATGAGCCACTCCCCGAGGACGGGTATCACGGCGACTACGTGGAGGAGCTCGCACAGGAGGTTCCCGACGAGATCTGGGCACGGGCCCGCGAAGAGGGCGCCGATCGCAACGCGATCCTGGGGGCTTGGGCGGGAGAGCGCATCCGCATTGGCATCGAGGCGAGCCTCGAGCACCTTGGCGTCCATTTCGACGTGTGGAAGAACGAGACGTCGCTGCACAACGAGGGCTGGGTGGAGCGGGCCGTGCAGCGACTCCGCGACGCGGGCTACCTGTACGAGCAGGACGGCGCAACATGGTTCCGCTCGACGGCATTCGGC
>JBBSGR010000064.1:0-1906 GCA_038253945.1 Gaiellales bacterium
CCCAACACGACCGCGGCGAGACGCCGTCGAAGCGCACCCCTAGTCGGTAGCGAGCTCGTCTGAGCCTGTGGCTAGCCGGACATCGCGGAACAGCACGTATAGGCCGATGTCGTAGACGCCCTTCAGCGCGCCGGCGATCACGAATGGTGCGCCGAGGGCACCGCGGAGAGCGATACCCGAAAGCAGCGGAGCGACGGGCCGTGTGACGTAACGGGCGGTGTTCGTATACGCGGCAGCGGCAGTGCGTTCGCTCGGGTCGACGACGCCGACGACATACGCCTGCCGAGTGGGGACGTCGGCCTGGGAGAGCAGGAAGCGCGCTAGCAGCAGCGCGATTGCGCTCGTCAGGTTGGGCGCGAAAGCGACGGCGATCAGCAGCAGGTTCGACGGCAGATGCGTGAAGACCATCGTCCGCAGCAGCCCGATCTTCGCAGCGAGGCGCACCGCACCCTGGAAGGAGAGGGCCTGCAGGATGCCGATCGCGAAGAAGACGAGCGCGAGCGTGTGCGGTGAGGCGCCGTATTTGCGAGTGAACAGGTAGGCGATGAACGTCTGAGGAATGAAGCCGCCGCCGAAGCTGTCGAGCGCGAACAGCGCCGACAGGCGCAGCACGATGCCACGCGAGCGATGAAGCGGCGGGCGCGGTTCCGCGGCGAGCTCGTGCCCTGCTTCGACCGCCTGCGAGAGTCGAGCTGAGGCCAGAAGTCCTGCTGCAGCCGTGGCCGGATAGGCGAGCAGCCACTTCGGCGACGAGCCGACCAGGGCGATCAGTGCCCCGAGCGAGCCCGCAAGCGTGGCGACCGTGTTGTAGGTGCCGAACAACCGCGTCGTGTCGGCGCCGGTATGCGGGAGCATCGCCTGCTCGAGCGAGGTGAACGGGCCCGACTCGACGACATCGGTCGAGACCGTCCCCGTGAGCCCGGCCAGGATCAAAGCCGGCAACCAGCTCGTCAGCGCGAACACCGTCCCCGCGACGGCCATCAGCACGAACAGCAACCGGTAGGAGCGTCGGCGTCCGAACCGGTCGCCGTAGCGGGCGATCAGCACCGAGACGAGCGCGATCCCGGCCAGCAGGGCGGCGAGCACGGCACCGACCTCAGCCCCGGACAGCCCGCGTCGGGCCAGCGTGACGCCGATCAGAACCGAGCCGAACCCGTAGGCGACCGCCCGTGCGCCCTGAGCCGCGACGATCCAGCGCGCGTCCTGGCTCAGGCGCGCTCCTCGTAGACCGTGGCGCCGCCGCTTCGTGGGCAGAAGACGTAGAGGGAGCGACCGACCGGATCCCAGGCCACCGTGTGGGCGCCCTGCTCGGTCTCGACTGTCTCGACCAGCTCGACCCGGCCGCTGTCGAAGCTGCAGACGACCCCGGGCTCGCCGATCGCCACGTACAGCCGCTCCAGGTCGGGATCGTGCATGACGACGTCGGGCACCCCTGGCAGGGGCAGGCTCTTCAGAACCTCGCCGCTGTCGCGGTCGAGCACGACCAGGGCGCCCCCGTCGGCCGCGCAGAACAGGCGCTCGCGGTCGAGCCAGAGCCCGTGCGGTCCCTCGCTCGGCACGGCCAGCGCGCGCTCGAACTCGCCCTGCTCGCAATCGATCGCAACGATCTCGGCGGGCTCGCGAATGTTCGCGTAGACGCGATCGCGCTCATGGTCGTAGAGCGCCCAGCGCGGCCGGCCGGGTAAGGGCAGTTGGCTGATCGGTTGCATTGAGTCGAGGTCGACGACTGTGGAGGTGCAGTTCTTGCCCAGCGGCTCGCCGAGGTTGAAGACATAGAGCTGTCGCCGGCGGCGGTCGTAGGCGAGCCCGTTCGGGTGTGGCCCGACCTCGACCCGGCCGAGCAGCTTCTCCTCGGAGCAGCGAAACACGCTAACCCTCGCCGCACCGCGATCGGACGTGAAGAGCA
>JBBSGR010000065.1:0-1892 GCA_038253945.1 Gaiellales bacterium
CCATCTGAGGCTTGCCGTGCGTTGTTGCTAGAGGAGAGAGGCGCAACCTGACGATCGACGACCGAGTGCGGGCCGGCGAGACCGACTGGCAGGCGCTGTACGACGAACGCGCCGGTGCCCTGTCGCGTTCCTGCGACGCACAACGAGCGATGTCGGCGCCTCGGAGGATCTCTTGCAGGAGACATTCTTGCGCGCCGTGCGGGCCGCAGCCCGGTTTCCAAGGGACGCCGAACGGCCCTGGCTCTTTCGGGTCGCCGCCAATCTCGCCGCCAGCCACCTGCGGCGCCGGCGCCTCCTCGCGTTTCTGCCCTTGAGCGACCGGCATCCCGCGGAGCACGGCGCCTTCGACACCGAGTCGGACCAGGTGCGCGCTGCCCTGGCGAGCATTCCGACCGATCAGGCCATCCCCCTGACGCTGCATCTCCACAGCGGCTTCGCCCGGCGGGAGATCGCCGAGCTTCTTCAGACCAGCCAGGAAACGATCAAGTCGCGCCTCGCGCGTGGTCGGCGGAACTTCGCGGCGGCGTACCGCCGGCTGGAGCGTGGTCTCGCGCGATGAACGAGCACGTCCACGAAGGGCTCGAACGCGCACGAGATCAAGCCCCATCGCGCTCCGAACGCCAGCACCTCGACGACCACCTCGCGCGCTGCGCCGAGTGTCGCGCCTACGCCGAGGAACTCCGGCGCAACGATGAGCTCCTCGCGCGCCACGACCGGCACGTCGTTCCGCCACCCTTCGCTCTCGAGCGGCGCCGGGGTGTGATGTGGGCGCCGGTCGTCGCCGCGGCTGCGTTTGCACTCGTCGTGATCACCGTACTCGGCGTCGCGACCGAGAACGCCGCGCACCCGCCGACCCCCCGGCCGGCGGTCACACCCGATCTCGCCGCGCCCTCAGCGTCGTCGCCGGTGCCGAGCACGCCGGCGCCGAGCGTTTCGCCGGTCACGCTGCCGGCGTTCTCGGGAGGCGCGTCGGGTGTGAATGGCTTGCGCACGAACGCCCTGGGTGAGCTCCGCGACAACTGGATCTTCGTGGGTCGCCAGGTCCTAGGACCCCAGAGCGCTTTTGCGGAAGTACAGGTGTGGGCGGTGCCCCTCGCGGGAGGAGCGCCGAAGCCGGCCTTCGCGTACGAGGTGCCGATCGGGGGTGCCCCCGAATCGATCTTTGACAACGCGCCGTACCTCTGGCGCCAGTTCTCGCCCGACGGCAAGCAGTTGGTCGTCTCTGTCGGCGCGCAACTTGTCATCATCGACCTGCCCACGGGGCAGGCGCATCGCCTTGGCGTCGCCGGCTACTTCCCGTCGTGGAGCAAGGACGGCTCCCAGATCGCCTACCTCGCGGAGAAGCCGGCGGCCAACAATTCAGTCACGCCAGACCTCGTCATCCGCGTGATCCCCGCGGCTGGCGGCTCCGCCCGGGAGCTGCTGACCACGGGCGTGGGCAGGAGCGGTGCTGAGTGGTCCGCCGACGGGACGCAGCTCCTGGTCGCCGCAGCCGACGGGATCACGATCATCGATGCTCGCAGCGGTGTCATCGTTCGGCAGCTGCGTGGAGCATCAGAATCAGGGTCGTCTATCGCCCATTGGCGAGCCGCGTCGCCCCACATAGCACTCGTCGAGTCGGCCTGCGGACCGGGCGGGCCACCGACGACGCGCCTGGCCGCCATCGACACCAGCGCGGCCGCTGAGCGTGTCGCGCTCGACACGAAGGGAGCGTGTGGAACGATCAGCCTGTCGGATCCGCGATGGAACCCAACTGGCGCGAATGAAGCGTTGTACGTCGCGGCTAGGGTCGCCGCGGGAACATCCGACTTTGTCGTGCGCCTCCTCGATGTGGGATCGGGGACAGACACCGCGTTGCCGTTGAATGCCTGGGAGGCGACCTGGACATGGGA
>JBBSGR010000066.1:0-1887 GCA_038253945.1 Gaiellales bacterium
AAGCCGACCGCCCACATGTTCGTCGGCTCGAAGGCTCGATGGTACGAGATCCGAGATGACCTTCCTCAGCACGACGAGTACCCCTGGTCTTGATCGATGCCGGTCAGGTGCGATCTTCGCGCGTGACGAAGAGAGATAAGCGACGGCTTGGCAGCGGTTACGATCGACGATTCGCAACGACCCCCGTTGCACGGAGGTGATCGGATGAACGACAACCCGAAGTGGCAGGTCGCGCGCCTTGACGACATCGAGCGGCGCGGCAGAGATATCCCGGTGCGCGAGCACCTCGGGATCCACGCATTCGGAATCAACGCCTACACGCCCGGCGAGGACGGCACGCTGATCAACGAGCACGACGAGTCCGGATCGGGCCAGGAGGAGCTGTACATCGTGCTCGACGGGAAGGCAACCTTCGAGGTCGACGGCGAGACGGTCGACGCCCCCGCAGGGACACTCGTGTTCGTCCGGCCGGAGTCGCGGCGGAAGGCGACCGGGGACGGAACCGTCCTCGCCCTCGGCGCCACACCCGGCGAGGCATACCAGGCGATCGACTGGGGTGAGGCGTGGCCGTTCCACAGCGAGTCACTGACCGCCTACGGCGAGCGGCGCTACGCCGAGGCACTCGAAGCGGTCCGCGGTGGCCTCGAGCATCTGCCGGACCACCCCGGCCTCCATTACAACTACGCGTGCTTCGCGACGCTCGCGGGCGACACCGGCGACGAGACATTCGTCCACCTCCAGCGGTCCGTCGAACTGTTCCCGCCGTTCCGCGAGCAAGCGCGCAGAGACGACGACTTCGCCACCGTACGGGACGACCCGCAGTTCGAGGAGGCTCTCCGCTGAGCGCGCAGGTCTCGAGCTTCGACGAGCTGAGACTACGTCCACCAACGTGCGGGAGGTCAGTCGGGTGCATTCCCGAACTGTGAGTCTCCCTCAGGCGGCGCCCGCGGTCGCCCGCCCGCGTCCGCTCAGGGGTCTTCGGGTCGACTGCTGGCGGGATTCGGCCGCTGCCTCGAAGGGTCGGGCTGGTTGCGTGGCGGAGGACTTCCCGCACCGTCGAGGGCCACCACGGCCGACCGCCTTGTGAGGTCCGCACACCGTCGGCGTTGAGCCGTCGCGCGATCTCGCCCAGCGTGCACCCGCTCGCCTGCTCGGCGCGGATGCGCGCGACGAGCTCGGGGCGGCACGCCCGGTCTGCGTCCGGGACGCGCCGGATGGCGCGCCGCGCTGGCCTCGAGCGCGCATGGGACCGCCGTGAGGGCGTCATCGAGCCGAAGAGCCGCGCCGGCCGACGCGCCGTCCCGATCGTCGCCGCCCTCCGCTCCCACCTGGCCGCCCGTAAGCTCCGGCGCGGCAACGGAAGCGCGCTCTTCTTCGGCGAGGGATCGCAGCCGTTCAATCGCAACCAGCTGGTGACCCGCGCCGAGAAGGCTTGGAAGAAGGCGGGGCTCGAGCCGATCGGCCTCCACGAGGGTCGCCACACCTTCGCGTCGATCCTGATCGCCGCGGGCGTCAACGCGAAGGCCTCTCGATGTACCTGGGGCACAGCTCGATCCAGATCACCCTCGACAGATACGGACACCTGATGCCCGGCAACGAGGACGAGGCGGTCTCTCTCGTCGACGCCTACCTCGAGCGCGCGACAGTTTTGCGACAGTCCGCGACAGTCGGGAGCGGTTTCCAGCGGTCTCCGGCGGACAGTTGACCCGGCAAAAGGTAGAGGCCGGATTCCGCTCAACCATGCGAGATCCGGCGCTCAAAAGGCGGCGGGGCTGGGATTCGAACCCAGGGACGAGTTGCCCCGTCAGCGGTTTTCAAGACCGCCCCGTTCGGCCGCTCCGGCACCCCGCCGTCGGCGGATTGTCGCAGCGATACTTGAGCCCTGAT
>JBBSGR010000067.1:0-1883 GCA_038253945.1 Gaiellales bacterium
ACCTCGCGCCAGTAAAGCTCTCCCAACCGTCTCGCCCCGGCCGCGGACCGTTCGACGACCGGGGCCGGAAAGGCGATACGTTGAACTGACTCGAACGCCCCGGACGGCGACCGAGTCTGGGTCGAGCTCCACGATCGGTGCCTGGAGCTCATCGACGCTCGTCGCCGATGCGCTCCGCCGCGCTGACGGGATCCCCTTCGAGGAGAGAGGCCCCGATGGCGAGAGCGAGGCGGAGGGTCGCGCCCGCGCCCGCAAGCGCGACGGGAACGGTGCGTGCCAGCTCGGCGAGCTCGGGCTCCGCCGCCCGAAGTCGCTGCGTGGTCATCGCTGCCACGACGACCAGGCGCGCGTCGGCGTCGGCGAGCGCCTCCTGGATCGTCTGGATCGGCGTATCGGCACCGAGGTACGTGATCGTCCAGCCGCGCTCGGCAAGCGCGAGGCCGAAGACGATCAACGGGAGGTCGTGGAGCTCGCCCGGCGCACAGGCGAGCAAGGCCTTCGGCCCGGTGCCCTGGCCCCAGCCGCGGGCAAGGCCGAGCAGCCGCCCGCGGAGCACATTGCTCGCGAAGTGCTCCTGCGCCACGCTTGCCTCGCCCCGCTCCCACCGTGCACCCAAATCCTGGAGGTAGGGCAGCAGCACGTCTCGCAACACCGTCTGCAGCGTGAACGCTGCGAGCAGGCGATCGACGGACGCGTGCGCTCCCGGCTCGTCGAGCCGGTCGAGGGCGGCCCGAAGCTGGCTCGACAGTCGCGGGAGTGAGGACGCAGGGGCCTCACCGGCGTCCCCGCGGTCCAGGCCGGCCAGCGTCAGCCAGGCAGCCTGGGCGGCCGAGACCCCTGCGTCCAGGTGGCGGCGCATCGAGCGGACGCGGTCTTCGTCCGCGCTCGAGTAGAGGCGGAATCCGCCGGGCGAGCGAACCGGCCGGAGCAGCCCGTACCGCTGCTCCCACGCGCGCAGGAGCTCCGGGGAGACGCCCACGCGCCGGCTCAGTGCCCCGATCCGCAGATGCGGCGATTCATCCACTGGCCGCAGTCTACACAAACTTTCGACAATCACTTGACAAGATCTCTTACTTCCCCTACCCTGGCGTCGTATCTGTACAAAACCTCGACAAGGGAGTAGAGATGAAGAAGCTCGACGTCCTGGCGGCCGTTCTCGTGGCCGTCGGCGGGATCAACTGGGGACTCGTCGCCATCGCCAAGTTCGACCTGGTCGCAGCGCTCGTCGGCCTGGAGTTCGGCGAGACGAACGCCGTGAGCCGGCTCGTCTACGGGCTCGTTGGAGCGTCCGCCGTCTACCAGGTGATCCAGCAGCACGCGATTCGCCGCCGCTGGAGCCGCGACCCGCGCCTCTCGACCGCCTAGTCCACGCCCACCGTCCGAACAAGGAGGCAAACGTGTCCAACATCGGCCAGCAGAAGCCGCTCGCTTTCGCGCTCGCGGCGCTGCTGGCGGCGACCGTCGGCAAGTCGGCAGACGCGAAGGCTGCGCCGGTTGCGCAGCAGAACATCGTCAAAACCACCGCGGCCGCCGGAGACTTCACGACGCTGCTGTCCCTCGCGAAGCAGGCGGGTCTTGTCGGCGCACTCTCCCGAACGGGACCCCTGACGGTCTTCGCTCCGAGCGACGCCGCGTTCAGGCAGGTCCCCAGGGCGACGCTGAAAAAGCTCGCCAACGACCGGATGGCACTGTGGCGTGTGCTGCTCTACCACGTCGTCAAGGGGAACGCCACAGCCGCACGGGTCGTCAAGCTTCGCCCGGTGAAGACGCTGGCAGGACCGGCGATCACGATCCGCGTGCGCGGTGGCTCGGTCTTCCTCAACACGTCGACGAAGGTCGTCAAGACCGACATCGGCGCGAGCAAGGGAACCATCCACGTGATC
>JBBSGR010000068.1:0-1855 GCA_038253945.1 Gaiellales bacterium
ATCCGGCTAGCGCTTCCGGACGTCGGCGAGGAGGAGCTCGCCGGGGTCCAGGAGGTGCTCGACTCGGGCCAGCTGACCATGGGCCCGAAGGTGGCCGAGCTCGAGGAGCTCCTTTCGGCTGCCTGCGGCGTCGAGCACGCGGTGGCAGTCTCGTCGGGGACAGCGGCGTTGCACCTCGCAGTTCTGGCGCTCGGCTTGAAGGAGGGCGACGAGGTGCTCGTCCCGGCATACACCTTCCCCGCGACTGCGAACGTCGTCGGGCTTGCGGGCGCGCGGCCGGTGCTCGTGGATGTCGACCCGGACACGTTCAACCTCGACCCGGCGAAGGTCTACGACGCGGTCACGCCTCAGACGCGCGCGGTGCTGGCCGTGCACCTATTTGGCAGACCGCTCGATTGGGAGGAGCTGCAGAACGCGGTCCCGCCGGACATACGCCTGCTCGAAGACGCGGCCGGTGCGCTAGGCGCGCGCTGGCGCGGGATGCCGTGCGGCGGACTCGGGGAAATGGGCTGCCTCTCGTTCCATCCGCGGAAGATCGTCACCACCGGCGAGGGCGGCGCGGTCACGACCTCCAGTGACGAGCTTGCCGACGCCATCCGCCGCATGCGCCACCACGGGATCGAGCCGCGGGGCGACTTTGAGATCGCCGAGCCCGGCCTGAACTACCGGCTGTCGGACATCCTGTGCGCCGTCGGGATCCCGCAGCTGCGGCGCCTGCAGGAGCTGTTGGTGGCGCGGCGCGCGGTCGCCGAACGCTACGCGGAGCGGCTGCGCGACGTCGAGGGGATCGACCTGCCGACGGCCGAGAAGGGCGATACCCACGGCTGGCAGGCGTACGTTGTCAGGCTCGACCGTGCCCAGGAGGCGATTCCGGCGCTGCGGGACCAGGGCATCGAGGCGCAGGTCGGCACCTACGCGCTGCACCGGCTCGCGGCGTACCGTGACCAGGGCGAGTTTCCGGGCGCTTCCGCCACCTTCGACCGGGCGATGGCGCTGCCGTTCCACACGCAGCTGACCGACGCCGAGCTCGATCGTGTCGTCGGCGCCCTCGCAGCATTGGCTTGACTTTCTAGTAAGCGTTCACTAACTTACGCGGCATGAACGCGACGACGGCACGCAAGACGGCGGAAGCCCGCCGCGAGGAGATCCTCGACGCCGCGATGGAAGAGTTTGCCCTGCGTGGCCTCGAAGGCGCTTCGACCGAGGCGATCGCTCGCAAGGCCGGCATCTCCCAGCCGTACGTCTTCCGCCTGTTCGGAACGAAGAAGGAGCTCTTCAAGGCGTCCGTTGCCCGATGCCTGCGCGAGACGCTCGAGATCTTTCAGCGCGCGGCCGAGGGAAAGCGCGGCGAGGACGCGCTTCAGGCCATCGGTGAGGCCTACGGCGAGCTGCTCGGCGACCGGATTCGCCTGCAGTCCCAGCTCCAGGCCTACGCCGCGTGCAGCGACCCTGAGGTTTGTGAAGTCGTGCGGGCGGGCTACGGCGACCTGGTCACCTACGTCGAGCGCGTCTCGGGCGTCGAGCCGGAGGAGATCAGCCGGTTCTTCGCAGCCGGAATGCTCTGGAACGTGGTCGCCGCGATGGACCTCGAGCACTCCGGCGAGGAGTGGGCGGCGCGGCTGATCGCCGGCTGCACGAAGGCTTTCTAGCTCTTTTTTTCCAATCTAAGTTAGTGACTATTCACCACCAAATTCAGAAGGAGCATCGATATGACTGCAAAAGCCAAGACGTTCTGGACGTTCGCGATCACCGCGGTCGGCGTGTTCATGGTCACGCTCGACAACCTCGTCGTGACGACGGCCCTGCCGGTGATCCGGAAGGACCTGCACGCGAGCATCGAGAGCCTCGAGTGGAC
>JBBSGR010000069.1:0-1855 GCA_038253945.1 Gaiellales bacterium
TCGACGCTGTGGCGCACGAACTCGGCGTCCGCGCTCGGCTTCACATCGGTCGCGTAGAACTCGGTCGAGGGCACGACTCTCGGCATCAGATTCCCTTCTTTAGGCGCAGCCACCAGGCGCGCGGACGATTCGCGTCGCGGCAGCACGGTTTCTGGCCGGGACCGCAGCCGTCGCAGTAGACCTCCATCCCGGAACACCTGAAGTGGTTTGGGTCGGTCGTCATATCGAGCTGTTGCGCCTGCTGCGGCGTCAGCGGCTGCTCGAAAAACCGCGGCTGGTCAGCCTGCGGGGCGAGGTACGTCCCGGCTTCCTCGGTCGGCGAACGGCTGTAGCCCCACCCCGGTGTCCATCCCCACGCCATTTCAGGCGTCGTCCCCCGGCTCGGCCCCGTACACGTAGGCGTCGAGCTCGTGCGGGTCGAGGCGGATCGAGCCCCCGACCTTCAGCGCCGGCACCTCGCCACGGCGGATCAGGCGGTACAGCGTCTTGGGATGGATGCCACAAGTCAAGTCGTCTGACGTGGTGTAACGCTCCTCGCTCGTCGGATGCTCAGGCTGGTTGGAGGGCGCGCACCTCCTCTCGGACTTGTTCGCGCTCGTCCTCGTCGACGAGGACGAGCGCGAGCGAATCGGCGGAGAGGTAGCGGCGGCCGACGAGCCACTCGTCGTTCTGTTCGATCAGCAGCGCGCCGGCGAGTCGGATCGCGGAGCGGTCGTTGGGAAAGATGCCGACGACGTCGGTGCGGCGTCCGATCTCGCGGTTGACCCGCTCGAGCGGGTTGGTGCTCCGCAGCTTCGACCAGTGCGCCGCGGGGAAGGCGTAGAAGGCGAGCAGGTCTTCCTCAGCCTGCTCGAGCAGTTCGGCCACCTTCGGCATCGGGGCCTGCAGGCGGGCGATCACCTCGCCGAGCCGCTCACGCGCTTGCGTGCGGTCGTCGGCGTTGAAGATCTCCCTGAGCGCGGCGGAGACGAGCCCGCGCTGTGAGGGCCGACAGTGCTGGTGCATGTTTCTGATGAAGTGGACGGTGCAGCGCTGCCACGGTGAAGAGAGCACTCGCGCGATCGCGTTGCGCAGCCCCTCGTGCTGGTCGGAGATGCAGAGACGTACGCCCTGCAGGCCGCGGCGGCGGAGATCGCGCAGCAGCTCGGTCCAGAACGCCTCCGACTCGACCTCGCCCAGGTCGAGGCCGATCACCTCGCGCCGACCGGTCTCGTGGACGGCGTAGGCGATCACCAGCGCCTTCGAGCGGACGTGGCCGCCGTCTCTGACCTTGACCTGCTTGGCGTCGAGCCACAGGTAGGGGTAGTCGCCCTCGAGCGGCCGGCGGCGGAAGGCCTCGACCTGCTCGTCGAGGGCGCGGCAGAGCGCCGAGACACGGTCCTTGCTCATCCCCTGGATCCCGAGCTGCTCGACCAGCCGGTCGACCTTCCTCGTCGAGACGCCGTTGACGTACGCCTCCAGCACGACCGCGACGATCGCCTGCTCGGAGCGCCGCCGCGGCTCCAGGAACGAAGGGAAGTAGGCCGCGCCGGAGCGCTTGCGCGGGATCGCGAGCTCGATCTCGCCCACCCTGGTCTCCCAGCCGCGCGGCCGGTAGCCGTTGCGATGCGTCAGCCGCTCGGCCGACACCTCGCCCCGCCCGGCGCCGATCTCCGCCGACACCTCGGCCTCCATCAACTCGCGCGCGACGATCGCCACCGCCTCACGAACGAAATCGCCCTGCTCGCCGGCGAGCACGTTGGCAACAACATCCGCAACCGTCATCCTTGCCTCTTCGGCCATCGTGGTGCTCCTCTCATCGATTCATGGATGAACCGACGAGTCTGGAGCCCGCGGTGGCCGGACCTTCCTACCA
>JBBSGR010000070.1:0-1772 GCA_038253945.1 Gaiellales bacterium
CGACCAACTGCTGGAGGCGGGCCGGGAGCGCTTCGCCGGCAAGGAGCACCGTCAGGGCGAGCGCGAGTTGCGGCGAAAGATCGCCGAGCTGGAGCGGACGCTCGGGAAGAAGACCTACGAGTTGGAGATCGCGGGAAAAGCATCCCATGGGCTGCCGCCCACCCCGAGGGATGTAAATGGGATGATCGCGCCGTCGCAGTGAGATCGTCGGCAAGGCAACGGCCCTCCGCAGGCCGCGAAAAGCATGACGCGGGAGTTCCTCGGCACCTCGATCTGTGCCATGAGCACGCAGACCAGACTCTTCGAGTAGAGGACTCCTCTCTGCGACGTCCATGTACTCGGAGAGGAGGAGACGGTGGAGAGGCTGTTGGAGCGTTGCGCGGCGCTCGATGTGCACCAGGCGAGCGTGAGCGCCTGCGTGCGGCTGCCGGACGAGCGAGATGGTCGGCGTGAGCTGAACGAGCGATTCGGGACGACGACGTCGGACCTGCTCGCGCTCAGCGATTGGCTGCGCGGGCACGGTGTCACGCACGTGGCGATGGAGGGCACCGGCGTCTACTGGAAGCCGATCTACTACGCGCTCGAGGACGAGTTCGAGCTGCTGCTGGTCAACGCCGCTCATGTCAAGCAGGTGCCGGGACGCAAGACCGACACCAAGGACGCGGCCTGGCTCTGCCGTCTGTTGGAGTGCGGGCTGCTGCGCGCGAGCTTTGTGCCGCCGAAGCCGATCCGGGAGCTGCGCGACCTGACCCGCTATCGCAAGACGCTGATCCGCGACCGTGCCTCGGAGGCGAACCGGCTGCACAAGGTGCTCGAGGATGCGGGCGTCAAGCTGTCCTCGGTCGCCTCGAACGTACTTGGCGTCTCCGGCCGGCTGATGCTGGAGGCGCTCTGCCAGGGCAGCAACGATCCTGTCGCGCTGGCCGAGCTGGCAAGGGGCCGGCTGCGGTCGAAGCTGCCGGCGCTGCGGCGGGCGCTGGAGAGCAACTTCCGCGACCACCACGCCTTCCTGGTCGCGCAGATCCTCGCGCACCTCGACTACTTGGACGAGGCGATTGGCGTCTGCTCGGCAAGGATCGAGGAGCAGATCGCCCCTTTCGCGCCGGCACTGACGCTGCTCGAGTCGATCCCCGGCGTCGGCCGGCGCAACGCCGAGGTGATCGTCGCTGAGATCGGCGCTGACATGAGCGTCTTCCCCTCCAGCCGCCACCTCGCCTCCTGGGCGAAGCTCTCGCCCGGCAACAACGAGTCGGCCGGCAAACGCAAAAGCGGCTCGACCGGCAAAGGCAGCCCCTGGCTCCGCAGCGCCCTGGTCGAATCGGCGCTCGCCGCCACCCGCACGCGCGGCTACCTGAAGGCCAGGTATTGGCGGATCCGCCAACGACGAGGCCACCAACGCGCGGTGATCGCCGTCGCCCACGCGATCCTCGAGATCAGCTACCACATGCTCAGCACGGGCGAGCTCTACCACGAACTCGGCGAGGACTTCTACGAGCGCCGCGACGGCGAACGCGCCAAACAGCGACACCTGCGAGCGCTCGAGCGACTCGGCTACCACGTCACCATCGACGCCGCGCCAAGCCTGGAGGCGGCGTAACGCCACCACAGACCACAGACGGTATTTACAGACCAGCCTTGGCGGGCTGGGAGTGAGCGTGCGCGTCGCCCGGTCCCGCCGACTGGTCGCCGAGGGCTATGCCCTGGCGACGGTGGCGCGCGTGATGCAGGTCAGCCGGCAGGGGCTCTACCGGGTGCCGCGGCCGCGGACGACG
>JBBSGR010000071.1:0-1771 GCA_038253945.1 Gaiellales bacterium
CCGCCGCCTCCTCGAACGTCGAGCCAGCCGGCTTCTTCACGACTGCCTGGCTGGCGGACACGTACTCCGCGAAGGCGCCGGCCCTCCCACCGAAGACCTCGTCACCGGGCCGCAGGTCCGTGACGTCTTTACCGACCGCCTCCACCGTCCCGGCGAAGTCGACGCCGAGTCCGTGTTCCGTCGGTTTGAGGAGCCCGAACCGTGTACGTGCGAGGTACGGCGTGCCCGTCAGGGAGTACCAGTCCAGCCGGTTCACCGAAGCGGCGCGGACTCGCACCAGCACCCCGTCTTCCGGGACGTCCGGCTTCTCGATCTCCCCGACCTCCAGGAGGCTAGGCGAGCCGTACTTCTTGCGCAGGACCGCCTTCATCGCGTTCCCCGGACCTTCCGGGGTGTCCTCACGAGGCGCACGTCCGCGCGGTCGGCCACAGGGAGCGCGTGCTGCTCGCCGCCCTTGCTCTCGCAGACGAAGGCGGGGTCGAGGCGCTCAGCATGCGCAGGCTCGGGCAGGAGCTCGGGGTCGAGGCCATGTCCTTATACAACCACGTCGCCAACAAGGGCGACCTCGTGGACGGCATCGTCGAGCTCGTCGTCGGGGAGATCGATCTGCCCGCCGCCGAAGGAGACTGGGAGGCGGCGATTCGGGCGTGCGCGATCTCGGCCCACGAAGCGTCCTGCGCCACCCGTGGGCGTGCAGCCTCGTGATCTCGCCCACCACCACCCGCACCGCGCGCACGTCGCGACTCCGGTACATGGAATGGCTGCTCGGACGACTGCGCGAAGCCGGTTTCTCGCCCGCGCTGACCTACCACGCGTACCACGCCCTGGATGCCCACATCCTGGGCTTCACGCAGTGGCAGCTCGGTCATTCGGCCGCCGCCAAGGACCTCGGCGGTGCGGAGGAATTCGCAGACTTCGCTGCCACCTTCCTCCGGCAGCTGCGCGCCGGCGACTACCCATATCTCGCCGAGCACGTCGAGCAGCACCTCACTGCGCCCGGCGAGGACGGGCACAGCGAGTTCGGGCTCGACCTGATCCTCGACGGCCTCAAGAAGGCCGCGTCATCGTCTGACTAGTCGGCTTCGGCGACCGAGACGAAGCGCTTTTCGCCCGCGGCGTCGCTTGCGATGCCGCCTAAGAGGTCGCGCGGCTGCGCCGCGTGACCGCTCAACCAGCTTCTGGGGTCGCCTCCGTCACGGACACAAACCTTCGCTCGCCGCTCGTCCGGAACTGGACGGTGCCGTCGTTGAGCGCAAAGAGCGTGTCGTCCCGGCCGAGGCCCGTGCCCGGGCCGGGGCGGAACTTCGTTCCGCGCTGCCTGACGAGGATCATCCCGGCCTTCACCGTCTGGCCATCGAAGATCTTCACGCCGAGCATCTTCGGGTTCGAGTCGCGGCCGTTCCGCGACGAGCCCAATCCCTTTTTGTGGGCCATTAGCTCGTCTCCTTTGCGGCGAGCGCGGACTCGAGCGCGCCGAGCGCGCCCTTCCGCTTCGCGTGTGCCTGCTCGTATTCGAGTGCCGCCTCGAGCTGGGGCCGCTTCCAGCCGGGCGCCACTTCGGCAATGGCCGCGACGGTCATCCCCTCGTAATCCTTCGGCAGACCCTTCGGTGCCGCCTCGGCCTTCGGTCCCGTCGCAGGCTTGTCGGCGGCGGGCTTGGCGCCGCGTGAGGAGCTCTTGGCGCCGATCGACTCGATCTCGATCTGCGAGAGCCGGCTTCGATAGCCGTTGTGCCGCTTGTAGCCGCTCTTCGGCTTGTACTTGCCGATGC
>JBBSGR010000072.1:0-1697 GCA_038253945.1 Gaiellales bacterium
CACGACAACCAGGGGATCGGCGCCCTGCTCGAGTACGACTGCAGGCCGATCGTGATCAGCGACGCGTCGGGCTATCTCCCCGATGACGACGATCCGGTCACGCGCATCCCGGGCGTTGCGGGCCGGTCGATCGGAATCTACGGAGACCGCGTGCGGGAGGAGCAGCTCATCGAGGCGCGGCTCGAGGAGGCTCACCGGCCGCTGGCGCTCATGCACCTTCGAAAAGGCATCGCCGGCGTAGCGCTCGCGCCAATCGGCCCGAACGGCGAGCCGATCGAGCCGCCGCGCCGCGAGCCGCCGGACGACTTTCGGGGAGAGGCGTTCGGCGTCGCCTCCTCCGTCCAGGACTTGGTCTCCAAGGTGCGCACCGATCTAGATTCCTTCAGCGAGGTCGAGGCGTACACGCTCGAGCTCGACGGTTACCTGATGGCGAAACCGAACTTGGTCGACGAGCCGGCGATCGTCGCGCTGACGCGAGGGGCGGGCGCGCGCGACTGGCGCTTTCTGGCCGTCGCGACCGCCGCCGAGCAGGGCAGCCAGGCTGCGTACCTTCGGCATCTGACCAAGGCAAAGAGCCGGTTCTTCAAGGCCGCGGCACTCAGCGTCACCGGCAAGATCGAGACGCTGATGATGGGTCTGATCGCCCTCGGGCTGGTTGGAGGGCTCCTCTTGATCGACCGCGTGCGGGCCTGGTTCGCTGCAGACCTCCCCGTCTGGGCGACGCTCGCCACGGTGGGAGTGGCACTGCTCGTGCTCGCGCTCTACCTTCTGCCGCGGCTCCCACAGCCGATGCGCGGAATCTCCGAGTTTCTGTTCACGCAAGCATTCCCGGCTTTGCTCGCGATCCCGTTCTGGATTTCATCGCTTGCGACCCTGCTGCTCTCGAAAGCGTTTCTTGCCGCTGGGCGGGTCCAGCGCGTCCTCGGCTGACCGCGCCTAGCCGGGAGGCACCAGAGCCGGCGCCGCCTCGTCGTCGTGGTCGCCGTGCATGCGGTCGAGCCACGGATCGGCGAGCGGATAGGTGGCGACTGCGAGCAGGACGCCGGCCATCACCGCGCCGCCGACGAGCGCACGCCGCAGGACGAGACCCGGCGTCGAGTTGCGCCGGAGTAGCGGCGGCAGGCGCCGGACATACGCGAGCACGTGGATCGACATCGCTCCGAGCCAAAGGACGAACGCTCGCCTTGTGGATCGTGAGCACGAAGCGCGCCGCCGGACCGATGACGATCAGCGCGACGCCGCTCGCGAACAGCGCCACCGTGGTCAGCACGACGATCGGCGCGACGAGCATCCGCATCACCAGCAGCGGCGGCCCCTTGCTGACGTACTCGGGAGCGCGTCGGTAGTAGCGCAGGAATCTGTAGCCCGTGCTCGCCAGCTTCAGGGCGACCGGCGGGATCAGCAGCATCCCGACGAAGACGTGTACAGGGAGGAGCGACCGGAGCGAGAGCAGGGTCGCCCCCTCGACGGCGAGTAGGACGATCAGGACCACGGCCGCGGTAGCCGTAAGACGCTCGTTCCCGTCGGTCCCACCCAGGAAGAGTCGCGCGAGTCGTGTGCGCAGCATTTCGGTAGTCCAGCAAAACCAGCGGCTGCCCGCGCCGATCACACTAGACTCGCCACATGGAAGGTCTCGCCGAGCTTCACACGCACCTCGGCGCCTCGGTGGCCTCCGACATCCTCTGGTCGATCGCGCA
>JBBSGR010000073.1:0-1623 GCA_038253945.1 Gaiellales bacterium
CCGCGCGCTTACGGGCCCTAGCGCTGCGTCGGGCAGAACTTGTCGCCCGCGACGACCTGGTCGAAGATCGCGTTCTGCTGTCCCTCGTAGGCTACGTCCGCCTGGTCTTGCGGGTTGTAGTCGTGGAGGCCCAGGCCCTCCCAGGAAATGTCCGGCGTCACGCCCGGGCCCTGCACAGTGACGCGGTAGCGCTTCCCGTTCCCTGCCGGCCGGCTTAGAGAGCCCGGGAGCGAGGGGTCGTTCGTGGGCCAGAAGCTGTAACAGAAGGCGCCCGTCGAATTGCGGAAGGCGAGCGAGGTCTCGCGCTTCCAGCCGGGCCCGTACGCCGAATCCAACGTGTCGACGTAGAGCGAGCGGCCGAAGGAGTCCGGCGCCCCGCTGCTCGCCGTGCGGAAGCCGTGCACGGGCACCCCGAGGTACGTCAACCGCCCGAAGAGGTCGTGCGCCTGGCCGCCAAAGGCCCAGTCGGTCCAGACCTCGAGCTTCGCGATCGAGCCCCGCCAGTGCGAGAGGTGGAGCTCCCAGGCGTTCTGGCTCGTCTCCCAGGGCGGGTAGCCGCGGTGCGGCAGGTCGAGCTGCCAGCTCTGCAGCGCCCAGTACGAGCCGTCCGGAGCACGGCAAGCCTTCACGAGCCAGGGGAGGGCAGGTCCGTCGTAGCGCAGGCACGTGCGGCCGAACGTCTTCCAGACCAGTCGGCGTTGCGTCTCCCAGCCGCCCGTGTAGTCGATGCGGAACCGGACCTGCGTAGGAGCGGCGTCGGGCTGTACGGCGTTGATCGCGCCGAACGCGATTACGTGGCGGGTGCGTCCGGCCGCCCGGTAGATGAGGAGCGCGCTGCCGTTGCCGCGCACCGCGAGCTGGATCTTCGACGCGTTGCGATCGACGAGATCGGACGCCGAGGCGGCCGCAGGAGCGAGCGCGGCGAGGATGACCGTGAGTGTGAGCGCGCGAACTGTCGTCGAGAGGCCTCTCCCGATGGCCGCCCCAGCGTATGGCGAGCGCCTACGGCGAGCTGGGTCTAAGGCGCGGTGCAGTCGCCGGCCGTGGCCGGTGCGCCGGGCAGGCGGCCGAGCAGGTCGGCGAGCGTCTCTAGCTCGGTGGTGCTGTAGCGCGCCTCGAAGAGCTCGCGGATCGCAGCCACGTGTGAGCAAGAGGCGTCCTTCAGCTTCGTTCGGCCGGCGTCGGTGAGCACGGCGTAGGTGACCCGGGCGTCGCTCTCGCAGTGAGCCTTGTCCACGAGCCCGGCCGCCTCGAGCCCGTCGAGGAGCCGCGTTACGCCGGATGCGGTCAGCTGGAGGTTCCGGACGAGATCCGTCCGGCGAAGGCGCTCGCCCTCGGCACGGGACAGCAGGAGCAGCGCCTCGTAGTCGTTGATCGTCAGGCCCCAGTCCGCCGTCAGCTGGGCATTCAGCTCGCGAACGGTTGCGGAGTGGCCGCGCAGAAGGCGAACCCACGCTTCGAGTGACTGAGTTTGGGTTTCGACGGTTGCGGACAAGTACTTGACTCCTCAATCAATAGCCGCTAAAATTGGTTGCGCACTCAAACTTTATCTCAATTAGGGGGTAACAACAAGTGAGCACTATCGAGCAGACAGCACAGGGCGTTCCGACCGGGACGTGGAAC
>JBBSGR010000074.1:0-1615 GCA_038253945.1 Gaiellales bacterium
AAGCGGCTGCTCCTGAGCCGGGCGAAAGAGGTCTGACGTGGCCGCCACCTACCGCTGCAAGGGCTGCGGGGCGGAGAGCAGTCTTCGCTCCGCAGCCTGTTCTTTGTGCGGCGCGGACGTGCACGCGAGCGGCGCGCCGGCCGCCTCGGGGCATCGCTCCGCCTACCAAGCAGACGTCAGGCGCCTGCGCGAGCAGCTGCTCCGGCTGCGAGCCCGTTCCGGCTCCGCCCGCTCCGGCCACAGGCGAGGGCGGTGACGTAGGTGCGCTGCCCCTACTGCGGCGCGGACGAGGACAAGGTGGTCGACTCCCGCCTTGCCGAGGAGTCCCGAGCGATCCGGCGCCGGCGCGAGTGCCTCGAGTGCGGACGCCGCTACACCACCTTCGAGCGGCCCGAGGAAGTTCCCCTCATCGTTGCCAAACGAGCGGGCGGCGAGGAGCCATTCGCGCGCGTGAAGATCGTCGAGGGCCTCAACAGGGCGTGTAAGAACCGGCCCGTGACCGCGGCCGAGATCGCCGCTCTGAGCGAGAATGTGGAGGAAGCCATCAGGGCGCGCAGCACCTCGCAGATCACCTCCTCGGACGTGGGCCGTGAGGTGCTCGAGCGGTTGCGCAGCCTCGATGAGGTTGCCTACCTGCGTTTCGTGTCCGTCTACAAGGACTTTCAGGAGCTGGACGATTTCGAAACGGAGCTTGGGATGCTGCTCAAGCGGACGCCGCCGAAGGGCGGCGAGGAAGACGCGTGAGGCTTCCGATAAAGCGGCTCGACGAATCTCTTGCACTTCCCTCGTACGCGACGAGCGGCGACGCCGGCCTCGATCTCCTGGCGGCCGAGAGCGTGCGGCTCGAACCGGGGGAGCGAGCCCTCATTGCGACCGGCGTCGCGGTGGCGATACCCCAGGGGCATGCGGGTTTCGTCCACGCCAAGTCGGGCCGCGCGGTCAACGAGGGTCTGGCGCTCGTCAACGCCCCTGGGCTCATCGACGCGGGCTATAGGGGCGAGATCAAGGTGATCGCCGTCAATCTCGATCGAGTGGAGCCGATCGTGATCGAGCGTGGCGACAAGGTCGCGCAGCTCGTCGTCTTGCGAGTCGCCGACGCCGAGCTCGAGGTCGTCCAGGAGCTTCCGAGCTCAGACAGGGCCGAGGGCGGCTTCGGCTCGACCGGCCGCTAACCGGCCGAGACATCAGAGCTCGCTCGCCCCCGGGCCGTTGCTAGAAAGACGAGAGGCGCCGGCCGAGGTCTGCACGCCCGTGCGGTGCCATCCAGTCCACCGCTGGTCCCAGCGGCACGATGCCCCAGGGGTTTATGTGCGGATGGGTCATGTAGTAATGGCGTTTGATGTGATCGAAGTCGACAGTGTCGCCGAAACCGGACGTCTGATACAGATCGCGGGCGTAGGCCCACAGGTGCCGGTAGTCGGTGAGCCGGGCGAGGTTGCACTTGAAGTGGTAGTGGTAGACGGCGTCGAAACGTACGAGCGTGGTGAACAAGCGCACGTCGGCCTCGGTGATCCTGCTGCCCATGAGGTAGCGACGAGTGCCCAGCCGCTCGTCGAGAGTTTCGAGAGCCGCGAACAGTGCGCGCACTGCGTGCTCGTACGCTTGCTGGTTGCGC
>JBBSGR010000075.1:0-1593 GCA_038253945.1 Gaiellales bacterium
CGTCCCCGCACTCGCCTGGTGGGATGTGCTTGCGCGCCTGGGCGCGGCTGCGGGTCTCGGCATGGCGATCGGGATCGAGCGTGAGCTTCGCGACCGGGAGGCTGGGCTGCGGACGCACGTGCTCGTCTCGGTGGGCTCTGCGCTCTTCACGATCATCTCGGCGTACGGCTTCCACGACTTGCTCGCGAACGGCGGCCCCGTCATCCGCGCCGATCCGACACGAATCGCCGCGCAGATCGTGACCGGAATCGGCTTCCTCGGAGCCGGCGCGATCATCCGTGAGGGGCTGTCCGTGCGCGGCTTGACGACCGCGGCCACGCTCTGGGGAGTCGCAGCGATCGGGATGGCCTCCGGCGCCGGCTACTACTCGGCGGCCGTCTTCGGCACCGCGATCGTGATCCTCGCTCTCTGGCCGCTGCGGGCGCTCGCGTTTCGCGTGCTCGAGCGCGCCCGACCGGAGGAGCAGCGCATCGTCGTCGAGCTCACGGGCGCGACGAGCGAGCTGCTGGCCGAGCTGGAACGGCGTGACGCGCACGTCACCCACTTCGAGACCTCCGATGAAGCGGACCGGCACGTCGTTACTCTCGAGCTCGACCACGTGTCGGAGGAGCTCGCGGCGCACCTGGCCGACCTGGACTACGTGGTGGGGGTCCGCTGGCGCAAGTGATCGCAAAGCTCGCGTCGCAGAACGCGCACAAGCTGGAGGAGCTGCGAGCGGCGCTGCCGGACTGGGAGCTCGACCTGCTCGGCGCCGTGGAGTTTCCTCCGGAGGACGGCGACACCTACTACGAGAACGCGCGTGGGAAGGCCGAGTTCGGCCGATCAGTCGCCGGGCCGCACGAGTGGACGATCGGGGAGGACTCCGGGATCGAGCTGACCGCGCTCGACGGCGCGCCCGGAGTGCGCTCGGCTCGGTGGGCCGACGACGGCGTGGCGCGCGCCCTGGAGGAGCTCGAGGGGGCCGGCGACCGGCGCGCGCGTTACGTGTGCGAGCTGGTTGCGCTCGCCCCGTACGGGCAGGAGTTGCGGGGCACCGGCATCCTCGAGGGCACGATCGCGGCGAAGCCGCGTGGCAGCGAAGGCTTCGGCTATGACCCGATCTTCGTCCCCACCGGTGAGACGCAAACAGTCGCCGAGCTCGGCGATGCCTGGAAGCGCGAGCACTCCCATCGGGCGCGGGCGGCGAAAGCGCTACACAGCGCTTCCCGGACTTAGTGGCTCGGAGCCACAAACTCCGCTAGGCCAGGCCGATTGCCTCCTCGCCGACGGCCTCTTCCTCCTGGCACGACCGCCACCAGTTCAGCTCCGCGCCGAAGACGATTACGTTCGACATCACGTACAGCCACACGAGCAGGATCGCCGTTCCCCCGAACGTGTGCAGCGCCGGATTGACCTTTGCGAAGCGCACGTAGAGCGGCAGCGCTTGGAACGTCACCTGCAGCAGCACCGTCGCGAGCAGGGCGCCGGGGAGCACGTCCCGAACCGTCAGGTCCACGTTCGTCAGGACGTAGTAGGCGGAGACGAGGAAGACGAAGACGCCGAACGACGAGACGAGCAGCGAGACGAAGTACGCGCTGACCCCGTTGCCGATCA
>JBBSGR010000076.1:0-1553 GCA_038253945.1 Gaiellales bacterium
AAGTCCGGGATCAGGTCGAACGGCATTGCGAGGTACGGGATCAGCGCAGCGACGAGGAGCTTGTGTCGCCTCGGCAGGCGCTTGTCCCGAAGAAGCCGGGAAAACAGCACGACGCAGTCAGGGATGAACCCTGCGATCGCGCGGGGGTCGCGTCCCGTGAGCCGGGGGAATTGAGTCGGGCGTAGCCTCCGCGTTGACCTGGTAGTCCACGAGGAGGTACGCCCTGATGGTGAGCATAGTCCCGAGCGAGCGGCTCCAGCGCGAGCTCGAAGAGATCGTCGCCGGTGCCGGCGATGAGCATGATCCGATCGAGGCGATCGGTCGCCTCGGCGCTCGGCTGATCCTGCAGCAGGCGCTCGAGGAGGAGTTGAGCGAGTTCCTCGGGCGTGAGCGTTACGAGCGTCGCGGCGAGCCGATCGCGCACCGAAACGGGTACGAGCCGCTGACGGTGAGGACGACAGCGGGCCCGCTCGAGCTGGAGCGTCCGCGCGTGCGCAACGCCTCCCTGCTCGGCTTCTGCAGCGAGATCGTCGGCAAGGGGGTGGCGCGCACGCACGCGCTGGAGGCGCTGGTCGTCTGCTCGTTCCTGCGCGGGCTGTCGGTGCGCGACGTCGAGGCGGCGCTGGAGGAGGCGTTCGCCGGCCCGGTCGTCTCGAAGTCGACGGTCAGCCGGATCTGCGCCTCTACCCGGGAGCGCTACCGGGCCTGGTGCGAGAGGCGCTTGGAGGAGCACGACCTCGTCTACTGCTTCCTGGACGCGATTTACCTGAAGCTCAGACCCGACGACAGCCCGGCCGAGGGCGTCCTGGTCGCCTGGGGTGTCACGCTCGAAGGGCGCAAGGTCCTGCTCGGCCTCCGGCTCGGCTCGCGCGAGAGCTACGAGGACTGGCTCGACTTCGGCCGCGACCTGATCGCCCGAGGCCTGAAGCCGCCGGCGCTCCTGGTCGCCGACGGAGCCCCCGGCCTCTGGAAGGCGGCGCGCGAGCTCTGGCCCCAGGCGCTCGAGCAGCGCTGCACCGTGCACGCGCTGCGCAACATCACCAAGAAGCTGCCCGAGCGGCTGCACCGCGAGCTGAAGGCACGCTACTGGCGGATCCTCGACGAGGCGAGCTCCCCAGCGGAGGCGCGGACGGGCCTGCTCGCGCTCGCCGCCGACTACCGGAGCGCCTACCCCTCTGCGATGGCGGTGATCGAACGCGACCTCGACGCGCTCGTCTGTCACCTGCGCTTCCCCAGCGAGCACCGCAAGCGGATCCGCTCCACCAACCTCTTGGAGCGCACCTTCGTCGAGGTCCGACGCAGGACGAAGGTAATCGGCCGCTTCCCCGGCGAGACCTCCGCGCTCTGCCTGATCTGGGCCGTGCTCGAACTCTCCAGCCGCGGCTGGCGCGGCGTCACGATGACGCCGAGAGCGGTCGCCGAGATCGAGCGGCTCCGGCGCGGGCCGCCCAGAAGGACGAGCGAAGCATCGACAGAGGAGGTGACCGCAGCCTAGGATCGGACCCAAGCGGAGCTACGTCCGAACGATTTCACCCGGACGATGGGACGCCACC
>JBBSGR010000077.1:0-1472 GCA_038253945.1 Gaiellales bacterium
CGCCCTGTGTAAAAGGCAAGGCGGCTAACCTCCCGGCTTGAGGTTCAAGCAAACCGAGGAAGGAGAGCCGCCGCCATGCGCCAAGATACTCGAACCCTGACCCACGAGGAGGTTCCGACGTGGAACGACCTCGAGAGCTTCGTCCGCGAGCAGGTCCAGACCTTCATCCAGCGCGTGCTCGAACAGGAGATCAGCGAGCTCCTCGGCCGCGATCGCTCCGAGCGTCGCGCCGTGGTCGATGCACCAGCGGTATACCGCAACGGTCACGGTGAGTCCCGCCGCCTATCGATGCAGGGCGGGACGATCACCCTTCGCCGTCCGCGCCTGCGCGGCCTGGGGGGCCGTTTCGAGAGCAAGGTCCTGCCGCTCTTCGCCCGCCGGACCAAGGAGATCGGGCAACTCCTGCCCGAGCTGTACCTCCACGGCCTGTCCACCGGCGACTTCGAGCTCGCGCTCCGTGGCCTCCTGGGCGAGGGGGCGCCGCTCTCGGCCAGCTCGATCGCGCGTCTGAGGGAGGCCTGGGAGGCGGAGCACGCCCAGTGGCGCCGGCGTGACCTGCGCGACCGCGAGGTCGTGTACGCCTGGGCTGACGGCGTGTACGTGAAGGCCGGCCTCGAGAAGGACAAGGCCTGCCTCCTCGTCCTCATCGGCGCGATGCGCGACGGCCGCAAAGAGCTGCTCGCCCTTGCCGCTGGCCACCGCGAGTCGAAGGAGAGCTGGGCAACCGTGCTGCGCGACCTGCGCCAGCGCGGCCTCACCGTCCCGCCACGTCTGTTGATCGGCGACGGAGCGCTCGGACTCTGGGCCGCGGCGGCGGAGATCTGGCCGGAGACTCGCCACGGCAGATGTTGGAACCACAAGATCGTCAACACGCTCGACAAGCTGCCGAAGCGCCTGCAGCAGCAGGCCACGCTCGTGCTGCGAGAGATGGCTTACGCGAAAACCCGCGCCGAGGCGGCGCGCCTACGACCGAAGTTCGCCGACCGCTTCGGCGGGGAGTTCCCCGAGGCCGCCAGCTGCCTGGAGCGCGACTGGGACGAGCTCACCGCCTTCTACGACTTCCCCGAAGAGCACTGGAAGCACCTGCGCACGACGAACATCGTCGAGAGTCCCTTCGCCTCCCTGCGGCTGCGCACCGACGCCGCGAAGCGCTTCAAGAAAGTGGACAACGCGACGGTGCTCATCTGGAAAGTGCTGCGCGTCGCCGAGTCGCGTTGGCGCAAGCTCGACGCGCCTGAGCTGCTCAAGGATGTCTATGAGGGAAGGAGTTTCGAGGACGGGAAGCCGACCACTCTCGCGATCGGGAAGAAAGCCGCCTGACCATTTACACAGGGCGGTTTCAAGCGGTCAACGCATCGTCTGAGGCGAGCGGCCACGATCGGGGCTGATCGCACGGAGGTTCGACGATGCGGAGGCACGGAGACTACGGACGGCGGCTGACGAGCGCCGAGTACCTGGAGGTGCGGCGCCGC
>JBBSGR010000078.1:0-1361 GCA_038253945.1 Gaiellales bacterium
CCTTGGACGCGGTCGACCCCGTGAGAAGAGCGGAGCGTTGGGGATGCAGGCTCCGCCGCGCATCTTGCCCTTTCGAGGGCCGTATAGTCGCTTCCCCTTTGGTGGCGGCCGCGTCCTTTATTGCGCGCGTGGCGACCTCGGCCTTGTACCCCGCCTCCGCTTCGGCGAGCGTTGTGAGCTCCTGAGCGCGTAGCACCGAAAGGCTCGACTCGCCTGGACCGCGTCGGCGCCGCTCGATCTTCTGACCGAGGGTTCGCACGAGCCGGCGCCGCTTCTCGCGAACGACCGTGGTCCGCTCATAGCGGTACCGCTCGCCCGTCGTGAGCAAGTACCAGCTGAGCACGGCGAGCTTGCGGGCGACAGCGACGAGCGCGACCTGGGTGCCGCGCCGCTGCTCGATGCGCCTGAAGAACGCGCGCAAAGGTCCGGGGACCCCGACTGCGCCGTGCGCCGCCTCGACGAGCAGACCGCGGGCATGGGCCTGCCCGGCCCGGCTGATGTGGCCGGTGTGAGCCTCGTGCTCGCCGGATTGACGGACTCGCGGGTCGAGGCCCAGGTAGCTGGTGAGCTTACCCGGCTCGCGAAAGCGCGTGACCTCACCGACGACCGCCACCAGTGCCAGGGCGCTTACAGCTCCGATACCTGGGATCGTCATGAGCCGCTCGACCCGCTCGTCGGCAAGGGCTACTTTCGCGAGACGCGTATCGAGGAGCGCGATCTCGGCCTCGATCGCTTCGTGCACGCGCAGCGTGGCCTCGACCTGGGCCCGCTCGTCCTCCGGCAGCTCAAGCGAGCCGAGCCATTTTTGCCCTGCCACGCCAAAGAGGTCGGTGACCGGAGCGTCCTGCAGACAGCGGTTCAGCACCGCATGGATCCTATTGCGGACCCCAGTGCGCTGACGCACCAGGGCCGCCCGCCCGGCGACCTCGCGTCGCAGGCGCCGGGTCTCGAGGTCAGGTACCCAGACCTCGGGCACAAAATCCGCGGCGAGCAGTTGAGCCAATGTGAGCGCGTCGACCTTGTCGGTCTTCACCTTGGCCTCGGCGATTGCTTTGGTCCGCAGCGGGTTCGAGATCACCACCCGCGCGCCACTCTCGCGCAGGAGATCTGCGATGGCCCAGGTGTTCATGGTCGCCTCGAGCACGACTTGGTCGTCGGGCTGCAGCGTGCGGGCGAACGCGCGCAGCGCGCTGGGCGCGGTGCCGATGCGCTGTTGCGCAGGCGGCGCCTTGCCCTCGAGGATGGCGACTTCCGCGAAGCGCTTATGGACGTCGAGACCGATTGTTCGCATGAGCTCCCTCCTGTTCGCTATTTCGCTCGCGTGGGGAGGAGGCGGGCGACACGACACCTACGGATTCGCG
>JBBSGR010000079.1:0-1326 GCA_038253945.1 Gaiellales bacterium
AGATCGGGGTCACGTTCCAAACCTGCAACGCGACGGAGTGCCTGCCACCGAACGCCATCGAACTCGTGCTCGCCGTTCCCGAAGCCCCGGCGCCGTAGTCCGCGAGCGCCCTCAGGCCTGGCGATGACCACGCCGTACCCGATGGTGCCGTCCGCGAGAGCGGCGCGCGCGGCCGCGAGACGCGCGTCCGCCTGATCGAGCCATCCGTGCACGGGACTCGCCGGAAGAAGGTGATCGACCAAAAGACGGCCTCGCGTGCGGCTTCGCAGGCTTCTGCGCGGGTCCGATCCTCGGCGGCGTGCTCACGGTGGCGGCGAGTGCGACGGTGCCCCTGGCAGGTGCTGTGCTCCTTGCGACCTACGCCCTTGGCGTGACCGCGCCGGTGTTCGTGCTCGCGCGCTCTGGACCGCTTGCGCCTGGGGAGCGCGCGCTGATGCGCCGGACGGAGCTGCGATTTGGGCGGGCCACGATACCGGCGAGTCGCGCATTGGCCGGCCTACTGTTCATCCTCATGGGCGTGAGCTTCGTTGCGTTCCGACGGAGATCGGCGCTCAGCAGCCTCCATGAATCGCTGGGGCCGAGCGATATGACGCAGCGGCTCGAGGAGATGCTGCTCGGAGCGCGGTAGCTGGCCGCCACCGCGCGGGTCTGCCACGAGTCACAGCACTCCCAACGCTGTGGAATGAGTCACATCACGCCGACGCGTGAGCCCGACGCGATGTTTCCCGGATACTTGGCGGATGCCGACACTGCGCTTCCCCCGGCTCGACGACATGACCGCGGATGAGCGTGCGGTCCTCGAGCGCATCGCCAAGCGCCGGGGGACGACACCGGAACGGCTGAGCGAGATCTGGAAGGCGCAAGCGCACTGGCCGGCACTCCTCGAGGCGAACCTCGACGAGTCGGTCGCGGCCTTCATGCAAGTCGGACGCCTGCCTGAGCTGACCAAGCAAGCGATGCACGTCGGCGTCTCGATGACCAACGCGTGTGATTTCTGACTGAGCCGTCACACCGTCGCCGTGCTGCGACTGGGACTGACCGAGAAGGGCGTGACCGAGATCCTCGGGATCGCCGAACACGTCGCGTCGGTGAGCGCCGTTGCAGAAGGCTTGCGCCTCCGCCCCGACGTGCCGACGGCGCCAAGCGGCACAGGCGGCGAGCTCGTCGACCTGGCCTCCGCCGTACCCGAAGAGGCCGAGCCCACGCTTATGGCAGTGCGCGAGTGGTCGCGTAGCGCGCTCGGCCTTGAGCGCGTGCCGGCGTTCTGGGCCGTCTTCGCGCGCAAGCCGCGCTTGCTACGCGCGGCCTGGGCGAAGCATCGGCTCG
>JBBSGR010000080.1:0-1293 GCA_038253945.1 Gaiellales bacterium
AAGTCGGGGATGAACGTCGCGTTGTGACCGCTCAGCAGGAACGTCGTCAGCGCGAAGGCTGCGAGCCCCAACGGGGCCGGGTCCGCCACGGAAAGTGCGGGCCGCTCCTCCACTACCGCCATGTCAACCTCCTTGGGAAGGGCTGTCCCACTATGGGGCAGGCGTTGCAGGCACGGGAAAATGCGCGGGAACTGTAGCGCCTTGCGCCTCGGCGTGCGGCAGTCGCTACGGCTGCAGGTCGTACGGGAAGTCGGTGAGGTTTTCTCCGCCGTCCTCGGTGACCACGACGAGATCCTCGAGGCGCAGCCCGCCGTAGCCGCGCCGGTACAGGCCCGGCTCGAGCGTGACCACGTCGCCGGCCACGAGCGGCGGCGTCTCCAGCCTGCTCAGCATCGGGGCTTCGTGCACCTCGAGTCCCACGCCGTGGCCGAGGCCGTGGAAGAAGCCATCCTCGATCACTTCGCCGGGCGTCTTCGTGAGCGGTGTCTTGTAGCCGTGCTCCTGGAAGAGCTCGCAGACCGACTCGTTGATCGCGCGCCCGCTCGCACCGGCGCGCACCTGGGCGTGCGAGCGCTCGAGCGCCTCCTTGCAGAGCTCGTGCCATTCGCGCACCTCGTCCGAAGGCTCGCCGACGACGAACGTCCGCGTCATGTCGGCGAAGCAGGATGACTCGCGATCCTGCGGCCAGATGTCGATCACGATCGGCTCGCCGGCCTGGATGACGCCCTCGCCCATGTGGTGCCCGATCGCCGACTGCGGGCCATGGGACACGATGAACTCGTCGGCGACGCAGTCGTGGTCGGCGAACACGTCGCCGATCGCGCGCTTGATTCGCTCGACCGTGAGCGGCTCGCCCCCGGCCTCGAGCCCCGACCCGTTCGGCTTCGCGGAGCGCAGCAGCGCCGCCGCAGCGCCCATACCGGCATTCGCCGCCTGCTGAGCGCGCCTGATTCCCGCAAGCTCGGCTTCGTTCTTGACGCGTCTCCGCTCCTCGAAGAAGTCGCTGTCTGGCTTCAGCTCGACGCCTCCGGCGCGCAGGAAGTCCGCGAGCTCGAGCGGGAATGTGTGCGGGACGGTCGCCCGCTCGATCCCCAGCTTGCGGCACGCCCGCAGGGCGATCTCGAGCAGCAGCTCGTGGAAGCTGCCGATCCCAGCGGCGATGAGCTCGTCCGAACCGAACTCCTCGGGCGGCAGCAGCTCGATGTGCGGCGCGACCTCGCTGATCCGAGGGAATTCCATCGCGCCGATCACGATCGTCTGCTTGCCCTCGCGCTCTGCATAGAGGAATGGATC
>JBBSGR010000081.1:0-1291 GCA_038253945.1 Gaiellales bacterium
GGCCACCGTGAGTGAGAGCACCGATCCGATGACCATTGCAATGCGCTTGCGAGTCAAGTGAAGCCTCCTTTGTCCCTTCAGCGGACGCTGAAGTCGGCTGCAAAGACGCGCCGCAGACGAAACCGTTACGGCGGGGGCCCCTGCTGAAGGGTGCCATTAATCGCGTCTCGTCTACGCGGCGGCTCGGTAGTACTCGTGGAGGAGGCCGCCGAGTCGGTCGCGGCGCCGGATCTGGCCGGAGGTCGATCTTGCTGGTCGCGTGTCGGGGTCGGGCGCACGCAGGTCGAGCGCGCGGTGCGGCCTTTGGCGGTTGTAGTGGTCGACGTAGACGCTGAGCACCCGCTCGAGGTGACGGTGGCTGAGGATCAGCTGCCAGTCGAGACACTCGGCGCGCACGGTTCTGACGAAGCGCTCGGCGCTCGCGTTCGCCTTCGGCGCCCGCACCGGCGTACGGATGATCGTGATCTCTTCGCTACGGAAGACTTCGTCGAAGGGGCCGCTGTACTTGCTGTCGCGGTCGCGGATCAGAAAGCGAAGCTGCTGCTCGGCGAGGAAGAGGCCAAGATTGCGCGCCTGCTGGGTAACCCAGCCTCCGTCCGGGTTGGTCGTGCAGCCGGCGAGATGGACGCGGCGGCTGCCGTGCTCGATGAAGAAGAGCACATAGAAGCAGGAGGAACACCGTCTCGACGGTGAAGAAATCACAGGCGATGATGCTCGCCGCCTGCGCCCGCAGGAACTCGGCCCAGCTCGGGCCTGATCTTCGGGGCGCCGGGCCGAGCCGGGCTTGAGCGAGCAGCCTGCGGATGCTCGTCGGTGATGCTCGCAGGCCGACCTTCGCAAGCTCTCCACAGATTCGGCGGTGACCCCAGCGCGGGTTCTCGCGGGCGAACCGAAGCACGAGTTCCTGGACCTCCGACGAGAGCCGTGGGCGACCAGGTCGGCGACCGTCCTGGCGCCACTTGCGACGGACGAGCGCTTGATGCCAGCGGAGCAGCGTTCTCGGCGTCACCAGCCGCACCGACCGCGTCGAGTGCGGCAAATGGCACGCCGCCGCGGCGAGGAACGCACGATCAACGGGACGCAGAGCCGGACGATCAACCTGGCGGCGCAGGACAGCGAGCTCGCGCCGCAAGACGATCAGCTCGATGTCCCTGATGCCCGGGCCGCGTCGGCTACGAACGAGCAAGCCAAGCAGAGCCCGAAACGCGAGGTAAGCGAAGGAGAAGAACATGCCGCCGATCCTCCCAAGCCGCACCCGGAGACGCCGCGACAGGAGTAATGGCACCCTTCA
>JBBSGR010000082.1:0-1268 GCA_038253945.1 Gaiellales bacterium
ACGAGCCGGTTGAGGTTTTCTCCGCTGCGGCTGCTCCGCGCTCGCCTACGGCTCACGCTCCACAGCTGCGGCGGGGTCCGGGTGAAAGCTGACCACCGCGTCATCCTCGCGAGGTCTTGTCCGAGACTCAGTGAGGAGGAACACGGTGGTCGAGCAGAGGATGGACGTGTCCGAGTGGTTGTGCAAGCAGCTGGAGGAGACTCAGCCGGATCTGTACGGGTGATGGTGAAGGAGATGGCGGAGGCGTTGCTGAGCGCGGACGCGGATGCTGTCTGCGGCGCCGGCGATGGCGAGCGGAGCCCCGAGCGGGTCAACCGCAGCAACGGCTACCGGGAGCGTGACTGGGACACGCGGGTCGGCTCGATCGAGCTTGCGCTGCCGAAACTGCGGGAGGGTAGCTACTTCCCGGACTGGTTGTTGCAGCCGCGCCGGCGGGCGGAGCAGGCGTTCGTGTCGGTGATCGCGGACGCCTACCTGGCCGGCGTCTCGACGCGGCGGGTGGAGAAGCTGCTGGCTCAGCTCGGGGTCGAGCGGATCTCGAAGAGCCAGGTCTCGAGGTTGGCGCAGTCGCTCGACCAGATCGTCGAGGACTTCCGCAGCCGCCCGCTCGACGGCGCCCCCCTACGCCTACGTCACCTTGGACGCGCTGGTCATCAAGTGCCGTGAGGGCGGCCGCACCGTCAACGTCTGTGTCGTCCACGCCGTCGGCGTCAACAAGGACGGCTTCCGCGAGTCGCTCGGCCTCGAGCTCGTCACGAGCGAGGACGGCGCCGCCTGGCTCGCGTTCCTGCGTGGCCTGGTCGCCCGCGGCCTTGCCGGGGTCAAGCTCGCGAGCTCGGAGGCGCACCCCGGCCTCGTCGAGGCGATTGCGGCGACGCTTCCCGGTGCGAGCTCGGCAGCGTTGCCGAACGCAATTCATCCGCAACCTCTTGAGGCGGGTCCCCAAGAGCGCCCAGGGCTTCGTCGCGACGATGGTCAGGACGATCTTCGCCCAACCCGACGCCGCCACCGTCCACGAACAGCACACCCGGATCGTCACCCAGCTCGAGGAGCGCTTCCCCGAGGCGGCCGCGCTGCTCGCCGAGGCCGGCCCCGACCTGCTCGCCTTCAGCGGCTTCCCCAACTGTGAGTGTGTAGCTGTCCCGTCTGGGGCGTTTGCCAGGGTGGCGCCGGTGCTCTTTGTTCGTGACTCCTTCCTCACCTGACTCCGTTTGCGGATGTCCTTTGTTCGATGTGTCCGAGCGAAGAGACCGGCACCGGTCTGGCGC
>JBBSGR010000083.1:0-1262 GCA_038253945.1 Gaiellales bacterium
CGGCCATCGTACCCAAGCCCTCGGCCCCTCCGCGATAACCCTTCACACCATCTTTACTCCGTTTTCGCTCACCGAGCCTTCACGAGGCGCATGGCGATGAAACCGGGCTCGCGGCAAAGCTGTTCCCAGTCCGACGGCCACTGCTCGCGCATCGACTCGGCGGGCAGCGGCTCGACAAGCCGCTCGATCATGAACCCGGCGCTCGCGACGGCGGCGCACAGGGTTGTGAGGGGTTCGCGCCAGAAACGCACGGTGAATTCCTCGCCGAGGCGCTCCCAGACGTCTTCCTCCTGGCGGACGTCGAAATACGACCCGCCCTTACGGAGCCAGTCAGTCGTCGGATGCTGCGTCGAGAACACCACGACGCCCGCAGGACGGAGCACTCGGGCGAATTCGCGGAAGGCTGCCGCCCGATCGTCGGCGTAATGGATCGCGAGCGCGCAGACGACGACGTCGAACTCCTCGTCCGCGAACGGGAGTGGCTCGCCGAGTACCGCCCGCTCGAGCCGCACTCGCTCCCCCACTCGGGCGCGCGCGAGCTCGAGCATCTTCGGGCTGGCGTCGAAGGCTGTAACCGCGGCTCCCCGTGCGATCAGCTCCGCTGTGTAGTAACCGGGCCCGCAGGCGGCGTCGAGAACGCGGCAGCCGCGGACCTCTCCGAGAAGCGAGAGGACAGCGGGCCGGTCGTAGTGGGCGTTGTAGGCGCCATCGGCGGCATGCGCTTCGTACGAGCCGGCCATCCGGCCGTAGACAGACCAGGCATCTTGGGACATCGCAGCCGATCGTAGGTCGAAGAGCGGTGAAGTCGCTGTAGCGTCAGAAGTGACTTGACATGACATCACTGTGATGTCATAGTGCCGGCCATGCAGCTCACATCGCACATCGAGGACCTCCAGCACGACCTCGCTGCCGTCGCCGCCCTCGGTGACGACGCCAGCCGCCAAGCTGCGGAGCGGATCTCGAACGCGCTCGAGCCCTCGCTGCGTCTGCGGCTCCAGGAGGTCCTGACGGAGGCGGCGGGCGAGATCACAGCTCAGCTTCCGAACGGGCGTGTGGACGTCCGCTTCGCTGGTGCCGATCTCGAGCTCACCTACGTCGAGGAGGAGGCGCCTGCCGCCCCTCCGCTCTCGGCCGACGACATGACCGCCCGCATCACCCTGCGCCTACCGGAAGGCCTGAAGGGGATCGTCGAGGCCGCGGCGGCGCTCGAAGGACTGTCCGCCAACACCTGGCTCGTCCAGACCATCGCCCGCAACGCCGAG
>JBBSGR010000084.1:0-1161 GCA_038253945.1 Gaiellales bacterium
CGCTAGATGTAGTTCCCAGGAGCGTTGTTCCATCCGGGCCTCCTTGGAGGCTGGGGGTGTCGAAGCCGCCCAGTCCAAGGAGGACGCCGGATGAATGTTCACGGTAACGCTCGTACCTGTCCGCATAGCCGCCGTTTGCTTGTCGAGCGGGTGCTCGAGCAGGGTTGGACGCTCGCGGCGGCGGCTGAGGCGGCCGGCGTGAGCGTGCGTACGGTCTCGAAGTGGCTTGCTCGTTTCCGTCTTGAGGGTGGCGATGGTCTGCTTGATCGCTCGTCGGCTCCTGCGCTGGTGCCGGGTCGGACGCCCGAGGAGCGGGTCGAGCTGCTGGCCGCGCTCCGTCGGTTTCGGATGACGGCGGCGGAGATCGCCGAGACGCTCTCGATGCCGCTCTCGACTGTCTCGGCGGTGCTGGGCCGGATCGGGCTGGGCAAGCTGTCGCGGTTGGAGCCGCCGGAGCCGCCAAACCGTTACGAGCGCAAGCGGCCGGGCGAGCTCCTGCACATCGACGTCAAAAAGCTCGGTCGGATCGGCCGCGCAGGCCACCGTGTCACCGGCGACCGCCGCCGCCAAAGCCGCGGCATCGGCTGGGAGTACGTCCACGTCTGCGTCGACGATGCGACCCGGATCGCCTACGTCGAGGTGCTCGCCGACGAGACGGCGGTCACGGCCGCCGCGTTTCTGCGTCGCGCCGTCGCCCACTACCGCGCGTACGGCATCGTCGTCGAGCGGGTGATGACCGATAACGGCTCCTGCTACCGCGGCGTCGTGCACGCGATCGCCTGTAAAGCACTCGGACTGAAGCACCTCCGCACACGGCCCTACCGGCCCCGCACCAACGGAAAGGCCGAACGCTTCATCCGCACCATGCTCGGCGGGTGGGCCTACGGCGCGATCTACGGAAGCTCCGACGAACGCCGAGCAGCCCTCGCCGGCTGGCTCGACTTCTACAATCAACGACGACCACACGGCTCCCTCGGCCACCAACCGCCACTACAGCGGCTGGAGGCGCTCAGAAGGAACAACCTTGCTGGGTCCTACAGCTAGACGAGCTGGAGGGACGGGACGCTCGACCCCGACGAGTGAGGACGCGGGTCTCGAAGCTGAAGGTGCTGACGACGAGCTCTAGGAGCGACGCGCGCGTCGCCAGCGCACCCAGGCGAC
>JBBSGR010000085.1:0-1121 GCA_038253945.1 Gaiellales bacterium
ACCGTGGTCGGCGAGCCGGGGGTCGGCAAGAGCAGGCTGGTCGCGGAGCTGTTCGCTCACATCGACCAGCTCCAGTACCTCGTTCGGTGGCGCCAGGGCCGCTGCCTACCCTACGGCGAGGGGATTTCGTTCTGGGCGCTCGGCGAGATCGTCAAGGCGCACTGCGGGATCCGCGAGTCGGACGCGCCGGAGATTGCCGCCGAGAGGCCCGACACGGTGCTCACCGCGTACGGGAGCGATCGAGACTGGCTGCGACAGCGCGTCGCGCCGCTCGTCGGCATCGATTCCGGCGCGCCGGTCCAGCGTGAGGAGTCCTTCGCGGCTTGGCGGCGTTTCCTCGAAGGAATGGCGGCGGACCGGCCGACCGTGCTCGTCTTCGAAGATCTCCACTGGGCAGACGCGGCACTGCTCGAGTTCGTCGAGCACCTCACCGAGTGGGCAGACGCCGTCCCGTTGCTCGTGATCTGTACCGCACGTCCCGAGCTGTACGACCTACGCGAATCCTGGGGTAGCGGCCAGCGCAACGCGACCACGATCACGCTGGGACCGCTCACCGATCAGGAGACGGCACGGCTCGTCTCCCAGCTGCTCGAGCAGGCGGTGTTGCCGGTCGAGGTCCAGACGTTGATCCTCGAGCGAACCAGCGGAAATCCCCTCTATGCGGAGGAGTTCGTCCGGATGCTCCACGACCGGGGCCTGCTCGCGTCCACCGGCACCACCCTCAGGCTCGAGGACTCCGGCGCGATTCCGTATCCCGAGACCATGCAGGCCCTGATCGCTGCGCGGCTAGACACGCTTGCGCCCGAGCGGAAAGCGCTGCTGCAAGACGCAGCAGTCATCGGGTCGACTTTCTGGGCGGGCGCCCTGGCGGCGATGACCGGCGACGACGGACACCAGGTCGAGCAGGCCCTGCACGAGCTGGCCCGGAAGGAGTTGATTCGCCGGGTGCGGAGCTCCTCGATCGGGAGCGAGACCGAGTACGTCTTCTGGCACGGCATCGTCCGCGACGTTGCCTATTCGCAGATCCCGCGGGCCACCCGTGCGGAGAAGCACGTGCGCGCGGCTTCGTGGATCGAGCTCAGCGCCGGCGAGCGCACCGAAGAGCACGCGGAGGTGCTGGC
>JBBSGR010000086.1:0-1101 GCA_038253945.1 Gaiellales bacterium
AAGCTCAAGGCCGCCGGAGCGACCGTGGTGAAAGAGCCCTATCAGCTGGGTGAGATGCCGGGGCAAGAGATGTGGGTCGCCACATTCTCCGATCCGGACAACAACTACTTCCAGCTGATGAGCCCGATCGAGATGCCGACGGAGGCTGACCGACCGTTGAGCGAGGCGAGCCGGTCCTAGCGGCGCTCTCTAGCGGCCCTCTCGCTTAGCCGGCCCTTTTCGATCTCGGCGAGGCGGGTCTTGACAATCTTCGTCACGAGCCCGTAGGGGAGCGGCTTGTCCGCGGGGAACTGGAGCGTTCCCTTACTCTGCACGTACGGCTTCAGCTCGGCGGCGTGAGCCTTAATGAAGAGGCCGCTGGTCCCGTACAGGGCGATATGTGCCTTCCAGTAGGCGAAGTACACGAGGCGCTCTCCGTTCTGCTTGTAGCCAACCATCCCGTAGCTCACGCCTTCAGTCGCCTTCGGCGCAGCCGCTTTGATCGTTGAGCGCAGCTTCTTTAAAGTCGCGCGCTCGTCTTTCGGCGCTGCCGCGATGTAGTCGTCGACGGTCTTCGGGGTCGCCTTCTTGGTCGGCATGCCGCACCTCGCGACTTGAATTGGAACGCATGATGCCCCTCAGCCCGGACGCCTGAGGCGGTCGAGCTCGCGCCGCTCGCGCTTTGTCGGGCGGCCGCCGCCTCGCTCACGGACGAACACGGGTGGCTGGCGCCTGACGACGGGAGCGGGCGGCCTGTGGTCGATGAAGCACTTCGCCGCCGCCGGGGGCCCCCGACCCGCTTGTCGATGAGCATCACGACTTCGAGAATGCGCGCGCGTCCCACGAACGCCTCGACCCGGTCGCCGACCTTGACCTGCGTCGACGCTTTGCGCCGGCCCGCGGTTCACACGGACATGGCCGCCCCGGCAGGCGGCGGTCGCCGCCGAACGAGTCTTGTAAAGGCGGACGGCCCAGACCCAAACGTCAACCCGAGTGGAATCGATCGAGCAATCATGCGCCCCCCGCTTTCGGCAACGCGAGCGACCTGTCGATCCACGCGATCGTGTCGCCGACGACGGCCGCGCCCTCGGGCTCGTGGTGCATCTCGTGACGAAGGCCGGG
>JBBSGR010000087.1:0-1100 GCA_038253945.1 Gaiellales bacterium
CGGCGGCGGACGAGTTCCTTCTTCAATGTCGCGAAGAACGACTCCGCGACGGCGTTATCGAAGCAATCGCCGCGGCTGCCCATGGAGACGGCGATCCCGGCGTCTCGGGCGTGTTGGCCGAAGGCGAGCGAGACGAACTGGCTTCCTTGATCGGAGTGATGCACGAGCCCGGGCCCCGGCCTCCGCCTGGCCAGGGCCATCTGCAGCGCGTCGACGACGAGCTCGGCGCGCATGTGGTCCGCCATCGCCCACCCGACGATCCGCCGGGAGAACGCGTCCTGGACGGCGGCGAGATAGAGCCACCCCTCCCAGGTCCGCAGGTAGGTGATGTCTGCGACCCAGAGCACGTTCGGGGCCGCGGGACGGAACTGCCGCTCGACGAGGTCGTCCGCCACCCGGACGCCGGGGACACGGATCGTGGTCTTGCCGCGCTTCTTCGCGATCAGCCCGGAGATCCCGGCGTGGCGCATCAGCCGCTCGACACGCTTGCGCCCGACGAACACTCCCTCGGCGAGCCGCAGCTCGGCGTGAACGCGCCGGGCGCCGTACACGCCTCGGTTCTCCGCGTGGATGCGCTTGATCTGCTCGCCCAGCCACGCGTCGGTGAGCTGGCGGTCGCTCGGCGCCCGGCCCGCCCAGTCATAGAAGCCCGACCTCGAGACGCCCAGCACCCGGCAGCAGACAGAGACAGGGGTGCGGGCCTTCTCCGCCGAGATGAACCGGTAGACACTCACCGGATCTCGGTCTCCCTCGCGAAGAAGGCCGCGGCTCGCTTGAGCAGATCGCGCTCCTGCTCAGTGCGCAGCAGCTTGCGACGCAGCTCACGCAGCTCCTCGCGCTCCACGCTCGTCAAGCCCTCCCGCTCGCCCGCGTCGATGCCGTGCTGCTTGTTCCACGACCGCAACGACTCGACCGCCACGCCCAACTCGCCCGCCACGACCTGCAGCGACTTCCCCGACCGGCGATACAGCTCGACCGCCTCACGACGGAACTCCGGCGGATAGGGCCGCCTCCCCCGATGATTCGACACGATGGACATCCTCCGGGCGGGTCCCGACGGACCCACCGCTCAAGTGTCCGAGAAACCGGGGGCAGTCCAG
>JBBSGR010000088.1:0-1081 GCA_038253945.1 Gaiellales bacterium
ACAGGCGACCGGCCGGACTTCCCGGCCATCGCGATCTCACCCGGAGGGAGCGACATCTACCTGACCTACGACGCCTTCCTCCAGCCGTGGCAAACGACAACGGCGGCAGCACGGAATATGCGGGGCGTCGTGCGGCACGCCGACTTCGCCGGTGCGGCCACGACGTTCACGACACTGCATCACGTAGCGGTAGGCGACGCACGCGGTTCGAGCGCGAATGCACTGGTCGACGAATTCCTCGGCGACTACAACTACGCCGTGGCGACGAATACGTTCGCCGTCGCCGTCCGGAACGATGCCCGATTCGCCGCGGACTGTCCGGCGATCGACGCGTACCGGCAGGCGATCGCGGACGGCACCGCGACCTCGAGCTCCACCGATCCGGCGCGCCCTGCGCCGAACAACGCGTGCCCGACGTTCGGGAACACGGACATCTTCGGCGGCTCGTTCGCCGATCCGACGCCCTAGGCTCGTCGGCTAATCCGAAGGAGAGGGGCGCCACGCGGCGCCCCTCCTTCCTTTTGTCGGGCTACGGCCGTTTCATATCGCGGGCCTCGCGGAACAGGAGCTTGCGGTGACGAAGATCGACGGAACCGAGCAGTCCGGCGAGCAGGCGCTCCGCCATCCAGCGCGAGAGGCACGCGCCGAGGCCGAGAGCGGGAGCGGCTGGTATGCGTGGCTCGCGCGTACCGGGCTGGTCGCGAAAGGGATCTCGTTCGGAATCGTCGGCGCGCTGGCGATCAAGCTGGCCCTCGGCGACGGCGGCAAGGCGACAAGCCGGCAGGGCGCGCTGAAGGCACTGGCACATCATTCGTTCGGCAAAGTCCTGCTGATCATCCTTGCGTTCGGGTTCGCGGCCTACGCGATCTGGCGCTTCGTGCAAGCGTTCGCCGAGCGGGGCGATGACGACGGAGCAGCCAAGAAGTGGGGGAAGCGCGCCGGCTATCTCGGCCGGGGGCTCGTCTACGCGGGGCTGACCTTCACCACGGTCAAGATTCTGACCGGATCGGCCGGAAACCAGTCCCAAAACCAGAAGGCGCACAAGACCACGGCAGCGATTCTGGGCTGGCCGGCAGGTCGC
>JBBSGR010000089.1:0-1069 GCA_038253945.1 Gaiellales bacterium
GAGGCTCGGCGTGACGTCGAGCCCGAGCTCGCGCCCTGCGAGGATCGTGCCGGGGCTGCCCCACATCAGATCGCAGCGCTCGTCGCGCTCGTTGGCCGCGATCAGCTCGGCGAGCCGCTCGAGATTCGCCTGCGAAGGCGATAGACGCTGCAACACCAGCCGGATCCCGGTCTCGCCCATCCAGAGACTGCGCTCCGGGTTCTCGTCGGGAAAGTCCGGCGGGGCTTCGAGCGAGCGCTCGAGATACGGCACGTAGTCGCGGCGTAACTCGACGAAGCCGCGGTGCGCGAGGCGGTGGATCGCATCCACGACCCCGGCGCCGCCGATATAGACCGTTCGGAACCGCGTCGCCGGATCGTCATCGGGTTCCGCGTCCTCCGGGTGCAAGGGCCAGCCGTCGTCGAACGCGCTCTCTGCGTCGGCCACGATCGAGGCGATCGCCGCCCGGGCCTTCTCCGCGCTCCACGGCTCATCCGCGAGCGCCTCGTGCGCTTCCGGTGAAAACAGCATCGGCCGAGTCTAGGATGACGCGAATGGTTCGCGAGGCCCCGCTCGAAACGACAGACCACGGGCTGGTGCCCACGGAGGACGGCTGGTTCGTCCTCAACGCGCGCGAGGCGCGCTGGCGCCCCTCGAAAGGGAGAGGCGCCTACTGCATCTTCGAGGGCGAGCCGGAGTTCTCACAGGTCGGGATCCACCTCGTCACCCTCGCCCCGGGTGAGCCGATGGCCATGTACCACTGGGAGGCCGATCAGGAGGACTTCCTCGTGCTGGCCGGGGAGGCGCTGCTGATCGTCGAGGGCGAGGAGCGTCCGCTTCGTCAATGGGACTTCGTGCACTGCCCCACCGGGACGAAGCATGTAATCGTCGGAGCGGGAGACGCACAGTGCCTCGTGCTCGCAGTCGGCGCCCGCGACCGCTCCACCGGCCCGGACTGGGGCGGCTACAGTGTGGACGAGGCCGCGCTACGGCACGGCGCCGGCGTCGAGGAGGAGACGACCGACGCGAAGCAGGCGTATGCGCGATTCCCCGAGCGCAAACCGAGCCGGTACCGCGAGGGCTGGCTTCC
>JBBSGR010000090.1:0-1066 GCA_038253945.1 Gaiellales bacterium
CTAGGTGTCGTGCCTCGGGACGTTGTGGACGCGGCTGATCGGTGGCTGGCCGCCGAGTGAGCTGTGTGGTCTGCGCTCGTTGTAGTAGCTGAGCCAGTGTGACAGCGCCTGGGCGCGGTGGTCGGAGCTGCGGTAGATCTGACCGAGCGCCCACTCGCGCTTCAGGGTTTGCTGGAAGCGCTCGACCTTGCCGTTGGTCTGCGGGCGGCGCGGCCGGATGAAGCGATGTTCGATCGCCCGCTCGGCGAGCAGTTCGCGGAGCGAGCGGTTGTGCCGGTAGGCCCAGGCGTTGTCGGAGAGCAGCCGCCTCGCCTCGATGCCGCGGTCGGCGAAGTGAGCGAGGCCCCGTTCGACGAAGCCGGTCACGGTTGCTGCGGTCTCGTCGCGGTGGAGCTCGCTGTAGGCGTAGCGGGAGTGGTCGTCGACGAGTGAGTGCACCCATTCGTAGCCGACCCGCTGGCGCTTCTCGGCGCTGGTCGTCTGCCGGTCACCGGTGACGGCGTGGCCGGGTCGTGTGAAACGGACGAAGCGCTTGCTGTCGATGTGCAGCAGATCACCGGGGCAGGGCCACTCATAGCGCCGTGCCTGCTCGCGCGGCGTCTTCGCAGGCCGCGAGATACCGGCCCGCTTCAGCACCCGCCAGACCGTCGCGTGCGGATGCCCGGTCTCGCCGGCGATCAACCGTGGCCCCCAGCCGCTGCGACGCCGGGCGGCGCAGATCCGCTGCTGCTCGCCGCTCGCCAAAAGCCGCGGGCAACGGTGGGGCCGCGAGGAGCGATCTTCGAGACAGAGCAGCGATCGCTGCTGCTCGAGCGTTGCCTCCGACCAACGCCGCCACCACTTACAGGCGGTCGTCGGCGAAACGCCACGGCGTCTCGCCGCCTCACGACACGAAAGACCCGCCTCGACGTCCACGACCAATGCGCGACGACCAGCAAGTCCGAGACGAGCGTTACGGTGAAGCCCCATCCGGGTCCCTCCTTCGACTGTGAGCCTTCGCAGACCCACAGCCTCGAAGGAGGCCCGGATGACCTACTCAGCCGTCCACAACCTGTCGAGGCACGTC
>JBBSGR010000091.1:0-1063 GCA_038253945.1 Gaiellales bacterium
CGCGCGACTGGTATCTGTACCAGCACCTGCACGACGTGTTGCCGCCTGCCGGCATCGGCGTCCTGACGTTCGATCGTCGCGGCGAGGGGGCATCAGCGGGCAACCCGTCACGCGGCGCGCTCGACGTGCAGGCCCACGACGCCCTGGCGTTTGCGAACGCGATCGACTCCGATCGCGTCGGGTTGTGGGGGATCAGCCAGGGGAGCTGGGTGGCACCGCTCGCCGCGACACGCTCGAAGCGCATTGCCTTCCTCGTCTTGCTCGCATCGACAGGCGTGACGCCGGCGGCACAGATGCGCTACGCGGTCGCCGAGCAGATCCGCCGCGCCGGATTTGGGGCCGAGGCGGCGGCTCGTGCGGTCGCGCTACGCGAACAAGCCGAAAGATGGGCTCGCGGCGAGGAAGTCCGCGGCCTGGACGGCGAGCTCGCCGTAGCCGCGCGCGAGCCCTGGTGGAACCTCGCGTACTTGCCTGACGGACTGCCTCCAGAGGACGAGGCGGACTCGGCGAGGCGTGCGATTGCAGAGGAGATGTTCTTCGAGCCGGAGCCGGTCTTCGCGCAGGTCAGGATCCCGACGCTCCTCTTCTATGGCGACGACGACAGCTGGACGCCCGTCGAGCCGAGCATCGAGGCGTGGCGGCGGGCAAGAGGCGATCAGGTCGAGATCGTCGTCCTGGCGGAGACAGGACACGAGCCGAGGCTGCCGAGCGGCTCGATCTCGGCTGAATACGAACGGAAGCTGACCGACTGGGCTCGCGCCCGGGTGTGAAGCGCTCGGCGGCGGCAAGCGTCCCAGGGTCGCCGACCGAGCCCATCGAGAAACCGCCGTGGCGATCAGGTGACATTCCGGACCGCTGGCCCACGCGACGCTCGACCCTTCGCAGCCGAGCGGAGAGCGTCTTAGGCGTAAAGCGGAGGTGGATCGGTCATCTCGCGCCCGCAGGAGCCCGCTGCCACGGCCAGCGACCCTCGAGCTCGAGCTGTAACGCCATACTGAGGAACGTCCGGATCACGACGATGATCGCCAGCACACCGGCGCTTCGAAACGACGGCGAAACCGCG
>JBBSGR010000092.1:0-1058 GCA_038253945.1 Gaiellales bacterium
CCAGCAGGCACGGAATATGATCGAAACGCTTGTCGAGCGGTCGGAGCCGATCCGATTCTTGATCCACGACCGCGACAGCAAGTTCACCCTGGCGTTCGACGAGGTGTTCCGCTCCGAGGACATCCGGACGATCCGGACACCGGTACGGGCGCCGCGCGCGAACGCGTTCATCGAACGCTGGATCGGCACCGTTCGCCGCGAGTGTCTCGATTTGCTTCTGATCGTCAACCGACGGCATCTCGAACACGTCCTGCCGACGTTCATCAGTCACTACGGATGGAAGTCAAGTCGCTGGACGGGTGGCGGCTCCTTTGCGAGAGTTGGGGTGGGCGCGGCTGACCGCGAGCTAAAGCGCAGGAGCTGGGGCTTCTTCCTGCCGCGCTGCTTGGCCGCTTGACGGCCGATGAGATGCGCGCCCCGGTGTCGGCATCCGCGCCCTTGATCGCCGGCTGCCAGTCCTGGACGAGTCGGCGGTAGGCGAGTTCGGCCTGGGCGGCGAGCTCCTTGTCGAGCCGCTGCTGCTCCTTCGTGACCCAGACGCCGATCCGCTTGCCTTTCTGGCGTTGGGCGCCGGTCAGCAGCTCGAGCCGGCGGATCTTCTCGCGGGTGAGTGAGGGGCGGGCGAAGGCGTAGTCCTCGCCGCGGCTGAGCATGTGCCAGGCGATCACGGCGAGTTTGCGGGCGACCGCGACGGTCGCGATCTTGCCGCCGCGGCGGGCGGCGACCCGTTGGTGGAAGGCGCGCAGCGGCCCGGGTGCGCGGGCGGCCTGCCAGGCCGCCTCGACCAGCACCTGTCCTGTCTCACCCGGACCCTGCTTACTGATCCGGCCCTGCCGGGCCGGTTCGCTGCCGGATTGGCTGACGCGCGGGTCGAGCCCGAGGTAGCTGACCGAGCTGCCGGGCGGTCGGGAAACGGCCGATTTCGCCGATCGCAGCGAGCAGCGCTGCGGCGGTGACGAAGTTAACCCCAGGCAAGGTGAGCAGCCGCCGCATCTCCGTCGAGGCGAGCAGCTGCTCGGCGAGCGCCTTCTCGATCAAGGCGATCTCGCGGTCGAGGA
>JBBSGR010000093.1:0-1030 GCA_038253945.1 Gaiellales bacterium
GAGCACGCGCAGGCGCTCCGGGACGGGCTCGATTCCCCAGTTCGCTAGCACGGGTGAACCCATGGTTCCCCCGTGAGCCCCCTCCTTCTCACTTCGCTTCGGTCGAGCATGTCGTGGGCTGCGCTCGAGCGATGCTCGGCTCCGCCCATGAACTCCAATGCGTAGTCAACGGGTTGATCGCTCTCCCTTCGCCGGTACGAACCGGATCAGGTTCTACGGGTGTGATCTCAGCCCCCGAGCGGGGCACCCCGGTAAGGAGGACTCTAGCGAGAATTGTGCACAGGCAACGCCGATGCATTATGGTCGCGGGGATGGCAAAAGCGGTCTACACGGCCGGCCAGGCGGCCCGGGCTCTCGGCGTCAGTCTCGACACGCTCCGCCGGTGGGACCGCCAGGGACGGATCCGCGTCGAGCGCGACTCGGCCAATCGCCGCGTCGTGGACGTGGTCGAGATCGAACGGCTGCGCGGCGCCGAGAGCCACGGCCTGAGCGCCCGGAACCGCCTTGCCGGGGTGGTCGAGTCTGTGCGCGTCGACGGCCTGCTCGCCGAGGTGAAGATCGCGGTGACCGAGCCGGCCGCGATCACCGCGATCGTCACCGCCGATGCGGTCGCCGATCTCGGGCTCGAGCGCGGGATGCCGGCCTCCGCGGTCGTGAAGTCCACCTCGATCATGGTCGAGCGATGAGGCGGGCGCTCGTCGCCGCGCTCCTCTGCGCGTTCGCACTCCCGGCCGCGACGACAGCCGCGTCGCCGGTCACCGTCTTCGCGGCGGCCTCGCTCACGGGCGTCTTCCCCCAGATCTCGCCGACGCCGCACTACAACTTCGCCGGCTCCGACCAGCTCGCGCTCCAACTCCAGCAGGGCGCCCCGGCGGACGTCTACGCGGCTGCGAGCCCGAAGTATCCGGAGCTCCTGTACCACCAAGGCCTGCTGCAGAAGCCGGTCGTCTTCGCGACGAACCGGCTCGTCCTGATCGTGCCCGGCAACAATCCCGCCCGCATCGGCTCGGTCTACGACCTCCGCCGCCCC
>JBBSGR010000094.1:0-1009 GCA_038253945.1 Gaiellales bacterium
CACCTCGTCGAAACGGCACCCCGGCTTGCGGAGCTGCTCGCTGCAGCGCCACAGCTCAAGATCTTGGCGACGAGCAGGGAGCGCCTCGCGCTCGCCGCCGAGCACGAGTACGTCGTGCCTCCGCTCCCGACCGCGGACGCGGTCGAGCTCTTCGTCGCTCGCGCGCGGCAGCTGGATCCTCGCTTCGAGCCCGGGGACGGCGTGGCCGAGATCTGCCGGCGGCTCGACGGACTGCCGCTTGCCCTCGAGCTGGCCGCCGCGCGCGTGAAGGTCCTCACGCCAGGCCAGATCCTCTCCCGCCTCGAGCGCCGGCTTGACCTGCTCGCCACCGGTGCCCGCGATCTGCCTGAGCGTCAGCGGACGCTTCGGAACACGATCGCGTGGAGCTACGGCTTGCTCGACGAAATGGAGCGGCCGCTCTTCGCGCGGCTCGCCGTCTTCCCGGGCAGCTTCGACCTCGAAGCAGCCGAAGACGTCGCCGCAGCCGAACTCGACCAGCTCCAGTCGCTCGTCGACAAGAGCCTGCTGCGGCACACGCACGCTCGTCGCTTCTTCATGCTCGAGACGATTAGCGACTACGCGGTAGAGCAGCTCGAGCAAACGGGCGCGGGCGATTCCATCCGGCGTCGGCACGTCGATCACTTCCTCGCGCTCGCCGAGCGAGCCGCAGTCGAGTTGAGGGGCCCGAATCAGACGGTGTGGCTAAGCAGGTTGGATGCCGAGCACGACAACTTCCGCTCAGCCTTGACCTGGCTGGGAGGTGCCGATGAGGCGGAGCTCGAGTTACGGTTGTCGATCGCCCTGACGCGGTTCTGGTACGTGCGCGGCCATATCATCGAAGCTCGGAGCTGGCTCGACAAGGTCCTGGCGGCGAATGAGGTGCTGGCGGCGAGTGCCGAGCAACCGGCTCCTCTTCGAGCCCAGGTCGCCACGTCCGCGTCCGCATTCGCCTTGATTCAGGGCGACTACCCCGAGGCGACGCGGCTTTCGGAGGAAAGCCTTCAGCTAG